>JAFZRT010000054.1 GCA_017619735.1 Clostridia bacterium
GGCTGTTTGCACGCCGCAAGGGACAGCGCCATTATGAAAATCAGCGCGAATGAGATGATGCGTTTCATGAAGTCCTCCTGTTTTTGAATTAACACTCAATTGTTTTCATTTATATAACGCATGAGAGAGGGAAAAGGTTCCATTTTTTTATCGATCCGTGGTATTCCCGCCGATGCCGTCTCCGGGATCGGGGATATCGGTCGTATACATGTTGCATACGCTGCAGCGGTAGCCGAAATTACAGGCGACCCAAGTATGATCCGCCTGGGCAGTTATTTTCCCGCAGTTTCCGGTGCAGACCTTCCAGTGAGAATAAACGTTGTACTGGTAACCGGACCAAGTATGGGCGGTCTTATTGCAAGTATATCCACAATTTGATGTACACTTATTCCAATGATAGGTGTTGTTGTACCCATATGCGGTCATTGTATGCGTAGCATTATTAGTCTTCTTTCCGCAACCCATTGTGCATTCCTTCCAATGCCTTTCGGAATCATACTGATAATCGGACATGGTATGACCAACTGTTCCTCCGCAGGCATACGGAGTGCGGAGAATATAACCCGAAAGAGCATTAAACGTAGCATAGGTCCTGTTCTTAACGCGTTGAAAATGTGTACCAATAGGGGCGGTTGTACATTCAATAGTTGTTATTCCTGTGCTTTCTTCAAAAACACAGTACAGCAATACATGATTGGTTTTGTTGGGATAGTTATATCTTACCATAAAGTCCATATAGGTAATATTGGCTAAACCACACTCGGGCATTCCGCTGTTTGCTGCACTGCCATTCACGTAATGGCCGTATGTGTTTCTGAAATACTCTGTATTATGCTTTGAAATACCATAAGCATAACTGACAAAACCCGAACAGTCAAAACCTATAGTTCCGGGAACATGTCCAAGCGAATCTTGATTAATATTTCCGGTAACCGAGGTACTTAACAGGGCATCAAAATCGGTTGAAATATTCATTATTCCTCCGCCCCAACAGTAAGGGATGCCCTTCATCGTATTGTTTGGGTTTGAATGCTCGACCTGATATGGTAATGTGACATCTCTGGGAAGTCCGGTCGTATCTTTGTTGACTGCTTGCAAAACCCAGATATGGTCCCTCGCTGCCTCAGCGCGCACTTGTACCTGTGCTCTTGTCATGCTAGTCACGGTAGAATACCTCACGGGCATCTCCTTGGCGTCGCTTTCAAGTATGGCTTCCGCGATCTCCGTAAGCTCCTCCATATGGGACAGATAATCCATGCGGAAATTGGGCTTGGTGATATAAACGCCTTCCTCCCTGCAAAGCATAGTGTAAATGTTTCCGGTGGAAGGGTCAACGCAAACGACCGTGTCGGGAATGGAGTAAGCATTGATGTTGTTGATCACGGTGCAGCCAAGAAGCCTGCCGTCCATATCGTACCTGCGCACAGTGTACTCGGTCTCGATTACGGGAAGCTCCGGGACGAACTCATATACGCCGACGATCAGTTCCTCATCTGAATGCTGGAGATACTGTACCAAACAGGTGTTGCCTACATCAAGGACTATCTTTCTGCCCGGCAGAGAAACGGTCTCCGTCTGTTCGAAGCGGCCTTCGACATCGATATCATATTCCGCGGACCATTTTCCCACCATTGGATCGGCCTTATAGCATTTAAGACCGTGCGTGAGCAGGCAGACCATATTGCCGGTGCTGTAGATCCGGAATACATCTTCGAAGTCGATACCAACCGGCAGCGGCATCTCCCCATGCGCTTTGCCGTTAATGCTTATTATTTCGGTTCCTATCTCACCGACAACATATATGCTTTCTCCGGCAACGGCAAAATACTGCGGGTTGCTGATTCCATTTAGGGGAATGTATCTGGCTGCCCCGGATTCATATGCGATGATCCTGTTTTTTACAGAATCGAGAACATAAACGTTCCCGCTGCTGACTGCAAAGGATTCCGGGCCTGCGTTCGCAAACTCGTCCTCAAGGAAGCCGATGGCTTCTTCGCCGTCACCGGCAGGTATGAACGCGATGACTTCCGCGTCCTCCAGTGCATCGCCCGAAAAACCCTTCTGCAGGTCGGGACGCGCTGCGGCGCCAACGAATACCGAAAGCGCCATGATCGTGATAATGATTGCCGACATTATTTTCTTCATAATGATCCTCCTTGTGTTGTTTGTCGGTATTGTTGGTGAGGGTATGCGTCCTCACCGCCGCTTTTCCGCCGGTAAGTTCTTTTCACCTCCTTCGCACCCCGTGCGTGGTCGTCAAAGCTTTTTTCGGATCAGCCGTCTGCTGACGTACTGTTCGCTGCCCTTCACTAATAAAGCACACGAGAAGGGCAAAAGTGGACAAGAAAAACATAATATATTTTCTTCGCTTGATAATCCTTCGGCGTTGTGATATCATTGGTATGCGGTGAGTGGGGTCAAACGCCCAAGTCCGACCCCGTGAAGGGAGGCCGTCCAATGCTTCTGTTTTTATCGCTGATCGAAACAGATGAGGATCGCGACTTTTGTGAAGCGCTGTATTATAGGTATCGCTCCGCGATGCTTTATCGCGCGCTTTTTTTCCTGAAGAACCAATATGACGCCGAGGATATCGTCCAGACCGTTTTCTGTGAAACTGCGGCAAAATACATTGAGAAGCTCAAAGGCCTCAAAGAGGATTCCCGTGAAAGGTTCCTGCTCCTCGTGACAAAATACCGCGCTCTCAACTTGTTGAGGGAAAGGTCGAAGATCGTCTCTTTGAATGCTTTCGCGGCCGAACCCGGCTCCTTTTTCGACGAACCGGCCGATCATGATATTCTTGAAACGATCTGCAAAAAGGCGGAGTATGAGGCGCTGAACGCCGCTGTCGAAAAACTCGATCCCGAGGAAAAAGCGGCACTTTGGATGCGCTACAAGCTTGAGCTTTCACCCGCGGAAACGGCCGAAATACTGGGCGAAAAGCATCAAACGATAATCAAACGGGTGCAGCGCGCAAAGAAAAAGCTCGCATCGATCCTCGATCCGGAAGGGGGTGCGGCATAATGGCGGTGACAAAGAACGATCTTATCGAAATGCTTGAAAAAAGCATCGACGCCGACCTTGCTGCCGACTGCGCATCGGCCGAACAGGAATGTCCGGCGTTCTCCGAAGGGTTCGAGCAGCGGATGAACGACTTTTTCGCGAAAGAGCGTTCCGAGAGGAAGAAGAACGGAGCGCGGCCCAGGCGCTGGCTGATCATAGCCATAGCCGCCGCTGTCGCATTGGCGGCGACCGCATGCGCCGTTCCCCGGATCAGGGAGTCCATAGCCGGCTTCTTCGTAAAGATCTTTTCGGATCACGTGGAATACACCGATCCGGCGATAACGAAGGACAGTATAGAAGAAGAATACGGACTTGTGCCGATACCGGAGGGGTTTACGATCAGTGATTTCAAAGTTGAGGGAACAGAATTACGTGTCATCTATACCGACGATGGCAATAATACGCTCAAACTCCTGCAATCTGCGAACAAGCATCTATCTCAAAACGTTAACAGCGAATGGGGATCCTTCAGTGAACGCCGTATCGGAGAAAAAACAATAAGAATATGCTATAGCGATAAAGGCGCTCAAGCGTCATGGATCGAAAACGGATATTTTTTCTCGCTGACATACCCTTCGCAAGTCGATTTTGATGTTTTTGTGGAATGGGTCGCTTCCGTTAAGGTGGACGAGTAAAAAAAAGCGCTGATCTTTTTGGATCAGCGCTTTCTTTTAATATGTGACGGTCGATGTTTTTACTATCACGTCATCTGCTCCGCCGGTTCCTGATACAGTAAAAGTCACCGTAGTGCGGTAAACTCCGCTGCTGTTAAGGAAAGTTGAAAAAGTGTTGCTGTATGTAAAATGTGTAGTGGAATCGACCCAAACATTATCTGTGTATCCGATATCGATGCGTTTCCAAATGACACCAAGTACCCTTTTCTCCACATATAATTCGACGCCTATTCTTGTTGTTGTTCCCTTAAATCCGTCTGCTTCCATGGAGGCGGTTAGCTTATTGGTCTGTGTTATCTGACAGGATAAATAGCAATCCAAGGTGTTATTATACATCATTGCCGCCTCGGCCTTCTTCATCGGAACGAATACGCTCATAATAAGAGTGAGCAGCGCCAGCGCAGATACGATCCCTTTTTTTATAATGCTTTTCATATGTTGTTCCTCCTTTTTTCGGCTCCGCCGTTTTTTTGTTTGTTTCAAACAGTGTGCGGTTCGTTACATACGTCAGCACGACCGCGTATTCGCACCATTTCGGCATCCCATTGGGATGGGGTATTATCATAAGCTCGTGGCATTGCCCGATCAGCTTCGTAAGATCCGCTTTCCGTTCATCTGTGATGAGCTCAGCGCTGAAATACAGCCATGCGTCGATGCAGCATTTCTCCCGGATTATGTCCGCGGAGACCTCGTGCTCTTCGGAAAAGGCCTTCGCCGCTGCGATGAACCGCTTCGATCCGACGACAAGCTCCTTATCCGCGGGGATGCACCCGCTCCCGAGTATCCGCAGCGCTTCTTCCGGGAACTCGTCGGACAGAGCGGCCGCCCCCCATGCGCCCCCCGCGCCGAAAAGCTGCATGACGTTTGACCCGTCAAAGGACGGCTCGAAGTATGCGTCGTCAAAGAACGCATCCTCCCAATACCGCCTGCTGAAAAGCGCCTTGTCCTGATCCATTGTTCGATCCTCCTTTCGTCTTCACTAATAAAGCACACGAGAAAGGCAAAAGTGGACAAGAAAAACAAAATATATTTTTTGCGGCGTTTTCGCGCCGTGGACTGCGGAAGTTCTGCCCGGGGAAAGAGCCGGTCGCGCTCAGCGATAACGAGCATCCTGTGGATGGTCGGAAAGGCAAAAAAAGGGCGGCAGGGTCCGCCGCGGTTAGGCTGTTGTTGCTCGCATCACTTCCCGCCCCGGGATCGGGTGACCGCGTCAGCGGTGGATGGGGCAAAAAGAAAAAGCGCCGCCGCGCTTTTCCTGCCGCTCACGGGCGGGTATTCACAGTTCGAGATCCTCGGCGAGACGCGGAGGCACTCCGCGGGGGCCGCGCACGGCGAATATGCCGTAATCCTTCAGCCGCGCGAAAGTGAAATCTCCCGGGTCGTACCGCCTCAGGAGCTTTATCCGCATAAGCGCGGTGATGGTGAGCTCCCCGCTTTTGTAATCATACGGGATGTCCGTCTCGGTCACGATGCATTTGAAGAGTATCGCGGAGACCGGCGCCGCGGCGTAGACGAACACCGTGTCGCCCGTCCTTATCCCCGCGCCCTGTTTCCATTCGATCTCGTCCCTTTCGTTGAAAGCCCGCACTATATCGTAATACTTCGGGTTGGCGGGCACTATCCAATCCTTCGGGGAGCGCAGCCGCCTTTTTTTCGCCGCGGAGGCGGTCGCCTCGTAGCTCATGTCGATCAGCGAGCATATCTCGCCGAAGCCGACTGTGCCGTCGAGCAGCACCGAGACCCAGTTCCCGCTTGAAAAATGCCAGCCGCGAAAGAAGCCCTCCCTCTGCCTCAGCATGCTGCACAGGAGCGGATCGCCGGGCTTCACGTTGAGTATGTCGACGCGGCCCTCTCCCTTTAGGCCGAGGGCGCTGCGGGGCACGTCCATGACTATGCAGAACCATTTGCGGTCGTCCGAATGGCGGAACACGGCGTAGTCGGGAAAGCGCAGCCAAAGGCGCTCCGGCCCGCAGCCGTAGCGCTCCGTGATCCATCGTGTCACGTCCTCTCTGAACGAGCTGCCCATGCTTGACCTCCGTTCCGGCTCCCTGCCCGCGCGCACGCGGGGTATTCGTACAGCTTTCCGTGGCTGAACCAGTTGTAAGACCTGCAGCCGCCCGCGCAGTGTTTTCCCTTCGGGCAGCCGCTGCATGCGCCGGTGAGCATATCCGGCGTGAAGCGCCTGTTGTAGGCGAACGCTTCGGGATCCTCCCAGATGGAGCGCAGGCTCCTTTCGCGGAGGTTTCCCTCGTTGAATGCCTCGTCGTACATGGATTCGCAGCCGCGCACGTTCCCGACGCTGTCAATGCCTATGGCGGTCAGTCCCGCGCGGCAGCCCGTGAACGGCGCGCCGCCCGACCTCATGCCGCGGAGCCGGTCCTCGCCCTCCGTCCAGTAGCCGATGTTGTCCGCCGCGCCCATTGCGAACGGCGCCGAGCCGACCCTTTCGAGTATGAAACCGACGACCGCCGCGGCGTCTATGCGGTGGTCGAAGCCCGCGTGCGCCGCGTTGCCCATGGGCGAGCAGGCCTGTATCTGCCATGCGCCGATGGGCTTTTCGCACAGCAGGGAGTACATCTCCTCCAGCCGAGGGGCGTTTTCCGCATTGAGCGTCGTTATCACCGAGACCGGCACGCCGCCCGCGTGCAGAGCGTCTATCGCGGCCATCGCCCTTTTGAAGCTGCCCGGCTGGCGGTACTTGTCGTGCACTTCCTCCGGCCCGTCTATCGACACCGCGACGGATTCGACGCCGGCCGCAAGGAGTCTTTTTATCAGCCCCTCCGTGAAGAGGAAGCCGTTGGTTATCACGGCGACGGAAACGCCTCCGTCGGTCAGCCGCTTTGCGATCACGTCCCAGTCCGGGCGCATGAACACCTCGCCCCCTATCATGGAGACGCGCCTGCAGCCCATTTCCGCGAGCTGATCCGCGACGGACAGGCATTCCTCCGTCGTGAGCTCGTTCTCCCTCGCCTTCCCCGCGCGGGAGCCGCAGTATCTGCACGAAAAGCAGCACGCGAGCGTTATCTCCCATACGCAGGAGCGGAGACGGTATCTCATACCTTCGTCTCCTTCCCGAAGAGCCGCGCGAAGAAGCAGCGGCCGCGCTTCGGCTCCGCGGGCTTGTCCGGCTCGGCGGCGGGCTCCGCAGATGGCTCCCAAGCGTCGGCCGGCGCGGGCATGACTGCCCCCAGGAGCGCCGGCGAGGGCGCCTCCTGCGTGACGGGCCCGTCCATCATCTCCGGCCCGGCGTAGACCTCCCGTATCTCGGCCTCCGGCCCCGGGAGGTCCGGCGCGGCGTACACCGCGCGCATGCGCGCGCCGCGCTTTTTGGCGAGGCGCGCCATCATTTCGGGGCTGCCGTATACGAGCCGCATGGGCGGTTCGTTCACCGGCTCCTCGGCGTAATTCTCGGGATAGGGCTTGTCCTCACCGGGAGCGTCCTCCTCTTTTTTTTCGTCCTCCCGCGCGATCCACGAGGGCGCGGCGTAAAGGGCTATGAACTTTGCCTTGTCTTTCATATCGTATCCTTTCCGTCAGATGAACAGGTTGACGTTCGATTCCTCCGCGTCGCCGAGGTATGTCCCGACGCCGCCTATCTCGACGCCGTCGATGAGCTCCTCCGGCTTTATGCCCATAACGTCCATGCTCATTGAGCAGGCGACGAGCTTGACGCCGTTGTCGAGGGCCTTCCTTATAAGCTCCTCGAGCGAGTCGATGTTCTTGTCGTTCATTATCTTCTTCATCATGGCGGTACCCATGCCGCCCATATTCATCTTGGAGAGCTTCAGCTTCTTCGAGCCGCGGGGCAGCATGAAACCGAACATCCTCTCGACGAGGGTCTTTTTGACCTTCTGCTTTTCGGGCTTCCTCAGCGCGTTGAGGCCCCAGAACGTGAAGAACATGGTGACGGGCCTGCCCATGGCGAGAGCGCCGTTGGCGATTATGAACGACGCAAGCACCTTGTCGAGGTCGCCGTCGAACACGATTATCGTCTTGCCCTGCGGCGCGTCCTTCACCGCAAAGCCCGCCTCCTCCGCCTTCTCCGCGCCCTTTATAACGAGCGCGGTGTATTCGCCGTCATGGGCGACGTTGGACACGAGCGTGTTGCCCGTGCGCCTGCACCAGGAGACGATATCCTTCGCAAAGCCGGGATCGGAGGCGGTGACCTCCAGCATATCGCCCTCCTTCATCGCGCCGAGCTTCTTGTAGACCTCCATTATGGGGCCGGGGCACTGCATTCCGCAGCAGTCGAGACGTACCGTTTCCATTGCGGCGTTCCTCCTGTCTTCCGTGGGTGTTGTCTCGGCCGGGGCCTCTTCCTTCGGCTCCGGCTTTTCGTGGGTGTTCCGATAGAGTCTTGCGCCGCCGGGATAGATCATGACGTCTCCGAAGCCCGACTGCATCAGTATCCTCGCGGCGTTGTACGCCCGGACGCCTATCGCGCAGAACACGATGACGCGCCGGTCTTTGTCGAGCTCGCCCATGCGCGCCCTTATCTGCCCCAGCGGGATATTGACCGCGCCGGGCACGGCGTAGGCCGCGACCTCCGCCTCCTCGCGCACGTCGAGCAGCTGCGCCGCGGCGTCATTGTCGGGCGCGTCCCACTCCGCCTGCCGCACGAGCCCGCGCAGCAGGTTTTCCGCGACGAAGCCCGCCATGTTGACGGGGTCCTTCGCGGAGGAGAAGGGCGGAGCGTAGGCGAGCTCCAGCTCCTTCAGGGCGGTGACGGGCGCGCCGAGGCGCTGCGCGGCGGCGATAACGTCGATCCGCTTGTCCGCGCCCTCCGCGCCGACCGCCTGCGCGCCGAGTATCCTTCCGCCGTCGGCGGTGAATATGAGCTTCATCATTATCGGCAGAGCGCCGGGATAATACCCCGCGTGATGGTTCTGCATGAGCGTGACCGTCCTGTAATCGCGGTCCTTCACCATGCCGCGGGCCTTCACGGTCTTTTCGTTGGCGCCGGTCGACGCGGCGGTCAGTCCGAACACCTTTACTATCGACGTCCCCTGCGAGCCGTGATACTCGGAGCCGAGCCCCGCGATATTGTCGGCGGCTATGCGGCCCTGCTTGTTTGCGGGCCCCGCGAGGGCTGTCATTGTCCTGCCGCCGAAGACCGCGTCCTCCACCTCGACCGCGTCGCCCACGGCGTATATCGAGGGATCGGAGGTGCGCATGCGTTCGTCGGTGACGACGCCGCCCCTTGCGTTTATTTCAAGGCCGCAGTCCCGTGCGAGCGCGCTGTTCGGGCGCACGCCGATCGAGAGCACGGCGAAGTCGGCTTCGGCCGTTCTGCCGCTCTTGAGCTTTATCTTCAGGCCGCTGCCCGTATCCTCGAACGAGTCCACGCCGTCGCCCAGCGTGAGGCGGACGCCGTTTTCCGCAAGCTCCCTCTGCACGAGCAGAGCCATCTCCGGATCGAGGGGGGCGAGCACCTGATCCGCGGCCTCTATGAGCTCGACCGCGAGCCCCGCATGCTTCAGGTTCTCGGCCGTTTCCACGCCGATAAAGCCGCCGCCTATTACCGCGGCCTTTCGGGAAGACGCCGCCGCGTCCTTAAGATCGTCGGCGTCGGGCACCGTCCAAAGCGTCCTGACCCGCGGGCTGTTTATGCCGGGTATGTTGGGGCGGAGCGGGCTCGAGCCCGTGGCGATGACGAGCGTGTCGTAGCTCTCCTCGTACTCCGTGCCGTTCGCGGCGTCCCTCACGCGGACGGTCTTCCTTTCGCGGTCTATCGCGACCGCCTCCGAAAGCGTCCTCACGTCCACGAGGAACTTCTTTTTCATGGCCTCGGGGGTCTGGAGGAGCAGCGCATTGCGCGATCTTATCACGCCGCCCACGTGGTAGGGCAGGCCGCAGTTCGCGTAGGAGATGTACTCCCCGCGCTCCAGCATTATTATCTCGGCCGTCTCGTCGAGCCTGCGGAGCCGCGCGGCGCAGCTCGCGCCTCCGGCAACTCCGCCGATTATTACGACTTTTTTCAAGGTGATGGTCCCTGCCTTTCCCGGCGTTTGCCGCCGCTTGTCCTTTGATGATAATATACCATAAACGCTTCCCCGCTTCAATCGTTTTTATGAGCGTCGGCGCCAAACTTCCCGCGAATAAAAAAACCCCGCCGATGCTGCGGGGCTTTCGGGGCCTGATCGGCCCCGGTCCGGGTCATTCGCCCGAAAGGACGGCGTTCACGTGGGCCTCCAGATATCGGCCGCGCACGCGGATGAGCCCCTTTTCGGCAAGCATCACCTCCAGCTCGGAAGCGATCTCCTCCGAAAGGGAAACTATCCTGTCCTTGAAGTTCTGGCGGTTCGGATGGTATTTCGTGTCCTCCCACGCCTCCGTGCGGATGCGCTCCTTCGAGAGCTCCTCCAGCTTTGCGGAGAAGCTCCCCTCCCGGTCAAGCCCGGTAAGCGCGCGGAAGGTCCATTTGTAATAGGGCGGGTATTCCCTGTTGAGCAGGAAAAACAGCTCCATGGCGGAGCTCATCCCCCTCGCCCTGCACAGCTCGGCGGCCACGGTGTCGCCCCGGGCCATGCAGCGGGCGTAATTCACCTGGAAGGAGGAGGCGTATTCGTGGAGCTGCTCGGCTATCCGCATCCTCCAGACGCGGTCAGGATAATAGTTTAGGAGGTATCGTCGGAAGGCGGTGAAAACGCCGGGATCGTCGCGGAAGACCTCCCCGTTCGTGGCGGTCCTGAGGCAGGAATGGTCAAGTCTGTACCACTGCTCCTCCGTCATGGAGCCGCTTTCCGCGTCGCAGTCGATATTCAGTATCCTCGAATAGAACCCGCGCACGGTCATGACGCCCCTGCGCTCCCGAAGGCGCTCGGTGAGCCAGCTCCGCTCCGCGCTGTCGACGAGCTCGTTATAGGCGGCGGAAAGCGGGCGCCCGATCCTCTCCATATCCTCGTCGGTGAGCCACAGGCAGACGCCCGTCCCGAAATCGTGATCGCGGGAGATATGGTCGTCGTAGCCGAAGCAGTCCGAGCCCTCGCCCGCGATCCCGACCGCTATGCGGTCCTCGAATCCGGCGAAGCGTTCATGTATCATGCCCGCGACAAAGTGATCGTAAAACCATCTGTTCTTTTCCATTACGTTCTTCATATGCGTTCCCCGTTGTCTTTGCCGCGCAGGGCGGCGATCCGTCATTTGAGCGCCTTGAGAGTGTGCGTCGCTCCCCAGCTTTTCAGTATCTCGGCGGAGGCGAACCCGGCTGCCAGCAGGGCTTCCCTCTCGTGTTCGACGGTCAGAGGCGTGTCGAAGTGGCAGAACCAGCCCTCGGGGACGCCCTGCTCCCTTTTCAGGCGGATAAGCTCCGCGCGGCGGGAGATCTCCTCCTCCTCCGAGGCCGCGAAATAGTCCGTCAGTATGAAATATCCGCCCGGTCTGAGCGCCGTGAGCACCCTTTCGTAAAGCGGGATCTTTTCCTCCTTCGTGAAATGATGGAGCGACTCGACCGACACCGCCGCGTCGAATGCCCGCTCCCCGAGAGGCACGTCGAAATACGATCCCTCGATAAGCGTGAGCGGCTTGTCGGGAAACCTTTTGCGGAGCGCGGCGAGCATGCCCCGCGCAAGATCGACGCCTGTTACGCGGGCTGCGGGGACTTTCCGATAATAGTATCCGAGCTCCAGGCCGGTGCCGCATCCCAGATCCAGCACTTCAGGCTCGCCGGTCTGCGGCAGGCAGCCCGCGGTGAACGGGTAGAACTCCCGCGCGTGCGCTATCGAAGTCAGCTGGTGCTCCTCGTAGCCCTCCAGCCGGGCGTCAAAAAACTCCCCCATCCTTTCAAGCATGCGCTCTTACCTCCGTTTTGCGATCTGTCGATCCCATATTATCACGCCTCCCGCCCGAATGCAACGAAAAAGCGCCGCCGTGGACGCACGGCGGCGCTTGGTATCGTTTTTTACTTCGGGCCGCGCCGGGCGGTACCCTCCGTTTGACTTTATTTTTCCTTCTTTTTCCTGTTGGAGAGCTTCTGCTCGAACCTGTCCTTCCTCGTCTCCTTGGGGACCTTGGTGGGGTAGTTCCCGCTGAAGCACGCGTCGCAGAAGCCGCCGCCCGCGCAGAGCTCGTGTATGGAATCGATGGGCAGATATCCCAGACTGTCGGCGCCTATGAGCCCGGCTATCTCCTCCACGCTGTGCCTGCAGGCGATGAGGTTGTCCCGCGTGTCGATATCCGTGCCGTAATAGCAGGGATTGAGGAAGGGCGGGGAGGAAATGCGCATGTGTATCTCGCTCGCGCCGGCCTCGCGCAGGAGCTTGACTATCCTGCCGCTGGTGTTGCCGCGGACGATGGAATCGTCGATCAGCACCACGCGCTTGCCGCGGACGGCCTCCTCTATCGCGCTGAGCTTTATCTTGACCTGGTCGAGGCGCATGCTCTGACCGGGGGAGATGAACGTGCGGCCGATGTATTTGTTCTTGATGAGGCCGATGCTGTACGGCAGCCCGGATTCCAGACTGAACCCAAGCGCCGCGTCAAGGCCGGAGTCGGGCACGCCGACGACTATATCCGCGTCGGCGGGGTGCGCCTTGGCGAGTATCCTGCCCGCGGCGACCCTCGAATCATGGACGGAGACGCCGTCTATCACGGAATCGGGCCTCGCGAAATAGATGTATTCGAATATGCAGAGCTTTTTGGGCTTGGCGCCGCAGTGCTCGCGGCGGGACTGCACGCCCTTTTTGCTGAAGACGATTATCTCGCCGGGCTCGACGTCGCGGATGACCTCGCCGCCGACGGCCTTTATCGCGCAGCTCTCGGAGGCGACGATGTACATGCCGTCCGCGGTCCTGCCGTAGCAGAGCGGGCGGAAGCCGTAGGGATCCCTCGCGCAGATGAGCTTCTGCGGGCTCATCAGCAGGAGCGAGTACGCGCCGTCGATCACGTTCATAGCGCGGGAGAGCGCCTCCTCGATGGAGGGGGCCTTGAGCCGCTCCTTGGTGATTATGTACGCGATGGTCTCCGTGTCGCTCGTGGTGTGGAATATCGCGCCGGAAAGCTCCAGCTCGTTTCTGAGCTCGACCGCGTTGGAGAGGTTGCCGTTGTGGGCGAGCGCCATGCGGCCCTTCTGGTGGTTGACCTCGATGGGCTGGCAGTTGTTCCTGTTGTTGCCGCCGGTCGTGCCGTAGCGGACGTGGCCCACGGCCATCGTGCCCTTCGGGAAGCGCGAGAGCACGTCGCCCGAAAAGACCTCGCTCAAAAGGCCGAGATCCTTGTGCGAGGCGAAAACGCCGTCGTCGTTGACGACTATGCCGCAGCTCTCCTGCCCCCTGTGCTGGAGCGCGTAAAGCCCGTAATATGAGATGCCGGCAACGTCTGTTACCTCCGGCGAAATGACGCCGAACACGCCGCATTCCTCATGGATGCTCATAAATGACCTCCGTATCTCGTCCCGAAAGCGGGACGGCAGAGCACCATTATAGTATCAAAGCTCCGAAATAGCAAGCATTTCGGAGCCTTTATCCTGGGTATATTTCTTCCGCGCCGTCGGTTATCACGGTGACAGTATCGTTTTGGACCATTGCGAAGCCGCCCGTTATGCGGAACCTCGCCGGCGCTCCGTCCGGCGGCGTTATCTTCACCTCCGAGCCGGGCTCCAGCGCGGCGACGAGCGGCAGGTGCCCGCGCATTATGCCGAAGCCGCCTCCGCCCTCTCCCCTTTCGTTGTCGCGGGAGACGAGGCCGACCGAAACGCAGGCGATCCGCGCCTTTTCGCCCGAGGGGGTGAGTATCACTGCGGTAAGGGCGTCCTTCATGCGCCCTCCTTCCCGTTGGCGGCCCACACGTCGTCGATGCCGCCCGCCATCATGAAGCACTGCTCCGGGATATCGTCGCATTCGCCGCCCAGTATCGCCTCGAAGCTCCTGATGGTGTCCTCCAGATGCACGAACCTGCCCGCCATGCCGGTAAATCCCTCCGCGACGTGGAAGGGCTGGCTCATGAACCTCTGCACGCGCCTCGCCCTTTTGACCGTGCGGCGGTCCTCCGGCGAGAGCTCATCCATGCCGAGTATCGCTATGATGTCGTGCAGCTCGTTATAGCGCTGCAGCACGCGCTGGACCTCCTTGGCTGTGTTGTAATGCCTGTCGCCGACTATGTCGGGCGTGAGCATGCGCGAGCCGGATTCGAGCGGCGCCACGGCGGGATAGATGCCCAGCTCGACGATCGAGCGGGAGAGCACCGTTGTCGCGTCGAGATGCGTGAAGGTCGTGGCCGGGGCGGGGTCGGTAAGGTCGTCCGCGGGGACGTATATCGCCTGGACGGAGGTTATCGAGCCGTTCTTCGTGGAGACTATGCGCTCCTGCAGCTTGCCCATTTCGGAGGCGAGCGTCGGCTGATAGCCGACCGCGGACGGCGCGCGCCCGAGCAGCGCCGAGACCTCCGAGCCGGCCTGCGTGAACCTGAATATGTTGTCGATGAACAGGAGCACGTTCTTGTGAGAGTACTCCCTGAAGTATTCCGCGATGGTGAGCCCCGCGAGCGGCACGCGGAGCCTCGCTCCCGCCGGCTCGTTCATCTGGCCGAAAACGAGCGCGGTCTTGCCGAGCACGCCCGACTGCTCCATCTCCTGCCAGAGGTCGTGGCCCTCCCTCGAGCGCTCGCCCACTCCGGCGAAAACGGAGTAGCCGTCATGCTCGAAGGCGATGTTCCTTATGAGCTCCATTATGAGCACGGTCTTGCCCACGCCCGCGCCGCCGAAGAGGCCTATCTTCGAGCCCTTGGCGTAGGGGGTCATGAGGTCGATGACCTTTATGCCCGTTTCAAGTATCTCCTCCGCGGGGACGATGTCCGTGAAGGCGGGGGCGCTGTGATGTATGGGCCAGCGGGTATCGGAATCTATCTCCCCGCCGCGGTCGATGGGCTTGCCGCTGACGTCGATCATGCGGCCGAGCGTCTTTTCGCCGACGGGCACCTTTATGGGCGCGCCGGTGTCGACGGCCTCCATCCCGCGCGAAAGCCCGTCCGTCGAGTGCATGGTGATACAGCGCACGGAGCCGTCGCCGAGCTGATGCAGAGCTTCGAGCAGGAGCACGCCGTTCTTGGTCTCCGCCTCGAGGGCGTTGTAGATCTCCGGCACGGCGGAAGGGTCGGGGAATGTGACGTCCACGACCGGTCCCATTATTCGCGTTATAAGGCCCTTTGCTCCGGCAGCCATTATCCGGACCTCCTCATGTTCTCATTGCGTCGGTATCGCCCGAGGTCTCCAGCACGCTCTGCGTGACCTCCGCCTGACGGCGGCGGTGTATCCGGGTCTCGAGCCTTTTTGCGGTCTTTTCCGCGTTGTCGTAGGCCGCGCGCATCGCCATCACCGTGGCCGCGTGCGCTCCGGCGGCCGCCTGTATGAGCAGCGCCAGTATGTCCGCCGTCAGGCAGTACGGTTTGAGCTCCGCTTTGACGGTGGCCGCGTCCGGCAGGAATATCAAGTCCTCCGCCTCTCCCGGATCCTCCTCGGCGGGGAGGAAGCGCCGTATCTCGGGAGTCTGCTTCAGCATGTTCTCGAAGCGCTGATAAACGAAGTACACCTCGCCCGCGCGGCCGCTCCCGTACTCGTCAAGAAGATACTCGGCGATCCCGCGCGCCTGCGCGTATTCCGGCACGTCCGAAACGGCGAACTCGCGCACGGGGGGCGCACCTTTCTCCTTCAGGTGCTCCGCGGCCATGCGCCCGCAAGCGGCGGCGCGCAGCTCCGGGACGTCCTTCGTTATCTCGTCGAAGAAGGCAAAAACGTTGTGGTTGTAGCCGCCGCAGAGGCCCCTGTTGCCCGCAGCGAGCACGTAGAGCGCGGGCGCGTTGCGGGGCTCCTCCTCCCGTTCCTGCGCGGGGGAGGCGGCGGCCGCGGCGTCCATCAGCCGTCTGCAGGCCTCGGCGAACGGGCGTGCTGCGGAGAGCGCCGCGCCGGTCTTTGCGTATTTGGCCGTGCCGACCGTCCGCATGGCTCCGGCGAGCTGGCCCGTCGTTTTGGTGGCCGCGAGCCGTTTTTTGAGGTCGCGCAGGGAGGCCATTACAGTGCCTCCTTATACCGGGACACGGCGGCCTTGACGCGCGCCTCGACGGCGGGGGTCATTGCGGCGCCCGTTTCGAGCGTGCTCACGATATCGCGGCAGTTGGTCTCGAAGTATTCGTAAAGCCCCTTTTCGAAGCGCTCCATATCCTCCGGCTCCGTGTCGTCGGCAAGCCCCTCCGCCACGGCGTAGATGAGCAGCGCCTGCTTCCAGTCGGGCAGCGGCTCGAAGCGCCTCTGCCGCAGCGCGCGCATCATGCGCAGGCCGGAGCCGAGCACCTTCCGAGTGCTGTCGTCAAGGTCGGAGCCGAACTGCGCGAAGGAAGCGAGCTCGCGGTATTGGGCGAGCTCCATCCTGAGGCGCGCGGAGATCTTTTTCATGAGCTTGGTCTGCGCGGCGGAGCCCACGCGGGATACCGAGAGGCCCACGTTGACCGCGGGGCGCTGACCCTCGTTGAACAGATCCGTTTCGAGGAATATCTGACCGTCGGTAATGGAGATGACGTTCGTGGGGATGTAGGCGGAGATGTCGCCCGCCTGCGTCTCTATTATGGGGAGCGCCGTCACGGAGCCGCCGCCCGCCTCGGGCGAGAGCCTTGCCGCGCGCTCCAGCAGTCTCGAATGCAGGTAGAACACGTCGCCGGGGTACGCCTCTCGGCCGGAGGGCCTGTGCAGGAGCAGCGACAGCTCGCGGTATGCGACGGCGTGCTTCGAAAGATCGTCGTAGACAATGAGGCAGTCACGCCCGCTGTACATGAAGTACTCGCTCATCGCGGCGCCGGCGAACGGCGCAATGTACTGCATGGAGGCGGAGCTCGAAGCCGGCGCGGAGACTATCGTGGTGTACTCCATCGCGCCGTATTTTTCGAGCTTGGAGCGGATCTCCGCGACGGTGGAGTCCTTCTGCCCTATCGCGACGTATATGCAGGGCACGTTCTTGCCCTTCTGATTGATTATCGTATCTATCGCGAGCGCGGATTTGCCCGTCTGGCGGTCGCCGATTATGAGCTCCCTCTGGCCCCTGCCTATGGGCACGAGCGAGTCGACCGCCTTCAGGCCGGTCTGCAGCGGCACCGAGACGGAGCGTCTGTCGGGTATGCCCGGCGCGCCGAACTCGATCGGGCGGCGCTCGGCGGTCCTTATCCTGTCCCTGCCGTCGATGGCGCGGCCGAGCGGGTCGACGACCCTGCCGAGGAGCTCCTCGCCGACGGGCACGCTCGCTATCCTGCCGACCCTTCGCACGCGGCTCAGCGTCTCTATATGCTCGTACTTGCCGAACACCACGCAGCCGATCCTGTCGGGCTCGATATCGAGTATCATGCCCCTTTCGCCGCATTCGAACTCGACCACTTCGCCGTACATGATGTCGGCGAGACCGTCGAGGCGGCAGATGCCGTCCGATACGGAGAGCACCCTGCCGAGCTGGAACACGTCGATGCGGGGCTGCGTTTCGCCGATGCCCTTCAGCATATCGGCGGCTATATCCTCGGCGGAGAGCGCGTCGCTCAGCGGCCGTTTGAGAAGATCCTTTTCCAGATGATAGAGTTGGTTCTTGACGGTGCAGTCGTAGACCGTGTCGCCTATCCTGAGGCGCAGGCCGCCGATGAGCTCCGGATCGACCTTGACCCAGAACGAGGGCCTGCCGCCGACCCTGTCGAGCAGCTCGGCCGCCCTCTCGCCAATGCGGGAGGCCAGCTCCTCATCGAGCGGGAACGCGCTCGTCAGCGTGACGTACAGCACGTCGTGGTGCATGAGGTAGCACATGTCGCCGGGGGTAAGCTCCAGCTTTTCGAGTATCTTTTCCGCGGCTTCCCTTTCGCCGGCGCGTATCGCGGAGACCTGCGGCTCGCGGGAGAAATGCTCGGCAAGTCTTGCGCAGAGCTCCTTTACCGCCCTTTCGCGCTCCTTCAGCATCGCCTCGCGGCGCGCGGAGGTCTTCGCCTCCTCCGCCTCGCGGAGCATGCGGGCCTTCTTCTCCTCGAAGCGCGCGCGCATATCGGCGCCGTCGGGGGCTTCCGCCTCCAAAGCGGGCGTTTCGGGCGCCTCCTCCGCCGGAGCGGGGGCTTCCGTTTGAGCGCGCTCTATCGCCTCCGCCTCGTCGAGGGCGGCGTTTATCCCCTCCCTGCGGGCGGCGAACATATTCCGTATGGACTTCCTTCCGGCGAGCACGATTATCGCCGCGAGCAGAAGGAAGTTGATGAGCGCGTATAAGTATTCCATCAGTGCATACCGTCCCTCACGAGCTTTTCGGTGAAAGCTCCGACGAGGGCGTCCATGGAGGAGCCGAGCCCCTCCCTGAGTTCGGCGGAGAACCTTTCAAGCTCCTCCGCGCTGCCTGCGCGGGCGGCCTCGATCTCATGGGAGAGCGAATCGAGCTCCGCTTCCATCGCCTGCCGCTCCGCTTCGAGAGCCGCGGCCCTCCGCTCCTTTTCCCGCTTCTCCGCCTCCGCCGCGGCCAGAAGCTCCGCCTCGCGGCGCTCCTCCTCACGGCGCTCGGCCTCCGCCTTCAGCGCGCGTGCGTTTTCCAGGCGCTCCCGGCGCCCGTCCATCACTTTGAGGACGGGCTTAAAGAGCAGCCGGTCCACGACGAGGGCGAACAGGCCGAAGCATATCACGGTCCAGATTATCTGCGAAAGGTCGACGTTCATCTTTCTCCCACGCGGCGCGCGCCGCAGATACCGTTACTTGATCTTGCCTACCAGCATGAATGCGATCAGCAGGCCGTAGATGGTCAGCGCCTCCATGAGCGCGAGTGACAAGAGCAGCGTGGACCTTATCTCCTTCGCCGCTTCGGGCTGCCGCGCGATGCTCTCCAGCGCGGCCTTGGCGGCCTTGCCCTGCCCGAGGGCCGGGAAGAAGGTCGAGAACGCTATCGCTATCGCCGCGGCGATGGCATAGAATGCGGAATCGGTCATTGTTTATCGCTCCTTTTCTGTATTGAACAAAATCGTCATTCCTCCAAAAACTCCTGCAGGTACGAGGCCGTGAGCATCGTGTAGACCATGGCCTGTATCGCGCAGAAGAGCAGCGAGAGCCCCATCATTATCATAGGCGCGCCTATCGGAAGGAGCCGGTAAAGGTTCTCCGTGACGTTCTCCTCGCCGAAAATGTTTCCGAAAAGCCTCAGCGCGAGGGATGCGGGCTTTATGAACTCGTCGAGCAGTATGAGCGGCACTATCGGCGTGAGGAAATGCTTGAGATAATGCTTCGCTCCCGCGCGGATCGCGGAAATCTGTATGAAGAAGAAGGTCATTATCGCGAGCCCGAGCGTCACCGAGAGGGACGAGGTCGGCGCCTTGAAGAAGCGCGATATGCCCACGCCGGGGATGAGGCCGGAATAGTTCGCGAGGATAATGAAGCAGAAGAGCGAGCCGAGGAACCAGAGATACTTCCTCGCGTTCTTTTTGCCCATGATGTCCGTGAAGAAGTTATCGAGGTATTCGACCGCCTTTTCGAGCATGTTCTGGAGCCGGCCGGGGCGCTCCTTCAGGCGGCTGCGGACGATGAGGCATACGACGGCGGTTATCGCCGTGATGACGAGCATCGTCACGACCTCCGGAGTAATGTCGAGCACGCCGAATATCCTTACGAGCGGTTCGGACTTTTCACCCATTTGCGCCGTCCTCCTCTCCGCTCCCGTCCCCGCGGGCCTTCATCTGCCGCAGAGTGAAGAACACGAGCCCCGCGGTGTGGCCGACGGCCCCCGCGATCAGCGTCGAAACGGGATCGAAACCCGCCTTCACCGAGATAAAATAAAGCGCGGCAAGGAAACCCGCCGCTATCAGGGTGCGCACGGGCATCATGTAGACCATGCCCGCGCCCTTTTTGAGAGCCGCGCGCGTGATGAGGCTGTTAAGATACGATATCAGCGCCCCGCCGACGAATGCGGCGGCGGCCGGAATGATCTTTTCCATCCCGCGGACCCCCTTTATATATTATTTTTTGATTATAGCACCGCCCGCCCCGCTTGTCAATAACGTAAATGGGCGGCGGGAGGCGGCGCGCCGCGGCTGCGCTTTTTTTCGCTCTTTACCTTATCGCCGAAATGGTGTAAAATGAAATGTACGCCGCGAAAAACCGTCGCGCGGCGCGTTTATCCGGAATAATGTGTATAAACAGGAAGCATACGGGAGGGCTTATGAAGAAGATCCTTATGACGGGCGGCGGCTCCGCGGGGCACGTGACCCCCAACATCGCCCTGATGCCCGGTCTCAGAGAGGCCGGCTTCGAGATCCACTACGCGGGACTGAAGGACGGCATAGAATACGGCCTCGTCACCGCGCAGGAGGGCGTGACGTTCCACGCAATAGAGTCGGGCAAGCTGCGCCGCTATCTGTCGCTCAAGAACCTTTTGAGCCCGTTCAAGGTATTGAAGGGCGTGAGCCAGGCGAAGCGTCTCGTGAAGGAGCTCAAGCCCGACGTTGTTTTCTCGAAGGGCGGCTTCGTGAGCGTTCCCGTCGTAATGGCCGCGAAGGGCAAATGCCCCGTCGTCTGTCACGAGTCGGACTACACCCCGGGTCTTGCCAACAGGATCGCGTCGCGGTACGCCGACACGATCTGCGTGACCTTTGAGGATACCATGGCCCTTGCCAAGGGCCGCACCGCCGGGAAGATGGTCCATACCGGCACCCCCATAAGGCCGGAGCTCTACCGCGGCGACAGGCAAAAAGGCCTTGCCGCCATGGGCTTTTCCGGCGATAAGCCCGTGCTGATGGTTATGGGAGGCAGCCTCGGCGCAGCCGCGGTCAACGACGGAGTGCGCGCCGCCCTGCCCCGGCTGCTCGCCCGTTTCGACGTGGTCCACCTCTGCGGAAAGGGCAAGGTCGACGCCTCCCTCGGGATGGCGGGCTACCGCCAGTTCGAATACGTGGGTCCGGAGCTGCCCGACATGCTCGCGGCGACGGACGTCGTGATATCCCGCGCGGGCGCGAACGCCGTGTTCGAGTTCATGGCGCTCGGCATACCCGCTCTGCTCATACCCCTGCCCCTTGAGGCGAGCCGCGGCGATCAGATACTGAACGCGAACTACGTCGCCAAGAAGGGCTACGCGATGGTCCTCGATCAGAAGGACATTTCGACCGAAAAGCTCCTTGAGGGCGTCTGCGGTCTTTACAGCCGGCGCGAGGAGCTGAAAAAGCTCATGAAGGCCGATCCGCTGCTCGACGGCACGGAGGAGACGCTCGACGAGATAATCAAGGTCTGCCGCAAATGAAAAGGATCACCGAAGAAGAACTTATACGCGTGCTCGGCGAGCCCAACGGAGCCGAAAAGCTCATGGGCATGGGCCTCGACCACGACGATCTTTTCGAAAAGGCCGTCGGGCTTTTCCGCGCGAACGGCTCCGCCTCCGCGCTGCTCATACGGCTCGCGAACAGGAAGCAGTATCTGATAAAGCTCTCGGAGGACGAGGGGTTCCTCTCCTCCCTCTCCGCCGCGCTCGCGGGCGGCAACGCCAAGCTGCGCCGCAACGCCGCGCGGCTCATGGGCTCGATTAAAGCGCCGCGCTTCGCGGACGAGCTGATACCCGCGCTCGAGCGGGAGGATCAGCGCTTCGTCCGGCCGAGCATGCTGCTGGCTCTTGGCAGCATCGGCGGCGAAAGGGCCGGGGCCTTCCTGAAGGAGTACCGCCCCGCGCCGCCCGCGGACGATACCGAGACAAAGCATTTCGAGGAGGAGCGCCGAGCGCTGACCTCCGCTCTGCGCTCGTTCGTCCCGCGTGAGGAGCACTCGTTCCGCGGCTTTGCCGAGCCGGTGACCGTCGAGCTTCGCGCGCCGGATCTTCTTACCCGCCAGCTCGCGGACGAGCTTACGGGGCTCGGCTTCGCCCCGTTCGACGAGCGCCGCAGCAGTCTGAAGGTCACGACCGCCGACTACCCCGCGCTCTTCGCGGCGCGCTGCTTCACGGAGGCGCTGTTCCCCATCGGCACGGCGGAGGCGAACGCCGCCGCTATAGCGAAGAAGGCCGCCCCCTTCATGGAAAAGCTCATGGCCTCCGCCCATACCGGAAGGCCTCCCTATAGGTTCCGCGCGGAGCTGGATATTCCCATGCGCACCCCCGCCGAAAGGCAGGAGCTCGTGCGGGGCGTCGCGGAGGCCGCCGAGACCGCCTTGCTCGTCAACTCCCCCTCCGATTACGAGGCGGAGCTCAGGATCGAGGGGAACGAAAAGCACGCCCGCCTTTACGTCAAGCTATTCACCTTCAAGGACACGCGCTTCGCTTACCGCGAGGAGTCCGTGCCCGCGTCAATGAACCCGGCGGTGGCGGCTGCGGTGCTGCGCTTCGCGTCGGACAAGCTCTCCGTCAACGCGAGGGTCATAGACCCCTGCTGCGGGAGCGGCACGCTCCTTATCGAACGCGGGCTCATGTCGCCATGCGCGTCGCTGACGGGCGTGGACATAGCCCACCGCGCGATAGACATCGCCCGACGCAATACCGAACTTGCGGGCGTCGATGCCAAATACACGGTGAACGACATACTGCGCTTCGAATGCCACAGGCCGTACGACGAGCTGATAGCCAATCTGCCCTTCGGCAACCGCGTCGGCACGCATTCGTCCTGTGAAAAGCTCTACGCGGGCCTCCTCGCAAAGCTGCCTCAGCTCGTCAGGAAGGGCGGCGTCGCGATACTCTATACGATGGAGTTCACGCTCCTCAAAAAGCTCATACGCGAAACGCCCCGCGTGACGCTCCTCTCGCAGCAGCGCACCGAGGCGGGCGGCCTTACGCCGATGATATTCATACTGAGGGTCGACTGAAATGACTGAAAGACTTTATTACTCCGTACCCATGCTGACCTCCTGCGAGGCGGAGGTGCTCTCCTGCGAGGAGCGGGACGGCCGCTTCCTCGTCACGACCGACCGCACCGTAATTTTCCCCGAGGGCGGCGGCCAGCCCGCCGACCGCGGCTCGATCGGAGGAGCCGCGGTGCTCGACGCGCTCGAAGAGGGCGGCTGCGTGGTACACGTGACCGACGCGCCGTTGGAGGTCGGTTCCCGCGTGAGGATAACGCTCGACGTCCCGCGCCGCCTCGATCACTCGGAGCAGCACACGGGCGAGCACATGCTCTCCGGCCTGGCTCACAGCATGTTCGGCGCGCACAACGTGGGCTTCCACATGGCCGCCGGCTATTCGACCATCGACCTCGACAGATACCTTGACGAGGACGAGCTCGCGCTGCTGGAGCGCCGCGCGAACGAGGCCGTCCGCCGCGATCTGCCCGTGACGGCGGAGGTCATGGATCATGCGGGGCTCGACGCGATCACCATAAGGAAGAAGGCCGATATCGGCTCGGACGATATCCGCGTCGTCTGGATCGGCGGCGGCGATATCGATTCCTGCACCTGCTGCGGCACGCACTGCGCGACGACGGGCGAGGTCGGCTATATCCGCATCGTCGATTCGCAGAAATACAAGGGCGGGACAAGGCTCTGGTTCTCCTGCGGCGGAAGGGCAGTCAGGGAAGCTTCCGAGCTCACCCGCGCCATGACCGAGCTTGCGAGGAGCTATTCCACCTCCCGAAGCGAGCTCCCCGCCGCGGTCAGGAAGCAGTCGGAGGAGCTTTCGCAGGCCAAGCGCGAGCTAAAGGCGAGGACTCAGGCGCTCTGCGACGGCATCGCGCTCGCGCACGGCGAAGAGATAGCGGTGATATCCGCGGAGGGCTTCGGCGCTAACGACGTCAAGATGCTGACCGAAAGCCTTATCCGCGGCGGCGCTAAGGTCGCGCTCGCATTCGGCCGCTGCGGCGGCGCGACGCATTACCGCGCGCTGCGCGCGGAGGGAGTTTCCGCGCCGATGAACGAGCTTGTCAAGGCCGTGAACGGAATTATGGGCGGCAAGGGCGGCGGCAGCCCCGCTTTCGCGCAGGGCTCGGCAGGGGCGCCTGTCACCGAGGAGATCATATCGGCGATCAGAAGGATGCTGGAAGGCTGGATGAAATGACCGATGACCGAAAGCAAAGATTTTGCCGCGGTATGCCCGCGGCCTTTTTGTTTTCCGCGGCGCCAAACGGGTTGACATTGCACAGGATCCGTGGTATTCTTCATCTTGTAGAACAAATTGCAGCGGAGGTGCGCCGTGAAAAAAGCTCTTCTGATCGCTCTTTCCTTCCTCCTTGTCCTCTGCTTCCTCCCTGCCTGCACGGGTACGGGGCCAAGCGGCGAGGAAGCTTCGCCCGCGCCGACGGAGGCGCCGTCCTCCGATCCGGGGCATGCCGGACCGACCGATCCGCCTTCCGTCCCGGCCGATACCTCCTTTGATCCTGAGACGGACGCCATCAATCTCTATTCCGCCGAAAACGGATGTCTCATAGAGACCGAAGACGGATTTTACTGGTCGTGCTTCGGCAGCGACTACCTGCTCTACTACGATTACGGGCTCGAAGAGATGATACCCGTCTGCGGCCGCCCGGATTGCGAGCATTTCGCCGACAACAATGTCCTCCATCAGAACAAGAGCTGCGACGCATATCTCAGGGCGTGGCGTAATCCCGCTCTATATAACGGCAAGATCTATTACGTCGATGATAACGGGGCGCCGAACCCGAACGTCGACGGCGCTGCGGGCAGCTTCAGGCTGATGCGTATGGAGCCGGACGGCACCGAAAAGGAGTTCGTGAAAAACCTTTACACTCCCGGGTACGAGAGTCCGCAGTGGCTGATCTTCCATCGCGGCTGGATATACGGCATGTCGCCGGAAACCATAGTCGATCACGGCGAGGTGACCGGAAGGACCTCTATAATAGCAATGCCGATCGACGGCGACGAGACGACGTTCAGAATAATCTATTCGGTCGACAACAACGGCTGGGGCTGCATGCGCTTCATCGGCGATTACTGCTATTTCTGGATCCGTTACCAGGAAGGCTACGAATACATCAACTGGGATACGGGAGATTATGTCGACGAGACGCGTTCGGGCGGCGTTGCAGGCCGCTGGAACAGCAAGGCGGATAAGCTCGAGATACTGTATCAGGATCTGCTTCCCGAAGGCGAGGACTTCTATCAGTACGCCTGGGTGGAAGAGGACGGCACGATATATGTAAACGGCTCGAGCGGGCTTTTGAAGATCGAAAACGGGGAGCTCTCCGTTGTAATGGCGTTCGAGGATCCGGATCTTGAGTACCACCTCACGAACCTTTCGGACGGCATAGCGATAGCGCACACGAGCCCGCGCTGGGACTCCGACGATCCGTACCAGGAGCTGGATTACTGGATCTGCCGCTTCGACGGCACGACGGTATTCAAGGGCAAGCTCCCGATGGACTGGTTCCGCGAATATGCGGAGTCCACCTCCCTTCCCGGGCGGGTCACGATCCCCGGTATAGGCATGATCGCCGGAGACGAGACAGGTCTTTGGTTCATGTTTTCTTCCGTATGGTACACATCGGGCAACAACGATCCGGATGCCACTTTCCTCGTGCGGTATGATTTCACGGAGGACGGCGGCGTGCAGGCAAAGCTGTACGGATCGTTCATCGCTTGGCTTACGCCCGAGCTTCAATTGCATTAGAGTTCAGGCAGAATAAAACGGGCGCGGATGCGATCGCATCCGCGCCTGTTTTATCTTGATGAATTAACGGATCACAGGGGCAGCTTGGACTTGATGAACTCGATGACTGCCTTGATCTTCTCGCCGATCTCGCCCTCGAGACCGAACTTGGCCTTCAGGGCTTCGACGATCTTGTTGAAGATGTCGGTGATGCCCGCGCCCTCGGCGGCGGCGGTCGAACGCACGTTGCCGATGACCTCGTTGACCTGGTCGCCCAGCTCTCCGTCGACGGGCAGCTTGCCCATTATGGAATCGAAGAAGCCGGATATCATCTCGCCTACGTTGCCGAGATCGGGGAGCTTGTCCTTGACCTCCTCGACGACGTTCTCGACTTTATCTTTGACGTCTTCCACGACGTCCTCGACCTTGTCCTTCACGTCCTCGACTATGTCCTCCGCCTTCTCCTCGGCGGCGGCGGTGTTCTCTTCTACTGCCTCCACGGCGTTATCGACGGTCTCCTCGACCTTCTCCTCCGCAGCGGCTTCCTCGCCCTCGGCCTTTTTGAAAAGGTCGGTGAGAAACTCTTTGATCTTGTCAAGCATATTGATTTCTCCTTCCATACAGCGATATGTTCGGGCTTTCGCCCTCCACATTTCAGTATATCATCCCCCGAGGCGTTTTGCAATAAGCGGCGCGGGTTTTTTTGCCGTTTTTTTCGCGCGGCGGCCGAGTTTTTTCTGGGTTGCCAAACGCGCCTCCGGCAGTTATAATCTAATTGTTATCAAAAAATGCCGTCAAGGCGCAGGAGGTTTATCAATGAACAGCGAATGGTCACTGGACGTGCTCTACAAGGGCTATGACGATCCCGCCTTCAAGAGGGATCTCGAAGCCGCGGACGCCTCCGTAAAGGCGATAAACGACGCCGCGGCCCGGCTGGGCGAAAAGTCCCCCGGGGAAACCATATCGGAAATGATCGGGCTTTACGAGGAGCAGAGCGGCATATTCTTCCGCCTGTACTCCTTCTGCGGGCTGTCCCAGGCCTGCAACACCAGGGACGAGAAGGCCGCGGCTTACCTCGGTCAGCTCATGGCGAAATCCAGCGCGAACACCAAGGCGCGCACCGCCTTCGACAAATACGTCTCCTCCGCAGAGGATCTCGACGCCGTCATCGCCGGCGATCCGAAGCTCACGGACTACGGCTACATGCTCCGCAACGTCAAGGCGGATTCCAAATACCTCCTCTCCGAGGAGGCCGAGGAGATAATTTCCCTTTTCGACATCTCCGGCGGCCGCGCATGGAGCGATCTGCAGAGCTCGCTGACCTCCTCCGTCACAGCCGATTTCCGCGGCGGGAAGGTCGGCCTTTCCGCGATCCGCAACAAGGCCTACGATCCCGATCCCGAAGTCCGCAGGGAGGCGTACGAGGCGGAGCTCGCCTGCTACGACAAGATCAAGGAGCCCGTGGCGGCGGCCCTCAACAACATCAAGCTGCAGGTCATCAACGAATGCCGCCTGCGCGGGTTCGCGTCCCCCCTCGATCAGGTGCTCCACTACTCCCGCATGAAGCGTGAAACGCTCGACGCGCTCTTTACCGCCATGAAGGAGTATATGCCCATGTTCCGCGAGTATCTCAAGGCGAAGGCCGAGGCGCTGGGCCACAAGGCCGGCCTGCCCTGGTACGATCTCTTCGCGCCTATGGGCTCCTCCGACAGGACCTACACCGCCGAGGACGCGAGGGATTACCTGCTCAACATCTTCGCGGGCTTCGACAAGGATCTGCACGACATGGTCGAGCGCGCCTTCAACGAGAGCTGGATCGACTTCTACCCCCGCGAGGGGAAGGTCGGCGGCGCCTTCTGCTCCGGCCTCAGGCCCCTGCATCAGAGCCGCGTGCTGACGAACTTCGACGGCTCGTTCAGCGACGTTGTGACCCTCGCGCACGAGCTGGGCCACGCCTTCCACAACCTCAACATCGAGGATCACCGCCCCCTGAACAACGACTACTCCATGCCCGTTGCGGAGACCGCCTCCACATTCAACGAGCACGTCGTGATGGACGCGGCGATAGCGGCGGCGAAGGATCCCAACGAGAAGCTCGCCCTCATCGAGAGCCAGCTCATGGACACCACGCAGATAATCGTCGACATCTACTCCCGCTTCCTCCTCGAGAGCGGCGTTTTCGACAACCGCGAGGAGAGCTTCATGTTCCCCGACAAGCTCTGCGAAATGATGAAGGACGCGCAGCTGAAGGCCTACGGCGACGGCCTCGATCCCGAGTACCTGCACCCCTACATGTGGGTCTGCAAGAGCCATTACTACTCCTCCGGCCTCAGCTTCTACAACTGGCCCTATGCCTTCGGCGGTCTGTTCGCGCGCGGCCTCTACGCGAAATACCTTGCGGAGGGCCCCTCCTTCGTGAAGAAGTACCGCGAGCTGCTCCACGCGACGCCCGTCTGCTCCGTGGAGGACGCCGCCGCCATAGCCGGCATCGACGTCACCTCGCCCGACTTCTGGCGCATGAGCCTCGGCTCCTACCGCAGCAAGATCGACGAGTTCAAGCGCCTCGCAAAAGAGGTTTACGGGAACCGATAAAAGTCGTTCCGTCGGAACGGGAAAAGCGCTTTCGCGCTTTTCCCGTTTTTATTTGCCGGCTTCGCAGTCCGGCCGCCTTTCTTCCGCCCGGGCCTCGCGCTCCTCGAGTATGCGCAGCTTCTCCTCCAGCACGTCCACCGGCACGTCGACCAGATCGCCGTACGGGGCGACGAGCTCCATCAGCTCCTTCATGTGCTTCTCATCCATCCTGAAGCCCCTGCGCGAAGCCGGGCCGTCTGCCCGCTTCTCCTCCGCCGGAGCGATGGGTGCAGGCGCTTTTGCGCCGTCCCCCGCCCTCCTTTCTTCGGCTCTGACCGGGGGGCCCGCCTGTATCCCCGGCCTGTTTCCCGCAAGAAGGCTCGCGTAGGCTTCGCCCCCTCTGGCGCCGACAGTCCTCCCGATAAGTCTTCTCCCGACGAGCCCGTCCAAAAGGGCTCCGACGCCGCCCACGCTCGTACAGCTCCATGCGGCAAGCCACGCGCGGTCGCCCTCAAAGCAGCCGTTGAACAGCGTGTATGCGTGTATCATGGCGAATACTATGAGCTCGCCCGCGGCAAGCCCCAGCTCCGTCATCCACGAATAGATCCTGACATACTGATTTTTCATTTATGTTAACATTTTCCTTATTTGTAATGGTTTTGGAGCGGTCCGTCCCGTCCCCTTAATAATATTATAGCACAAATGTTCTATGTCTGTCAAGCCGATCTCGCGCCTCCGGGCGGCGGCGTTCCTATCTTTTCGTTTAA
>JAFZRT010000055.1 GCA_017619735.1 Clostridia bacterium
CTATACGGTTTTCAAGGTACTCGCGGCGCCGCTTTTTTCCCGCTTCGCCGCCCTGCCGTCCCTCGCAAGAGTCGCTTGTTTTGTGACAGCTTGTGTATAATAGCACTTTCCCCTCCCTTTGTCAACACTTTTTTTTGAGTTTTTTCAGCCCTTTTTTTCGCTCCGCTCCGCCCACGTTTTTTCCTTTTCACGTCTCGCTTTTTGCCGTATCGTCAACACTCTTTTTCGAATATTTGTTTGGATTATATTTAAAAGTATATTGCCCTTTTTCCCGCTTTATTTTTCCTCTTTTGAAAATAAAGGTACTACCTGATGCGGATCCCCAAAGAATTGTTCTCCGCGTTTTTGTCACATACGGCAAAAACATATATGGATATTATGCTTTTTGGTATTACCTTTTATTCGTTTTTCCCCTTTCGGAGCAATAATAAAAGCCGCGCCTGCATCCCGGGCGGGAAACGGCGCGGCCGTGTTTCTGTCCTTATTTGGTATCGTACCAGCTCCTGCCCTCGGCGACGTCCGCGACGAGGGGCACGGAGAGGGCTATCCTCTTTCCTATTGCGGTGGTGCTCCCGGCCTCTCCCGCGACGGGCACGCCCAGCATGCAGTCGTGGAGGAGGTTCTTTACGGGCTCGACCTCGTCCACGGGGCAGTCGATCAGCAGTTCGTCGTGTATCTGCAGCACGAGCTTCGCCTTGAAGCCGCCCCTTTCGAGCGCGTCGTGGACCCTGAGCATGGCGAGCTTGATTATGTCCGCGGCGCTGCCCTGCACGGGCATGTTCATTGCGACCCTCTCGCCGAAGGAGCGGGTGTTGAAGTTGCCGCTCTTCAATTCCGGCAGATCCCTTCTGCGGCCGGTCAGAGTGACGGCATAGCCGAGCTTTTTGCCGTTTTCGACGGCGCGCTTCATGTAGTCGCGTACGCCGGTGCAGCGGTCGAGATAGCGCTTTATGTAATCGCCGGCGACCTTGCGGGGGATGCCGAGCTGATTCGCGAGGCCGAATTCGCTGATTCCGTACACTATGCCGAAGTTGACGGCCTTAGCGGCGGAGCGCATCTCCTTCGTTACCTCGCTGCGCGACACTCCGAACACCTCCGCGGCGGTCTGCGCGTGGATGTCGCCGCCCGAGATGAACGCGGCCTTGAGCGTCGCGTCGTCCGACATGTGCGCCAACACCCTGAGCTCGATCTGCGAATAGTCTGCGCCGACGAGCACGCAGCCGGGGCTGGCGATGAACGCGCGGCGGATCTCCCTGCCCTGCTCGGTGCGGACGGGGATGTTCTGCAGATTCGGCTCGGCGGAGGATATGCGGCCTGTCGCCGTCACGTTTTGGTTGAGCGTGGTATGGATCCTGCCGTCGGGCGTGATCTTTTTGAGCATGGCGTCGACGAACGTCGAGCGGAGTTTCGTGAGGAAGCGGTACTCCGTGACCGTCTCCACTATTGGATTCATGCCGATCAGCGATTCGAGCACGTCGCTGTCTGTGGAATAACCCGTCTTGGTCTTCCTGCGGGGAGGCAGTCCGAGCTCGTCGAAGAGCACGACGCCGAGCTGTTTCGGGGAGAGTATGTTGAACCTGTGCCCCGCGAGGCGGTACGCCTCATCCTCCAGCTCTTCTATCCTGCCGGTCATGCCGTCTCCTATCGCCTTAAGCGCGTCCGCGTCGACGGCGAAGCCCGTCTGCTCCATATCGAACAGCACCCGGACGAGGGGCAGCTCCACGCCGTAATAGAGAGTGTCGACGCCCTTTTCCTTCAGCCCGCGTTCGAGTATCCCATAGAGCCGCATGACCGCCGCCGCGCCCCTTTCGGGGATGCCGACGGTCTCCGCGAGGTAGGTGAGGCTCTTTGCGGGGTTGATCGCGTTGATAAGGTAGTCGGCGACGGTGACGTCGAAGGCGAGGCCGTTGAGGCCGACGCCGTATCCCGCGAGCTCCGTCATGAAGCGTTTGCCGTCGAATAAGACCTTTTCCGTTTCCGGGCTTTCGAAAACGGGCTTGAGGCCGACGTATATCTCCTCCGGCGTGAGGCCGGGCTCCAGCAGAGTGCCGCCTGTCTTTATCACGTACAGCTCGCCGCCGGAGGTGAGCACCGTCATTGCGTCGTCCACGTCGACGGCTATCAATTTTTCCTTCGCGAGCTTTTCCGCGGCGAAGCTCAGGTCGTCCGCGTCAGAAATCTCGATCGTTTTGGTCACGGCGACCGCGGGGATATCCTCCGGAGCGGGCTCCGCTTCCTCCGCGGGAGCGGCGCGGAGCTCCTTTCCCGTGTTGTCCGCGTCGGCGAGGGCTTTTATCCTCGCGCCGTTGGCCTTCATGCCGAGCTTCAGCATCGTCGCGACGCCGCCTTCGAGCTTTTTGGGATCGAAAGCGCAGTCGTCGAGGCCGATATCGATGGGCGCCTCACGGCAGATCGTTCCTATTATATAGCTCATGCGGGCGGATCCCGCGCCCTCCGTGAGCTTCTTCTGCAGCGCGCCCTTCTCGTTCTGCGCGTTGGCGAGCACGCCTTCGAGGTCGCCGTATTTCTCGAGAAGGGCCCTCGCGGTCTTTTCGCCCACGCCCTTTATGCCCGGGATATTGTCCGAGCTGTCGCCCATGAGCGCCTTAAGGTCGATCATGTGCGCGGGGGTGAGGCCGTACGCCTCCATGAGGGCGGCCTCGTCATATTCGGCGGTCTCGGTTATGCCCTTTTTCGTGAGCAGGACGTGCGTGGTCCCGGAGATGAGCTGCAGCGCGTCGCGGTCGCCCGTGACGATGAGCGTGGAAACGCCCTGCTTTTCCGCCATTTCGGAAATGGTGCCGAGTATGTCGTCCGCCTCGTAGCGGAAGCATTCGCAGGTGGCTATGCCCATGCTTTTGAGCAACTCCCGCATGGCGGGTATCTGCGGGCGAAGATCCTCCGGCGTTTCCTTGCGGCCGCCCTTGTAGTCGCCGTAAATGTCGTGGCGGAAAGTGCCGCCGTGCATATCGAACGCGACGAGCATATAGTCCGGCCGCATCTCGATAAGCTTTATCAGCATTGCGGTAAAGCCGTGCAGGGCGTTCGTCGGCAGGCCGTCGCGGCTCGTCATTGCGGTCTGTATCGCGTAATACGCGCGGAACATGAGCGAGTTGCCGTCTATCGCGATGAGTTTTTTCATATTGTGGATCCGTCCTTTCCGAGTATCACGCGCAGCCGAAGAGCTTGAGCAGTATGAACGCGCCAACGGCCGTTACGACCGAGAGGAGCGTACCCAGTATATAGTATTCCGCAAAGCCGCGGTCGTCGAGCTGACGGAAGCGGGCTATGGATTTGGCGGTGAATACGAGCGCGACAGAGCCGTACTGCTTTAGCGCGAGCAGGGCGACTACGAGCAGTCTTTCGAGGCAGCCGATGAGCCGCCCGGCCCTTGCCGAGCCGTGTGCGGCGGCAGCGTCGTCCGGCTTTTCGGTGAAGAGCATGCGCCGTATGAATACGTTGGCGGGCTTGAGCACCGCGAGGCAGATCGCTGCATAGGCGATGAGCGTGTACGTGCTGCGGCCCGTCGCCTCGGCAATGTCCGCCATGAACGGCGGCTCGATCAGCTCGAAGCTGCGGGTCACCCATATCGAAGCCGCAAGCATTACCGCGACGTGGAGCGCCTGATCTGCGGCGAATGCCGCGCGCTCCCCCGCGACGGTCAATACGCCCTGTTTGGCGGAGGTATTGAGTATCAGCTGCTTTACGACGTCTATCACGAGATGCGCCGCGGCCGAAACGGCGACCGCCCAGATATACCCGCCGCCCAGCAGCAGGAGAGTAAGCCCCGCCGACGCAGCGTATATCGCCGAGTGCAGGAGCACCCAGCCGATAGACCTCGACTTGCTCCGTGCGAGGCGCTCCGGCTGGAAATAGTAATCGCCCAGCAGATGAGCGAGGAACAGCAGAGTGAACGCCTTCATGTCATTTCGCCTCCCCTTCCGTTTCGGCCGAGATCGCTTCGGCGAGCGTCCTTTTTATGAGGAGCATGCCGCGGCAGTATTCGTTGAAGCCCGCGGCGGTCAGGCGCGCGTTGACCGTGCTCTGCCCGACGCCGAGCTCCTTCGCCATCTCCCACTGGGTGGGCCTTTCGCCGCGCAGGCGGGCGAGGGTCATTTCTAAGGCGAGCTCCTCCTGCTTTTTGGTCCAGTCCGCTGCGAGCCGGTCGCAGAGGGCGGCGACGGTGTTCATGACCTCCGTGCTCTCCGCGTCCGCGGCGGCCACGCGCAGGCGGGCGGCGTGATCGGCCTTCATGTCCTCGGCGGTCTTCCGCGCAAGGTAGAACGCCGGCCCGTCCGCGCCTATCGCGGCGCTCCTGTTTATGGGGGTGGTGATATCCCCGCAGCCGATCGAGAAGCGTATCTCGAAGGGCTTCATTTCCTTTATTATGGTGAGCGCCGCGGCGACGGGATCGCCGGACGCGTCCATTATGCCCTGGCACTCGTCGCCGAGGGTAATCAAAAACCTTGCGGCGACGCCCGGAGCGAAGCGTGTATTCACCGTTTCGAGGGCGTCCATGAGCCGGGTCTGCGCCTCGCGCCGTTTATCCGGAGCGAGCCGCCTCGATCCGACGAGGTCGCCGATGATCGCGTAGTACAAAAAACCACCTCCCTTATTATTATACCACATTCGGAGGCGGTTTTGAAGACATTATCTGTGTTTTCGACGATAATTTCAATTATTGCCGTTTTTTATTCATCTTCCTCTATCTCGGGCATGGGGGGAAGCTCCTCTATGGAATGGAGCCCGAAGCGGCGCAGGAACGCGTCCGTGGTGCCGAAGAGCATGGGGCGGCCGACGACTTCCTTGCGGCCGAGCTCCCTTATGAAGCCCTGTTTCAGGAGCTGCGACACGGCGTATTCGCACCTGACCCCGCGCACGGCCTCGATATCGGCCCTCGTGACGGGCTGACGGTAGGCGATGACGGAAAGCGTCTCCATCATGGAGTCGGAGAGGTTCTTTTCCTGCGGCGGGGAGAGGAGCTTTACGAGCCAGTCGTTGTAGTCGGGGGCGGTGACGAGCTGCACCGTCTCGTCCGTGGAGAAGAGGCGTATGCCGCGCTCGTTCGATTCGTATTCGCTCTCCGCGTTCACGAGGAGTGTGTTGAGCTCCAGCTGGCTCAAGCCGAACACGCGCATTATCTCCGCCTTGGGGATGGGCTCGCCCATCACGAAGAGCACGCTTTCCAGCGCGCCGATGAGCTGCCTTTGGGTGAGCTCGGGAGCGGGCGTCTCCTCCGCGGGGATCGTTTCGACTGCGTTGATTTCCTGTTCCATATCTGCTTCTCCGTTATTCGTCGGTCTCGTCATCATAGCTGATGTTCTCATCGTCCATTATCAGGTCGGCCTCAATAAGCGCTATGTCGCCGAAGCCCCTGTCCTGCTTTATGCGTATCTCGCCGCGGCGCATCATTTCGAGCATCGCCATGAACGTGACGATTATCTCCAGCTTGCACATGCCGAGCACGTATTCGAGGAACATTATCCTGCCGCCCGAGGCCTTCAGCTTCTGCCTTATGCTGTTCGTGCAGGCGCGGATGGTGTATCTGTCGGCCTCCACGCTGCGGACGGGCTCGCTGTCACGATCCTCCGGCAGCCGCTTCAATGCGACGAGCAGCGCGTGATACAGGCCCTCTACCGTGGTGTCCTTCAGTATTATCTCCTGCGGGGGGAGCGGGTACTCCATGGGCAGTCTGCCGCGCATGCGCGACGCCTCGCCCATAAGGGAGCGCAGCCCCTGCGACGCCTCCTTGAAGGCCTTGTACTCGCGCAGCTGGCGGATCAGCGCCTCGCCGGGATCCTCCTCCTCTTCCTCATCCTCGCGCCGGGGCTTCGGCATGAGGGAGCGGGATTTCATGTACACGAGCGTCGCCGCGACGGAGACGAACGCGCTCGCCTGATCCATGTCGAGCTCGTCCAGCTCCGAAAGGTAGCTCAAAAACTCGGAGGTTATCTCCGATATGAAGACCTCCCTTATGTCGACCTCCGCCTTTTCGATGAGGAAAAGGAGCAGGTCAAGGGGGCCGTCGAACTGCTTTATGTGGACGTGGTAGCCCTTTTCGGGTGCGTTCAGTTCTTCCATATCACGGTATTAGGTTCGCCGCCCATGTGAAAAGGGCGAGGAACTTGGTGTAGATCCATGTGACCGCCGTGCCGAGGGGCGAAAAGCCCATCCGCGCGAGCAGGAAGTTCAATATGAATATGCCGTAGAGGATGTAGCTGCCGTTCCTGTGCATCCAGAACGTGACCCTGCTGCCGACGAGCTTGCCGAAGAGGAGATCGAATATGTGGGAGCCGTCCAGAGGATACACGGGGATGAAGTTGAATATCGCGAGGGAGCAGTTGAGTATGCCCACGATGTAGAAGAACGTGAAGAGCATATCGGGCAGCTCGGCGCCGGTGCGCACCTCATAGAAGGCGAACCCGACGTAAAGGAACGCGGATATGAGCGCGATTATGACGTTCGTGAATATGCCGGCGAAGCTGACGCGGAACTCGCCCCAGCGGTAGTTCCTGTAATTGCGGGGATTGACGGGCACGGGCTTGGCCCAGCCGAAGCCCAGCAGGAGCAGCATTATGAAGCCCGCCGGGTCGATGTGCGCGGCGGGATTCAATGTCATCCTGCCCATATTGAGCGCGGTATCGTCCCCCATGCGGTGCGCGGCGTGCGCGTGCGCCCATTCATGGAAGCTGAGCGAGACTATGATAGCAATGAGGTAGAGGCCGACGTATATGAGCTTCGACTTTATGTCGCCGCCGCCTGTCAACAGCTGTATCAGCATGCAGTTTCTCCTTGACTCGGTTTGCGGTATTACCGCACTAATACTTTATTATACCCCCTCCGCCGCGTTTTGGCAACCGCGGGACGGTTTTATTTTCGGTTGCAAAAACGCCGCCTTTGATGTATTATTTATATATTGAAAAAACATCCCGGAGGCCCCCAATGAGCAAGACCAAAAAGCCCGTCAGGATATGGAAGGTGCTCCTTTCCGCAGTGCTGGCGGCCGTGATACTTCTCGTCGGCGCGTTCCTCGCGCTGACGCTGACCGAGTACAAGCCCGAAGACGTCGAGGCCGTGACGCCCCCCGCGGGCAAGGCGGCTCCCGCCGAAAGCGGGACTATGACGGTCGTGATCTACAACACCGGCTATGCCGCCCTCGGTGAGAACGCCGACTTCTTCATGGACGGCGGCACGACCACAATGCCCGAAGACCGCGGCGAGGTCGAGGCCAATCTAAAGGGCATCGCCGAAACGCTGAAGGCGCTCGACGCGGACGTCATAATGCTGCAGGAGGTCGACACCGGCTCCAAGCGCTCGTTCGGCATCGACGAGGCGGCGTACTACGCCGAAGAGCTCGGCCTGCCCTTCGATTACGCGCTGAACTACTCCTCCGCGTTCGTGCCCTTCCCGCTCTCCTCCATGATGGGCAAGGTCAAGAGCGGCCTCGCCACCTATACGGATCTTGCCGTATCCTCCTCGGAGCGGATACAGCTCCCCTGCCCCTTCAGCTGGCCGGTGCGCTGCTTCAACCTCAAGCGCTGCCTGCTCGTCAACAGGATCCCCGTGGGCGACAGGGAGCTCGTCATGATCAATCTGCACCTTGAGGCATACGACAGCGGCGAGGGCAAGATCGCCCAGACGAAGATGCTGTACGAGCTGCTCTCCGCTGAGCTCGAAAAGGGCAATTACGTGATCGCGGGCGGCGACTTCAATCAGACCTTCCCCGGCGCGTATTTTTACGAGCCGCTGAAGGAGGGCAACTGGATGCCCGGCATTCTGGAAGATACCCTGCCGGAGGGGTTCGGTTTCGTCTTTGACGACAGCAAGCCCACCTGCCGTCTGCTCGACGTGCCCTACAAGGGGAACGACGCGCCGCAGTACTACATTATTGACGGCTTCATCGTATCCTCGAACGTGAACGTCGAATCCGTCGAAGTCGTGGAGACCGGTTTCGTGAGCTCCGACCATCAGCCGGTCAAGCTCGTGTTCACCCTCGGCGAATAAGGAGGCCGCATGAAAAGGTTAGAGAAAAACAAGCCCGAATATCTCTGGAAGGACCGCAAGCGCATACTCGGTCTGCCCATCACATTCATCCGCTACCGCATGAGCGAGGACCGGCTCTTTTTCGAGACGGGCTGGCTCAACACGCGCGGCGACGAGATACTGCTCTACCGCATACGCGACATCAGCGTAACGATTTCCTTCTGGCAGAGACTGACCGGCGTGGGCACCGTGACCGTCACGTCGACCGACAACTCCGCACCGATGCTCGCCATGAGGAACATCAAGCAGCCGCGCGAGGTGAAGGAGCTCCTCCACAGGCAGGTCGAAAAAGCGAAGATCGCATACCGCGTCCGCTATACCGAGATGATGGGCGACCTCGGCCATCCCGGCCCCGGAGGCGCGGGCGGCATAGTCGATCTCGATTCGGACGGCGTGCCCGACTCTTTGCAGTTCGACTGATCGGAAACGAAAAAAGGCGTGCGGCGCACGCCTTTTCTTTTTGCCTCAATATCCGTTCACGCTGTACGGGGGCGTTACCTCCTCCGGCGCGAAGGGCCTGCCGTTGACCTGTATCTCCAGCCGTTCGAAGTCGTAAAGCTCCCGCAACGTCAGCCAGAGCGAGCGGTAGGCGAGGCTGAAAAGCCCCTCCGTCTGCGCCGCGGCGGCGAAATCCTCCGACAGGTTGACCGTCGCCATTCCGTTCTCTATCGCGGCGCCGAGCAGGAGCGTGTTTTCCGGGAAGCAGGACATGAGCCCCTTTCCGCGGGCGCCGTCGATGAGCGCCGACACGACCGCGTAAACGGAGGGCGATTTGCCCAGATACCTCGTCACGGGCACCGTCAAAGCGCCGCTGAGGTTCGGGAAATACAGCGTCGCCGCCGCAGAGCCCGCGGAGGCCGCAAGCTCCGGATCCTCCGGGTTAAGGTGATACGCGCCCTGCCTTACGGGCAGCTGCGTCCCGTTCTCCAGCGTGCCGCCCTCGCCGCCGCGGGTTATCGTGACGGTGCTGACCGTGGCGAACTCCGTAAGCGTGTTGACTATCGCCTCTATCATGTCGAGCTCCGCCTCCGCCGTAGGCAGTCCCGCATATCCCGTAAGGTCCACCTTGGCGTTGCCGTCGATTATGGATATCGTCATATCGACGCCGTCGGGTATGGCGGGGACGAGCCCCATCCGCTTGGCCGCGGCGGTGTTCTCCCGCGTGCCGACCATGTATCCGAGGCAGGCGCGGGCGATCCCCGCCTCCCACGGGATGAGCTTCGTCACGGGGACGACGTACCCCTCGTCCGAGACGTAGTAGAGCGTCGCGCGGCGGAACGTGGTCTCGGCCTCCGGCGACTCCCTTATCTCCGTCGCCTCCGCCGTCCCGACGGGCCCCGGCGCTTCCGCCGCCCCTCCGCACCCGGCAAAGCATATCACGAGCGCCGCGATCAGCGCCAAAGCCGTTATCCTCATACCGCACCTCCTGACGAATACTGCAGTTAACAATATTCGGCGGGCGGCAAAATAATGATTCACTTGCGGCGCGGTCTATGGTAAAATGGACAAAACGACATTCACGGAGGTATGCTATGGCTCCCGAGAAGAACGGCAGGCCGGCGCCGCACGCCGGACACCGGCAGAGGATAAAGGAGCGGTATCTCGAAAAGGGCTTCGCCGCTCTCGACGATAAGGATATCCTCGAGCTGCTGCTGACCTACGCCATACCGCGCAAGGACGTTTACGCCGTCTCGCGCGAGCTCGTCCACACCTTCGGCACGGCGGAAAACGTATTGGCCGCGCCTCCCGAGGCACTTCGCGAGGCGGGCGGCCTTACCGACCACACCGTGGTACTGCTGAAGCTCGTCAACGATATCCGCACGCAGCCCGACCGATTCATCGAGTACAGGCGCGAACAGCTCAACAACGTGCTCGCCGCCGTCGAATACTGTCACCGGATACTCGGGCGCTTCCCAGAGGAGGCGGTGATAATGCTGTTCCTTGACAAGGAAAACTACGTGATCGACGTTACGAAGGTCTCATACGGCTCCGCCGATTCCGCCGTGCTGCCCATTTACGGCATAGTCGAGACCGCCTGCCGCCACGGTATCGAGCGCGTGATCGTCGCGCACAATCACCCGTCCGGATCGTCCAATCCCTCCGCCGCGGACCTCATGGCGACCGACGCGCTGCGGTCGAAGCTCCTCTCCCACGGGATAGAGCTTGCGGAGCACATAATCGTCGCACGGGAGGAGTGCACCGCGCTCCTGCACCACCAGACGCTCTCCCTGCCGGGAGGGGAGGTGTTCGCCCCGTGGAAGAACGACCCGAACGCCTGACCGAATAAAAAAACGCCGTGCCAATATGCACGGCGCTGTTTTTTTCTTTACTTCAGTATCAGGCCGACGGGGCAGTGGTCGCTGCCCATAACGTCCTTGTAGATGACCGCGTCGCCGACCCTATCCATGAAACGCCTGCTCGTGAGGAAATAGTCGATGCGCCAGCCGACGTCCTTTTCACGCGCGCGGAACATGTAGCTCCACCATGTGTACGCGGCGCGGTCGGGGTATATCTCGCGGAAGGCGTCGGCGAAACCGGATCCCAGCAGGACCGTCATCTTTTCGCGCTCCTCATCCGTAAAGCCGGCGTTGCCGCGGTTCGACCTGGCGTTCTTGAGGTCGATCTCCTCATGCGCGACGTTCATATCGCCGCAGACCACGACGGGCTTGTCCGCGTCGAGCGAAAGGAGGTATTCGCGGAAGGCGTCCTCCCACTCGCATCTGAACGGCAGACGCGTCAGCTCCCTCTGGGCGTTGGGCGTGTAGACCGTGACGAAGTAGAAATCGCCCATGTCGAGGGTGATGACCCTGCCCTCGCCTTCGAATCTTTCGCCCATGTCCATTCCGAGGAACACGCGCTCCGGCTCCTTTTTCGTGAATACCGCCGTGCCGGAATAGCCCTTCTTTTGGGCGTAGTTCCAATAGCAGTGATAGCCCTCCGGCGCAAAGTCGATCTGCCCCTCCTGGAGCTTCGTCTCCTGCAGGGCGAAAATGTCCGCGTCCTCCGCGGCGAAGAAATCGGCAAAGCCCTTGCCCATGCAGGCCCTGAGGCCGTTAACGTTCCATGATATGAGTTTCATGCTTTTCGGTCCCCTTTTCAGAATATGATCCCGTTCTTCCCCGCAGGTCATTTATAGAAGCTGTTGCCGCCTATGAACTCGCGCAGTACGGAGGTGGGCGGTATCTCGTCCTCGACATTCGCCTCGAGGAAGTAGTTGAGGTACTTGACTATGGAGCGCGCCATGCAGTAGTACTCGCTCTCGGGCGGTACGGTGAGGAGCAGCGGGTAAACGTGGCGCTTCATTATCGCGGGCTCGTAATGGAGCACGGTGTTCAGTATCATATCCGCCTCCTCCTGGAAGGGGAATATCCAGCGCTTTTCGCCGCGGCGGACGCTCGCCCACATGGCAAGCGTGCGCTCCATCGAAGCGCCGCGCGTCTCGTAATCGCGCACGAGGCGGCGAAGAATCCTGAGGTCGGTGGTGCGGACGCGGTTGTGATCGTCGAGATTGATCGTCGTCAGCGCGGAAACGTACACGCGGAACACCTTTTCGCGGTCGACGCCCTCGCCGAGCATCATGGGATTGAGGCCGTGTATGCCCTCGATGATCATTATCTGATCCCTGCCGCAGCGCATGACGAGGCCGTTCTCCTTCGGCTTTTGGGTGACGAAATCGAATATCGGGGTCTCGACCTCCTCGCCCGCCATGAGCAGCTTGAGGTCGTGATTGAAGCGGGCGATATCGAGGGCGTTGATGTGCTCGAAATCGAGCTCGCCGTTTTCGTCGCGCGGGCAGAAGCGGCGGTCGCAGTAGTAGTTGTCGAGCGATATCATGATGGGGTCGAAGCCCTCCGCCCGAAGCTGCGTCGCGATGCGGTTTGCGGAGGTGGTCTTGCCGGAGGACGAAGGCCCCGCGAGCATGACCGCCTTTGCGCCGCGCTCTATAATGGCGTCCGCGGTCTTCGCGAACATCTTTTCATGCAGGGCCTCGTTGACCCGTATGAGCTCGCGCACGGAGCCGTTCTCGACGCGGGTGTTGAGCTCGTTCGCGGTGGAGCAGGTCATGAGCCGGCCCCAGTCGTCCGTCCGCTTGAACACGGCGGACATCTTGGGATAGTCGACGTACGGCGCGGGACGGTCCGGATCCTCACGCGCGGGGCGCATCATGACGAGGCCGCCCTCCATGAAGTGGAGATCGAAAACGGACACGAAGCCCGTCGACGGGGCCGTCTCGCCGTAGTAGTAATCGATGTAATCGCTGTATTCGGGGCAGCGGTAGACGTCGAAATAGCTGAACCTGCGCCATTTCAGGAGCTTCGCCTTGTCGTACTGGCCGTCCTTTTCGAAGAAGGCCAGCGCCTCGCTAATGCTCATACGCTTCCTGACGAGCCTGTAGTCGGCGGCGGTGACGCGCTCCATCTCCCGCTTGAGCTCCGCCATGTCGGCCTCGGAGAAGGCGGGATCCTTGTCGACGGTCATGTACACGCCCTTGCCGAGGGAGTACCTTACGAACACCCTCGCGCCGGGGAAGAGCTTGCGCATGCACATAATGAGCACGAACTGGAGCGTGCGCTCGTAGACCCTTACGCCCTCCTCGTCGTCGAAGTGCAGAAGGTCGACGTCCACCTCGTGCATGGGGGTATAGGAGAGGTTGAATATCTCGCCCCCTATGCGCGCGGCGAGAGGACGGTCGGACACGCCGGAGCCCATGAGCCCCAGCTTTCCGGCGGCCTCCATTATGGTCTCGCCCTGGCGGATGTCGCAGGGCTTTTTTTCGATGTTGATTATCATATGGTTCGCCTTTCAAAAGGGCGGCCTTGCCTTCGGCCCTCCCTTTGCTGTATTACTTGATATTATATTATAACAGGCCATCCTTCGCAATAACTATTTGCCCGCGGCGCGTTTTTTTGCCGAGACTATTGCATTCGGCACGGCGCGGGATTATAATACATATGAAAACAGAACAGCTCCGCTGGGCGCGCACTGCGGATCGCCGCATTGCTGAGATCGAGCCTTTGAACCTGTCGGGATAATGCCTGCGTAGGGAAGCGGTACGGAAATAAAAGCTTTATGCCCTCCGCACCGAAACGGAGGGTCTTGTTTTTAAGGAAGGATAATATGGCACTTACGGTTATCGGGATACTGTTCCTGCTGGCGGGCGGATTCGGCGTCGGTTACGGCTTCTTCGGCGACTTTTCGAATATTGCCGAAGACAGCATACTTGCGGGCCTCGGCGAATACGCGTCCCTTGCTTTCATACAGCTCGGAGCGGTTGTATTCGTCATCGGCCTCATAATGCTCATAATCGGCCTCAAGAGCAGGCCGAAGATCACGACGATACAGCTCGTCGAGAGCGCGCTCATGATCGCCGTCGCGGTCGTGCTGAACGAGCTTTTGAAGATCCCCTCCCCTCTGGGCGGCGGTCTCACGGTCGTCAGCATGCTCCCGCTGGTCATCATCAGCCACCGTCACGGCGCGGGCTGGGGCCTTTTCACGGCGTTCGTATTCAGCATCATCGAGCTCATATTCGGTCTTAAGAACGTCGGCTACGCGAGCACCCCGATAATGGCCGCGGGCGTGATATTCCTCGATTACATACTCGCCTACACCGTCATCGGCCTCTCCGGCGCGTTCGGCAAGAGCCGTGCCGCCGTCGCCGTCGGCATCGCGGTCACGTTCACGCTCCGCTTCATCTGCCACCTCGTCGCCGGCGCGTGGATCTGGGAAGCCTGGATGCCCGAGGAGTACATGGGCATGACCATGACGAACCCCTGGATCTACTCCGCGCTGTACAACGGCTGGTACATGGCCGCCGAGCTGGTGCTGACCGAGATAGTCGCGATGCTCATCTACAAGCCGCTCGAAAAGTACTTCCGCGGCGAAGCGCTGAAGTAATAGTATAGGACAAAACGCCGCCCCTTAACGGGGCGGTATTTCTTTTGCTTTTCTTTTTGCGCGCGGTATGGTATTATATAAAGGTTAGGGGGTGTTACCGTGATAGGTTTGACAGGAGGCATCGCCTCGGGCAAGAGCACCGTAACGCGGTATCTTGCCTTCAAGGGCGCCTATATCGCCGACGCCGACGCCATCTCGAGGGAGGTCATGGATCTGCCCGAGGTGCTTCGTTCCGTGCGCCTCGCCTTCGGGCCGGAGGTGTTTTCGGAGGACGGCAGTCTTGACCGAAGGGCGCTTGCGCGGCGCGCTTTCGCCGACGAAGAAGGCGCGAAGCTGCTGGATTCCATCACACACCCCGTCATCGCGCGCGAGCTTATCGCCCGCGTCAGGGAGGCGGAGGCCTCCCGGGAATACTCCCTCGTTTTCGTCGACGCGCCGCTCCTTATCGAATCGGGGTTCTATACCCTCTGCGACAGGATATGGCTCGTCACCGCCGACGCAGAAACGCGCATAGCCCGCGTTATGCTGCGGGACGGTCTGACCCGCGCGGAGGCCGAGATGCGGATAGCGCGGCAGATGCCCGACGAGGAGAAGCGCCGTTACGCCTCCACCGTCATCGAGAACGACGGCGGGCTTGCGGAGCTCCTGTCCCGCGTGGAGGAGGCGTACGCCGAGGAGCTGATGCTTTCGCGCGATCCCGATTACGACGATATCAGGACCGACTATGACGAACAGTAAAAAAAGCCGCGGCGGGAGCCGCGCGATACCTATACTTATAATCGTTCTCCTGCTTCTGGCGGGGATACTTGCGGCCGGTATAGCCGTCTCCGGCCGTATCGGAAAGATCGCGCATCCCTTGAAATACGTCGACGAGCTGAAGGCCGCCGCCGACCGCTACGGGCTCGAAAGGAGCCTCGTCGCCGCGGTGGTGGAGACCGAGAGCAGCTTCCGCGCGGACGCGGTCTCCGGCGACGGAGCCGTAGGCCTCATGCAGATACTGCCCTCCACGGCGGAGTGGATCGCCTTCCGCAAGGGCGAGGAATACGTCGACGGGAGCTTGACCGATCCCGCGGTGAACCTTGATTACGGCTGCTGGCTGCTGCGCTTCCTGCTCGACAGGTACGGCGGGAACACCCGCTTCGCGCTGATCGCATACAACGCCGGTCACGGACGGCTCGACGCATGGCTGAAGGACGATCCCACGGGCGAGCTGCCCGAGATCCCCTATGCCGAGACGCGCGGCTACGTCAACAGGGTCACGAGCTGTATGGAAAAATACGAAAAGATGTATGAAAAAGAACTTGGCGACAACTGAATCGAGGCGCGCCTTTGCGCTGTTCGCGGCGCTGCTATTCGTGCTCGCGGCGGTATCGGGCGGCTGCTCCGGCCGTGGCATAGGCCCCGCCGGGCCTACGCAGTCTCCCCTGCCCTCCACGACGCCCGAAGCAGATCCCGAGCCCGTCGAGGGCGGCACGCTGCGCCTGCCCATGCCCGTCAACGCCTCCCGTTCCGACCCGCTTGTAGTCAATACCGAGGAGATGCTCTATCTCTTTTCGCTCGTTTACGACAGCCTGCTGACGGTAAACTCCGCGGGCGAGCTCGAGCCCTGCCTTTGCGAGAGCTGGACGAGCGAGGGCGGCGGCACATGGCTCCTCCGCCTGCGCGAGGGCGTCAAATGGCACGACGGCTCCGGCACGCTCACCGCGGAGGACGTCGTTTCGACCTACCGTGCGCTGACCCAGCTGGAGGACAGCTACTACAAATACTGCCTCTCGCACATCGTCAGTATGCAGTCCGCAGGCGGGCTTTTCGTCCGCGTCAAGCTGAACATCAGCGGCATAATGGGGCTTTATTCGCTGACGTTCCCCGTGCGGCGCTCCGCGGAGCTGATGGGCACCGGCGCTTACCGCGTGGAGAGGAGCGACGATCACAGGATAATACTCACGGTCAACACCGACTGGTGGGACAAGATACCCTACATTACGCGCATCGTTTTCGAGGAGAGGGATTCGAACACCACCGCCCTCGCCTCCTATGAGGCGGGCCAGCTGAACATGGTCCCAACCGACATACTGACCGCGGGCAAATACCACGAGAGCGGCGTGACCGACGTGCACGACATAATGACGCAGAGCATGGAGGTCCTTCTTTTCAACCACAACCGCCCCCTGTTCACCGACATACGCCTGCGGCAGGCGGTCGCACGCGGCATAAACCGCAGCCGCATCGTCACGAACGTCTACATGAACAGGGCGCGCGCGGCCGACGTGCCCATACCGCCCGACAGCTGGCTGTACGACAGCCGCATAGCCGTCATGAACTACGATCCCGACGCGGCGCTCTCGCTCATCGAGGACGCGGGCTACACCGTGCTCTCCAAGGAGGGCCTGCGCTTCTCCAAGAGCGGCGGGCATCTTTCGATAAAGCTCCTTACCAGCGCGACCACCGAAAACACCGTGAGGAGCGACGCCGCGAACATGATCGCCTCCCAGCTCGAGACGCTCGGCTTCAAGGTCGAGGTCGTTACGGCGGCGCACGCCCTCGGCGATCCCGAGAGCGAGTTCATAAAGGCGCTCCGCAAGGGCGACTGGGATCTGGCGCTCGTCGGGTTCAATCTCGGCCCGGGCAACGAGCTTTCGAGCTATTTCGACGCGGGCGGCGCGAACAATTTCGGCCATATCTCCGACAGCAGGCTGCGGCTCCTCGCACAGACCATGCTCTCCGCCGCGGGCGAAGAGGAGCTTCGCGAGGCGTCGTACGAGCTGCAGAGCTGCTTTGCGGAGACGCTCCCCTTCCTCACGCTGTACTTCCGGCTGAACAGCATCATCTGCTCCTCCGACGTCAGGGGGATCGACGGCGCCAGAGAGCCGCTGCTCTTCGCAAACGAGAAGAACTGGTACATCTCCCGCTGAAACAACCGAAAAAATGCAAACAGAACGGGGACTTTCCGTCCCCGTTCTGTTACGTGATGCTAATATGGAGTTAGGAGGTTTTCCATGAAAAGACGTATTGTCGATGACCCTTTCAGCATCTATAGCTTAACATGGAACGGCTTCTCCGTCAATGTGTATATTAACCAAGTTTATTAACAAATTGTTAAAAGTTTTTCATCAGCGTTCGAGCGCGGAGAGTATGGCGGATCTCAGGCGTTCTATGCGCTCGTCGTGGAGCTCCTGATCCGTGCCGAGGATTATCGCCGAGCCGTAAATGAGCGAGCGCACGATGAATATGCGGCTCCTCAGCTCCTCGCGGTCAAGGCCGCGCTTCCTGCCGTAGACGATGAACAGGCGCTTTACCGGCACGCTGAGGCCCGCCGCGTTTGCCGTAGCGGGGCTGTCGAGCCCGGTCTCCTTTATCATGAGCACCGCCTTGAAATGCGGGTTCTCGCACAGAAAATCGACGTAGTCCGCCGCGAGGTCCGCTATCGCGCGCTCCACGGGCTGCTTGATGTTGAGGCTCGTCCTCTGCCTCTCGCGCCATTTGTCGTTGACGTAAACGACCATCTCGCCGAAGAGCTCCTGCTTGCCGGTGAAATGCTTGTACGGAGCGGCGCAGGATATCCCGCAGCTTGCCGCGACGCGGCGCAGCGAAAAGCCGCGCAGACCGTAAGCGCGTATCTCATCCATGCCCGCAAGTATCAGTTTTTCCCTTGTTGTTATCTCTGCCATAGGATCCTCTCGATACGGGCTGAACGCCCTTTTTTTCATTGTACCACATTTTGCGCGGTTTGCCCATACTCTTTTTCACGCAATATATTGCCTAAAAGGCCCCGATGGCTGTTGACAGCGGCCGTTTTGTCTCATATAATATCAACAGTCTTATATGAGACAGTTTGGAGAGCGCTATGACAATCACCGAAAAGAAAAAAGTATTGGCCGCCAGCCCGCTGTTCGCCGGGCTTCCGGATGAGATCCTCCTTAGGGCCGCCGAAGCGGCGGAGGAGCTGACGTTCGCCCGGGGCGAGAAGCTTGCCCCGCGGGAGAACGGCCGCGTCATCGGCGTCATCGTTTCCGGCGCCGCGTGGGCCGTCAAGCCGAAAGAGCACGGCAGCGTGACCATGAACATAATGGGCGCGAACGACGTTTTCGGAGCGGCGACCATAATGGGCGGCGAGCTCCCCTCGACCGAGGTGCGCGCCAAAAAGGCCGTGCGCGCGCTTGTGTTCAGCGCGGAGTCCTTCCTCTCGCTCATGGAATCGGACTTCGGCGTCACCCGCTGTTTCTGCCGCTACCTTACCGACCGCATACGCTTCCTGACGGGGCGCGTGGAATGCATGGCGGGCAGCAGCGCCGCGGAAAAGCTCATGCGCTATCTCGAGAAGAACTCCGAGAACGGCGTATATCACATCGCGATAGGCATGGACGCCCTCGCCAAGGCCATTTCACTGAGCCGCGCCACGCTCTACCGCGCGCTCGACGAGCTTGAAAAGAACGGCAAGATCGCCCGCAAGGGGCGCGAGATCCGTCTTATATAAAAACAACCTCAATCAAAGGAGAAAAACCATGAAAAAGATCGTTTCCATCGTACTCGCGGCGCTTATGCTCGCCGCCGTATTCGCTTTTGCCGGCTGCAAAAAGCCCGCTCCCGCCGACGATACCGTGATCCGCATCGCCGCCCTGAAGGGCCCGACCGGCATGGGCGTCGCTCCCCTCATGGACAAGGAGACCTACAAGCAGTATGACATCAAGATCGGCTCCGATCCCAGCGCCGTCACCTCCGCCTTCATCGCGGGCGAATACGACGTTGCGGCCCTGCCCGTGAACGTGGCCTCCGTGCTTTACAACAAGCTCGAGGGCGACGTCGTCGTGCTCGGCATCACCACCCTCGGCGTGCTCTACGTGCTCGAGGCGGGCAACGAGATCAACTCCATGGCGGATCTTTCCGGCAAGACCCTCTACGCCACCGGCCAGGGCTCCACTCCGGAGTACATACTGAACTACCTGCTTGAGAAGAACGGCGTCACCGACGTCACCGTCGAGTGGAAGGCCGAGCATTCCGAGCTCGCCGCCCTCATGGCCTCCGGCGAAGTCGGCCTCGGCATGATGCCCGAGCCCAACGTGACCGCCACCATGACCAAGAACGCCGACCTGCGCGTCGCGCTCGACCTCACCGCCGAGTGGAACAAGGTCACCGATACCCAGCTCGTAATGGGCGTCCTCATCGCGAGGCGCGCATTCGTCACGGCTCATGAGGCGCTCGTCCGCTCCCTCATGGAGGATTACGGCAAGGCCGCCGAAAAGGTAGCCGCGGGCACCGACGAGGTAGCCGAGCAGATAGTCGCCGCGGAGATACTCCCCGCCGCCGCCATCGCCAAGGCCGCCATCCCCCGCTGCAACATCGTGTTCATCACCGGCGACGCCATGGAAAAGACCCTTACCGCCATGTACGAGGTGCTGTTCAGCTCCGATCCCAAGTCCGTCGGCGGCAAGCTTCCCGGCGCTGATATCTACTTCAAATAAACAATGCGTTCTGTTTTCAAAAACAGAACAGTCAAATGGGTGCTCATAGCCGCCTTCTGGCTCCTCGTGTGGCAGGCGGCGGCATGGGCAGTCGGGAGCAAGCTCCTGCTCCCCTCCCCCGCGGATACCGCAGCTGCGCTCGTTTCGCTCTGCGGCACTTCCGCTTTTTGGAAGAGCTGTCTCATGACGCTCCTGCGGGTGTTCGCGGGGTTCCTGCTGGGCATTGCCGCGGGTTCGGCGCTGGGCGTGCTCACCGCGGCCTCGCGCTTTGCGGAGGAGCTTCTTTCCCCGCTGCGCTCGATAGTCAAGGCGACGCCCGTGACGTCGTTCATAATACTCGTGCTCCTGTACCTCTCCTCGGCGCTCACGCCGCTCTTTATCGCGTTCCTCATGGTGCTGCCCATCGCGTGGACGAACGTCGCCGGGGGCATTATCGCGACCGACAAGGAGCTTTTGGAGATGGCGGAGGTATTCGGGTTCTCCCGCATGAAGAAGCTGCGCGCGGTGTACGCGCCTTCGGTGCTGCCGCATTTCATCTCCGCCTGCACGACGGGTCTGGGCTTCGCGTGGAAGTCGGGCGTCACTGCGGAGGTGATCGCGCATCCGTCCTTCGGCATGGGCAAGGCCATTTACGAGAGCAAGCTCTACCTTGAAACACCGGAGCTTTTCGCGTGGACGGCCGCTGTGATAATACTCAGCTTCGCGCTTGAAAAGCTCGTTATGCTGCTGTTGGGGAGGATAGTGAAATGGAAGTAAAGCACGTTTCGTTCTCCTACGGCGAAAAGCGGATACTGGACGGCGTCTCCCTCTCCCTGACGAAGGGCCGCAGGGTCGCGGTAATGGGCGAATCCGGCCGCGGCAAGACCACGCTTTTGAAGCTCATGCTCGGCCTGATCGAGCCCGACTCCGGCGAGATCGCGAGGGATAACGGCGAACGCCCCTCCGTCGTGTTCCAGGAGGACCGGCTCCTGCCTTGGTTCACCGCGAGAAGGAACGTAGAGATCGTCGCCGCGCCGGGCTGCGCGTCCGAGGAAATACTCCGGGACATGGAGCTTGCGGACGCCATGGATAAGCTCCCGAAGGAGCTTTCCGGCGGCATGCAGAGGCGCGCCGCCATAGCGAGGGCGCTTGCTTTCGGCGGGAGCCCCCTGCTGCTAGACGAGCCGTTCAAGGGTCTCGATCCCGAAATGCGCGAGCGCATAGCCGAAAGGATCCTGAGCTATGCCGGGGAGGGGCCAATACTCCTCATCACGCACGACGAGCGCGAAGCGGAGCTTTTAAAATGCGATGAGATAATAAGACTGTAACACAAAAGCCCGGGGACGATGCCCGGGCTTTTGTACTACCAAATCAGCCTTCAAGAGGCGCGACATATATCGCGGAATAATCAAGCCCTGTGTAGATCTCCTTTATCGTGTCGGCGTCCGCGGTGAACATGACGCCGTAGAACCTGACGCCGTTCTCCGCGATATCGGCGGCGGACTCGCGGCAGGCAGCGGTAAACTGCTCGTCCCACTGGCCGTTCGTAAGGAGCTTCATAGCCTCCTCGTTATCGGCGGCGTATTTTAACATGCTCGCGATATGCTGCTGCATGCACTCCTCCGTTTTTATGCAGCTCGTCGCGGAAAGATACGGGTATTCTTCGCCGCCAAGGCTCCTGACGACGCCGTATGGCACAAGGTGCGCGCCGTACAGCACCGGGGTCTTGACCTCCCCGCCGGAGCATGCGGCGCCCCAGAGCGGGGTGACACAGTTCACGACCTCGCACCAGTACAGCGTCTCACTGTATGTCATGGGCTGCTTGAACGTGACATAGACCACGCGTCTTTCGCCTTCGCGCATGTCGCCGATGAGCGAATCGAGGCTCGCCTCCGGATCCATCCTGCAGTCTGCAAAGCAGTGCACGCCGGCGCGATAGGGCTGGAATATGTTCACAACGGGGAACTTCAGGATATTGGGGTCGTACAGCGTGAGCCTGCCGCGGTCGAGCATGCCCGCGGTATCGCGGAATACTCCGGTGAGGCTGTGGTTCTGTTGGATGTACAGGCTGTATTTGCCGTAGCCGAGGCTCACCGCCTCGACGTTTTCACGGAAGCCCGCGGGCAGGAAAAGCTCCGAAAAGACGGTCAGATCGCGGCTCATGCGGTTGGTCTCGTATCCGTATTCGTCGGTCTCGACGACCACCGTGGGATCGTAATACGCGCGGTCGACTATCTTCGGCAGGGAGTACAGGCAAAAGAGCACCGCGGCGAGCACCGCAAGGCCGGTTATGAGCCCCGCCTTGAGGAATGCGCGGCGGATCTGTTTCCTGACCTTCTTCGCAAAGGCCTTCGACTCGTCGCTGTCCGAACGGGTCTCGGCCTTCTCGCCCTCAAGGAGCGCTTCGAGCTCCGGGATCTCCTCGCGTTCGGCAATATGCTCCGCTATAGCTTCGTGCTTTTCTATTTCGCGCGCGACCTCGGCGGCCTGCTCGTTGTCGAGTTCCCCCTTCACGTATTTTTCTATCAATTCACTGTACTTCATATTCTTCCTCCATAAACCTTTTCATTTCCTTTTTTGCTCTGAATGAGATCACGCGCACGTTCTCGTTCGAGATCCGCATGACTTCGGCGATCTCCTTTACGCTGAGGCCGGAAAAGTACTGCAGTACTATCACCTCGCGCTTTATGGGATCGAGCCGCATTATCGCGTCGCGCAGCGCCTCGTTTCTCAGTTTTTCCATCAGAAGCTCGTCGGGCCCGACCGAAGCATCCGCGGCCTGCTCCACCTCAAGGCTGCTCTCGCGCTTATTCCTCCTCACGTGATCGTAGAAGAGGTTCCGCGCCACGGTGTAGAGCCATGCTTTGAGATTTGCGTGGGAATCGTCGAGTGAGAGCAGCGCCTTCAAAAACGTATCCTGCATCAGATCCTCCGCGAGCCTGCTGTCCTTTGTAAGGCTCAGAAGGTAGAGATAGATCTCCCGGCTGCAGCTTTCGTACAGCTGCCGGAACGGATCGTCCTTCATCCGCGCTCCCCCCTTTCCTTTCGATCCATCAATAAAACGAACGGGCCCGTATTTTGTTACAGGCCCTTTACGGTATATTATTTATGCCCTGCCCTCTTTCCTGCGGTAGCCGGTCGAGGCGTCGACCGCGTTCAGAAGCGGCTCGCCCGCGACGATCCTTTTAAGGTTCTCCGCGCCTATCGCCACGATCCTGTCCAGCGTCTGCGGCAGGTGGAAGAAGCCCGAGATATGCGGCGTTATGTACGCGTTCGGCGTATGCCAGAGCGGGTGCTCCGCGGGGAGCGGCTCCGGATCGGTCACGTCGAGCGCCGCGCGGATAAGCCCCTCGGAGCAGACCGAAACCAGCGCGTCCGTATCGACCGCGCTGCCGCGGCCGACGTTGATCAGCACCGCTCCGCGCTTCATGAGCCTCAAGCGGCGTTCGTCCATGAGGCCGTTCGTGGCCGGGCCGGAGGGCAGCGAGAGTGCCACGACGTCCGCCCGGGGAAGGAGCTCGTCTATCGCGTCGAGGGTATAGAGCTCGTCCGCAAAGTCCGGCTTTGCGCGCGGCGTCCTTCTTACGCCTATCGTGTACGCGCCCAATGCCTTGCACTTCCTTAAAAACTCGCCGCCGATATCGCCCATACCGACCGAGAGCACGACCGCGTCCTCTATTGAGGATACGCCGCCCTCGTCCCGCCAGAGGCAGTCCTTCTGATCGTTCCAGTAGAGGTACAGCTTCTTTTTCACGGCGAGGAGCATGCCGAGCATATGCTCGGATATCGCGAGCCCGTACGCGCCCGACGAGTTGGTGAGTATCGCGCGCTCGGGCATGGCCTCCGGGTAGCCGTCGGCGCCGGCGGTGTTGAGGTGCAGAAGGTGGAGCTTGTCGGCTCCCTTCAGGAACTCGCGCGGGACGTTGCCGATTATCACGGCGGCCGCCTCCACGTCCTCCCTTTTCACGTCGGCATAGGGGATATAGCGGAAACGTCCGCCGGGGCATGCGGATTCCAGAAGGGCCCTGTGTTTTTCATTGACCGGCGGTGTCACGAGTATGTCTATCATTTTCGGATACTTCGCCTTCCGAATCGAAAGGCGTCCTTTCTCACTTGTATTTTCTTTGCCGCAGTTATATAATAACATTCGTAACGGAGGTGATTCAAGTGGAAATTACACTGGATTCCATAAAAAAGCAGGCCCGCGCCGCGATGACGGAGCTCGTCAACTACGGCGAAGTCGGCCTTGAGTACGCGGGGACTTCGACCCACAACATCCCGCCCCTTAAGCCGGGCGATATTGTCGTCGTCGGCTGCAGCACGAGCCGCGTCCTGGGCGAGCATATGGGCACCCATTCGAGCGAGGATATCGCTCACGCCATAATGGAGGAGGTGCTGCCCATCGTTAAGGCGCGCGGGCTGTATCTGGCGTGTCAGTGCTGCGAGCATCTGAACCGCGCGATAGTGGTCGAGCGCGAATGCATGGAGAGGTTCGGCTTTGAGGAGGTCTGCGTAAAGCCCGCTCTGCACGCGGGCGGCGCGTGGAGCGTCCGCGCGATGGAGGTATTCGGCGATCCCGTGGTCGTTGAGGACATAAAGGGCATGGCCCGCGCCGGCATGGATATAGGCGGCGTGTTTATCGGCATGCATCTGCGCCGCGTGGCGGTGCCCGTGCACGCGCAGAACGACCGTATAGGCATGGCCAACGTCACCATGGCGAGGGTGCGGCCGAAGCTCATCGGCGGCGCGAGAGCGCAGTACTGATATGGACGGCGGATACGATCTTGACGCCCTGCGCGAGGCGATAAAGGCCGAATGCTGCGCCGCGTTCTTCGGGGCGGGGATAGGCCCCGCGCTGCTGGAGGCCGTCGAGGCGGACTCCATGGACGCGGACGAGCTCATTGCCGAAGCAAGGCGCATGGGCATCGATCCCGATCAATACAGGATCTGAACACGTGAAGCAAAAACCGCAGCAGGGCAAGCCCTGCTGCGGTTTTATTCATGCTTTCTCAGCGATCGTTCTTCCTGCGAAGACCGGTCACGCACGCGCCGGCCAGTACCGCGGCGGCGCCGATCAGCGCGATGCTCACAGCGCCGGTCTGCGGGGGCTGGGGCTGGGGCTCGTCGGAGGGAGCGGGCTCATCGGAGGGGGCGGGCTCATCCGTGGGCGCGGGCTCATCGCCGCCGCCGAGGACGACCAGGTTTTCCCAGATCTCCGGCTCGGAACCGGCAAGGAACACGTTGTCCGTAAGCACGTCGCTGACGCCGTCGTCAGTGAAGCCGAAGAAGTCCATATATGTATTGTATGCAAGCTCGAGCGCATCGAACTTGGGGCCTTCGGTGATGACGTTCTCATCATTGCCGACCTCGGTATAGACGACGCCCCTCAGCTCCACGCTGCGTATGTAGTCGTGCTCGTTGAGGCAGACGTAGTAGTGATCGAAAACGCCGTCCTCGGCAAAGTATTTCATGCCGCGGATCTGGGCGTTGAACAGATCCTTGTAGTATACGTACCAGCCGCCGTCCTCCTTGACGAGCTTGCCTACGGAGAAGCTCGCGGGGATGGCGAACTGACCGATGATCTCATAATTCTGGCATTCGACCTCGGTATCGGAGGCGACGCCCTGCACGATGACCTTTACGGTGGTGCCCAGATGCGCCAGCACGACGAGCACGCCTTCTTCCATCACGGCGTTGCCGTAGCCGGGAAGCGGATAGCAGTAGCCGGCGTCATAATCGCAGGTATAGTTGGCGTCGAGGCCGACCGCGTCGATTATATCGGCGTCGTCGAGGCCGGTGAACTCGAACATGACCTCGATCTGGGAGAGCGCCTCCGCCTCGAAGCCTTCGATGGTCTCGGGAACGGTGAACTCGCAGCAGACGGTAACGGTATCGCCTGCAGCGATGGCGGCGCCGTTATCCATAGGTATCCAGGTGTTTACCTGCTCGCCCCATTCGTTTTCGCTGACTTCGGGCTCGTTCTCCACGCGGTTGATCTCGACCGGGAAGAACTGTTCGTCCGAGTGCTGAAGAACGGGAGCTTCGGGATCCGTATCAAAGCCGGTGAAGGCGAATGCGGGGATTGCGGCGAGCATCAGAGCGGCCGCGATGACGATTGCAAGGATCTTTTTCATTACATTTATCTCCTTAAAAATTATTTGCTTTTGCGGGTCCTTATCGCGCTGCCTTCGGGAGTCTTCGTCCTGAAGCCGGCGTGTATCGCCTTCTGCGGGCACTTGGCGTTACAGGTGCCGCAGCGGATACATTCGGGGGAGTTGGGGTCCTTCACCGGGTCGACGCCCATCGGGCAGGAGTTGGCGCAGGCGGAGCAGCCCTTGCAGCGGTTGCACTTGCTGTCGTCGATCCCGTACTTGTAGAGCGAGAACTTGTTGAAGAAGGAGTAGATCGCGCCGAGCGGGCAGATGTAGCGGCAGAACGGGCGATAGATGAACAGGGACAGTATCACGATGAACGCGAGTATCAGTATCTTCTGCAGGGTGAGCTTGCCCGCCGCGGCGGCGAGGCCCGCGTTCATGCTCATAAGGGGTATGCCGCCCAGCAGCATGCCGGAGGGGCATATGTATTTGCAGAACCAGGGATTCGCCTTGACCATGAGGGGCAGGAACACGGCCATCACGATCAGGAAGGCGTACTTGAGCAGGCGCGCGTATTTGTCGAGCCCGAGCAGGAACCTCGTTGCCCTGGGGTTCTTCGTCTTTTCGATGAGTCTCGGCTCCCTGGGCAGCTTCAGCTTCTTGACGGGGATCTTGTAGATGAGATCCTGTACCCAGCCGAAGGGACAAAGGAGGCCGCAGACGAGCCTGCCGCAGAGGGCGCCGATGATCATCAGTATCCCGATGACGTAGAACGCTATCCAGTAAAGGGGCGCCTGAACGTACGTGCCGCTGACGGGATCGAACCAGGATTTCTTGGCGTCGAACTCGTCGAAAATCGCCTGCATCGCGCCGATGGGGCACGCGCCCCACGCGCCGGGGCAGGAGTAGCAGTTCATGCCGGGGACGCACATGAACTTGAGCTTGCCCTGATAGATGGTGCCCTTGAACCAGCCGACCATGAAGCTGTTGGTCAGTATGAAGAAGCCGGACTGTATGAGGAGCTTCGTCCTCTGCCAGACCTTGTTCCCCCAGCGGTGTATCCGGAGGCGCTTCTTTGCGAGGAGCACCGCGAACATGACGAGCACCGCGGCTATCATCACGAAGCTCGCGATGACGCCCGCGAGCGTCGCGGGATCGGCGAGGGCCGCCTCGTCGAGGCCGAAGAGCCAGAGTATTATCTTCTTCACAGTCTCTCCCCCCTTATCCCAGTCCGATGCATTCCATGCAGATAGCGATGGCCTTCTTGATGACGGCCGCCGCTTCTCCGTCGGTCGCTCCGTAGACTATGAAGCCCGCGCCGATCAGTATCAGCACGGAAGGCACGAGGTAGCGCATGAGCTTTGATTCGGTCTTCATGTTTTTATTCCGCCTTCGTAATAAAGGCGCCTCTCCCGGCATTGAGCCGTTTTTCTTTCCGGGGATCCGGCCTTACAGCAGGTTTTCGATCTCCTGACGCCAGGCGTTGAGATCGTGGCTGCCGCGGACGACCTTCAGGAGCTTGCCCTCCCTGTTGATGAAGAAGGTCGTGGGGAGCGCGCCGCCCGTGATGTACGAGCCGAACGCATTCTGCACGGAGGAGTTGTAACGGAGTATGGGAAGCGTGAAGCCGATGCTGTTCGCAATCCCGATGGCCGTGGCTATCGCGCCGGTGTCGCCGGAGTCATAGAGCACGGTCAGCACCTGCAGGTCGGAGTACTCGGTCGAGACCTGCTGTATATAGGGCAGCTCGTTGATGCAGGGCACGCACCAGGTCGCCCAGAAGTTTATCATGGTGAGCTTCTTCTTGGAGAATATGCTCTCGGTGTATTCCTTATTGTTGACGATATCGTAGGTCTTGAATATGAAATCCGGCTTTGGGGTAGCCGTTGGCTTCGGAGTATTCGTGGGCTTGGGCGTGGGGGTCGCCGTGGGCTTCGGAGTATTCGTGGGCTTGGGCGTGGGGGTAGCCGTGGGCTTGGGCGTGGGGGTGCCGTCGGGCTCGTCGGTATCGGCGGGCTGCTGTGTCGGCTCTTCCGTCGGCTCGTCGGTGGGAGCTTCGCTCGGCTCCTCCGTCGGCTCTTCGGTCGGTTCCTCCGTCGGCTCGTCGGTCAGGACGGGCTCATCCGTCGGCTCGTCGGAAACGGCGGGCTCTTCGGTGGGTTCGTCCGTGATATCGGGTATTTCCGTCGCCGCGGCGTCCTTCGGATCGTTCGTCGGGTTGGGGTTCTTCGCGACGCGAAGGGGATAGCAGCCCGCGAGCGAAAGGAGCATTGCGGCGCAGAGTATGATGCTCAAGATCTTTTTCATATCGTTTCCCTGTCCTCTGGTTTATTTGTCCGGAAACATGCTCATTCGGAGCACGGTGAGCGCGTCGCCGCTGGTCAGTACGCCGTTGCCGTCCATATCGCCGTGGGCGACGTTCTCCTCACCGGGGGTGATGAGCGCCATCGAACAGCGAAGTATGTAGAGCGCGTCGGCGCTGTTGACCTCGCCGTTGAGGTCCGCGTCGCCGTCGGGCGGCGTGACCGGGGGCTCGGTCGGCCCGGGGGTCTCGGTCGGTTCGGGAGTCTCGGTCGGCCCGGGGGTCTCTGTCGGCCCGGGGGTCTCTGTCGGTTCGGGAGTCTCGGTCGGCTCCTCGGTGGGGGGATCCGTCTCCTCAGCGCCGCTCCAGTGCGCGAGCCGCGCTTCGAGTATCGCGGCGGACTGGAAAGTCGCCTGCCAGGATTCGACGATGACGCCCTCCGGCGAGATTATGAAGCTCTGCGGGATCTGCATGGTCTCGTCGACTATCGGCTGCCAATCGTCCCCGCAGATGAATACGGTGAAGTCGAAGCCCTGCTGCGCCATGAACGCGGCGGCCGCCTCCGCGGTGCTGGTCGCGTCCACGTGCAGGAGCCCGAACACGCCGTATTCGGGATGCGCTTCGTGCACCTCCTGCAGGATGCCGAGCTGCTGCGCGCAGTTGGGTATCCACGTCGCCCAGAACATGACGACGGATGCGGAGTATTCCGCGAACACGGAGCCGTCGATCGGCTCCCCGTCGAGCGTTACGGAAGAAAAGCCGGATACGTCCGTGCCCGTCTGGGCGCGCGTCCCACGGGCGTGCATCACGGGGATGCATGCGGCGATCAGGAACGCAAGGAGTATCGCGGCTGTCTTTTTCATGTTATTCCTTTCTCTTGGAGCGCTTTGCGATCAGTACGCAGAGGAACGCGAGCGCCGCTGCGAGCACGCAGCCGCCCGCTGTCAGCAGGCCCTTCGTGAGGTTATTGCTCCTCGCGGGCTCGCCGCCGGGGCCGGGCTCGTCCGTGGTCTCGGGACCGGGGGTCGCGTCGGGATCGTCGGTCGGCGCCTCGGTCGCGTTGGGATCCTCCGTCACTTCCTCGGTGGCGTTGGGATCCTCGGTCGCCTCCTCGGTGGCGTTGGGATCGTCGGTCGGCGCCTCGGTCGCGTTGGGATCGGGCTTGGAGGTGTCCTTCGGTGCGTCGGTCTGCTTGGCGGTGTCGCCCGGATCGGTCGCGTTGGGATCGTCGGTGGCAAAGCCGGAATGATCGCCCGGGCCGGGGGTGGGCGTGGTCTGCGTGCCGGAGCCGCCGGAGATCTTGATATTGATGCCGTCCTCCTTATGAGCAAGGTTGGTGGGCGTCGTCTGCCCGACGGGCATATAGCCGAACTCCTCCACGACAAGGTCGATCTTGGTCTTGGAGCCGGCGGTCGAAAGCACGGTGAAGCTGAGCGTCACTATCTCGCCTGCGGCGCTCAATGCATCGACGGGCATGAGCATCGCGATGCTGACTGCGTTGCCGTCCATCGTGAGGCCGACGGCGCACATGCCGTCAGCGTTCATTGCGCTCAGATAAACGGGGCCGAAGGACTTATCGGTATAGGTCAGAGCCGTCTTGTCGAAATTGACGCTGAGTCTGATGAAATGGGCCTGATAGGAGCCCTCCACGTTGACCTTGACCTCCACCTGATCGCCGACCTTCGCGGAGGAAGGGCCGGTGAGATAGAAATGGGTCGGGTTGGACGCGGATGCGGGGACCGCGGCGAGCGCCGCGAGCAATATGCATGCCAGCAGTATGGCTAAGATCTTTTTCATTTCAAGTTCCTTTCGGGGGGATCGGGTGCGATCCTAAAAATCTCCGTATACATTTTATCACTAAACGCCGCGTTTGGCAACGGTGGATTTTTTGGCATGCGCTTCGCCTCTTTTGCCCGCGCGGTTGCAAAAAAGCTCGGTTTGCATTATAATACCCGTGACGCGGATCACGGAGGTCAAGTATGAGAGCTTTCAATAAATATCTGTGCATCGCCGCGGCGCTGCTGACGGCGGCGCTGCTGACGGCGGGATGCAGAAACAGCGGCAGCCAAACGGCCGATCCCACCGCCGCCCCGTTGGCGACGGAGACGCCGGAGCTGTTCCGCACGCCCGATCCCGCGAAGTATCAGCTCAGCGAGGACGGCTATTTCGAGGACGAGTATCTCTCCGCGAACTGGCCGAGCATGCTCGAATACACCGGCCATCTGCTGAACAACAACGCCCAGTACAGGGGCTATCTGCCCGACGGGCGCAAGCTCCTCTTCACCTACCTCACCGACGACGGCGCGAGCTTCGAAGAAGAGATCGCGAATCACGACGCCGACTCCTACCAGAAGTTCATCCGCGAGACCATAAACGAGTACTTCGACCTTTACGAATTCGAATACATTACCGTGGACGGGCACAGGGCGCTGCGCGTGCTCTACGATTACGCCCCGCCCGACGACGAGGCGCACAGGGTGCACGTTTTGCAGTACCTCATCGACGTAAAGGGCTGGGTCATGACGCTGACGTTCACCACGCAGGGCGAGTTCCCCGCGAGCTGCGACGAATGCGTCGGCACGATCAGGTTCAAGGACGGTTACTGATATGAAGCTTTTCGGATCGACAATAGACAAGGCGGCGGCCGGCAAGCAGTGGGGCTTCACCGCGCTTTCCGACCCGCGCTTTCACGACGCGGGGAGCGAGACGGGCGTGCTCATATGCCACGGCTTCGGCGGCACCCCCGCCAACATGCTCTGCCTTTACGAAAAGGCAGTCGAGATGGGCTTTTCCGCGGCGGTGCCCCTGCTGACGGGGCACGCGGCGACGCTCGGCGCGCTCGACAGCGCCTCCCTTGCCGACTGGCGCGGGGACGTCGACGCGGCGCTGGACGAGCTCGTCTCCTCCGGCTGCAGCAGGATTTTCCTCTGCGGGCTCAGCATGGGCGCGCTGCTCATGGCGGACCTTGCCGAGAGGACGGCCGACTCGGGCGCGGTCTGCGGCATGACGCTCATATGCCCTCCCGTGAAGATGAAGGGCTACCTAAACACGCTGCGCACGCTGTCGCCGCTCATGCCCTTCGTGCTGACGGCCGATTCTTTCGAGGGGACGGGCACGGAGATCTACTGCGGTACGGCGGCGAGGAAGCTCAAGGACCTTGACCGCCTTTCGAAGGACGTCTGCCGCGGGCTCGACCGCATCACCGCGCCGACCCTGCTCATAGAGGCGGAGAACGACAACCGCGTGGCGCCCGTCTCGTACGACATACTGACCTCGCGCCTGCCCTCCGCCGAATATCAGCTGATACACGGCGCGCCGCACGGGATACCGTACAGCGACAAGCGGGACGAGCTCACGGCTCTGTTCGCCGCATACCTGAAAAGGATAACCGAAAAAAGATGACCGCATGAAAAAAGAAGCGCTCCGGGCGGAGCGCTTCTTTTGCCTTGCGGCCCATCATTCCTTCTTTTCTTCGGGTTCGGCGATTATCGCGGCGCCGCTGCTGTCGCCGCCCATCTTCTGATTGATCTGGATGATGTTCTTGACGCCGATTATGACGAGCATAAGGAGCTCGAACACGATCCTTATCGCGATCGGCCCGAGGAATATCATGCCGAGGCCGGTCAGTGCGAGGCTGCCGAAATAGCCCTTCGCGAAGAGCATGAAGAAGCCGGTGAGTATGCAGACGCAGGTGCAGATCACGTAGAGGACCTTGAGGAACTTCTCGATCAGCAGGGATTTGAAGTTGACGACGTCATGCAGGAAGAGCAGGAACTTGCTGTTTTTGATGGACTCCCTCATCTTTTCGGGCATTACGAAGATACATACGGCGACGGCGGCGATCACGCCGAAAATGACGCCGAGCAGGGTTGCGGTGGACTGGGACATAACGATACCTCCAAATTGTTTATTTCGGGAAAAAGCGCCTGCCCGCATGACGGATCGGGCTTTTTCTGTCGAACCGGTCAAGCCGCCTGCGCGCCCGTCTGCGGGCGGAGGCGAAAACGCGAAAGACCCGGCGATGAAAGCCGGGTCGTTGAGTTACATGAGATAATCCTCTGTGAGTTCGTCGCAGAGGCCGAATTCGAAGCCCTTGGCGATGAGGTCGTCCAGCACCCTGGGCAGGACCCTGAGCGTGGCGGGTTCGGTATCGTGGATTATGAGTATGAGCGGATCGGTGTTCTTGAACATGGCGTAGGTCGCCACGTAGGACTGCCACAGATAATCGTCGATGGGCAGATGCTCGGTGTTCCCCGCGAGCCATTTGTCGTTGAGGCCGAGGTTCCAGTCCATGGCGATATAGCCTTCCCTGTTCATGGCCTCGACGTAGGGCACCCTGCCCTTCCTGCCGCCGACGGAGGAGTTGGTCGATCCGCCGGGGAACCTGTACACGTACGCGCCGGCGTCATAGCCGATGGCGTTTATCACGGTCTGGCGCCATTTGGCGACGTCTGCGACGAAGGCGTCCGGGCCGGTATAGATCTTGTCGAAGTTATGGGAATCGGTGTGGCAGGCGAGCAGATGGCCCTCCTCGACTATGCGCCTCGCTGTCTCGGGATAGGCCTTTATGCAGTGGCCGATGGTGAAGAACGTCGCCTTTATGCCGTACTGCTTCAAAATGTCGAGCGTTTCGGGCGTTGCGGCGTTGGGGCCGTCGTCGATGGTGAGGTACACCCTGCGCTTGCCGGTGTTCTCGGTGGGCTGCACGGTGGGCTCCGGCGTGGGCTCCTCCGTGGGTTCGGGAGTGGGCTCCTCCGTGGGCTCCGGCGTTTCGGTCGCGGGCGCGGCGGTCGTGTATGCCTCGACGTCGTCGGTGATGTCGACCACGTCGGTACGGTCGGGCTTCGATATGCAGCCGGGAAGCGCGGCGCAGAGGAATATGATCGCGAACACGGCGGAACTGATCCTCAATAAGCTGCTTCTCTTATTCTCTTTTTCGCTTTCCCTGCGCTTCATCCGGATCTCCTCCTCCGCGGGTCTTGCCGCATTTCGTCGTCATCTGATACTATAATACCGATTTGCACATTTTTCAACGGTTTTGGACAGATTTTTTCAAAATATAAAAAATCCGCGGGAAAATATTCCCGCGGATCCCTTTGTTTGGGGCTTATCTGCCGAGCTCCTCTATCCTCTTTATGAGCTTCTCCATGAGCTCCTTCGAGGCGGCGAGCTTCTCCCGCTCCTCGGCGATGACCTTTTCGGGGGCCTTCGCCATGAAGCCGGCGTTGCCGAGCTTGCCCTCGGAGCGCTTTATCTCGCCCTCGACCCTTGCGCGCTCCTTTTCGAGGCGCATGAGCTCCTTCTCTATATCGATGAGCTCGGAGAGGGGTATGAACGCGTCGCCTATCGCGGAAACGACGGAGACCGCGTCGGGCGCGATGCCTTCCTTATCGAGCTGCACCGTGACGTCGGAAGCGCCCGCGAGCTTGTTGAAGTAGGGCGCCGCCTCGCGGACGGAGGCGATGTTCGCCTCGTTCGCAACGATGTATGTGTGCGCGCGCTTTGCGGGCGGCACGTTCATCTCCGCGCGGACGTTCCTGATGGCCCTGACGAGCTCCATTATGCCGTCCATGCAGGCGGCCTCCTCCGGGAAGCTGAAGCCCGCGTCGGCCTTGGGCCAGCTCGCGAGGACTATCGTCTCGCCGGAGCCGGGGAGCCTCGTGTAGATGTCCTCCGTGATGAAGGGCATGAACGGGTGCAGGAGCTTCATGCTGTCGCCGAGCACGCGGACGAGTATCGCGCGGACGTTGCGCTTCGCCTCCTCATTGTCGCCGTAGAGGCGGGGCTTGGCCATCTCGATATACCAGTCGCACAGCTCCGACCAGATGAAGGAATAGATCTTTTCAATGGCGAGGTTGAGGTCGAACGCGTCGATATTGGAGGTCTCCTCCTCGATAACGGCGTTGAGGCGGTGGAGTATCCACTTGTCCGCGATATCGAGCTTGGTCATGTCGATCTCGCCGGGGTCGTCCTCGCCGAGGTTCATCATGACGAAGCGGGAGGCGTTGTAGACCTTGTTGCAGAAGTTCCTCGCGGCCTCGACCTTTTTGATCTGGAAGCGCATATCGGTACCCGCCGCGGTGCCGCTCGTCAGAGCGAAGCGGAGCGGATCGGCGCCGTATTCCTTTATGACCTCGAGCGGGTCTATGCCGTTGCCCAGAGATTTGGACATCTTGCGGCCGAGCTCGTCGCGCACCATGCCGTGCAGGAACACCGTGCGGAAGGGCACGTCGCCCATGGCGTAGAGGCCGAACATTATCATTCGGGCGATCCAGAAGAACACGAGGTCGTAGCCCGTGGACAGCGTGGAGGTCGGATAGTAGTATTTGAGCTCCGGCGTCTTCTCCGGCCAGCCGAGCGTGGAGAAGGGCCACAGTCCGGAGGAGAACCAGGTATCGAGGACGTCCTCGTCCTGATGCATTTTGCCTCCGCACTTGGGGCATTTATCGGGCATGGTCTCCGCGACGACGGTCTCTCCGCAGTCGTCGCAGTAATAGGCGGGTATACGGTGGCCCCACCAGAGCTGACGCGATATGCACCAGTCCCTGATGTTGTACATCCAGTTGTAATAGGTCTGGGTGAACCTTTCGGGCACGAACTTGATCCGCCCCTCCTCGACGGCCTTTATCGCGGGCTCGGCGAGGTCCTTTATCGCGACGAACCACTGCTTGGAGACCATGGGCTCTATCGTGGTGTGGCAGCGGTAGCAGGTGCCGACGTTATGCGTGTAGGGCTCGATCTTGACGAGATTGCCCGCCGCTTTGAGATCCTCGACGAACACCCTGCGGCATTCCTGAGTGGTGAGGCCGCAGTATTTGCCGCCCAGCTCGTTGATGTGGCCGTCCTCCGTGAAGACGCACATGCGGGGGAGCCCCGTCCTGATGCCGACCTCGAAATCGTTGGGGTCGTGGGAGGGAGTGATCTTGACCGCGCCGGTACCGAAGTCCATCTCGACGTATTCGTCGGCGACTATGGGTATCTCGCGCCCGACGACGGGCACGACGACCGTCTTGCCGACTATGTCCCTGTAGCGCTCGTCGTTGGGGTTGACGGCTATGCCGGTATCGCCGAGTATCGTCTCCGGCCTGGTCGTGGCGACGGTTATCGAATAGCTTTTATCCGGCGAATCGTAGCGGACGTGCCAGAGATTCGAGGGCTGCTCCTCGAACTCGACCTCCGCGTTGGAGATCGCCGTCTTGCAGCAGGGGCACCAGTTGACTATGCGGTCGCCCCTGTAGATAAGACCCTTGTTGTAAAGATCGACGAAGACCTTCAGCACCGCCTTGGAGCAGCCCTCGTCCATAGTGAAGCGCTCGCGGTCCCAATCGCAGGAGGAGCCGAGCTTGCGGATCTGCGAAACGATCCTGCCGCCGAACTCTTCCTTCCAGGCCCATGCGCGCTTGAGGAACTCCTCGCGGCCGATATCCTTCTTCGTGACGCCCTCCTTGGCCATGCGCTCGACGATCTTGACCTCCGTCGCTATCGACGCGTGGTCGGTGCCGGGGAGCCAGAGCGTCTCATATCCCTGCATCCTCTTGTAGCGGACGAGGATATCCTGCATGGTCTCGTCGAGGGCGTGCCCGATGTGGAGCTGCGCCGTGATGTTGGGCGGCGGTATTACGACCGTGTACGGCTCCCTGTCGGGATTCGGAGAGGAGCGGAAATAGCCGTTTTCCTCCCATTTTTTGTAGATACGATCCTCTACCGTCGAGGGATCGTAGGTCTTGGGCATCGTTTCGGCGCCCGTTTTGTGCTGTTCACACATTGTTTTGTACCTCCGAACAATATTATACGGCCCTTCCCGCCAAAGGACGAGAAGGGCCGCTCGTGGTACCACCTTTGTTGAACGGATCGACCGTTCCACTTGATATGCGCTGTATCGGGCGCGTCCCGCTCCCGCTCCCCGGGCGACCTTCACGCATCTTTCGCCGGCGGCTCTCACCTTGCCCGCCTCTCTTTTGGGCTTCCGAATACGCTACTCCTCCCGGATCCAAACGGGGAATATTCGCTTGCGGCAAAGGGGCTACCTCCGCCGCCAGTATAATTATACTCCCGCTTTTCGCTCCTGTCAATAGTCGGCGCGCACGGCTTTTTTGCGATTGTCATTTTATGGCCGATATGGTAGAATATATGTATCCACTGATCCGGAGGAAATCATCATGAAACTTAAGTATTGGCGCACGATATGCGTCGGGTTCGCTTTTTTCCTCATCTGCGCCTTCTGGCAGGCGTACGACAACATTATCCCCAAGATACTGACGGATAAGTTCGGCATGGCGCAGGGCTGGTCCGGCGTCATAATGGCGCTCGACAACGTGCTGGCGCTGTTCATGCTGCCGCTGTTCGGCGCGATATCCGACAAGTGCAAAAGCCCGCGCGGCAAGCGCACGCCGTTCATCGTCGTCGGCACGATAATCGCCGTCGTCGCGTTCATCGGTCTCTCCTTTATCGACAACGCGCAGCTCAATAAGCTCGATACCGCGGCGAATTTCGATCAGAAAGCCGTCCACACCGTCTATGCGGACGCCGATATCGCGAAGGCGACGCTCAAGACCCACGAGGGCGAAGAATACGTGCTCTCCGAAAAGTACACCGTGGATGAGCTCGATTCCGTGATCGGCAAAGCCATGCAGGGCGATAAGGAGGCGCTTGCCGAATGGGAGGAATACTTCGTTCCCGCCCGTCAGGCCTACGCCGCAAAGACGACCGCCGGCAACAAGCTCATTCTGATAGTGTTCATGGCGGTACTGCTCGTGACGCTCGTCGCGATGAGCACCTTCCGCTCACCCGCGGTGGCGCTTATGCCGGACGTCACGATAAAGCCGCTCCGCTCGAAGGCCAACGCGGTCATCAACCTCATGGGGTCCTTCGGCGGTATCCTGGTGCTGGCGCTCGGCATGGTATTCGGCACGGGCAAGACGCAGAACTCCATGATGAGCTACATAGTCTTCTTCACGGTGATCGCCGCGATAATGATCATCGCGCTGATCGCGTTCCTCATCACGGTCAAGGAGCCCAGATTCGTCAAGGAAATGGAGGAGGAATCCAAGCGCTTCGGCATTGACGATTCCGAGGAGAGCGCCGAGGGCTCGAGGAAGCTTTCAAAGGGCGAGCTCACCTCCCTCATACTGATACTTGCATCCGTCGCGCTGTGGTTCTTCGGCTACAACGCCGTCACGAGCAAGTACTCCGTCTACGCGGGCAAGGTATTGAACCTCGACTACAACATGACGCTCATAATCGCGCAGGCGGCGGCGATAATCTCCTACCTGCCCGTGGGCATCATCTCCTCGAAGATCGGCCGCAAAAAGGCGATACTCGCCGGCGTCGTGATGCTGTTCACCGCGTTTACGGTCGCGGCGTTCCTGAGGGCGGGCAGCCCCGCGATGCTCATGAACGCGATGTTCGCGCTCGCCGGCATCGGCTGGGCGACGATCAACGTCAACTCCTTCCCGATGGTGGTCGAGCTCGCGAGGGGCGGCACCGTCGGCAAGTACACCGGTTACTATTACACCGCGTCCATGGCGGCGCAGGTGCTGACCCCGATACTCTCCGGCTTCCTTATGGACGGCTTCGGTTTGAAGATACTCTTCCCCTACGCCGCGATATTCGTTGCCTGCGCGTTCGTGACGATGCTTTTCGTCCGCCACGGCGACAACAAGCCCACCGCGAAGAAGGGTCTGGAGGCGCTGGATGTCGGAGACTGATAAGCGTTCGATACTCGTGACCGCGTTCGGCCCCTTCGGCGGGGACGGCGTCAACCCGACACAGCTCGTGCTCGAGGCGCTGCCCGACGAGATAGGCGGGTTTGAGATAAACAAGCTGCTCCTGCCGGTCGTATTCGGCGAGGCGGCGCGCCTTGCGTGCGAAGCGATCGACCGCCTCTCCCCCGCCGCCGCGGTGCTTCTGGGTCAGGCGGGCGGCCGCGGCTCCATCACACCGGAGGTGAGCGCCAAGAACCTCATGGACGCCCGCATCCCCGACAACGCGGGACAGCAGCCCGAAAACGAGCCGATCGAAAATGGCGGCGCGGAAAAGCTGTATTCGACCCTGCCGATAATGGACGTCATCGCCCGCATAAGGCGGCTCGCACTCCCCGCAGAGCTCTCATACGACGCGGGGGCGTACGTGTGCAACTCGCTCATGTACGGCGTGCTCTCGCACACGGGCGGCAGCATCCCCGCGGGGTTCATACACGTACCCTTCATACGCGAACAGGTCGAGGGCGTCCCCGGGCGTGAGAAGCTTCGGTCCATGGAGCTCGGGGACATAAGACGCGGCGTCGAGGCGGCGATAGCCGCTGTCGCGGATCGTATCCGATAATAAAACAATGAAAAAACGGCTCCTCACGGAGCCGTTTTTTTATACCCGGATCACCGGTTGTTCATGAGGAAGTTGTAGATGTAGGAGATATCGAGCGAGTTGACTTCGCCGTCCTGATTCATATCGGCGTTGATCATGGACTGCTCCGAAAGCTCGGACACCGCATGGACAACGTACGACGCGAGCATCGTTACGTCGGAGAAGTCGACTGAGCCGTCGCAGTTGACGTCGCCGAGGAGATTGACGGTATCCTGCACGTACTGAGCCGTTACGGTGAGGTTCGAGGTGACGTTCGAGAAATCGACGTCCCAGCCGGTGAAGGTGTAGCCGACGCGGGCGGGATCCGCGGGAGCTGTGGCAGCCGCGCCGTAGTCGACGGTCTGGGTCTTCAGCACCGTGCCGTCCCAATCGACGAAGGTGACGGTGTAGGTGTTGATCAGGTACTGCGCCGTTACGGTGAGGTTCGAGGTGAC
>JAFZRT010000056.1 GCA_017619735.1 Clostridia bacterium
GCGGACCTTGGTCAGCGGCTGGTAATACCACTCGACGACGACGGTTTTCGCCTTGCACTTGTAGCACTCCTCCACGACCATCTGGACAAATTCGGGCTGGTCGAGGCCGGCGGAGATAAAGACCTCCTGTCCGCGCTGGACATTGGCGCCCTTCCGGGCAATCAGGCGCGCGTAGGCGCGCAGCTTTGTTTTGTTCATGCTCTTTCTCCTTTGTTTTTGATACTGAGGAGAGTATAGTAAAGTTGCCGCGAAAAAGCAAGACCCGCAGGGCAGAAAAGCGCTGCCGGGAATGTGATATGCCTCGACGCCGCCTCAGAAATGGTCTTGAGCGTGACCCGCCGTTTGGGCCACGCTCAAGTGAGTTTATGAATCCCTTCGACGCTGCCCGTAGGCGTATCCGAGGCAAGGCCCCGGCATCGGGCAGTGTCACCATCGAAGTTCAACTGTCTTTTTCTGTTTACATAATACTACCACAGACTGCTCGCTTATTGCTGAAAAAACGGTGAACGAAATGTAAAATCTTTGTAAAATCAAAAAAGAGATCGTCAGTTCGTTATCGAACGGATTGCAAAACGGCGAATAATTCAAAGAATAGAAGCAATTCGGAACTTTTTCGCCGGTGATCACAGGCGCGCAAAACGCCCTGCCCGGACTGCGTATCGGGCGGGGCGTCTTGTCAAGCTTGCTCGCAAAGGTCGCGCGCGGGGATTATTCCACGGTGTAGTTGTCGAAGTAGCCCTGGATCAGGACGATGGGCGTGCCCTTGTCGCCGGAGCCGGAGGTCAGGTCGCACAGGGAACCGATCAGGTCGGTGAGGCGGCGGGGCGTGGTGCCCTCGGAGACCATCTGCCCCACAAGGTCGCTGTCCTTCTTCTGGATCTCGCCCTTGATCGCCTCGCGCAGCTCCTCGCCGGAGAGCGCGGCAAAGTCATTGTCGGCGAGGTATTTCAGCTTGAGCTCGTTGGGCGTACCCTCGAGGCCCGCGGTGTAGGCGGGGGAGACGACGGGGTCGGCCAGCTCCCAGATCTTGCCGACGGGGTCCTTGAACGCGCCGTCGCCGTATACCATGACCTCGACGTGACTGCCGGTCTTTTCCAGCAGCTCCTGCTGGATGGCGGCGACCAGCGGCTGGCAGTCGCGCGGAAAGAGCTTGACCTTGTCCTCGGTGGCCTTGTTGGAGCCGAGCAGACCGTACTTCTCATTGTAGCCGCTGCCGTTTACGGGGGCGGTCATGATCTCGTCGAGACCGAAGACCCTCTCCCCGCCGGCGGCCCTGAGGATGCGGCCGGTGCGGGCGCGGGTGTGGATGTCGCAGTGGATGACGTTCTTGGTGTAGTGCAGGATCTCGCGCGGGTCATTGGCGAAAATGACGTCGACATCGGCGCCGGATTCGCGGATCAGCTCGGAGTAGTACGCGACGTAGTCCACGCCGGTGAAGCGGTGCTTGTTGAAACCGAAGAGCTCGCGGTAGCGCTCAAGGCTGAGCACGTCGCGGTAGGGGTCGATGCCCTTGCTGTCGAGCGCGTCCCAGTCGATCAGGTGGTTGCCGACCTCGTCGGAGGGATAGGAGAGCATCAGAATGACCTTCTCCGCGCCCTTGGCGATGCCGCGCAGGCAGATCGCGAAGCGGTTGCGGCTGAGGATGGGGAAGATGACGCCCACGGTCCCGCCGCCGAGCTTGCAGCGAACGTCGGCCGCGATATCGTCCACAGTGGCGTAGTTGCCCTGCGCGCGGGCCACGATGGCCTCGGTCATGGCGACGACGTCGCGGTCGTGAATACTGAAACCATCCTGGCGAGAGGCTTCCAGCACCGACTCGGTCACGATCTTCTGCAGATCGTCGCCCTCGCGGATGATCGGCGCGCGGATGCCGCGGGAAACAGTACCTACCATACGACTCATGAAACAACACCTCTATGTATAGTATTTTTACCTTCATACTATACTACATCTTCGACTGATTGTAAAACAAAAAATGCCTCCGCGATACATAAACTATAGGCGCTGCTATAGGGAAAAGATTGGGAATAATAAACAAAAGGCCGGCGCACGCTCTTACAGACAGACGACGGCGGAACGCCCTGAGGCGCTCCGCCGTCGCTGATTGTATGCCGCTGTGCCGCTCGGGCCCGGCGGCGCTTTCGCTCACAGCTCACATCCGCTTTTCGATCCATGCCAGAAGATCCTGATACACGGTCTCTCTGTCGAGCTCGTTGAGGATCTCGTGGCGGTCATCCGGATAGAGCTTCAGCGTAACGTCCTGAATGCCGGTCTTCATGAACGATTCAGCCACCAGCCTCGGCCCTTTGCCGAATTCGCCGACCGGGTCGTTCGCGCCCGATACGACGAGGATCGGCAGATCCTTCGGGATCTTGTCGAGGTTGACCTGACGCTCCGAATAGCGCAGGCCGCGGAAAAGATTGTAGTAACCGTTCACAGTAAAGACGAACTGATTGAGCGGGTTTGCAACATAGGCGTCGACAATGGCCTCGTCCCTGGTCAGCCAGTCGTTCTTGGTCCGCCCGGGCTCAAAGGAGGCGTTGTAGGAGCCCAGGGCCATGTTGTTGATCGTCTGGCTCCGGTAATGGCCGCCCATCGACTGCTGGAACACGGAAGTCAGGCCGATCGCCAGATCCAGCGTGGCGGCGGGCTGGTATGCCGTACCCATGACGATCGCGCCCGCGAGACCTTCCCCGTGCTTCTCGATGAACTGGCGCGTGAGGAAGGAGCCCATGCTGTGGCCGAGAATGAAATACGGGACCTTGGGATACTTTTTCCGCGTGTCCTCCCGAAGCTGCTGCATATCGCCGATCACGCAGAAATTGCCGTCATGCTTCGCGAAATAACCAAGCTCGGACGCATCCGTGACCGACTTGCCGTGGCCGAGATGATCGTTGCCGACCACGTAAAAACCTTTGGAAGCCATAAA
>JAFZRT010000057.1 GCA_017619735.1 Clostridia bacterium
CCAAGGCGATCTGCATCGCCTGGCTCGAGAACATGTACGACGCCGAGGGCTCCAGGAAGGCTTCCGAGGCGCTCCTCAAGCTCGTTTCCGAGTGCAAGGACTGCGGCTGTGACTGCGACGATCTCGCGAAGGAGATCTACGACATGCGCGACCTGATGGTCAAGAAGAGCCAGTGGATCTTCGGCGGCGACGGCTGGGCTTACGACATCGGCTACGGCGGACTCGATCACGTTCTCGCTCAGGATGAGGACGTCAACGTGCTCGTCATCGACACCGAGGTCTACTCCAACACCGGCGGACAGTCCTCCAAGGCGACCCCGACCGGCTCCGTCGCGAAGTTCGCGGCCGCCGGCAAGCGCACCAAGAAGAAGGATCTGGGCCTCATGGCCATGAGCTACGGCTACGTATACGTCGCGAAGGTCTGCATGGGCGCCAACCCCGCGCAGCTCGTCAAGGCGGTAGCCGAGGCCGAGGCGTATCACGGTCCGTCCCTCATCATCGCCTACGCACCCTGCATCAACCACACCATCAAGGCCGGTATGGGCAAGGCGCAGGCCGAGGCCAAGAAGGCCGTCGAGGCCGGTTATTGGCCCCTGTACAGGTATAACCCCGATCTCGCCGAGCAGGGCAAGAACCCCTTCCAGCTCGACAGCAAGCCCGCGACCGGCTCCTATCAGGAGTTCCTCATGGGCGAGGGCCGTTACACCGCGCTGAAGCAGCAGTTCCCCGAGCTCGCCGCCGAGCTCTTCGCCAGGAGCGAGAAGGAAGCTGCCGAGAAGTACGATTACTACAAGAAGCTGTCCGAGATATGATCGGAAAAGAGCTTGTAATATGAGTTAAACGAAAAAGGCCCGCACGGGAGAACCCGTGCGGGCCGCGTTTTATGAAAGGATCAGAATATGCTTTACACAGCCGCCATCGTCGACGCGTTCACCGAAAGGCCCTATTCCGGCAACCCCGCGGGGGTGGTCTATCTGGGGAGCGATCCCTTCCCCGATGACGCGGTATGCATAAGGGCCGCGGCGGAGCTCCGCTTCTCCGAGACCGCGTTCATTAGGAAGCTCACCGAGACGGAATACGCGCTGCGCTTTTTCACGCCCGTGCGTGAGGCGGCGCTCTGCGGCCACGCGACGGTCGCCTCCTTCGGGTTCATGCGCGATAAGAAGCTCTGCGGCCTCGGCGGCATGCTCGCGCACACCGCGTCGGGCGATATCGGCGTCACGGTGGAGAAGGACGGCGTCCGGCTGGACATGGCGGAGGCCGTCACGCGGAGAGTGCTCGACGAGAGCTCCGGCGCGGAGCTTTACCGCGCCTTCGGCCTTCCCGCAAGGGAGAGCGAGGGCGGCCTCGTGCCGAAGATCGTATCGGTCGGGCTTGCTGACGTAATGCTGCCCGTCGGGAGCGTCGAAGAACTCAACGCCGCCCGGCAGGACGAGGCCGCGGTATCCGAGATAAGCCGCCGCCTTGACGTCACGGGAGTGCACATGTTCTGCCTGACGGACGAAGGCTTTGCCGCGCACTGCCGCAATTTCGCGCCGCTCTGGGGCATACCCGAGGAGTGCGCGACGGGCACGTCTTCGGGCGCGCTGTTCCATTACCTTGCGGAATACGGCCTCGCGCCCTCCCCCGCCCGCTTCCTTCAGGGCGAGAAAATGGGGCGTCCCTCCGTTATCACCGCCTGCCTCGAGAACGGCCTCGTTCGCGTCGGCGGCCCCTCCGCCGTCGTGATGACAGGACGGATACAACTGTGAGAAAAATCGCCCATAAAAGCCCGCAGGAGAACAGCCGCGTCAAAACGGCAGGAGAATGCGGCGAAAAAAGGAGACACATATGAACGGCCGAGAGAAAACGGATACCCGGAAGCACGATCTTAAGCTCATCGCCCGTATTCTGCGCAGGAACATGACGAAAGAAGAAAAGCGTCTGTGGTATGATTTTCTGAAGCGGCTGCCGCTCGGAGTAAACCGTCAGAAACAGCTGGGGGGATTCATTGTCGATTTCTTTATCCCGTCCGCTATGATCGTCATAGAGCTTGACGGATCGCAGCATTATGCGGAAGAAGGGCGCGCTGCGGATGCCGAGAGGGATCGAAAGCTCAATGAAATGGGCTTTACCGTTTTGAGATATTCAAACAGGGATGTCAACAGGACGTTTGAAGGCGTATGCAATGATATTATGAAGCTCCTGCGGGAAAAGGGGATCAACGTTGATTGGGATTCGCTGAAGCCGCTGCGCAATTAGCTTAATTCCCCCTCATCAGCCGGCTCCGCCGACAGCTTCTCCACCCAGGGGAGAAGCCTTTTTTTCATACAAGCGGCATGCCTTCTCCCCTCCGCCGGAGAAGGCGGCACGCGGCGGCGAAGCCGCAAGTGACGGATGAGGGGGCTGCTTTCGTACGGTAAAGTTTGACGCATATTTCGCCTCTCCCTCAACTTACGGTTGATTCAGCTGTCAATTTCGGCCCTTTACAAGCCGTTTGGGATGGGTTATCATGTTCACGTCGGTACCGAGAAAAGACTATCGGCGTTGACCGCCGGGAAAGGACGCCTTGAAAGAGGCAAACGAACAATATGGAACTCAACAACAAACTTCGCTCCTTACGGCTTGCCAAGGGCATGACCCAGGAACAGCTCGCCGCCGAGATCGGCGTCACCGCGCAGGCGGTCAGCAAATGGGAACGCGGCGCGACGCTGCCCGACATAAGCCTGCTCCCCGATATCTCCGTGCTCTTCGGAGTAAGCATAGACGAGCTTTTCGGCCTGACCGAGGAGAAGGAATACGAGCGCATACAGAACATGATCTGGGACGAGCGCATGCTCACCGCGGACGAGATCTACCGCACGGAGCGCTGGGTAGACGAGAAGGTCGCCAAGAACTACCGCCCCGCCGACTGCATTCGGCTGAAGGCGGATATGTACAACCACCTTGCCCGCACGTATAACGAGATGGCGGCGGACGCGGCCATGGAGGCGCTGGAGATGGATCCCGAGTGCTTCGAAGCGCATGCCGAGCTGAACGAGGGCCTTCGCGGCTTCGTGCCCGACTGGAACGTGCGAAACCATTACAAGCTCATATCCTACTACAAGGATTTTGTGAAGAAGAACCCCGGCGACTGGCGCGCACATATGTGGCTGCTCGACAACCTGATCGACGACAAGCGCTTTGACGAGGCCGAGGAGGCGCTGAAGGGGCTTGAAAAATGCGACAGCACATTCCGCACTCCGCTCTACCGCGCAAAGCTCCTTTGGGAGACCGGGAGGCGCGCGGAGGCCATCGAGATCTTCGGCCAGATGGAGAAGGACTTCCCCGACGAGTGGATGGTATTCTTTGAGATAAGCGAGCTCTGCGTGCTGCAGGGCGACTACCGCGGCGCCATCGAATACATGAAAAAGGCCCGTGAGAAGCAGAAAAAGCCCCGCTTTGCGGACACCTGCGAGGCGCTCTCCCAGCTCTACGAGATAGTGGGCGACTACGGCAGCGCAATAGAGGCCCTTGAGGACGAGCTCAGGATCTTCAAGGAGGATTGGGGCTTCGACAAGGGCGAGACCGCCGACTTCGTGAGAAGGAACATAGCGCGGCTCAAAAAGATGAAATAAGATAAAAAACGGACCGCCGCCGCGAATATCGCGGCGGCGGTCGTTTATGCGCTTTTTTACTTGAACAGGCCCTTCTTCTTGGGCTTTGCCTTCTGCGCGTCGCCGTCCCCCATCTCCTCCGCGAGGCGCACGACGAGCTCGCGCTCCTTCTCGGTGAGCTTCTTGGGGATCTCGACGGTGATGTTGACGTACATATCGCCCTTCTCGGAGGAGTTGAGCTTCTGTATGCCGAAGCCCTTCATGCGGAAGGTCTTCTGGCTGGGGGTGCCCTCCGGGATGTTGAGCTTGCATTCCTTTTCGAGCGTGGGGACGCTGATGGAGCCGCCGAGTATGGCGGTCGTCACGGGGATCGTGATGTTCTGATGGATATCGGCGCCGTCGCGCACGAAGCGCTTATGGGGCTTCACGCGGATGGAGATATGCAGGTCGCCGTTCGAGCCGCCCCTGTAGCCCTCGTCGCCGCCGCCGGAGAGGCGGATGGTCTGGCCGTCGTCTATGCCCGCGGGGATCTTGAACTTGCGCTTCTGGATGGTCCTTACCCTGCCGTTGCCGCCGCAGGCCTTGCACGGATCCTTTATTATCTTGCCCGTTCCGCCGCACGCGGAGCAGGGCACCGTGGTCTGCATGGAGCCGAGTATCGTGTTCTGGACCCTCGTCACGCTGCCGCGGCCGCCGCAGGTGGGACAGGTCTGGGGCTGGGAGCCGGCAGCCGCGCCGGTGCCGCCGCAGACGGAGCAGTTCTCCTCGCGCCGGTACTGGATCTCCTTCTCGCAGCCGAAGGCCGCCTCCTCAAAGGATATCGTGACGGACTGGCGCAGGTTTTCGCCGCGGATGGGGCCGTTCGCGCTGCTGCTGCGCGAGGACGAGCCGCCGCCGAAGAAGTCGCCGAAGATATCGCCGAAGCCGCCGAAGGGCGAGCTCCCGCCGAAGGGCGAACCGCCGCCGAAGCCGGACCAGCCGGAGGAGTATCCTCCGCCCGCCGTGGGATCGAACGCCGCGTGCCCGAACTGATCGTACTTTTCACGCTTGTCCGCGTTTGAAAGCACCTCGTACGCTTCATTGACCTCCTTGAATTTGGCTTCCGCCTCCTTGTCGTTGGGATGAAGATCGGGGTGGTACTGTTTCGCGAGCTTGCGGAACGCCGATTTTATCTCATCGTCGCTCGCCGTTTTGGGAACGCCGAGCACCTCGTAATAGTCTCGTTTGGTATCTGCCATTTCAATCACCTTTTTTCGGTCAGCGATCGGGAATTAGAAATCAGGATTGCACGGACCGATATGATATCATGCCCGAATGTCCGTATCCGGACCGCTGATTGCTAATTTAAGACTGCTGGCCGCCGGCCTAAAACAAGCTTTGCAGGCGGCGGAGGCGCGCTCCGCCGCCTGCGGGGATCAGGTTCAGTTCTTCTTGTCGTCGTCGACGACTTCGTAATCCGCGTCGACTACGCCGTCGTCGTTCTGGGGCTGGGAGTAGGTCTCCTGCTGAGCGGACTGCGCCTGCTGCTGCGCCTGCGCCTCCTGCTGATAGACCCTGCCGAACACGTCGTAGGAGACCTCGGTCATCTTCTCGACCGCGCTCTTGACGGCGTCCATATCGGTACCGGCGAGGGCGTTCTTTACGTTCTCGATCTCGGCGTTGATCCTCGCCTTGTCGGCGTCGGAGATCTTATCGCCCATCTCCTTCATGGACTTCTCGGTCGCGGCTACCATGCTGTCGGCATGGTTCCTGGTCTCGACCTCCTCCTTGCGCTTCTTGTCCTCTGCGGCGAACTGCTCCGCCTCGCGGACGGCCTTCTGGATATCGTCCTCGGAGAGGTTGGTGGAAGCTGTGATGGTGACCTTCTGCTCGTTGCCGGTGCCGAGGTCCTTAGCGGAAACGTTGACTATGCCGTTGCCGTCGATATCGAAAGTGACCTCGATCTGGGGGATGCCGCGGGGCGCGGGAGCGATGCCCGTGAGCTGGAAGCGGCCGAGGGTCTTATTGTACTGCGCCATCTCGCGCTCGCCCTGCAGGACGTGGACCTCGACGGAGGTCTGACCGTCCGCGGCGGTGGAGAATATCTGCTTCTTCTGTACGGGGATGGTGGTGTTCCTGTCGATGAGCCTGGTGAACACGCCGCCCAGGGTCTCGATGCCGAGGGACAGAGGCGTTACGTCGAGCAGGAGGATATCCTTGACCTCGCCGCCGAGGATACCGCCCTGGATGGCGGCGCCGAGAGCGACGCACTCATCGGGGTTGATGCCCTTGAAGGGCTCCTTGCCGGTGATCTTCTTGACGAGCTCCTGCACGGCGGGGATACGGGACGAGCCGCCGACGAGGATGACCTTGTCGATCTGGCTGGTCTTCAGGTTCGCGTCCCTGAGCGCCTGCTCCATGCATACGCGGGTCTTATCGAGCAGATCGGCGATGAGCTCCTCGAACTTGGCCCTGGTGATCGTCATGTCGACGTGCTTGGGGCCGGTGGCGTCGGCCGTGATGAACGGCAGGTTGACGTTGGAGGTCACGGTCGAGGAGAGCTCGATCTTGGCCTTCTCGGCGGCGTCGAGCAGACGCTGCTTCGCCATACGGTCGTTCCTGAGGTCGATGCCGTTGTTGTTCCTGAAATCGTCGGCTATATAGTCCATGAGGCGTTTGTCGAAATCGTCGCCGCCCAGACGGTTGTTGCCGTTGGTGGCAAGTACTTCGAACACGCCGTCGCCGATGTCCAGTATGGATACGTCGAATGTGCCGCCGCCAAGGTCGTAGACCAGTATCTTCTGGCGGTGTTCCTTATCGACGCCGTAAGCCAGGGACGCGGCGGTCGGCTCGTTGATAATGCGCTTTACGTCGAGGCCCGCGATACGGCCGGCGTCCTTCGTCGCCTGACGCTGGCTGTCGGTGAAGTACGCGGGGACGGTGATGACGGCTTCGGTGACCTTCTCGCCGAGGTAGGACTCCGCGTCCTGCTTCAGCTTCTGAAGTATCATTGCCGAGATCTCCTGCGGGGTGTAGGTCTTGCCGTCGATGGTGCGCTTGAAATCGGAGCCCATCTCACGCTTTATGGAAGAGACGGTGTTGTCGGGGTTGGTGATGGCCTGACGCTTCGCGACCTGACCTACCATCCTCTCGCCGTTCTTGAACGCCACTACGGAAGGGGTGGTCCTTGCTCCCTCGGAATTGGGGATGACTATGGGCTGACCGCCCTCCAGGACTGCTACGCACGAATTGGTCGTGCCGAGGTCGATACCGATGATCTTAGACATATTATTTATCCTCCATTGATTATTTGCTTTATATTTGACCCAAAGGGTTTATAAACTTATTCGTTCACCTTGACCATCGTGTAGCGGACGATCTTGCCCTTTACACGCCAGCCCTTCTGAAGCACTGCGGTGATGGCTCCGGATTCGACGCCTTCGACGTTATCCTTCATGACCGCGTCGTGAAGGTTCGGATCGAATTTGCCGTCGGCCTCTATCTCCTCCGCTCCGCATTTCTCGAGCGCGGCGGAGAACTGCTTCGCGATGTTGCGGATGCCCTGTGCGAAGGGATCCTCCGGGGCGTTCTCAAGCGCCCTTTCGAAGTTGTCGAGCACGGGGAGCATGTTCTTTACCGCGTCCCTTATGCCGTCGTCCCTGCTGTCGGATACGAGCGTCGCGTTGCGCTTGCGGTAGTTTTCGAACTCCGCCTGCAGCCTCTGCGCCTGCTTCACGGCGTCGTCCCGCTCCTCCTGCAGCTTGTCGAGCTTTTCCTTCAAGGCCTTGACCTCCTCGGCCGTAAGGCTCATCGGCTCGAACTGTTCCTCTTTGGGAGCTTCCTGCTCCTGATCGCCTTCGGGGAGAAGCTCCTCCTCCGGGAGCTCTTCGGCTTCGACCGGGTTCTTTTCTTCTTCTGCCATTTCGTTCACATTCCTTTTATGTTTTTTGGACATTTCCTTCACCTTCATTTCAGCAGCTTGCTGAGGATGTCGCTAAGGCTGTTGCTCATGTATTTGAGCACTGCGACGACCTTGCTGTAATCCATCCTCGTGGGGCCGATGACCCCCATACTGCCTATGTTCTTGCCGCCCGCTTTATACGTTACCGTGACGACCGAGCAATCCTGCATATCGGGATTGTCGTTCTCCGTGCCGATCCTTACGCACATTTCCACGTCGGAAGAATCCGTAAGCACCTTCTGGAGATAATTGCCCGTTTCGACCTCCGTCAGGAACGAGCGCGCCTTCGCGGCGTCGCTGTATTCGGGATAGTCGAGTATGTTGGATGCTCCGACCACCTCGACGTCCGCCTCGCTCATGCTGCGCTCGATATCCTCTATCATGCCGCAGACGACGTCCGCCTGCTCGCCTATCTCCGCCCTTATCGTGGGGAGGACGGATTCGATCGCGTCCGAGAGCCTGTGCCCGTCGAGCTTTGCGGTGATGAGCTTTGAGATCTTCTCGAGATCGTCGGGCGAAAGGCTCTCCGGGATGCGGATCATTGCGTTCTTCGTGACGCCGGTGTTCGTTACGACGACCGCCATCGCGCTGCCCTCCGATACGGGTATGAGCGTCACGCGGCGGACCTTCATGGAGGAGAGCTGCGGCACGAGCACCATGGAGGTATAATTGGTCATATCGGAGAGGACCTTCGCCGTCTGCCTTATGACCTCCCCCACCTCGTGCACTCTCGTATCGAGGTGGCGCTTTATGTATTCGGCCTCATCGTCTGTGAGCTTCGCGCTGTCCATCAGATGATTGACATAGAGCCGGTATGCCTTTTCGGAAGGGATGCGGCCCGCGGAGGTGTGCGGCTGCTCCAGGAAGCCGAGCTCCGTGAGATCGCTCATCTCGTTCCTTATGGTAGCGGGAGAAAGCCCCATGTCGCTTCTCTTGGAGACAGTTCGGCTGCCCACGGGCGAGGCGGTCATGATGTAATCGTCAACTATCGCCTGAAGTATGCGCATCTTGCGGATATCCAGCAGGCTCTTGTTATCGCTCATGCCCCGTCGCTCCTTTCTCTTTTCGCGTTTGCTTTGGGTTGTTAGCACTCAAGCCCCTCGAGTGCTAACAGTATGATATCACTCCGTGCGTATTCTGTCAACATTTAGAAGGGCCTATCCGAAATATATTTTTATCCCGAGCGCCGCGGAGCACAAAAAAGGGATCCGGTGAGATCGCCCGTATCCCCGGATCCTTGTTCCGCCGGCGCACGCTCATGCCGGAGCTTCGCCGGCGGCGCACGCGGCGTCATCCGCCCCGGCTCTGCGCCTGAGCTTCGATATTATGCTTTTTTCGAGGCGCGACGCCTGCGCCTGCGACAGTCCGAGGCGGCGGGCGGTCTCCGCCTGCGTGAGGTCCCTGAAATAGCGCAGCTCTACGACGCTCCTCTCGCGCGGGGCGAGAGTGCCGAGGAGCCCCTCCAGAAGCACCCTGTCGACGGCTTCCGTCTCCATGGGCTTCGGGTCCTCTATCATGTCCCCGCGGCAGAGGCCGCCGTCCTCCCCCGCTATCGGGTCGGAAAGCGAGCAGCACGGCAGCGCCGCCTCCAGCGCCGCGGCGGCCTCCTCCCGCGAGACGCCTAACGACCGCGCGATATCGCCGAGTTTCGCTCCGCCGTTCTCCTCCGCCTCCCGCATGAGGGGCGCGAGCTTTGCCGCGAGCTCCTTTAGCCGCCTGCTGACCTTCACCATGCCGTCGTCCCGCAGAAAGCGGCGTATCTCCCCCGCGGTCATGGGCACTGCGTAGGTCGAAAAGCGCGTGCCGAAGGAGGGATCGAAGCCCCTGACCGCCTTTATGAACCCGACCGCGCCTATCTGCACGAGGTCGCTCAAATCCGTCCCGCGGTCCCTGAAGCGCAGCGCGACGGAGCGGATGAGCGCCATGTTCCGCACGACGAGCTCCGCCATGGCGTCCGCGTCCCCGTCCCTCGCGCGGGACAGGAGCACGGCGGTCTCCGCCTGCGTGAGCGGCGAGGTATCAGCCATTGCGGCCGAACCTCTTCTTCATCGTGACCGTAGTGCCCCTGCCGACCTCCGATTCGACTTCGACGCTGTCCATGAACGCCTCCATCACCGCGAAGCCCATGCCCGAGCGCTCCGCCTCCGGCATGGAGGTATAGAACGGGCGGCGGGCGAGCTCGATATCCTCTATGCCCCTCCCCTCGTCGCGGACGGTGACCGTCAGAAGGTCGTCCTCCTTTACAAGGTCCAGCCCGACCACGCCGTTTCTGTGGCCGTAGCCGTGTATCACCGCGTTGGTGACCGCCTCCGAAACGGCGGTGCGGACGTCCGAAAGCTCCTCCACGGTGGGATCGAAGAGCATGCAGAACTGCGCGGCGACGCCCCGTGCGAGCGCCTCGTTCTGCGTTAAGCTCGAAAAGCTTGTCCTCAGTTCGTTTTTCATCGCATGCTCCTTTCCGTCGCGAGGGTGTAAACGCCCGACATCCGCAGTATCCTTTCGACGTTCCTCGGGGCGTTCCCGATACCCATGCTGCCGCCGCGGCCCGACACCGTCCTGTACCGCCCGAGTATCACCCCGATACCCGCGCTGTCCATGAACGATACCTCCTTCATGTCGAACTCGATCCTCTTTACCGACGGATCCCCGAGCGCGCGGTCGAGCTCCCGCCTGACCTGCGCCGCGGAATGCTGGTCGAGCTCGCCCGACAGCCGCGCCGTCAGTATCCCGTCCTCCTTCATAAGGGTCAAACGCATACGCCGCCTCCTTTTGTTTACTTCAGTCAATAATGTTCCATGCCGGAGGCCGCTTGTCCTGCATCGAAAAAAAGCTTGTTTTGTCGATTGCATTGATCCGACATTTGAGTTATATTATTGACAGGAATCGCAAGAGGTATGCATACATGTATAAAACATTCTTCTCATCGGGCGCCGGATACCCCGCGTACATAGGCGGCGGAGCGCTCTCCATGCTCGGGCGCGCCGCTGCGGAGGCGGCTGCGGGGCGTAAGGCCGCCGTCGTCACCGACTCCGGCATACCCGCGGAGCACGTCTCCCGCTGTACGGAGGAGCTTCGGAGCGCGGGCTTCGAGGTCTTTTTGATGACGCTGCCCGCGGGCGAAAGGTCGAAGACCCTCGGCACGGTGTCGGACGTCTACGGCTTCCTCATCGAGAACAGCATATCCCGCTCAGACGCGGTCGTCGGCCTCGGCGGAGGCGTTGTCGGCGACACGGCGGGCTTTGCTGCGGCGACGTACATGCGCGGGACGGCGTTCGTATCCGTGCCCACTACCGTCATTTCCCAGACCGACAGCGCGTACGGCGGGAAGACGGGCGTCGACCACGGCGACGCGAAGAACATGATCGGCTGCTTCTACGATCCCCGCGCGGTGATATGCGACACCGATCTTTTGAAGACGCTCCCCGAAGCGGAGATAACGAACGGCCTCGGCGAGATAATAAAATACGGCGCGATAGCCGATCCGGAGCTTCTTGCGGGCGTATCGCGCGGGCTCCCCTCGGACGCAGCGGTATTCGCCTGCGCCGAGATAAAGAGGCGTTTCGTCGAAGCCGACAGGTTCGATCTCGGCGAGCGCCGCGTCCTGAACTTCGGTCACACTCTGGGCCACGGGTACGAGGCGGCTTCCGGCTTTGTCCTGCCCCACGGGCAGGCGGTGGCGTACGGCATGCTCGCCGTCACTCGTCTGGGCGAGCGGATCGGCGTGACCGAGGCGGGCTCCTACGGGGCGATACTCTCCGCCTGCGAAAGGGCGGGCCTCGACTCCGCGTGGGAGGGCGGCCTTCCGGCGGCGCTCCCGTACATAAGGCGCGACAAGAAATCCGACGGCTGCTCCGTCGACGCGGTGCTGATAGAAAGGCCCGGCGCGCCGATTAGGAAAAAGCTCCCCTTCTCCGTACTCGCGGACGAGCGGAATTACAGATAACGGCATACGAAAACACGGCCCGGTCTTTCCGGGCCGTGTTTTATCGCGCCATTATTCTATGGTTATGCTGAGGTACGGATTCTCCTCCGACGCGTCGTCCAGCACGTGCCATACCCTGTTCGCGTAATCGCCGAGCCGGTGCATGGCCGATCCCCAGTTCCTGACCGTGAGCTCCGTCGGGGAGCAGATCGAGGTCAGACAGTCGTGGAGCGCGTCGAGATTGCTGCCCCAGTAGTTCTCCTCGCCGAGCACGGCGCGGAGCGCGGCGTGAAGCTCATGCTTCGTGATGAACTCCCTTGCGTCGACCGTTTTCATACTCATTCCTCCCCGTAAAGCAGCGTGAAGCTGTCGTAATGGTCCCCCGTGTAATAGATGAGGCCGTCGTTAGAGAATATGATGCGCTTGGCGCCCCTGGAGTTTTTGCCGCGGGTGCCTATGTCGCATTCGGTGTAGGTGCGGCCCTTCTTCTTCGGGAGGAGGCCCTCATAGTTGCCGAAATAGTCGCCGCCTATCGAGCAGCCGGGAGCGTAGGGCTCGAGACTGCCGCCGTTCCAGCCGAGGCGTCTCGCTTCGTCCTTCGTGATGTAGTTGGAGGGAAGATGCCCGAAAAGGTGTATGTAGAGCGCGACCTCGTCCTTCGAGTCGTACTCGCCGTCCTCGCTGACGGGGCAGGCCGTATCATCCGGCGCGGGCTCGTCGGTGGGCTCCTCGGTGGGGAGCTCCGTCGAGGGCTGCGTCTGCCCGGGCTCGTCCGTGACCTCGATAAGGCCGGGCTCGTCCGTGACCTCGGTCAGGTCGTTCGCGCCCTGCTGATCCGCGGGCTTGTTATCCTTCAGATAACCGCTGATCAGGTATATCGCCGCGGCGGCGACCACCAGCAGTATCAGTATCCTCAATAGCTTTTTGGACATTCGTATCTCCTTTCAAACGCCTGCTCAAAACGCGGGCAGGCGGATCATTCGTCGAGTTCAAGCAGCGCCGCCGCTATGCGGTTGCGGGTCACCGCGTCGCATACGCCGGTCTTCGACAGGCCGTGCGAGCCCTGGAAGGCCTTTACCTTCGACTTGGTCTGGCTGCCGAAATAGCCGGTTATGGGCAGGTCCGCGCCGAGCTTTTTCAGCGCCGCCTGCAGCCATCTCACGTCGTCGCCGGAATCGCCCTGCGTGAGCGTGCGCGTGGGCACGGGGTAATGCGCGGGATCGTTGGGATCCGTCGACGCGGAGCTCAGATCCGCGAGTATCGCCGCCCTCGTCTGCGAGCCGCAGGTGCCGGTCTGCTGTATGCCCTTCCTCGCCTGATACCAGACGACGCAGGCGCGGGTCATCGAGCCGAAATAGCCGGTGACTATCACGTCGCCGCCGAGGCTCTTCAGCGAGGACTGGAGCCACCTTACGTCGTCGCCGGAATCGCCCTGCGAAAGCGGGCGCGTCGGCACGGGATAGCCGCTGTTCCCGCCGGGCGTGGGAGTGGGCGTCGGGGTCGGCGTCGGCGTGGGCGTGGGCGTAGGCGTGGGCGTCGTCTGGGACGAGCCGAGATCGTTCAGGAGCGCGGCGCGCGTCAGCGAGCCGCAGGTGCCGGTCTGCTGTATGCCCTTCCTCGCCTGATACCAGACGACGCACGCGCGGGTCATCGAGCCGAAATAGCCGGTGACCATCGTATCGCCGCCGACGGCGATGAGCGCGGACTGCAGCCATCTTACGTCGTCGCCGGAGTCGCCCTGTGAAAGCGGACGCGTAGGCACGGGATAGCCGCTGCCGCCCGGCGTGGGCGTCGGGGTCGGCGTGGGCGTGGGCGTAGGCGTAGGTGTGGGAGTGGGCGTCGGCGTTGGCGTGGGCGTGGTCTGTGAAACGCCGAGCTCATTGAGGAGCGCAGCGCGGGTGATCGAGCCGAAGGTGCCCGTCTGCTGTATGCCGTTGCGCGCCTGATACCAGATGACGCAGGCGCGTGTCATTGAGCCGAAGTAGCCGGTGACTATCACGTCGCCGCCGACGGTTATGAGCGACGACTGGAGCCACCTTACGTCGTCGCCTGAATCGCCCTGCGAAAGCGGGCGCGTCGGCACGGGATAGCCGCTGTTCCCGCCGGGAGTCGGCGTGGGCGTCGGCGTCGGCCCCGTGACCTGCGACGGAGTGGGCGTAGGCGTGGGCGTCGGCGTGGGCGTCGGGGTCGGCGTCGGGGTCGGCGTGGGCGTCGGCGTGGGATCCGGCGCGGGGTTGTGTATCGCGCCGTTCAGCGCGGATATCAGGCGCGTCCTCGTGACCGCGTCGCATACGCCGGTCGCGGAGAGGCCTATCGCAAGCTGCATCCTCTTGAGCTTCGCTTCGGTGAGCTCGCCGAAGTAGCCCGTTACGTTCTGCTTCATGCCGAGCTCCTTGAGCGCCGCCTGCAGCCATCTGACGTCGTCGCCGGAGTCCTCCCTTTTGAGTTCCCTCGCGGGGACGGGGTACTGCGCGGGATCCACGGGGATCACGCCGTAATCCTCCAGCTCCTCGAGCAGCGCCGCGAGCGTTACGGAGCCGAGCATGCCGTCCTGTTCGAGGTTTTTGGAGCGCTGGAACCTTATGAGCTGACGGCGGGTATTATCGCCGAACACGCCGTCGACCGGGGCGGGATAGCCCAGATGCAGAAGCGCGTCCTGCAGCCAAGATACCTGCGGGCCGGTGCTGCCGGCCTCGAGTACCTGCGTGGGCACGGGATAGCGCGAAAGATTGAGCCCGCGGGTGTCGGCGTTGGTGTAGTTCGGCACGCCGTAGCCCCTTATCTTCTTGTCGGTGAGGTAGTGGCGGCAGATGCAGACGGATTTGTTCATGTTGCCCTCGACCGAATAGACGAGGCCGTTGACCACATAGAGCACTATGCCGACGTGGTTCCAGTTCTGCATCGTGCAGGAGTAATCGTAGAAAATGAGGTCCCCGCATTTGGGGATGTAGTTATACGAGGAGAAGTACGGCACGTGGAAGTGGAAGGGATTGAGACCGACCCTCGCATAGGCGGAGTTGTTGATTATCGAGGTGGAGATGCCGGTCTGCCTTGCCGACCAGGAGGCGAATATCGCGCACCAGGGGTGATAGAAGGGGCCGGTGCCGAGCACCTCGTTGCCGTACCAGTAACCGTATTCGGTATAGTCGCGGGTGCCGTACATATAGCTCCCGTCGAGGTGATCCTCGCTGTCGCCCTCGTGATAGCCGACCTGCGAAAGCGCGGTGTTGACGTAGTCGAGGCGCTGATTGCCCGTCGAAGAGACCTCGTTGAGGTTAACGCAATAGATGCACGAAGCGTAGAGCTCCGAGGGGGTATAGGTGAGCGTATTATTGATCTGGACCGCCCCTGCGGGCACGGTAAACGCCAGCACCGCCGCAAGAACGGCGGCAGCGATGCGTTTTACCCTGCACTTCACGGTAGTCACCTCACAGCATGTATTTATTCGAACGGCTGCGCGCCGTCACTGTTTCCCAAGTATGGCGGCCCTCGTAGCCGGGCCGCAGATCCCGTCGGGCACGAGGCCGTTGTCGAGCTGGAACGCGATGACCTTCGCCCTTGTGGAGGAGCCGAACGAGCCGTCCGCGGTAAGGGTGTAGCCGAGCTCCGTCAGCGCGGACTGGAGCCACTTCACGTCGTTGCCGGTGCAGCCCTTCTTGAGCGTCCGCGTCGGCACGGGATAGCCGCCGGCGATCGCCTTGAGCTTCGCCCTTGTGGCGGGGCCGCACACGCCGTCCGCCGAGAGGCCGCGGCTGCGCTGGAACGCTTTGAGGTTCTCCTTTGTCTGGCTGCCGAAATAGCCGGTGACGCTCATGCTGTACCCGGCCTTTTTGAGCGCGGACTGGAGCCATTTCACGTCACTGCCGGACATGCCCTCCCGCAGGGTGCGCGTGGGTACGGGATAATTGCTCCCGCCTCCGCCGCCTCCGCTCGAGCCGAGGGCGGAGATTATGCGCGCCCTCGTCGCGGGGCCGCATACGCCGTCGGGCGTGAGGCCGTATTTCTGCTGCGCCCAGACGACCTTCGCCTTTGTGCCGGGGCCGAAGCTGCCGTCGATCGAGAGCGAAGCGCCGAGCTTGTTGAGCGCCGCCTGCAGCCATCTGACGTCGTTGCCGGTCGAGCCCTCCCGCAGGGTGCGGATGGGCACGGGATACGCGGAGGGATCGGACGCCCCGGAGTATCCGCCGGAGGAGAGCGCGTTCTTAATTGCGGTCCTGACGTTCGGGCCGCATACGCCGTCGGAGGCGAGGCCCTTGTACGACTGGAACTTTTTGAGCTGGCGCTGCGTGTTTGCGCCGAAATAGCCGTCGACGGGCGTGGGATAGCCCAGATGCAGGAGCGCCGCCTGCAGCCATCTGACGTCGTTGCCGGTCGAGCCGCAGCTCAAAGTCCTGTTGGGGACGCTGTAATTCGATATGCTGAGCGCGTTGGTGGCGGAGGTCGCGTAGGCGGGCACTCCCCAGCCCTGTATCTCGTAGCTGTGGATGCTGAACTGCCGCATTATGACCTGATCCGACGCGTTCCCCTCCACGGTGTAGACCCTGTTGTTTTCGACGTAGGCGACTATGCCGACGTGATCCCAGTTCCTCTCCGTGGCGAACCAGTCGAAAAAGACGAGGTCGCCCGTTTTGGGCGTGTAGGTGCCGCGGGGATGGAATGTCACGTTGAAGTAATAGGGATTGGAGCCGGCGTGCGCGTAGGAGGCGTTGTTGATGATGCTCTTGGGTATGCGGGCCTGCCTCGCGCTCCAGGCGATGAACATTGCGCACCACTCGTAGAAGAAGCCGGAGTTCTGCTCCAGTACCCTCGTGCCGTACCAGTAGCCGTATTCGGTGTAGTTGCCGGTGCCGGACTTGTTGGAGCCGTCGAGCTGGCTCACGCTGTTGCCCTCGTGATAGCCGACCTGCGACAGCGCGATGTTGACGAGGTCGAGCCGCTGATCGCCGGAGAGGGACACCTCGCGCAGGTTCCTGTAATACACGCTGCCGGAGTAGTGCCCCGTGGGATCGTAGGTGATCGACGCGGGGTGGAGCGCGGAGGCGCTTTTCGGGATGTACGCGCAGAGCGGCATTCCGGACGCCGAGGCGCGTGAAGCCATGCCCCCCGTCAGGAGCAGCAGTGTGAGAATAAGCGCGGCAATCCTTTTCATTCGGTCCCTCCGTCGCAGTCGTGATGCGCATGCGCATAAGTCCTCAAAGTAACTCACTTTATTGTACCACAAACTTACGCGTTTTTCAAACGGCAATTTGCCGAAAAAATCAATATTTTGTGGTTTTTGAGCGTTTATTTACAATTTGTACGCAAGTATTGCCCCGCGGCCATGTCGAGATTGACAAAGCGCGGGCTTTTATTATATAATGTTGGAAATACATGATCCGGAGATGTTTCCATGAAAAGCTTATGCGATAACTGGTCGTTCGTAAAGGATCCCGACTCGGGCTTTTTCACCGGAGATGAGCAGACCGGCGCGCAGTCGGTGCGCCTCCCCCACTCGACGGGGCTGTCTCCGCTCCACCATGCTTCTCCGGATGATTATACCGGCATTTTCGGCTACCGCAGGGAGATCGAGATCGACGATATCTCCAAGCGGTATTTCATTCAGTTCGACGGCGCCGCGCACGCTATGGAGCTTTTCGTCAACGGCAGAAAAGCCGGCGGGCATTTCTGCGGCTACACCGCATACAGGCGGGAGATAACCGAATACCTTGTCCCGGGACGGAACCTCGTCGCGGTGCGGCTCGATTCCACCGAGCGGCCCGACGTTCCGCCCTTCGGTTTTGTTATGGACTATCTGGGCTACGGCGGGCTTTACAGGGAAGCGTGGCTCGACGAAAAGGAGAGCAGCTTCATTTCGGACGTGTTCGTCCGCGCCGACCATCGCGGCGTGCTTACCGCCGACGTCTCCGTATGCGGCGAGGGCGAAGTCCGGATGACCGTGCTCGACGGCGCATCCGAGATATACGCCTTCAGCGGCCCGGGGGAACAGCGGCTCCCCGAGGGCGGCTTCGAAACATGGTCCCCCGAGCATCCGAAGCTCTACACGCTGCGCACGGAGCTCGTCTCCGGCGGCCGCACCGCCGACGTGCGCGAGGACCGCTTCGGCTTCCGCACGGTCGATTTCAGGGCGGACGGCCTGTATCTTAACGGCGAAAAATACTTCATGCGCGGGCTCGACCGCCATCAGTGCTGGCCGTACATCGGCTACGCCGCGCCCGCCTCCCTGCAGTACGAGGACGCGCGCATACTGAAGGAGGAGCTCTGCTGCAACGCCGTGAGGACGAGCCATTATCCGCAGAGCCAAAGCTTTATCGACGCATGCGACGAGCTGGGCCTGCTCGTGTTCACGGAGATCCCCGGCTGGCAGCATATAGGCGACGAGGCGTGGAAGCGGCGCTCGATCGAGAACACGCGCGAGATGGTGCTGCAGTACCGCAACCACCCCTCGATAGTGCTCTGGGGCGTGCGCATCAACGAGAGCCCCGACGACGACGATTTCTACGCCCGCACCAACGCCGCCGCGCACGAGCTCGATCCGTCCAGACCCACGAGCGGCGTCCGCTGCATAACGAAGAGCAGCCTGCTCGAGGACGTATACGCATACAACGATTTCTCGCATCACGGCGGCAATCCCGGGTGCCTGCCCAAAAAGAAGGTCACCCCGGACATGAACGCCGCGCTCCTCATATCCGAGCACAACGGTCACATGTTCCCGACCAAACCGTACGACAACGCCGTACGCCGTCAGGAGCATGCCCTGCGCCACGCCTGCGTCCTTAACGCGGCGTACGAAACGGGCGAGCATGCCGGATGCTTCGGCTGGTGCATGTTCGATTACCCCACTCACAAGGATTTCGGCTCCGGCGACAGGGTCTGCTACCACGGGGTGATGGATCAGTTCCGCAACCCGAAGCTCGCGGCGGCGGTCTACGCCTCGCAGGGCGGCGTCAGGCCCGTGCTTGAGATCGGCTCCCCCATGGAGATAGGCGACTGCAACGCGAGCGTGATGGGCGATATCTACATATTCACCAACGCCGACGAGGTCGAGCTCTTCCGCAACGGCGAGCGCGTGACCTCCTTCTTCCCGAAGAAGGCCGGCCTCCCCCATCCCCCGATACCGATGGACGACATGGTCGGCGAGCTCCTCCGCAAGCAGGAGGGCTATACCGGAGCCAAGGAAAAGCTCCTGCGCGAATGCCTCAACGCCGCGGGCCGCTGCGGCATGGCGGGGCTGCCCCTCAAATACAAGCTCAAGATGGCAAAATGCATGCTGCGCTACGGCCTGACCTATGACGACGGCTCCCGCCTCTACGGCAAGTACATCGGCAACTGGGGCGGCGTTTTCACGAGCTGGCGCTTCGACGCGAAGAAGGACGGCCGGGTCGTCGCCTCCGTGACGAGGACGCCTTCCGCGAAGCTCCATCTCGAGGTCAGGACGTCGAACACGGTGCTTTCCGAGGGCGACACGTACGACATGGCCGCCGTAAGGGTGCGCATACTCGACGAAAACGGCGAGACCGCGCATTACGCGCAGCTGCCCGTCTCCTTCAAGCTGACAGGCGACGCGGAGCTCGTCGGCCCCGCCGCAGTCACGGCGGAGGGCGGCATGTGCGGCTCCTTCGTCAGGACGACAGGCAGGAAGGGCCGGGCGGAGCTCGTCGTCAGCACGGCGCAGACCGAGCCCGTGACCGTCGCCTTCGACGTCGTCTGACGGCTCAATAACACGGTATCCGATAATCCGATCATACAAGGAATCATTTCAAGGAGGAATCACAATGGAAACCAAACCGAAACTCTCGCTCATGAGCAAGATCTCCTACGGTCTCGGTGCAGTGGGCAAGGACATGGTCTACATGCTCTCCGCAAGCTATGTCCTCTACTATTTCCAGGACGTTCTCGGCAGCAAGTTCGACACCGCCGGACGCGCGGCGATAACCGTCGCGATGGGCGTTATACTGCTCGTCGCGCGTATCTTCGACGCGTTCAACGATCCCATAATGGGCGTCATCGTCGCCAAGACGAAGACCAAATGGGGCAAGTTCCGTCCGTGGCTCCTCATAGGCACGCTGACGAACGCGGTCATACTGTTCCTTATGTTCTCCTGTCCGCCGTCCATCGACAAGCCCAGCGGGATAATCGCATACGCGGCGATCACCTACATACTCTGGGGCATGACCTATACCATGATGGACATCCCCTACTGGTCGATGATCCCCGCCTTTACCGAAGGCGGCAAGGAGCGTGAGGGCCTTACCACCCTCGCCCGTTCCTGCGCGGGCGTCGGCAGCGCGATAATCACCATCGTTACCGTTATGGCGGTGCAGTTCCTGGGCAAAGCGTTCGGCGCGGGCGCTTCCGACGTCGAGCTCGTCGGCTTCAAGTGGTTCTCTCTCGGCGTGGCGGTCATATTCATCGTATTCACGGTGCTCTGCTGCATCTTCATAAAGGAGAAGTCCACCGCCGAGATGAAGACCGTCTCCGTGAAGGAGATGTTCCGCGCTCTCGTCAAGAACGATCAGGCGATGACCGTCGTCGTTGCGATAGTCCTCATCAACACCGCCATCTACATCACCTCGAACCTCGTAATCTACTTCTTCAAGTACGACTTCGGCGGCACGACCTGGTTCAACAGCTACACGCTGTTCAACATCTTCGGCGGCGCGGTGCAGATACTCTCGATGATGATACTCTACCCGATACTGAGGAACGCCGCGAAGCTCAAGAACACGACCATTTTCTACATCTGCCTCGCCATGAGCATTGTCGGCTACGCGGTGCTGCTCGCGCTCGCCATACTCGGCATGGGCAGCGTGTTCGTGCTCTTCATCCCCGGCTTCTTCATCTTCGCGGCCAGCGGCCTCCTGAACATACTCACCACCGTTTTCCTTGCGAACACCGTCGATTACGGCCTGCTTAAGAACGGCACGAGCGACGAATCCGTCGTATTCTCCATGCAGACCTTCGTCGTCAAGCTCGCGAGCGGCATCGCGGCCTTCGCGGCCTCCATCTGCCTCGCCGTGGCCAACCTGCAGTCCGGCACCGATATCTCCGAGGCGGACAAGGCCGTCGACTTCTCCGCCGGCGTCACCACCGCGCAGAAGATGGGCCTCCGCATGACCATGACGATAATCCCGATAATCGGCCTCATCATCGCCATACTCTGGTTCCGCAAGCGCTTCATCCTCACCGATGAAAAGGTGCTCGAGATCTCCGAGCAGGTCAAGGAACTGAAGCAGAACATCGAGGAATGAAGATGGACAGGACGAGCATGATATTCGGCAATCCGATCGATAAAAAGACGATCCGCAAGGCGGAAAAGAGCAAAGCTAAGTTCATAAAGAAGTTCGGCGACGATTCCGGCAGGGTCTATCATTTGGGGCTCTCCCCCATCGAGCAGATACCCGAGCTCGGCATCGAGAACCTCGTCCACGCGGACGAGCCGCTGAAGCTCCCCGACAACGCGCTGATCGTGGGCAATATCCGCATGGGCTTCGGCCATTACCGTATCGCAATGGCGATCGCCTCCTGCGCGAAGCATCTGGGCCGCACGCCCGTATGGTTCGACCTCGCCTCCTTCGACGCGACCGGCTCCAAGATGATAAGGAGCCAGAACGAGCTGTACTCCTTGGGCTCCAAGCTCTCGCAGAAGATCGGCCTGTTCAACAAGCTCGTTTGGGAGCCCCTCAACAGCGAGGGCTTCCGCAAGATCACCTACAACGCGGCCGATCAGAAGAACGCGGAGCTGCTCGTTCCCCTCTTCGGCGATCTGCCGAAGGACGTGCCCTACGTCGGCACCCACGTCTGGCCCAGTCAGGGCGCGGTGCACGCGGGCCTCACGCACGTCGTCAACGCCATACCCGACAACTGGCCCATGGGCCTGCATCTTGCGGAGGGCTCCATACACACCGTGCAGACGCCCTTCGCGTACCTCGGGTACAAGAAGCTCAACGGCATGGCGAAGGAAGCGCTCAAGCCCATGCCCGACGGCGACCTTTACCGGGTCGGCCACTACATAGATCACGAGCTCGTGTCCAATATCGAGCACGACTGCGCGATGCGGCTCGAACGGCTCTCCTCCGGCGCTCCCGTCCGCTTCCTCATGACGGTCGGCGGCGCGGGCGCGGGCGGCGATCTGTACCTCGCCATGGCGAAGCACCTCCTGCCCTACACCAAGACGGGCAGGGCGCAGCTCATGATCAACTTCGGCGACCATCTCACGATGTGGGAGGTCTTCAAAAAGCAGCTCCCCGAGCTCACCGGCTCCTGCCGCACTTTCTTCAACGACTACGCCGGCCTCAGGGAATGGGCCGACGGCCTCGATAACGACCGTTCCGGCGGCGCCGCGGCGTTCTGCCACGACGACATATTCGAGGCGGTCTATTCGACCAACCTCCTAATGCGCAAATGCGACGTGCTCGTGACGAAGCCCTCCGAGCTGGCGTTCTACCCCGTGCCCAAGCTCATGATGCGCCACATCGGCGGTCACGAGGTCTACGGCGCGACCTACTCCCGCGAGATGGGCGACGCCACCTACGAGTGCGAGACCGCGCCCGCCCTCTGCGACATGATCGACACGCTGATAGGCGACAAGGCGATAATTGCCGCAATGTGCAGGCGCATCGTCGAGCTTAAGGCGGCGCACGTCTACGACGGCGGATACGAGGTCGTGAAGCTCGCCGTGAACGGCAGGCCGGAATAAAACCTTTTGAGAGGGAATATGGAAACACCCAGCAAGATCAAGTACAGCATCAAAGTCGATTCCCCCGCGGGCGGCTCCTCCTACGAGGAGGTCAGGGACGTCGTGTTCTCCCCGCTCCCCGCGGGCGGCTCCGCGGCGGAAGTGCGCGCAGCTCCCGTGCTCGAGGAGGGGCGTATCGCCTCCGCATTCGCGCTCATCAAGCTGCGCGGGTCGTACTCGTCGCATATTTTCATGAACGGCTACCAGACATGGACCTACTGCCCCGAATACACGGCCAAGAGCCGCATACGGGGCCTGCACGGCATACCCGGGCCCATCGTCAAGGCGTTCTCTCTTGACCGCTACGGCGACTACCATTTCGTGAAGTACCCCAACAAGAAGGGCATGCTCCACGGCGAATCCTACTGCTATTTCCGCGACGGCGACAAATACCTCCTCATCGCCTCCCTCGACGAGACGAACGGCTACACGCTGTTCGGATACGACGCGGAGGAGGAGATACTGACCGTCCGCCGCGACTGCGAGGGGCTTGCCGTTAACGGGAGCTTCGAGGCGTTCTCGCTCTTTATCGCCATGGGCGGCGAGGACGAGGTTTTCGACGAGTGGTTCGCCCGCATGGGCGTTAAGCCGCTGACCGGGGAGCCGATATCCGGCTATTCCAGCTGGTACAACCGCTATCAGAACATCAACGACGAAACCATATCGCAGGATCTAGCCGGCTGCGCGAAGGTCATGCGCGGAGGCGAGCTCTTCCAGATCGACGACGGCTGGGAGCCGAAGGTCGGCGACTGGCTCGAGGCGGACGCCGCCAAGTTCCCGAAGGGCATGAAGGCCTCCGCCGAAGCCATCCACGCGAACGGCTACAAAGCGGGCCTGTGGCTCGCGCCCTTCGTCGCGCAGAAGGATTCCGCGCTCGTAAAGGAGCATCCCGACTGGCTGCTGCTGCACGACGGCGAGCCGTGGTGCTGCGGCTGCAACTGGGGCGGGTTCTACTCCCTCGACATCGACAATCCCGAGGTCGTCGATTACGTCGAGAGGGTGTTCGCACGGGTATTCGACGAATGGGGCTTCGACCTCGTGAAGCTCGATTTTCTCTACGGCGCAGCGCCCTTCGGCAATGAGCGCGAGACACGCGCCGGGCGCATGATAAGGGCGATGAAGCTGCTGCGCCGCGTCTGCGGCGAGCATGCGATACTCGGCTGCGGCGTGCCCGTCATGCCCGCGTTCGGGCTCGTGGAATACTGCCGCATCAGCTGCGACGTCGGCCTCGACTGGAACGACAAAATATGGATGCGCGCCATGCACCGCGAAAGGGTCTCCACCAAGCAGGCCATGGCGAACACCGTGTTCCGCCGCCAGCTGAACGGCAGGGCGTACCTCTCCGATCCGGACGTGTTCTTCCTTCGCGAGAAGAACATCCGCCTCTCCGACGGGCAGAAGATGAAGCTCGCCCGCATCAACGCGCTGCTGGGCGGAGTGTTCCTGACCTCCGACAACATCGGCGATTACGACGGGAGCGCTCTTGCCGCATACAAGCGGCTCATGGCGCTGCGCGGCGCTGAGGTCAGGTCCGTCACGGTCACGGGCAAGACCGTCACCGTGAGCTATTCGGGCGACTCCGAGGGCAGCATCAGCTTCAAGTATTGATCGCAAACCCAAAAGCCGGGAGTTATCCCGGCTTTTTTCGTTATCCAGCGTCCGATATATCCAGCCGCCGCTGGACGTATATCGGGAACGCGGTCAGCATCCCGGCGAGCTCCGCGAGGCAATAGACCGCTATCGCCCGCCAGAGCGGCAGCGTGAAGGAGCTCGCGCCGTCCGAATAGAATATGAAGGCCGAGGGCAGGAACGCCGCGGCGGTCAGCGGCAGGAGCGCCGGCGAATACCCGCCCGCGGCGCAGGATGCGAACCCCGCTGCAAAGGCCAGCGCGGGGAACGCGCGGAAGGGCAGGAACGCCAGCAGGAACGACGCCGAGGCGAACGGGTCGCCGAAGGCGTGCCGCAGGAGCGGCAGCGCGGTAAAAAGCGCCGTCTGGGCGAAAAAAGCGGCTGCCGCCGCTGCTGTCCTTTTTCTCACAGCACGCATAAAAACAGCCTGCGCAGGGAGCGCTTCGGCTACTCCCCCACGGGGCTGTAAAAAAATACCCGCAAAAAAACTCGGCTTCGGTCAATTATTCCGTTGATTTTATATCCCGTTCGTGGTATTATAATTATACTATATTATGAACGAGGTCAGATTATGAACGACAATCACAAAATATTCGGAATGAAGGACAACATCGCCTACGGCGTATGCTTTATCGTGCCCGTTGTCGCCGTGCTCGCGCTCATCCTGGACCGCGGCATGAACAACGAGAACAAGCAGTTCATGTGGGAAGCCGTGCTCGGCATGATCGCATGCGTGATACTGGGTCTCCTGACGTTCTTCCTGCGCGGGGCGCTGGGCTACGTCGCCTACCTTATCATGGTATTCATCGGCGTTCTGAACCTCTTCGTCAGCATAACCCATCTTCCCTTCATCTCCGTCGTTGCGGAGAAGATAGCGGGCATGTTCCGCTGATAAAAGCAGATGCGTCCGCGGGGGCATGTTCCCCGCGGGCTTTTTTTATGCCGCGGGGGCGGCCCGCTTCGGATTTTACAAGAATCTTACAAAGCACCGATTGATTCTTTACCCGCGGTATAGTATCATCTACAATAAGCAGGAGGTGCGAAAACATGCTCAATATCCAACATCTTACGAAGCGCTTCGGCGACAAGACCGCCGTCAGCGATCTCTCTCTGCACATAATGCCCGGCGAGATCTACGGATTCATCGGCCATAACGGCGCGGGCAAGACCACTACCCTGAAATGCGTCGTGGGCATACTCAAGCCCGACGCCGGCGACGTCACGATAGGCGGCCTTTCCGTAAAGGACGAACCCACCGCCTGCAAGCGCATGCTCGCATACATACCGGACGATCCCACCCTTTACGCCTACATGACGGGCATAAAGTATCTCAATTTCGTCGCCGACATCTACGGCGTCAGCTCCGAGACGAGGACCGAAAGGATCCGCAAATACGGCGACCTGTTCGAGCTGACGGGCGACCTTGCCCAGCCGGTGTCCGCCTACTCCCACGGCATGCAGCAGAAGCTCTCGATAATCGCGGCGTGGCTCCACGATCCGAAGCTGATAATAATGGACGAACCCTTCGTCGGCCTCGATCCCAAGGCATCCCACACGCTGAAGCAGATGATGCGCGAGGTATGCGACGCCGGCGGAGCGATATTCTTCTCCACCCACGTGCTCGAGGTCGCCGAAAAGCTCTGCGACAAGGTGGCCATAATCAAGGAGGGCCGCCTCATAAGGTCGGGCACCATGGAGGAGGTCAAGGGCGACGAATCCCTCGAGTCCGTATTCCTTGAGCTGGAGGACGAAAATGCTTAAAGCCCTTATAAAAAAGGAATTGGCGATGCTGCTGACGGTCTATACGTTCGACAGCAGAAAGGGCAGGCCGCGCTCCACCGGGGCGGCGATAGTTTTCGCGCTGCTGTTCCTGTTCATATTCGCCTTGATATTCATGCTGTTCTACTCCCTCGCGCAGGGGCTTTCCGCCCCGCTCACGGAGCAGGGTCTCGAATGGCTCTATTTCAGTCTGATGGGGCTGTTGACGATCATGGTCGGCGTGATAGGAAGCGTTTTCACGACCTACTCCATACTGTATAAGGCGAAGGACAACGAGCTGCTGCTCTCCATGCCCATACCGCCCGCGTACATACTCTTTGCGAGGATGCTCACCGTGTTCATCATGAACATTGTCTGCTGCGCGCTGGTCTGGGTCCCCGCGATAGTCGTGCACGGCTCGACGGGGCTGCCGCTCGTATTCCAGATACTGCTCCTGTTCATACTGACTCTGCTCGTCACGGTGCTCACCTGCTTCCTCGGCTGGGTGATAGCGCTCGTCGCGGGGCGGCTGAACAACAAGACCTTCGCGACCGTCGCGGTGTCCCTGATACTGGTCGGCGGATACTACTACTTCTATTTCAAGATCGACAGGATGATCAAGTACGTCATCGCGAACGGCGCCGAGGTCGCCTCCTCCATAAAGGGCTGGGGCTTCCCCGCCTGGCAGCTCGGCCTTGCCTCCACCGGCAGCGTGCTGTCGCTGATCGGCTTCTCGCTTGCGGTGATCGCGCTGTTCATATTGACCTACGCGATACTGTCTAAAACGCTCATCGGTCTTCTGACCGCCAAACGCGCGGGTAAAAAGGCCGTTTACCGCGAGAAGAGGGAGAAGCTGGCGGGCGCCGACTCCGCGCTCCTGCGCAAGGAGCTGAAGCGCTTCGTCTCGAGCTCGACCTACCTTCTCAACTCCGGCTTCGGTATGCTCATGATGGCCGCCGCCGCGGCCGCGCTCCTGATCAAAGCCGATACCGTTTACGCCGCCGCGGAAAAGGTGCTCGGCGCCATGGGCAATTTGGGGATAATACCCGTCGCCGCGGCAGCCGCGGTATGCCTCATCACCTCCGCGGACAACATCTCCGCCCCCTCCGTATCGCTCGAGGGCAGGCAGATATGGATACTGCAGACAATGCCCGTCGACGCCGCCCGCGTGCTGAAGGCCAAGAAGCGCCTGCACGTGCTCCTTAACGGCGTCCCCGCCATACTGCTCACCGCGGCGCTGGGCTTCGTGCTGAGGGCGAAGATCTACGAGATACTGCTGATGCTCTGCGTCGTCGGCGCGTTCATATGGCTCCACGGCGCTTTCGGCCTGATGATGAACCTTCTGAAGCCCAATCTCGAATGGACGAGCGAGGCGGTCCCCATAAAGCAGGGCATGCCCGTTATGTTCAGCATGTTCGGCGGCTGGGTCGTCGCCGGCGCGATACTCGTCACGGGCCTGCTGCTCTCCTCCTTCATGCAGCCGTGGATGCTGCTCGCGGTGCACGCCGTGATACTGACCGTGCTCGCCCTGCTCGTCGAGGGCTGGCTCTCGAAGAAGGGCTCGGAGATATTCAGTCACATCACCGTCTGACAGGCGTTTGAAAAGGCCCCCGCGGGGGGCCTTTTTTCGCTTGACAAAACAACTCCGGGATATGATAATAGTTATCAAACAGCGGAGGATGAGATGAAGAGACTGGCGAAGTACATAAGGCCCTATTACCTTTATATCGCGTTCACAATGATAGTAAAGCTCGGCGGCGCTGTCGCTGAGCTTTTTGTACCGTATTTCATGGAGAGGATATTGAGGGAGGGCGTCGTCCCCGGGCAGCACGACCGCATATTCGTCTACGGCGGGCTGATGCTGCTCTGCGCAGGGATATGCCTCTTCCTTAACATCAGCGCGAACAGGATGTCCGCTAAGAGCTCCGGCAGGATAACGCGGAAGATCCGTTACGACCTCTTTGAAAAGCTCGTCGGCCTCTCCGCGAGGCAGATGGACGAGCTGACCGTCCCCTCCGCTGAATCGAGACTGACGAGCGACACCTACCGCGTGAACGAGTTCCTCGCCCGAGGGCAGAGACTGGGCATCAGGGCGCCCATACTGCTCGTGGGAGGCGTCGTGATGATGCTGACGATGGACGCGCGCCTTGCGCTGGTGCTCGTGGCGCTGCTGCCCGTTATAGGCCTCACGGTATGGCTCGTCACGAAGAACAGCATACCCCTTTACACGAAGGAGCAGTCGATACTCGACGGCATGGTGCGCGTCGTGCAGGAGAACATCACCGGCGTACGCGTGATAAAGGCGCTGAGCAAGACCGATTACGAGCGGGCGCGCTTCGAGCGGGTCAACGACGACCTTGCCCGCACCGATTCGAAGGCGGGCGCGATAACCTCCGTTAACAACCCCGTGGCGTCGCTCGTGCTCAACCTCGGCCTGACCGCGGTGGTCGTCGTCGGCGCGTATCAGGTATCGGCGGGCAGGACGCAGACCTCCGTGATAGTCGCCTTCCTGCAGTATTTCGTGATGATATTGAACGCCATGCTCGGCGTTACGAGGATATTCATAATGGCCTCCCGCTCGCAGGCCTCGGCCATGCGCGTGGCGGACGTATTGGAGCTGCCGAAGGATCTGCAGCCGACGCCCGACGACGTGTCCCCCTCCCCCGCGGCCCCGCATATCGAGTTCGACAACGTGCGCTTCTCCTACACGGGCGTGGGCGAGAACATACAGGGGCTCTCCTTCCGCCTCATGCGCGGGCAGACGCTGGGGATACTGGGCCCCACGGGCTCCGGCAAGAGCACGATAGTCAATCTGCTCATGCGCATTTACGACGCGGACGAAGGCGCCGTGCGCATTAACGGGCGCGACGTGCGCAGCTTCGGCAGGGACGAGCTGACGCGGATGTTCGGCGCGGCGTTCCAGAACGATTTTATCACCGAGGGGACGATCGCGGACAATATCCGCTTCTTCCGCGATATCGGGAGCGAGGCTGCCGCAAAGGCCGCGGAGGACGCGCAGGCGGCCGAGTTCATAGCCGAAAAGCAGGGCGGCATGGAGGCCCCCGTCGCCGCGAGGGGCAACAACCTCTCCGGCGGGCAGAAGCAGCGGCTGCTGATCGCACGCGCGCTTGCGGGGGATCCCGAGATACTGATACTCGACGATTCATCCTCCGCACTGGATTACCGCACCGATTCGCTGCTGCGGCGCGCGCTTGCGCGGGATCACCGCCGCACCACCACCGTGCTCATAGCGCAGAGGATATCCTCCATACGCCATGCCGACCTCATTATCGTTATGGACGACGGCATGGTGATCGGCATGGGCAGTCACGACGAGCTTATGGAGACCTGCTCCGAATACCGCCAGATCGCCGAGATCCAGATGGGCGCCGGAGAGGAGGCGGAAGCATGAATAACGCGACCCGCTCCGCCGAACGCGCCGAGACCCGCAAACAGCACGGCCGCCTGATAAAGCGGCTCTGGCAGTACATGGGCAAGAACCGCCTGCTGATAGTGCTCGCGATGCTGCTGTCCTCGCTTTCGAGTCTGCTCGCGCTGTACGGCCCGAAGCTCTCGGGAAGAGCGATAAACGCGATAACCGACAAATCGGGCGTCGATTTCGGCACGGTGCTGCGCTGCGCCGCGCTGATGGCCGTGTGCTACATACTCGCGGCGGTCTTCAGCTATTCCCTGCAGCTCGTGATGATACGCCTCTCGCGCAAGGTCGCCAAGCAGATGCGCCGCGACGTTTTCGAGAACCTGACCCGGCTGCCCGTAAGCTTTTTCGACGGGCGGCAGACGGGCGACATCGTCAGCGCAATAACGTACGATATCGACACCGTGAACCAGTCGCTCGCATCCGACGCGCTGCAGATACTGCAGAGCACGATAACCGTCGTGGTATCGCTCGTGATGATGCTGACGATAGCGCCTATACTCGTGCCCGTTTTCGCGGTCACGATACCCGTGACATTCCTTTTCACGCGGTGGCTCGCGCGGCGCGTGCGCCCCATGTTCCGCAACCGCAGCAAGAAGCTCGGCGAGCTCAACGGCTTCGTCGAGGAGATGCTCGGCGGGCAGAAGACCATACGCGCCTACGGACGCGAGGCGGAGGTGCAGGAGCGCTTCGAGGACAGGAACCGCATCGCCGTCGACGCCTACACCGAGGCCGAGGCGAACGGCACCGTGACCGGCCCCTCCGTCACCTTCATCAACAACGTGTCGCTGGCGCTGGTGTGCATATTCGGCTCCATGCTGTACCTCAAGGGCCTGATACGGCTCGGCGATCTGTCGAGCTTCGTGCAGTATTCGCGCAAGTTCTCCGGCCCCATCAACGAGGTCGCGAACATTATCGCCGAGCTGCAGAGCGCCTTTGCCGCCGCCGAGAGGGTATTCGCCCTTATCGACGCGGAGCCCGAGCCCGCCGACGCAGAAAACGCGCTTGAGCTCACCGACGTCATGGGCGACGTAGAAATAGACGGCGTGGACTTCTCCTACGACAAGGAGCGCCCCATAATCACCGGTTTCGACCTGCACGCGCCCGTCGGCTCGCTCGTCGCGATAGTCGGCCCCACAGGCGCGGGCAAGACGACCGTTATCAACCTGCTCATGCGGTTCTACGACGTCGACAGGGGCGAGATCCGCGTCGACTCCCACCAGATAACGGAGGTCACGAGGAGCTCCCTGCGGAAGGCGTACGCAATGGTGCTGCAGGACACATGGCTGTTCTCCGGCACGATATTCGACAACATCGCCTACGGCAGGAAGGACGCGACAATGGACGACGTGGTTCGCGCGGCCAAGGCGGCGAGGATACACAGCTACATCTCCCGCCTGCCCGATGGGTACGATACAGTGCTGACCGACAACGGCTCCGGCATTTCGAAGGGGCAGAAGCAGCTGCTGACGATAGCCCGCGCGATGCTGCTCGACGCGAACATGCTCATACTCGACGAGGCGACGTCGAACGTCGACACGCGCACGGAGCTGCAGATACAGGCCGCCATGCGCGAGCTGATGCGCGGCAAGACCTGTTTCGTGATCGCGCACCGCCTCTCCAC
>JAFZRT010000058.1 GCA_017619735.1 Clostridia bacterium
AGCCGGTCGCCGGAGGCGATGCCGAGCATCCGGTGGATGGTCGGCAAGGCGAAAAACGGGCGGCAAGGTCCGCCCCGGGAAAAGAGCCGGTCGCTCTCAGCGATGACGAGCATCCGGTGGATGGTCGGCAAGGCGAAAAACGGGCGGCCGGGTCCGCCCAGGGAGCGGCTGCTGTTGCTTGAACCACTTCCCGGCAGCCCCCCTCATCAGTCCGCCTCGCATCAGCTCGGCTGACAGCTTCCCCGCCGAGGGGGGAAGCCTTTTGGATGAGCGCACAGCTTTTCCGCCTTCTCCCTTGGGTGGAGAAGGTGGCGGCGCAGCCGACGGATGAGGGGGATAAAAAGGAAAGCATCTGCTTTCCGACCTTGTTTGCACTATTCGGGTATTCTTCTGTCCGGCTGCGGAATTGTCTCGCAGGAGCAGTTCTACCTTCTTGCGTGATCGCGTTCCGCGCCTCTCGCGGGCGTAAGCCGAAGGCGTCGCGGCTCGCTTAACGTGCCCTATTTCTCTTGGTTGGCAGGTCGGCTCGTGCCCTATTGTGCTTTGTCGTCAAGGCGAAAAACGGGCGGCCGGGCCCGCCCCGGGTCAGTCCCTTGTTGCTCGCATCGCTTCAGTCGCCCTCACTGCGTTCCGGCTCCCCTTGACTTCTCCCGCGGTTCGAATTACAATGACAAAAACCGAAAGGAGTTTCTCCCATGCGTCCACTCGATATGATCATCATCGCGGCGTTCGCGGTGATGAGTCTTGCCGCGGTCGTCCTCACCGTGTACGACAAGCGCGCGGCAAAGCGCGCCCCTCGCCGCAGGGTGCCGGAGGCCACTCTCATGCTCGTCGCGGCCCTCGGAGGCAGCTTCGCAATGTACGCGGTGATGCGCCTCATCCGCCACAAGACACTGCACCCCAAGTTCATGGTCGGCATCCCCGTTCTGATGGTCGTGCACGCGGCGCTGATCGTGCTCTGCATCGTACTCCTCCGCCCCGCCCTCGGTTGATAATTTTCACTTTTGCAATATACTTTTTTTCTTTTTGTAAAAACACTTGCAAATGCTCTGCGCGGAGCGTATAATCTAATTCGGCCGGAAAACGGGTCTGTGGTTGAAAGTCGATGCCAGTCGCAGGCGAAGCGATCCACGTAAGCGGGGCAAAGCCCCCGTGAGCATGGTGCGGTTTAGAAGTAAGTCCTGTCCCCTCCGGGGGAGACCGCGTGTAGTGAGAGGGCGAGTCCCGGGTAGCGAAAGCGGCAACAGGCGAGTGTGGGGTCAAAGACCAGGTCAGCCGTCATTCCGCCAAATATTATTTCGAGGGGTTATATCCAAAATGTTTGAAGACAAGGTACTGGTTTGCAAGGATTGCGGCGCCGAGTTCACTTTCACCGCCGGCGAGCAGGAGTTTTATGCCGAAAAGGGTTTCCAGAACGAGCCCACCCGCTGCAAGGCGTGCAGGCAGCAGCGCAAGAACGCCGCCCGCGGCGAGCGCGTTATGTATGACGCGGTCTGCGCTCAGTGCGGCGCTCCCACGAAGATCCCGTTCGAGCCGAAGACCGACCGTCCCGTTTATTGTGACGCCTGCTTTGCGGCCCGCCGCGGCAACTGAGGCTTTGCCTTCGTCCGCTATAGCAATACCAAAGCACAAACAAAAAGAAGATGAGCTTAGGCGCTCATCTTTTTTTCTGTCCCGTCAGTCCTCCCCGCCGCCGGAAAACGCAGTAGGGTACCTCGCCAAACGAGGGGTAATAAATATTATTATACAAATACATGAATATGAATGAATGATAAGAATAAATAATTAAAATAATAGAATAATAAATAATACTATAACCAAAATACTATAATAAAAAGATAAATAAAAAAGAATAATATTATAATAACTATATAAATATCTATATTATTGCTTCAAATCATTTTTCCAAACAGTAAAAGATAAGAAAAACGGGCGGCAAGGTCCGCCCCGGGATCGGCTGCTGTTGCTTGCACCACTTCCCGGCAGCCCCCCTCATCAGTCAGCCTCGCATCAGCTCGGCTGACAGCTTCCCCGCCGAGGGGGGAAGCCGTCTGGATGAACGCAACGCTTCATGCCTCCCCTGCGCAAGGGGAGGTGGCATTTCGACCGAAGGGAGAAATGACGGAAGGGTCGTAAATCAATTCCATTATTCGCATGGCGGCTCAACGCCGAGCATCCGGCGGATGGTCGGCAAGGCGAAAAACGGGCGGCCGGGTCCGCCCCGGGATCGGCTGCTGCTTGCACCACTTACCCCCTCCTTGAAATGTCGCTTGGCAGGCGACCTCCGCCCATCGGGTGCGGGCTATAATGGCCTCAACAAAACCGCAAGGAGGTACAAGCATATGAAAAAGGATCTTACCGAGATAGTGTTCATTCTCGACCGCAGCGGCTCCATGGGGGGCCTTGAGGGGGACACCATTGGCGGCTTCAACGCCATGATCGAGAAGCAGCGCCGCGTTGAGGGCGACGCCATAGTCTCCACCGTGCTCTTCGACAACGAGTCCGAGGTGCTGCACGACCGCATCCCCCTCGAGAAGATCGAGCCCATGACCGAGCGCCAGTACTGGGTACGCGGCTGCACCGCGCTGATCGACGCCATCGGCGGCGCGATAAAGCACATCACCAACGTCCACAAGTACATCAGAGAGGAGGACGTCCCCGAGCACACCATGTTCATAATCACCACCGACGGCATGGAGAACGCCAGCCGCAAATACTCCTCCGAGGAGGTCAAGCGCATGATCGAGACCCGCAAGGAGCAGGGCTGGGAGTTCCTCTTCCTCGGAGCCAACATCGACGCCGTCGAGACCGCAAGGCATTTCGGCATAGAGCGCGAACGCGCGGTGACCTACCGCTCCGACAGGAAGGGCACCCGCCTCAATTACGAAGTGATGAGCGAGGCCATCGCCTCCGTCCGCGCCGGCTGCTGCCTCGACGAGAGCTGGAAGGCGCCCATCGAGCAGCGCGACGACTGATCCCCCGCGAAGGGAAGCAAAGGGAAGCGAAAGCTTCCCTTTTTTGCGCGCCTTGACTAAACAGAACATTTGTGCTATAATATAACTATAGGGCGGAAGAGTCCGGGCAAAAAGAAAAGCGCTCGCGCGCTTTTCTCACGTTATCCGCCGTATGCGGGTTGTCAGTTCTTGGTCAGGTGCACTTCGGTCGGCGTGAGCACGAGCTCCTCGCCGGCGCCGGTGCCGAGGAAGCCGTCGCCGTTCCAGCCCCAGGCGAATATGCGGCCCTCCGCGTCGACCGCGTAGCTGCGGCTGTAGAGTATCACGTAATCGGACTCCTCTTCCTCCTCATAGACGATGTTGAGGTCGGAGTACACCTCGCACACGCCCTCCAGACGAGTGCTGACGAAGCCGTACCGCGTGGCGTCCGTGCCGTCGCCTATGCAGCCGAACATCAGGCCCTCATCGCGGCCCATGCCCGTCGCCCACAGCTCGCCGTCGTCGGCCACCGCGTACATCGCCGCGCCGTTGACGACTACGGACCTGACGCCCGTCGCGACGCATTCGGGGGTCTTCTGATCGGCCATCTGGCTCTTGCCGAGCATCGCCTGCTTCCAGACGCCCCAGGTCCAGAGCTCGCCGTTCGCCTTCAGCGCGACCTTGTAATCGTAGGCCCAGTCCTCGTCGGTGTAGAAGCCCGCGTAGAAATCCGTCACGCCGTCCATTATGAGCTCGATGCGGCCCATCGCGTCCTCCGGGGTGTCGACGACGGTGCTGAAGTCGATCACGTAGGAGTACAGCTTGCCGTCGTTCATCAGGATATAGGCGGTGCCGTCGGAGATCGTGACGCTGCGGGAGCCGGTCCCCGCGACGAGCAGCTTTTCGCCGCCCCTGAGGGCGTAGAGCTTTCCGTCGGTGCCCTTTACGAGAATGCCGGTATAGTCCCAGCAGACCTCGGCGACGTCCTCGCAGAGCTTCTGCCAGCCCTCGTCGTAAGTCCTCGTCAGGAGCACGTTGTCGCGGGTCACGATGTACCTGCCGTTGACCGAGCGTACGTTGTCAAGCACGAGCTGCGGCTCCGTTCTTTCGGCCTTCTGCGCGTCGGTGAGGCCGCTGACGACGGGTTGCCAGCCCCACTCGTAATACTCGCCGGATTCGGTGAGCGCGCCGAAGCACAGGCCCTGATCCACCACGTCGGTCACAAAATACATGAGCTCGACGGGCGAGAGACGGTTTTCGGTATCGCCGGTGCCCAGCTGCGCCGCGTCGTTGCGGCCCCAGCCCCAAAGCACTCCGTCGGGGCTCAGCGCGAACACCGTGTCGCCGACGATGACGGGCTTGAGGCCCGTGCCTATGAATACGGGCACGTTCCTTCCCTCGTTCGAGCCGCAGCCGACCTGGCCGTATTCGTTGCTGCCCCAGCCGTAGAGCGCGCCGTCGGGATTATAGATGAAAGCGACGTTGTGGCCCTGCATGATCTTCGGCAGATCCTTATGCGGATCGTCGGGCTTTACGGGCATTTCGGTAGGTTCGGGAGTGATCTTCGCGGGATCGTCCGTCGGGACCTCCGTCGGATCCGCCGCGGCCTCCGTGGGCTTGGGCGCGTCGGTGGGATCGACCGCCGTGTCCTTGGGCTGCTTGCAGGCCGCAAGGGCGAATACCATCATGATAATAAGTGCGAATGAGATTATGCGTTTCATGGTGACCTCCTTGTTTTTGTGAATGCCGTTCACTTGCTTTCATATATATAACGCATGAGCGGGGCGAAAGGTTCCCGTTTTTTTCAAAAAAAGGAAAAGCGCCGGAGCGCTTTTCCCGCATGATCCTTTTTCCTGCCCTTTCGGGCGGATTATTTTAGTCCTTCATGTGCGCCTTGTAATAGTTCATCAGGTTGCCCTCGAGGAGGATCTCCTTCTCGTCGGGGGTGAGGCCCTTGATGAGCAGCGTGATATCGTGCACGCCGTCCTTGGCGATGACCTTCGCGGGGATGGTCTCGACGCCGTTCGCGACCGCCTCACGCACGCCCTCGACGTAGACGAAGTCGCCGCACTCGAAGGGGAACTCCGCGCCCTCGGGGAGGGTGAAGGGCAGTATGCCCCAGTTGATGCAGTTGGAGCGGTAGCGCTTGGTCGCGTACTCGTAGCAGATGTTGGCGAAGCCGCCGAGCACCCTCTGGCAGGAGGCCGCCTGCTCACGCGCGGAGCCGTCGCCGGGCTTGTTGGCAAACACGCAGGAGCCGAAGCCGGTCTTGCCGATGAGCTCGTCCGCGTTGCCGACCTTGGCGAGGGCGTTCATGATGCGCTCGGGCTTTTTGCCGTCGCGGCGCTCGAAATCCATCGCCATTACCTGCTTGCTGCGGCCGACGTACTCGGGCACGCGGCGGGAGAGCGCGAACTCCGCAAGGCGGATGGGGTTGGAGCGGTAGGACGAGGTCTCGCCGGAGGGGATCAGCTCGTCGGTGGTGGTGACGGGATCGCGGATGACCGCATCGAGCTCGAGGAGCACGTTGTCGGTCAGCTCGTACATGGCGGGCCAGTCGGTGATGTTGGGTCCGAGCTTCAATTCGACGGAGGGATCCGCCTTGCCGAAGCCGTTGTAGACGCGGCGGTCATAGACGGACTTGTCGAAGTGGTATTCGTAATGCACGTCGTCCCAGTCGATATCCGTCGCCGCGGTGATGGCGCCGTGATTGCGCGCGGTGGCGGCGATGGAGCGGGAGTCCATGAGCGCCACGGTCGAGATCTGACCCTCGCCGGGCTTGGAGCCCTCGCGGTTGGGGAAGTTCCTGGTGGTGTGCCTCAGGGACAGGCCGTTGTTGGCGGGAACGTCGCCAGCGCCGAAGCACGGACCGCAGAAGCTCTGCTTGATTATCGTGCCGCTCTCGAGAAGCTTTTCGGTCATGCCGATCCTCGTGAGCTCGAGGCTGGTGGGAACGGAGGTGGGATACACGGAGAAGCCGAAGTATCCGTCGCCCACGTCGTGACCGTCCATTATCTCGGCGGCGGCGACACAGTTGTCGAATGTGCCGCCGGAGCAGCCGGCGATGACGCCCTGATCAGCCCAGACCTTGCCGTCTGAAACCTTGTCGGTGAGCTTGAGATGCACCTTGGAGCCGAACTTCTTTTCGGCCTCGGCCTCGACCTTTTTGAGTATCTCGACCGGGTTCTCCAGGAACTCGTGTATGGTATAGGCGTTGGAGGGATGGAAGGGCAGCGCGATCATGGACTCGATCTTCGAAAGGTCGAGCTCGATCATGCTGTCGTAGTAAGCGACGCCCTTGGGCGCGAGCTTTTTGAATCCCTCGGGACGGCCGTGGATCCTGTAGTACTTCTCGATCTCGTCGTCGGTCTCCCAGATGGAGGAGAGGCAGGTCGTCTCGGTGGTCATAACGTCGATGCCGTTGCGGAAGTCGTAGGGCAGGCTCTTGATGCCGGGGCCGACGAACTCCATGACCTTGTTCTTGACGAAGCCGTTCGCGAAGGTCGCCTTGACCAGCGCGAGCGCGACGTCGTGCGGGCCGACGCCCTTCTTGGGCTCGCCGGTGACGTAGACCAGCACCACCTCGGGAGCGTTGATGTCCCAGGTGTTCTTGAGGAGCTGCTTGACGAGCTCGGGGCCGCCCTCGCCAACGCCCATGGTGCCGAGCGCGCCGTAGCGGGTGTGGGAGTCGGAGCCCAGTATCATGTTGCCGCAGTTGGCCATCGCCTCACGGGCGTAGCTGTGTATGACGCTCTGATTCACGGGGACGTAGATGCCGCCGTATTTCTTCGCCGCGGAGAGGCCGAAAACGTGGTCGTCCTCGTTGATGGTGCCGCCGACGGCGCAGAGGCTGTTGTGGCAGTTCGTCATGGCATAGGGGATGGGGAACTCCTTGAGGCCGGATGCCCTTGCGGTCTGGATGATGCCGACATAGGTAATGTCGTGGGACATCAGGCAGTCGAAGCGGATCTTCATCTTCTTCTCGTCGCCCGAAACGTTGTGCGCCCTCAGTATCTGGTACGCGATGGTGTTCTCGCGGCCCTCATCCGGGGTCACGCCCGCATACGCTTCCTTCTGCGGTGCGCCGTTTACCAGATATACACCGTTTTCATAAAGGTCTATCATGGTTCTCTCCTTTTGTTTATTTGAGATATTGACCGGCCCGGGATCGCTCCCCTGCCGTATATTATGATACAATACATTTCGATATATTTCAACAGAAAACTGAGCGCGGAACAAAAAAGAAAAAGCGCGAAAGGGTGCATTCACTTAAGGAGACGCAGGTTTTCGGCCTGTAAAGCAAACAGAAACAAAAACAGATCCGCGGACGAGTCGATCCTCGGATCTGTTTTGATTTCAGCGGCCGAAAACCGCGAAGCGTCTCAAAAGAGGAGATTTTTGCGCCCATCGAGGCGAAAAGCGCAGGAATACC
>JAFZRT010000009.1 GCA_017619735.1 Clostridia bacterium
CCCGCGATTTCGACTGGTCCGAGACCGAGAACAACAAGCTCCTCTTTGAGATGAGCGCGAAGTACGGCACCCCATACTTCTCCAACTACATCAACTCCGACATGGAGCCCTCCGACGTGCGCTCCATGTGCTGCAGGCTCCGCCTCGACCTCAGGGAGCTGCGCAAAAAGTCCGGCGGCTTCTTCGGTTCCGGCGAATCCACCGGCTCCGTCGGCGTCGTCACGATCAACATGCCCCGCATCGCGTACCTCGCGGCCGATGAGAAGGACTTCTACGCCCGTCTCGACCGCCTCATGGACGTCGCCGCCCGCTCCCTGAAGACCAAGCGCACCGTCATCACGAAGCTCCTCGAAGCCGGCCTCTACCCCTACACCAAGAGGTATCTGGGCACCTTCGCCAACCACTTCTCCACCATCGGCCTGATCGGCATGAACGAGGTCGGCCTCAACGCCAAGTGGCTCAGGATGGACCTCACCCACAAGGAGACCCAGGAGTTCGTGAAGCAGGTGCTCAACCACATGCGCGAGCGCCTCTCCGACTATCAGGAGAAGTACGGCGATCTCTATAACCTCGAGGCCACCCCCGCGGAGTCCACGACTTACCGCTTTGCCAAGCACGACAAGGCCCAGTATCCCGACATCATCACCGCGAACGAGAACGGCACCCCCTACTACACCAACTCCTCTCATCTGCCCGTCGGCTATACCGAGGACATATTCTCCGCTCTCGACATCCAGGACGAGCTCCAGACCCTCTACACCTCCGGTACGGTGTTCCACGCCTTCCTGGGCGAGAAGCTGCCCGACTGGAAGGCCTGCGCCGATCTCGTGAGGAAGATCGCGGAGAATTACCGCCTGCCCTACTACACCATGAGCCCGACCTACTCCGTATGCGCGGATCACGGCTACATAAAGGGCGAGCATTTCACCTGCCCCACCTGCGGCCGCAAGACCGAGGTGTACAGCCGCATCACCGGCTACTACCGCCCCGTTCAGAACTGGAACGACGGCAAGGCGCAGGAGTTCAAGGACCGCCAGACCTACGTCATCGAAAACTCGGTGCTGACCCACAGCGGCGTTTGTCATGAGGCCGACGACGCTCCCGCCGGCGGCGAGGAGAGGACGATACTCTTTGTCTCCCACACCTGCCCCAACTGCAGGACGGCCAAGACCGTTCTCGACAACGCGGGCGTTGAGTACGAGACCGTCGTCGCCGACGACAACGTCGACCTCGTCCACAGGTACGGCGTATACCAGGCGCCCACCCTCGTCAAGGTCAACGAGGCCGGCGTCGAAAGCTTCCGCGGCGTGTCCGAGATAATGGGCTGGCTGAGGAAATAAGCCAAAAAGCATGAAAACGCTCCCGGGTTTTCCCGGGAGCGTTCTTTATTTGTTATGATATCAGCCTGCGTACCAGTTATCGCAGTACTCGTCCTGATCAATGCCGTTCACATAGTACTGCCAGCCGATGATCCTCAGCTCGGCGCGGACGAGGGTGCCGTCCTCGAGCTTCAGCGTGATGTAGGTCCAGTAGTCGGTCTCGTAGGGCAGTATCATCGTGCCCGCGGGAAGGGTCATGGGCGCGCCGTCCTTGGTGACCTCCATGTCGATCTTGAGAGGACGGAAACCGTGGGAGTACTCGGTGGGCTCATCATAGCGGAAGGGTTCGAGGAACCTGAAGCCCTCGTCGGTCACGACCGCGTGGGATCTGACCATCTGGGTATCGAAGAGGTCGATACGCGTCATTACCGGTATGCCGTGAGTTGTATCGAAAGATTTGGGATCGTCCCAGTCGCCCATAAAATCGAGGTCCGCGGCCGTACCGAACCGGGATACTCCGTCGCCGTTCTCGTTCACGCGCAGCGCCCACATGGCTGAGTAGTCATCACCGGTATTGTAGGTGAACAGCACTTCAAGGCGCTCGTCGGCAGTGTTGCTGTCGACTATGAACATCGTGTGATCGAACGCCGCATACTCGGTGGCAAAGGCATATTCCTTGTCGGGGTCGGACCCGAGGGTAACCGTGACGACGCACATGAACATTTGAGAACCGTGTTCGGTCTCCTCAGCTCTCACAGTCACGGTATCGGGCTTGCCGTCAAAGTCGAGATCGACCTCGACGGGTACGCCGTCTTCGACCTTTATGCACATATCGGAGAAGGAGGGAGCTTCGCCCTCATACATGGGGAACATTGCCTCGGTACGGGTGAACTTGGTCTCCAGCTTGAAATTGTTGCCTACGGGAGGCTCTTTGCCGGTTATATCGACGGTCTCATCTTCGGAGTAGACCTTGCCGATACCGTCGTACCAGCCGACGAAGGAATAATCCCTGTCGGGTATCGCGCTGATCTCCACCTTTGGCGCGGACTGCATGCAGCACCTTATGCCCACGGCGCCGTCATAGCCCGACTCGAGCTCGATCCATTTGGAATCGGTATCCTCCTCGCCGAGCTTATAGCTGCAGTGGAGCGTATTGCGGGCGGAGACGCTTATGCGGTAAAGCGAATCGGAGCTGACGTAAACGGAGTTTTCCACGCATTCCGAAAGGATGAGCAGCTCAAGCTTGGGACAGTTGACAATCGTGACGTCATAGAGCTCCACTCTGTCGGTCCAGAAGCTCATGAGCTCGGGGAAGCCGTCCAGCACGAGCTCGCCGTCAAGGCGGACGGGATCGAGACCGCCCTCATCGTTCGGGACGAGCTGGCTTTCCGCAGCCCACAGATTGATGTTCACAACATGTCCGTCCTCGCTCCAGACCACAGCGGGGCGATCGGCGTTGCCGGGACCGTTCCAAGTTGCGGGATCGGCGGGATCGTAATTATCGAACAGCCTTTCGCCGTTCTTTTTGCTGCCGCTGTGATCGATATCGAAGAAGGCGGCGAGCTTCTGGAGCTCATCCTCGTTATAGGGGATGGGCTTTGCGGGCTCCTCGGTCGGCTCCTGAGTGGGGACCTCCGCCGAGTTCTCGGTCGGCTTCGGCGCCTCTGTGGGATCCGCCGTGCCGCTCTGCGGCGTCTTGCATGCCGCAAGCGAGAGTACGAGCACGAGTGCCAGCACTGCGCAGATCATCCTTTTCATGATAATAACTCCATCAATGATTAAATGTTGTAAATGCCGTTCACCGGCCTTTCACTTATATAACGCGCGAGAGAGCTCTTCGGTTCCATTAATCTTATCATTTTCTGTCATTTTTCAAAATATATTATTTTTTCCCGCGCCGTTTTTCGGCGGCCTCCCCCGCCGCCCGACGCTGCTCTTTTTTATTGACATTGCCGTGCGGAAATGCTATATTTACATTCGTACATTGCCCCCGCGGCAGGATACAGGAGGATACATCCCAAATGAAAAAGACCATGGGCTTTCTATGCGCGGCCCTGCTCGCCGCACTCGTTTTTTGTATGTTGCCCGTCCCCGCGCTCGCTTCCGAGCTGACCGGCTCCTGCGGCGAAAACGTGACCTACGTTTACGACACCGACTCCAAGGTGCTGACGCTTTCAGGCGACGGCCCCACGAACGATTACACCATCCGTCAGAGCCCCTTCTGGGCGACCGCCATCAGGAACAACTGCACGAAGATAGTCGTCGGCGAGGGAGTGACCCGCATAGGCAACTACCTCTTCCACTTCCTGACCAAGGTCACGGACGTGACGCTCCCCTCGACCCTTGAGTCGATAGGCAATTATGCGCTCAACAACCTTTTGCTCGTCACCGAGTTCGATCTTCCCTCCGGTCTGACCCAGCTCGGCGAGAACTGCTTCGGCACCTGCAAGGCGCTGACCACGATAACGATCCCCTCCGGCGTGACGGAGATACCCAAGCAGTGCTTCAACTCCTGCCTGGCGCTGACCTCCGCCGTGCTCCCGGACGGCGTCACCGCGATACGCGATTCCGCCTTCGCCGGCTGCTCCGCGCTTGCCGAGATCAATATCCCCGCCTCGCTCACGACCATCGGGAAGACCGTGTTCTCCACAACTCAGATAACCTCCGTGGACATCCCCGCCTGCACGACGAGCATACTCAACGACTCCTTCAGCGGCGCTCCCGCGCTGACCGCGATAAACGTCGCCGCTGACAACCCCAACTACACCTCAGTCGGCGGCGTGCTGTACAACAAGGACAAGACGCTGCTCATGCGCTGTCCTCAGGGCTACGTCGGCACCTGTGAGATCGATCCCGTCTGCGAGGAGATCCATTTCGACGCGTTCCAGAACTGCTCGGTACTTACATCCGTCTCCATCCCCGCAAGCGTGACGAAGATAGGCAATCAGGCGTTCCAGTACTCCGGCCTCACGTCGATCACCATACCCGAGACCGTCACCGTGCTCGAGAACAGCTTCTGCCAGTCCTGCCCGAACCTCACCGAGGCGACGGTCAACGCCTCCGTAGAGCTGCTCGAGAGCTACGCCTTCAACGGCTGCCCGTCCCTTACGAATGTCGTGCTCGGCCCGTCCATTAAGAGCATCGGCATCGGCGCGTTCGCGTACTGCACCATGCTTTCCTCGATCGCGCTTCCCGATGAGCTCACGGCCATCCCCAACGACTGCTTTTCAGGCTGCACCTCCCTCGCGGGCATCGAGATCCCCGCGGCGGTCACATCGATCGGCTCGAACGCCTTCGACGGATGCACCTCCCTTACGGGAGTCACTCTGCCCGACGGGCTCGTATCCCTCGGCGGCACCGCGTTCCGTCAGACCGCGATCACCTCTATGACGGTGCCCGCGGGCGTCACGGTCATCGAAGGCACCGTGTTCTCCGCTTGTCAGTCTCTGACCGAGGTCGATCTCCTCGGCGAGATCACGATCGTCCGCGGCAGCGCTTTCTCCAACTGCGCCTCACTCGCCAAGGTCACCTTCCGCTGCGCACCGCTCGATCCCAAGAACGCAAATCCCTATGCCTTCAACGGAACCTCGGAATCGTTCGAGATCCATTACCCGAGCTATTATCCCGCATGGGACGCCGAACGCCCCTTTGACCAGAACGGCATGAAATACAATTACGTCATGGACGTCGTCTCCGCTTATGAGACTATCGTCAAGGTCGACGTAAGGGAGCGTCATGAGTCCGACACCATCCGCGATATGCGCTTCACGGTGCAGCTCAACCACTGCGAGGGCAGCGAGGTCACCGCCCGCCGCGTGGTGTTCACCAACGGCGCGAACGGCAAGACCTTCACGCTCGACTGCCCCAACACGCTCTACACCGCGGAGGACGGCTCCTACGAGCTGTTCACCGCCATACTGCGCAACGTGCCGAGGCGGCATTACAACACCGAGATCACCGCGCAGGCGTTCATCGACGTCACCGGCTCCTGGGAGGGAACCGTCGTCTCCGTACCTATGACGGCGAAGATAAACGATATCCTCAACGTCGACTGACGAACAACAAAAAGCGCCTCTCCGCTTTCCTGCGGGAGGCGCTTTTTTATTCCGTTTTTACATTCACCGGGGCCGTTCGACGCCGAGCACCGTGTAGTCCTGCTCCTCGACCGCCCTTACGAGGTCGGCGTCGTCCACGGGCGCGTTCAGCAGGACCTCCGCCCTACCCGCGGTGTGGTCGGCAGTCGCCCCCGCGACGCCGTGAACGGCCTCGAGCGCGCTCTTGACGCTCGCCTCGCAGTGATGGCACATCATGCCTTCTATGCGGATGATCCTCCTCTCCGTACCGGAGGCGGCAGTCCGCGCGGCGGCGATCTCCTCAACGGCCTCCGCCGAAACGGGCCTGCCCTTCCTGTCGTGCTTCGGATCGTGAGGATCCACGAGGTTGAGCCGGAGCGCATTCATGCAGACGAAGAAGCTCGACAGCGCCATGGCGGCGGCGCCGTACATGGGCTTCATCTCGACTCCGTAGAGCCCCATCGCGAGGGGTATGCACGCGGCGTTGTAGAAGAACGCCCAGAACAGGTTCTGGTGGATATTGCGTATCGTGGCTCTGCTGAGGCGTATAGCCGCGGTCACGTCCGAGAGGCGGCTCTTCATGACCACTATGTCCGCCGCGTCGATCGCGACGTCCGTCCCCGCGCCGATGGCTATGCCGTTGTCCGCCTCGGTCAGCGCGGGCGCGTCGTTGATGCCGTCGCCGACCATCGCCACTCTGCCGAGCGGCTTCAGCGCGCGTATGACCTCCGCCTTGCCGTCCGGCAGCACGCCCGCTATCACGTGATCCGCGCCTGCCATTTTGCAGACGGCCCTTGCCGTGCGCTCGTTGTCGCCCGTGAGCATTACGGTCTCGACGCCCATACCGCGAAGCTCGCGTATCGCATCAGCGGAATCCTCCTTTATGGGATCGGCGACTGCGATGAGGCCGATGAGCTCGCCCGCGCGGGCGAACAGGAGCGGCGTTTTCCCCTCCTCCGCAAGCCGGTCGGCCCGATCGGAAACGGCCTCATTCACGAGGCCCTTCGAGGCGAGGTATTTGAGACTTCCGCCGAGGAGCTCCGCGCCGTCCAGCTTGGCGCGCAGTCCGTTGCCGGGGAGGGCTTCGAATTCCGTCGTCCCGGGCAGCTCGAGCCCCTCCGCGGCGGCCGTTACGGCCCTTGCGAGGGGGTGTTCGCTGTTCTTCTCGAGAGCGGCGGCGAGCGTCAAAAGTTCCGTTTCGTCCCCGCGCAGCGGTACGACGTCGGTGACGCGCGGCTCGCCCATGGTCGCGGTGCCGGTCTTGTCGAGGGCGACTATCTGCGTCCTGCCCGCGCCCTCGAGCGCGGCGGCGGTCTTGTAGAGCACGCCGTTCTTCGCGCCGACGCCGCTGCCGACCATTATCGCGACGGGCGTCGCGAGCCCGAGCGCGCAGGGGCAGCTGATGACGAGCACGGATATCCCGCGTGCGACGGCAAACGGAAACGGCCGCTTTGCTATGAGCCAGCCGACGACCGTGAGCACAGCGAGCGCGATCACCGCCGGCACGAATATCCCGGACACCTTATCGGCTATCCTTGCGAGCGGCGCCTTTGTCGCGGCCGCGTCGGACACCGTCTTTATTATCTGCGCAAGAGTCGTATCCTCGCCGACGCGGGTCGCGCGGCACTCGATATACCCCTGCTGATTCAGCGTCGCCGCGGATACGGTGTCGCCCTCCTCCTTGTCGGCGGGTATGCTCTCGCCGGTCAGCGCGGATTCGTTGACCGCGGTCATGCCCTTTACGATGACTCCGTCCACCGGGATCTGCTCGCCGGGACGGACGACGAAGATATCGCCCGTTCTGACCTCCTCCACGGGGACTTCTGTCTCTGCCCCGTCCCGCAGCAGCACCGCTGTCTTTGGCGCGAGCCGCATCAGACCCTTCAGCGCGTCGGTGGTGCGGCCCTTCGACATGGCCTCCAGCATCTTGCCAACGGTGATGAGCGTGGGTATCATGGCAGCCGATTCGAAATACAGGTTCATTCCGTACTTCATCACGGTATCGTGCCGCCCCTCGCCCATGGCGATTATCATAATGAACAGCTCCGCGAGGGAGTACGCGAAGGACGCGCCGGAGCCCAGAGCCACGAGAGTGTCCATGTTGGGCGCGCCGCGGAAGAGGGATCTGAAGCCGGAGGTGAAGAACCGGCCGTTTATCACCATCACCGCCGCGGCGAGCAGCAGCTCGAACAGCCCGAGGAACACGTGATTGTCGAACACCTTCGGCGCGGGCCAGCCCCACATGCCGTGCCCCATGGAGAAGTACATCAGCACGAGCAGTATCGGCACGGAGAAGAGCAGGCGCCTTTTGAGCTTTGGCGTCTCGCGGTCACGGAGCGCCTCCGCGTCCGCCCACGACGGGGTCCCGCTCTGCGCGGGCTTATTTGCCGCGTCCTTTGGCGAGGCGCCGTAACCGGCCTTTTCGACGGCGCGGACTATCTCCTCGTCGGAGGCGGTCCCCTCGACGCCCATCGAGTTCGTCAGCAGGCTGACGGAGCAGGACGCGACGCCCGGCACGGCCGAAACGGCCTTTTCCACCCTTGCGGAGCACGCGGCGCAGCTCATGCCCGTAACATTGTATTGCTTCATATCCGTTCCCCTATCTCATCAGTTTTTTCAGCGTTTCCATAAGCTCGTCGACGGCTTCTTCCCTGCCCGCGCGTATGTCCTCCGTCACGCAGGTGCGCAGGTGCTGAGCGAGCAGCGTCCTGCAGAAGCTGTTTATCGCCGAGTTGGCTGCGGAGGCCTGCACGAGTATGTCCGGACAGTAGGCGTCCTCCTCCAGCATGCGCTCGAGCCCGCGCACCTGTCCCTCGATCCGTTTGAGCCGGTTCATGAGATCGCGAAGCTCCTTCCCGTCCCTTATCTTTTTCCGGCAATTCGCGCAGTATGCCTCATCCATGGCTCCATCCATGTCTTGCGTCTCCTTTCCGTACCCCCACGGGGTATCCCATTTGCTCCTATTTTATACCCCCGTGGGGTATTTGTCAACAGGCGGAGCACGCCAACGCAGAATATAAAAAAAGCTCCCCCGCGGGGGAGCCGAAAGTCGTCGTTCAGACCTCTCTCCTGTTTTCGATCGCCTTGAAAAGGGTGATCTCGTCGACATATTCGAGGTTTCCGCCGATGGGTATGCCGTGGGCGATGCGGGTGGTCCTGACGCCGAGGGGCTTGAGCTGCTTCGCGATATAGGCCGCGGTGGCCTCGCCCTCCACGTCGGGGTTGGTGGCGAGTATGACCTCCTTCACGCCGCCGGTCTTCACCCTGTCGATGAGCTCGGAAATACGGATGTCCTCCGGGCCGACGCCGTCCATGGGCGAGAGCGTGCCGCCCAGCACGTGGTATACGCCGCGGTATTCGCGCATGCGCTCCATGTATGAAACGTCCCGCGCTTCCTTCACGACGCAGACGAGCGAACCGTCGCGCTTTTTGTCGGAGCAGATATCGCAGATGTCCTCCTCCGTGAAATTGCCGCAGACGGGGCAGTATTTGATGTTCCTCTTCGCCGCGGTGAGAGCGGAAGCAAGGCCCTCCACCTCCTCCGTGCTCATGGTGAGGATATGGTAGGCGAGCCGCTGCGCGGTCTTTATGCCTATGCCGGGGAGGCGGTTCAGCCTCGCCGTGAGGTTTTCAAGCGACTGCGTGCTCATCAGAAGCCGAGATTCATGCCGCCGGTGACCTTGTTCATCTCGCGGGTCATGGTCTCCTCGGCGAGAGCGATCGCTCCGTTGACCGCCGCGAGCACCAGATCCTGAAGCATCTCCACGTCATCGGGATCGACGCATTCGGGCTGTATCTCGATGCTCTTGAGCTCCTTGCGGCCGTAGATGACCACCTTGACCGCGCCGCCGCCGGCGGAGTATTCGAGCTCGGTATTGCCGACCTCCTCCTGCACGCGCTGAACGTCCTGCTGCATCCTCTGCGCCTTCATCATGAGCTGCTGCATGTTGCCCATGCCGCCCATTCCCGGGAATCCGCCTTTTGCCATTTTGAAAATCATTCCTTTCGGTTTTATGTCGCCGTTCATTATATCAAATCCCCGCCGTTTTGTCCATAGTATTTGACAAACCGACGGCTTTTGTTCTATAATAGACTGATTTAATATGCAGGGGGGCCGCCGCCCCCGAATGAAAGGACGTTCCTTCGCTATGAAAAACCTTACCACAGCCGAGCTCCGCGAGCTCTACCTCCGCTTCTTCCGCGAGAGGGGACACGCGGTCATATCCTCCGCTTCCCTCGTTCCCGAAAACGACCCCACCGCGCTGTTCACGATGGCGGGCATGCATCCGCTCGTCCCCTATCTCCTCGGCGCGAAGCACCCCGCCGGGAACCGCCTTGCCGACGTGCAGAAATGCGTCCGCACCGGCGATATAGACGAGGTCGGCGACGCGAGCCACTGCACATTCTTCGAGATGCTCGGCAACTGGTCCCTCGGCGACTATTTCAAAAAGGAGGCCATCGCCTGGAGCTGGGAGTTCCTGACCGGCGCCGAATGGCTTGGCATAGATCCCGACAAGCTCTACTTCACCTGCTTCGCGGGCGAGGAGGGCCTTCCCCGCGACGTTGAGGCCCACGACCGCTGGGTCGAGATGGGCGTTGATCCCTCCCACATATTCTACCTCGGCCGCGAGCATAACTGGTGGGGCCCCGCCGGGCAGACCGGCCCCTGCGGCCCCGATACGGAGATGTTCATCGACACGGGCAAGGATCCCTGCGGTGAGAACTGCTTCCCCGGCTGTCACTGCGGCAAATACCTTGAGATCTGGAACGACGTCTTCATGCAGTACAACAAGACCGCCGACGGCAGATACGAGCCGCTGGCGCAGAAGAACGTCGATACCGGCATGGGTCTTGAGCGCACCGTCGCCACCCTGCAGGGGGTCGGATCCGTCTACGATACCGACGCCTTCACGGGCATACTCGCCCGCATATCCGAGCTTTCCGGCAAGCATTACGGAGACTCGCCCGAAGTGACCAAGGCATTCCGCATAATCGCGGATCACATAAGGACCGCCGCATTCATGCTCGGCGATCCCCGCGGCGTCACCCCCTCCAACGTGGATCAGGGCTACATACTCCGCCGCATCATAAGGCGCGCGCTCCGCTACGCAATGCAGCTCGGCATGCCCGAGATGAGCCTTTCGAAGGTCGCCGGCGCGGTCGTCGATACCTACGGCTCGGTCTATCCGGAGCTCGTTGAAAACAGTGCCCGCATAGCGAGCGAGCTTGACGCCGAGGAGACCAAGTTCCAGCGCACGCTGACCCACGGCATGAAGGAGTTCGAGCGCATCAAGGGCGGCTTCAAGGACGGCGTTATCGACGGCAGGAGCGCTTTCCGCCTCTTCGACACCTTCGGATTCCCCATCGAGTTCACCGAGGAGATGGCGAAGGAGAACGGCCTCGCCGTCGACGTCAACGGCTTCCGCGAGGCGTTCGCAGAGCATCAGGCCAAGTCCAAGGCCGGCGCGGAGCAGAAGTTCAAGGGCGGCCTTGCCGACGCCTCCGTCGAGACGGCCCGCCTACACACCGCGACGCACCTCCTGCAGGCGGCCCTGCGCCGTGTGCTGAACGACGAGAACGTCGCCCAGCGCGGCTCCAACATCACCGCCGAGCGTCTGCGCTTCGACTTCTCCTTCCCGAGGAAGGTCACGCCCGAGGAGCTGCGCGAGGTCGAGAAGCTCGTCAACGAGGCGATAGCCGCCGACGTGCCCATCACCTGTGAGGAGATGACCGTCCCCGAGGCGAAAGCCAAGGGCGCGATAGGCCTCTTCGAGAGCAAGTACGGCGAAAAGGTCAAGGTCTACACCATGGGCGATTTCAGCTGCGAGATCTGCGGCGGTCCCCATGCCCAGAGGACGGGCGAGCTCGGCGTCTTCAAGATAAAGAAGGAGGAGGCTTCCTCCTCCGGCGTAAGGCGCATAAAGGCCGTGCTCGAATAAGAGCGCAAACGGGGGTCGCGGATGAAAACCACTTGGCTCGAATACAACTGGCAGCTCGACGGCGCCGAAGCCTATTTCGGGGTCGAGCTTTCGTATTACCGCAAGGCCCCCGACGAGAAGCATCCCCTGCTCTGCTACTTCTGCTGCGAGACCGCGGACGGACGGGCGCTGACTCCCGCCGACGAGAAGCGGATAATCGCCCTTGCGCAGAAGTGCAGGCGCCGCACACGTCTGCAGCCCGCGGGCTTCGTGCAGACGGGGAACATGCGTCAGTACTATTTCTACACCGCCTCCAAGGAGGAGTACGACGTCCTGAAGAGCATCGCCGAAAAGGAAAAGCGCCTTCTCATTAGGGTCGGCGGCAAGCGCGAGGACGACTGGGCGACGTATTTCCAGCTTCTCTACCCCAACGAGGTCAAGTATCAGACCGTCAAAAACCGCGAGCAGGTCAAAAAGCTCCACTCGATAGGCGACAACATAGAGGCGTCGCGCCGCATCAACCTTCACGTGTGCTTCCGCACGGAGCCGCAGCGCCTGATGTTCGAGGAGACCGCGCGCAGCGCCGGCTTCGCGATAGGCAGCGCCGAATACCTGAGCGAGAGCGACATGCCCAACGGCGTCGTCATCTACCGCATTTCGACCCTCAAGCGCGAGGATATCGACTCCGTCACCGTGCGGGTCATAAAGCTCGCGGAGAAGATGGAGGGCCGGCTCAGCTACTGGGACTGCAACATAGTCCCCAGGAGCGTCAGAAAGCGCATCTGAGGCAGGCATATGAGCGAACCCAAAGGAATACTGATAGTCAACCGGTTCCTGAACACCGCAAAGTTCAGCGACATCTCCGCCCGCTTTTCGGCCTCCGCCGCGAAGCTCGGGGCGGAGCTTTCGCTTTTTACGAACGACGAGCTGCTGCCCGTTTCGGGCGATGGCTTCGACCGTTTCCCCATCGATATCGGCGGCGTCGATTTCGTGCTGTTCTACGACAAGGACGTGCGCCTCGCCTCGCAGCTTGAAAAGCGCGGGCTGCGCCTCTTCAACACCTCGCGGGCGATCGAGCTGTGCGACGACAAGTCGCTGACGCATCTCGCGCTCGACGGGGTCGTTCCCATGCCCGCCACATACTGCGCGCCATTCACCTACGAGAATATCGGCTATACCGACTTCGGATTCGTCGGCAGGATATTCGCCCTGCTCGGCGCGCCCGTCGTCATCAAGGAGGCGTTCGGCTCCTTCGGGCAGCAGGTGTACCTCGCCCATGACGAGGAGGAGGCGCGCGAGATATTGAAACGCATCGGCGGCAGGCGCGTGATATTCCAGAGGTTCATCGGCGAGAGCGCCGGCAGGGACCTTCGGCTCAACGTCGTCGGCGGCCGCGTGATTGCCGCAATGGAGCGCTGGAGCTCCACGGGCGATTTCCGCGCGAACATCACGATTGGCGGCTCCATGCGCCCCCACACCCCCACTTTTGACGAGGAAGCGATGGCGCTGAAGGCGGCGGAGACGCTGGGCCTCGACTTCTGCGGCGTCGATCTGCTGGAGTCCGACATGGGCCCCCTCGTATGCGAGGTCAACTCCAACGCACATTTCAAGTCCATCGAGGAATGCACCGGCGTAAACGCGGCTGACGAGATAATGGCGCACATAATCCGTACGGTCAAGGGTGCCGGGGCATGAAAAGGGCCTGCATACTCTACAAAAAAGAGGACGCGGCGAAGAACCGGGTCCTGATAAACAAGTATTTCGCGGCGCTGCGGCGGAACGGCTATTCGCCCTCGCTGATAATATCCGACCGGCTCCCGCGCGAGGCCGTGCTCCGCATGGCGGAGGGCGCGCGCTTCGTCGTCAACCGCACCCGCGATCACGCGCTCGCGGGGTATCTCGAGGCGGCAGGGTTCCTTGTCACGAACCCCTCCATTCTCAACGAGACCGCGAACGACAAGCTCCTTACCTATGAGCGGCTGAAGGACGCCGTCCCCATGTTGGAGACGCTCCCCCTCCCCGACGAGGGCGAGCCGCCCCTTCCCTACCCCTTCGCGGCGAAGCCCGCGGGCGGGCACGGAGGCGCGGGCGTGGAGCTTATACGCTCCCGCGCGGAGCTCGACGCATACCGCGCGAGGGGCCTTGAAAGGACGCTCGTACAGCCCGTCGCCACGGAAACGGGGCGCGACATGCGCGTGTACGTAGTGGGCGGAAGGCCCGCTGCTGCGATGCTGCGCACTTCGTCGGTCGATTTCAGGAGCAATTATTCGCTGGGCGGCAGGGCCGAGGCAGTGCCCGTCTCCTCCCTCCGCGAGGACGAGCTCCGCATTATCGAGGCGGTCTGCGCCGCGCTCCCCGTCGACTACGCGGGCGTCGACATAATGCGCGATCACGGGCGCGCAGTACTCAACGAGATCGAGGATCCCGTAGGCGCGAGGATGCTCTACACCTACACCGACGCGGACCCCGCGCTCCTTCACATCGAATACATTATCTCAAAGGAGAACAGGATATGAGCAACGTAAACGAACTTCTTACCTTCATCGAAAAATCCCCGACCGCCTTCCACGCGGTGGAAAACATCTGCCGTGAGCTGGAGGCCGCTGGCAGGACGCGCCTTTCGGAGGGCGAAGAGTGGATGCTCGAACCCGGCCGCGGCTACTTCGTCACCCGCAACATGAGCTCCGTCATCGCGTTCGACATAGGCGACGCATCCTCCCTGCGCGTGATAGCGGCGCACTCCGACTCCCCGACCTTCAAGATCAAGGAGAACGCGGAGCTTTCCGTCCGCGGCAAATACACGCAGCTCAACGTCGAGAAATACGGCGGCATGCTCTACTCCACGTGGTTCGACCGTCCCCTTTCCGTGGCCGGACGCGTGCTCGTCCGCACCGAAAAGGGCATGGAGGCGCGCCTCATCGACGTAGACCGCGACGTGCTCGTGATACCCAACGTCGCAATACATATGAACCGTGAGGTCAACGACGGCTTCAAGTACAACGCTCAGACGGATCTCATGCCCCTCTTCGGCGACGAGACCTCGAAGGACGGCTTCAAGAAGCTCGTGGCGGAGACCGCGGGCGTGCCCGAGGACGACATACTGGGCAGCGACCTGTTCCTCTACCCCCGCGTGAAGGGCACGGTCATAGGCAATTCGGGCGAGTACATACTCTCCCCGCGCCTCGACGACCTCGAATGCGCGTGGTCGGGCCTTTCGGCCTTCATCGCCGCCCGGAAGCCCGCGCGCGGCGTGAACATGCTCTGCGTGTTCGATAACGAGGAGGTCGGCTCCGGCACGAAGCAGGGCGCCGATTCGACTTTCCTGCGCGACGTGATAAAGCGCATTTTCATCGCCCTCGGCGCAAAGAAGGAGGACGTCTACCGCGCGCTCGCCGCGTCGTTCATGCTCTCCGCCGACAACGCCCACGCGGTGCACCCCAACCACCCGGAGAAGACCGACGCCGAAAACTGCGTGTTCATGAACGCGGGCATCGTCATCAAGTTCAACGCGAACCAGCGCTACACGACCGACGGCGTTTCCGCGGCGTTCTTCCACAAGCTCCTGAAGGACAGGGGCATACCCTTCCAGCACTTCGCGAACCGCTCCGACGTAGCGGGCGGCGGCACGCTCGGCAATATCTCCGGCTCCCACGTATCCATCAACACCCTCGACATCGGCCTCGCGCAGCTTGCGATGCACTCCTGCTGCGAGACTGCCGGTGCGAAGGACGTCGCCTCCATGGTGGACGGCATGACCGCCTTCTACTCCTCCAACGTCGAGGTGGGCCGCGACGGGGAGTTTTTCCTGAGCTGAACAATAACCTGCGAAAAAAAGGTCCGGGGATAAAGGAAATATCCCCGGATCGTTTTTGTCCCGCGCCCGAAAAGCGCGGTTTTCTTATGCTTTTTTATGCTCCCATATAGACCGGATCGCCGCCCGAAAGCTCGATATGCCAGCCGGCGAACGACACGCTCATGTACGGGCCGACGTAGAGCACGTGCAGCACTCCGAAGGTCAGCGCGGAAAGCATCATCCAGCCGAAGAACGAGAGGAAGAAGACAAGAAGCTCGCCCTTATGGCCCTTCATCATCTCCCAGGAGCGTTTGACCGCATCCATGGGCTCGACCGTATCGTCCTCCGCGATTATGTAGGGGATCTGCGACAGCCCGAGGAGAACCACGATGCCGGGGATCACGAAGCACATGAAGCCCAGCACGACGAAGAGCTCGTAGAGTGCCATCGCAGCGACGGCCCTGAGGTACCTGCCCTCCCTGAACCACGCGAAAAGATCGGCGATGTCGACCGTCTCCCCGCGGTAGGCCTTCATGCACAGGTGCGCGAGGCCGACGGAGACCACGTTCGTCACGAATATTATGAGCAGCGTGTTGACGAGACTGCCGGAATCGAACACCTTTGTAAGGCGCTTAAGCGATTCGAGACTCGGGAAATGCGCGAAGTCGCTCGCGGAGAACTTGGTGAATATCTTCACGGCCGGTATGCCCGCGCCGAGCACCATCGCGATAAACACCGTTATCACGAGCATCCAGTAGCCGGCGGACAGGGCCGCCTTCGAGCGCTGTTTTATTTCGGCTCTGTTGATCATAAGCTTTACCTCCTTTATAAATGTCGGGGATATTATAGCACCCACCGCGGCGGATTTCATCATTTTCCTTGTAAAGATCTTGTAAAATCGGTGGCGGGCGAAAAAGCCGGGGCTCTGAACCCCGCGCAGCGAGATGCACCGCTTCATTTGGGCCGCATTGACGCTGCGTTTGAATTTGCTCCGCAAATTCGGGGTCCTCGCAAACAGCATAATAACAAAGAAGAAGATCGCGTGCGATCCTCTTCTTTGTTGGTACACCTTCAGGGGCTCGAACCCTGGACACCCTGATTAAGAGTCAGGTGCTCTACCAACTGAGCTAAAGGTGCAATTCATTGTGCAAGAAGTATTATACACAAGAATTACGAAAAAGCAACCCCTTTTTAAGATATATTTCAGAAAAAAGCTTTTTTAGGGCTCCCGGCGGCTCAGCGGGGCGGCAAACGCGTCTTCCGCGCTTCTCCTCCCCGCCCCTCCTGTTGCTTTTTCCGCGGCTTCGATGTATCATAGTATCGGCGGGACGGAGCCGCGGACCGGGGCGTTACCGGAGCGGCGGTCCCAACGGAGGGCGCATGATACCGAAGATCATCGCGAGCGGGCTGCTCGGCTATCTCATAGGTTCCGTCGTGACGGCCATTATCATTTCGCGTCTCGTGTTCAGGGAGGACGTACGCACGCAGGGCAGCGGCAACTCCGGCGCGACCAACGCCGCAAGGGTCTACGGCCTGCGCTTCGGCGTGCTCACGTTCCTCGGCGATTTCCTGAAGGGCGTCGCCGCGTGCGTGCTCGGCCGCCTTATTGCGGGCGACGCGGGGCTCGCCGCGGCAGGCATATGCTGCATGGCAGGCCACTGCTTCCCCGTATGGTTCGATTTTCGCGGAGGCAAGGGCGTGTCCGTCGGCGCGGCGCTCGCGCTGATGATCGACTGGCGCATATTCGTCTGCGCGATAGCCGTTTTCGCGATAGTCGTTTTCGCGGTGAAGATAGTCTCCGTCGCTTCGCTTTCCGCAACGGTCACCGTGGGGGTCATGTCCCTCATACTGGGGCCGGTCCCCATACTGAAGGCGCTCGGCGCGGCCGCGGCGCTGCTGGTGATATTCATGCACCGCACCAACATACGCCGCCTGATACTCGGCACCGAAAAGAAGATCGTCTTCGGCAGGCGCGGGCGGAAATAGTCTTAGATGCTCCCCGGCGATAAGCCGGGGGCTTTTTTTATCGGCTTTCGCGCATTTGTCACAGGATTGTCATTTTCCGTTTATTTACACGGGATATATGAAAGTGGTAAAATCTTCGTATGAATCGGGCGTATGCCCGCGGGGCGGGGATCCTCACTCTGCCGTCCCGATTTCCGAAAGGAGAAGACCATGAAAAAACGCATCTTGAGTCTTGTCACGGCTCTGCTGATGCTGCTGACCGCGCTGCCCGCGTTCGCCCTTTCCGCGAACGCGCTCACGCTGACCAAGACGGTCATCGGCAACACCGGCGCGACCATCGCCGTTTCCGGCGGCTCCGGCACGGTCACCGCAGAATCCAGCAACACGGCGATAGCCGGGGTATCCGTCAGCGGCACCGTCGTCACCGTGACCGGCGTGTCGGGTAAGAAGGGCATCGTGACCGTCACCGTCACGCGCGGCACGCAGTCCGCCGAGATGGAGGTCGCGATCGGCTACACGACGTTCCGGCTCAACGGCCGTTCGGTCACCGTCTACGCGGGCAGCGACTCCAATTACGAGGTCGTCGCGATAGAGCAGGCGAGCGAGACCGAATACACCGGTGCCGAGGGCACGGGCGAGATGACCGTATCCGCCGACGCGGACGGCAACGCGGTTTACACCGCCGCGAGCGGTTACGAGCTCCGCATCACCATAAAGAAGAAGGGCGGCATCTACTCCTTCAACGGCAGTTCGCAGTACGCGAGCTTGGCAGTCAAGAAGGAGGCAAATAAGGACGCGACGATACTCCTCGACGGGCTCAATATCAAGTCCCAGTTCACCGCCGCGCTGACCATCAAAAAGGATTCGACCGCGGCCGTCTACCTCAACACCCTCGCGGGGACTTCGTCGACGCTCGCCGACAGCGCGCTCAATAACGCCGATTCCTACGGCCCCACCGCCGAGGGCGGCGACGGCACCAACCAGTACTACGCCGAGAGCGCGGTCATAAAGGGCAAGACCTCTTCTAATCTGACCATTGCCGGCAAGGGCTCTCTCACGATCACCGCGGCCGCCAAGAACGGCGTCAAGGTCGGCGCGAACGCCTTCCTCACCGTCGCCGACGGCACGCTCACCGTGACCGCTCCCAACGCGGCCCTCTCCTCCGAGAACGAGCTCATGATCTCCGGCGGCGCGCTCTCGCTCACCACCTCCGGCGGCGACGCGGTCAAGGCAGCCGACGACACCGACGCAATCGGCAAGATCTACGTCACGGGCGGCAGCATCACCGCCTCCTCCGCGGACGAGGGCATTCTCGCGCGGGAGAGCGTATACATCTCCGGCGGCACGCTGAACATCACCGCCGCGGGCGACGGCATTAAGGCCGAGAACGGCACGGAGACCGCGGGCGACATCACGATAACCGGCGGCGAGTTCACGCTCAACACCACCGGCGACGGCATTTCCGCCTTCAATCTGGAGATATCCGGCGGCACTTTCGGCATCACCTGCGCTAACGGCTATACCAACACCTCCTACAACGGCGACACGATGGCCAGCGCGAAGTGCCTCAAGTCCGAGCTTGAGAACACCGTATCGGGCGGCAGCTTCACGCTGTCCGCTCCCGACGACGCCATCCACTCCGACGGCAATCTGACCATCGAGGGCGGCACTTTCAATATCTGGACTCGCGACGACGGCCTGCACGCCGACCGGGTGCTGACGTTCGGCATACGCGGCGCGGACGACGGCCTCATCGACCTCACGATCAACACGAGCTATGAGGGCATGGAGGGCGCCGACATTGTACTGAACTCCGGCCGCGCGACGGTCTACTCCACCGACGACGTCATCAACGCCGCCAACAAGAACACCTCCAACTATCACTTCACGATAAACGAGTACGGCGGCGTTTACCGCCTGTACACCTCCGGCGGCGACGGTATCGACTCCAACGGCGGCGCGTATTTCCGCGGCGGCGACCTTGAGGTCTACTCCGCCTCCAATACCTCCAACGACCCGCTCGACACCGAGGACACCCTCGCGCTGTACGGCGGCGTTACGCTGGGCTGCGGCATGAACCAGATGCAGGGCGCTCCCTCCGCGGGCATCTACGTCGAGTTCAAGAACCTGTCGATCAGGACGGGCTACTCCATCGTGATAAAGGACGGCTCGGGCAATATCCTCAAGAGCACGCAGGCCTACTTTGCGAGCTCCTCCAACACGGCGACATACCTCGTGTTCAGCCATCCGGCCCTCGTTTCGGGCAACACGTACTACGTCTACATCAACGGCTCCACCTCCGCGAAGACCGGCACCGCGACCGGCTCCGGCGTAGACTCCACCCCGTGGGCGGATCTCGACTCCGGCAGCACCAACGTTTATGAGCGCGTGACGCAGATGACCGCAGGCAGCCGTTACGTCATCACCAACGCCTCCGCCTCCACGACGGTCTACACGCTCTCCGGCACGACCTCCGTCGCCGCGCTTTCGAGCAGTCTGTCGAGCGTCACGGGCGGATATACCTTCGGCACGCTCAACGAGAACAACACCTGGTACATCGACGGATCCGGCCATATCTACAACACGGTCGGCGGCGTGAACTACTACCTCATGTACACCTCGTCCTCCTCCGGCTGGTCCACGACCTACACGCTGGGCAAGACCACCGACGTCACCGCTGCGGCGGGCTGGGAGGTCTCCGCATCCGGCAGCGCGGCGCAGATCTATGCGACCGCGACCTCCTCGGGCGGCGGTCCCGGCGGCCCCGGTCAGTCGAGGAAGATCTACCTCTACTACAGCAGCGGATGGAAGCTCTCGACCACCGCGTCGACCGTTTACATCTACGCCCCGGCAGTAGCCCAGGCGGCGCTCACCGGTTCCACCTACTACGTCGCGGAAAACGACGAGGGCTTCTCCATGAGCGACATCACGGCGGGCACCGTCATCAAGTACCGCTCCTCGCGCTCCGCTTCGGCGGTCACAGTGCCCTGGACCGACAGCCACATAAGCTGCAGCTGGGAGCCCGCTTTCGACTCCTCCGTCAACGGCACCTACGTATTGACCGTCAAGTATGACGGTATCGCCTTCGGCACCGTCACCGTGAGGATAGTCGGCGAGGATCAGTCGGTCACCGTCACCTTCACGGGCGACTACTCCGCCGTGGTCGAGATCGTCGCGGGCGAAGCCGTGACCGCGCCGACCGCGCCCTCCGGCTACTATTACACGTTCTTCGTGAACGGCATGGAGTTCGACATCACCACGCCGATCTGGACGAACACCACGATAACCGTCGTGCTCAACACCGTCGATGAGCCCACCGCGGATCACCCGATGGACGTCAACTGCGACGGCAGCATATCGTTCGACGACGTCACCCTGCTCGCCGCGCACATCGTCGGCATGGGCACGCTGACCGAAATGGGCTTGCTCAACGCCGACTGCAACGGCGACGGCGTCGTGAACTCGCTCGATATCTCCTACCTCTACAACTACCTCCTGAACAATCAGAACTGAATCCGCGGCAGTGAAAGGGCCCGGGCGCAAAGCCCGGGCTTTTTCCGTCCCTCGAGGGTGATTTTCGCATTTGCAACTCATAGTTGACAAAAAAACCTGCCCCGCGATATAATTTGAAAAGCAGAATTGCTGGCGCAACCGGCCGGGATCTGATATCATGAGCCCAGCAAAAAGCCGAAAGGAAACAAAAGATATGAACATCGAGATCGCCAACAGACTCGTAAAGATGCGCAAGGCGCACGGCTTCTCGCAGGAGGAGCTCGCGGCAAGGCTCGGGATCTCCCGCCAGGCCGTAAGCAAGTGGGAGAGGGCGGAATCCTCCCCCGACACGGACAACCTTATAATGCTCTCGCGCCTCTACGGGGTATCGCTCGACTCGCTCCTTGCGACCGAGGACGAGATCCCCATGCCGGAGAAGGACGAGGCCGAGAAGAGCTCCCCCGCCGAAAGGGTGAGCGTCAGTCTGGCCAGTGGAATTAACGTCACCGATGACGACGGCTCCCACGTGCATATAGGTTGGGACGGCATCTACGTCGACGACTCGGGCGAGGCGGCCGAGCCCGGCATCAACGCCTTCGTCAAGAGCATCGAGGTCGACGAGAGCGGCGTGACTTTCACCGAAAACGGCGAGCGCGTCCACCGCGAATGGAACTCCGTCAAGGACGGCAAGAACCGCTTCGTCTACAAGAAGATGAACGAGCGGACCGGCAAATGGCGCACAACCGTAGTCGACGAGGACGGCCACAAGGTCGTGCTCGACACCGAGAGCGAGCCCCATGAGGACGAATACGGCGACGTCCGCATCGCCTCGAACGGCGGCGGAAGCTTCCCCTACGCGGTGCTCGTGACGGGACTTTTCCTGCTGCTGGGCTTCCTTAAGGGCTGGTGGCATCCCGCATGGCTGCTCTTCCTCACCATACCGATATTCCACTCGATAATGTCCGTCGTCCGCGGCAGGAAGCTCGGCTGGGCCGATATCGCCGTGCCCGTGCTCATTATCGGCGGCTACGCGGCGCTGGGCCTTACGCAGGGGCTGTGGCATCCGCTCTGGATAATGCTCCTCGCGATCCCGCTCTACTTCTCCATCTCCGCCGCCGCTTCCCGCGGGAGGGGCCTCGGCGACACTCTGACTGGCGTTTATTCGCTGATAATGGTAATCGCCTACCTCGCGCTTGGCTTCACCTTCGGGCCCAAGGCCTGGACGGTCGGCTGGCTGCTCTTCCTTACGATCCCCATGTTCGCCTCCGTCGTGCGCTCCGTCAAGCGCCATGCGGGCATCAAGGCCGTGGCGCGCTTCCCCTGGGAGCTGCTTATTGTCGCCGGCTACCTCTTCGTGGGCCTCATGTTCGGCATATGGCATCCCACCTGGGTCGCGTTCGTGCTGATCCCCGTGCTGCGCTGGGCGGTCGGCAGGATCGCAAGAGGCGGCTCCTCCGACTCGGTGACCGTCGATTACAGCGACGACGATGACGATGATGAGGACGATGACGACGAGGACTGATATGCAATACGCTGAGGCGGGGCCGTGCGGCTCCGCCTTTTTTCGCGCTTTTCCGTCAAATCGGCTGTTGCTTTTTGCGACCGCCGATGGTATTATATATATGTAAAAGTTTGATGAAAGGTGACAAGGCTATGGAGAAGAACAGGATGACCATCAATCTCGCCGGGCAGGAGTTCCGCATCGCCTCCGATTCGAGCGTGGAGCATATGCGCTCTCTCGAGGCGGAGGTCAACCGCCGCGTCAGGGAGATGCAGGCGCTTTGCCCCGATCAGAGCACATCGAGGTGCGCTCTGCTCGCCATGCTCAGCATGACCGACGAAAACGTGAAGCTCCGCGCCGAATACGCCGAAGTCGACAGGAAGATCTCCGAGCTGCGCACTCTGCGCGGTGGGGAGACGCGCGCCGCCGCCCCCGTAAAGCGCCCCTTTGAGCGCAAAAAGCCCGTCGGCGTCTGACGACGACCGCATACCCAAATGACCGGCCGCGGATCAAAAAAAGACCCGCGGCTTATGTTTACCGGAGGAGCCATCGGCCTTTGACATGAAGAACGGCAATATCGAACTGCTCGCCCCCGCGGGGAATATGGAATGCCTCATAGCCGCAGTGCGCAACGGCGCGGACGCCGTCTATTTCGGCAGCGGCTCCTTCAACGCGCGCCGCGGAGCCGCCAATTTCACCGGCGGCGAGCTTGAGGAGGCCATTAAGTTCTGCCGCCTGCGCGGCGTAAAGACCAACATCACGCTGAACACCCTTCTCTTCGACAGGGAGCTCCGCGACGCCGTGAACTTTGCGGCGAAGCTCCTGTCCCTGAAGGCGGACGCGGTGATAGTGCAGGATATCGGCCTTGCCGCGATACTGCGCGAAGAGCTGCCGGAGCTGACCGTGCACGCCTCCACGCAGATGGGCATACACAGTCTTTCCGGCCTCCGTTACTGCGAGGCGAACGGTATCGCACGCGCCGTCCTTGCGAGGGAGGTCCCCCTTGACGAGATACGGCGCATGCACGCTCAGAGCCCGGTGGAGCTGGAGTTCTTCTGCCACGGCGCGCTGTGCATGGGCTTTTCGGGCAGCTGTCTCTACTCCTCCATGGCGGGCGAGCGGAGCGGCAACAGGGGCACCTGCGCCCAGCCCTGCCGCAAAAACGCAAGCGTGCTGAACCGCCGCGCGGGCGAAAACGAGTTCGCCCTTTCCACCAACGATATCTGCATGATCGACGAGCTCCCCGCTCTCATCGACGCGGGCATAGTGAGCTTCAAGATAGAGGGCCGCATGAAGAGCCCCGAATACGTCGCCAACGTCACGCGCATCTACCGCGCCGCGCTCGACGGGGAGAAGCCCGCGTCCGCGCGCAGTCAGCTCTTTGCGGTCTTCAACCGCGGCGAGTTTTCGACGGCGCACATCAGGGGCGACTCCGTCACGACCGGGCACGTCGGCTCCGCAAAGCCCACGCCGGAGCTCGTCGCCGCCGCGCACGAGAGCGTCCGCAGCGACCGCCCCGTGCGCAGGGTCTCGGCCGAGCTCACGCTGACCGTCGGTGAGCCGGCAAAGCTCGCGCTGGTCTCCGGCGGAGCTGCGGCGGAGGCGTTCGGCCCCGTCTGCGAGGAGGCGAAAAAGCCCGTCGACATTGAAAGATACCGCGAACAGCTCAAAAAGTTCGGCGGCACCCCCTATTACTTGGGCGACTGCGCCGTCGCCGGGAACGGCTTCATACCCGTTTCCGCGCTGAACGCGCTCCGGCGCGGAGCCGCCGCCGCTCTCTCGGACGCGATACTGGGCGCTCCCGCCCCCCTGCGGGAGCTTTCCGACGCCGACATAGCCCGCCATACGGGCCCGTCGGGGAAGCATAACGGTCCCTCCCTGCTCTACGCGCGCACCTCCTCCGCGAAGGAGGCCGCTGCCGCGCGGGCGGACATAGTGGGCGTGGAGCCCGCAGAGCCCGCCGCGTTCGATCCCGCTTCGCTGCCCGCGGGCGGGAACTACGTGCTGATACTGCCCAACGTCATAATGACCGAGGGCGCGAGGCAGGCGTACCTCCGCCTAATCGCGAGCGGCATATTCCGCGGGATAGAGGCCAACAATATCTGCGAATGGGATATGGGCAAGGACCTTCCCATCCGCATAGCGGGCGTCGGGATGAATGCCATGAACTCCGCCTCCGTGCGCAAGCTCCTCTCCTCGGGCTTCACACACGTCATGCCCTCTCTGGAGCTCACGAGGCCGCAGCTTGCCGCCCTTGCCGACTCCTTCGGGAACAGCATGATCGTCAGCACATACGGCCGCGCGCCGCTGATGCAGCTCATGCACTGCCCCGTTAAGGAGTACCGCGGCTGCCGGGGCTGCCGCGGGGACGCGGGCGTGCTGACGGACGGCGAGGGGCGCAGGTTCCCGCTCCGCAACATACGCTTTGCCGAGGGGTACTGCCTCGTTCGGCTCATGAACTGCGCGGTCACCGACGTGCGCGAGGCCTTCGCCTCGAGCGGGATAAGCGTCTTCGCCCGCGCCGAGACCGCCGATCCCGACCCTTCGCCCGACATTACGCGCGGCCACTGGTCGAGGGCGGTCGACTGATCCGGTATAAAGGAAAACCGATATGAAAGAAAAAACGCTGAAAACACTCGAATACGACAAGATACTGGAGCAGCTTAAGCTGAAATGCTCCTGTTGCGTCAGCCGCGAGCTCGCGGCGTCCCTCCGCCCCTTCGACGAGCTTGACGACGTGACCGCCGAGCTTGCCATGACGAGCGAGGCGGAAACATACTTCATCCGCACGGGCTCCTCCCCCGTCGACGATTTCCCCGACATGCGCTCCGCGCTGAAGCGCGTGAACGCCGTGCTGCACCTCTCCTGCGAGGAGCTACTGTCCGTCGCCAAATGTCTGAAGGCCATACGCCGCTGCCGCGAGCTGCTCGTGCGCGAACAGCCCGCAAGGGACGGCGAGGGCACGGAGCTTTCCCGCCTGACGAGTCTTGCTTCAGGGCTGATGGTGCACCGCGCGGTGGAGGACGAGATCAACCGCTGCATACTGAGCGAGGACGAGATATTCGACGGCGCGTCCCCCGCCCTTTCCCGCATAAGGCGGCAGATGAAGCTCGCGAACGAGAAGGTCCGCGCAAAGCTCAACGACATGATACATTCCCCGACCTATTCCAAGTACCTGCAGGATCCGCTGGTGACGATAAGGAACGGCCGATTCGTTATACCCGTCAAGCAGGAATACCGTCAGAACATACCCGGCCTCATACACGACCAGTCCGGCACCGGCGCTACGCTCTTCATCGAGCCCTCCGCCGTGGTGGAGCTCGGCAACGAGTACAAGAAGCTCGTGATGGAGGAGGCCGCGGAGGTCGAGCGCATACTGACGGAGCTGACCGAGATGGTGAAGCCCTCCGCCAACGACATATACCAGGACCTCATGACGCTTGGCGACGTCGACCTGTGCTTTGCCAAGGCGAAGCTCGCGCGGGAGATGAAGGCCGTATGCCCCAAGCTCAACGCCGAGGGCCGCATAATGATAAAAAAGGGCCGCCATCCGCTCATCCCGCGGGAGAAGGTGGTGCCTATCGACATATGGCTCGGGACCGACTTCACGACGCTGATCGTGACCGGCCCCAACACGGGCGGCAAGACCGTCACGCTTAAAACGCTGGGCCTGTTTACGCTCATGGCGCAGTCCGGCATTTTCGTCCCCGCGCAGGTGGGGACGGAGCTCGCCGTGTTCCGCGAGGTGTTCGCCGACATAGGCGACGAGCAGTCGATCGAGCAGAGTCTTTCGACCTTCTCCTCCCACATGAAGAACATCGTCGGCATACTCGCCGAGGCGGACGAGGATTCGCTGATACTCCTTGACGAGCTCGGCGCGGGCACCGACCCCGTGGAGGGCGCGGCACTTGCCCAGAGCATACTGGAGGAGCTGCATTCCCGCGGCTGCCGCACGGCCGCGACCACGCATTACAGCGAGATAAAGGCCTTTGCGCTGACCCACGACGGCATGCAGAACGCCTCGATGGAGTTCGACGTCGACCGCCTCTGCCCGACCTACCGGCTGTTCATAGGCATACCCGGCAAATCGAACGCGTTTGAGATATCGAAGCGCCTCGGCATGAGCGACTACATAATCGAAAACGCCCGCGAATACCTGACCAAACAGGACGTGGATTTCGAGACGGTGCTTTCGAGCGCGGAGAGCGAGAAGCAGAAGGCCGAGCGCGAGCGCGAGGAGGCGGAGAACGCCCGCCGCGAGCTCGACGCCCTGCGGGCCGACATGCGCTCCGAGCGGAAGCGCTTCGAGACGGAGAAGGCCGAGCTGCGCATGAAGGCGAAGGAGGAGGCGCGGAAGATCGTCGCCGACACGAGGCGGCAGATGGAGGCCCTCGTCGCGGAGATCCGCTCCCTGAAAAACGTGGATCAGCGAGCCGCGGACAGGGTGATACAGCAGGCGCGCGACGCCGTGCGCGAAAAGGACGGCGAGCTTTACGACACCCCGCAGGAGAAACGCATATCGGAGGGCAGCGCGCCCAAGTTCGTTTCCCCCGGGCAGACGGTCCGCGTGGTCTCGCTCGACAAGACTGGCACGGTCATCGGCAGGGCCAAGAACGGCGAAGTCCCCGTGCAGGTGGGCATAATCAAGCTGAACGTGCGCATTGACGACCTGCGCGAGGTACAGGAGGAAAAGTCCGCCTCGTCCAACGTGAAGGTCGAATACTCCGCCGCGAACACCGTCGGGCTCGAGCTCGACATAAGGGGAATGATGGTCGAGGACGCGAAGCCCGTGGTAGACCGCTACCTTTACGACTGCCGCCGCCAGGGCCTTACCGAGGTCTCGATAATCCACGGCAAGGGCACGGGCGCACTGCGCGCGGGCATACAGACCTTCCTCAAGACCCACCCGAAAGTCAAGTCCTTCCGCAACGGCAACTACGGCGAGGGCGATTTCGGGGTGACTGTCGTCACGCTTAAATGATCCGATACGTAAAAAGGGATGAGCCGAGCTCATCCCTTATTAATTTGCGATCTGATCGTCAATAGCTTTCTTCCGGGAACACTATCTCCATTTCACCGGAGGCAAGCTCCTCCCGGGTGATGGTCCTGTCGTCTATTCTGTAAGAGCCCTCCGCCGTATGCAGATAAAACGAGAGCTTGTCGACGCGTACTCCTTTCATCGTGAACCTGCCTTCGGCGTCGGCGGTGAAAATGTCCGTTATATCATAATTGCTGAGGCCGGCGACCGTTATCTCGGCTCCGGCGAGGACTTTCCCGCCGTGATCGCGCGCCGTGACCGTGATATCGGTCGGCTTGGCGGCCGTATCATCGGTCGGCTTGCCCTGTTTTTTGCATCCGCAGACCGACAGCGCCAAGGCAAGCAGCAGTACCGCGATCGGTATAGTGCGAAATGATTTTTTCATGATGACTATTCCTTGCTCCTAAATAATTAGTTTTTATGTCTGTCTGAAAGACTGTAAAAATCTAAAAAGACTTTTTGTTATTCTTGCCCCTCCATTACCATACAAGGTTTCGCCCGTGGTGTGTATCGCATAAACATATCCGTCAGCATTGTACACGGGTGATCCGCTCTGTCCAGCGGTTGTGTCAATTTGATAGTACACTTTTCTTGTTGTACTTCTTGATATCTGTCCACTCATCTTAAACATTTGTCGAAAGCACTCTCCGGGATATCCAGCAACAGTTACATTGTATCCAACCAGCGACCAACTCCTCCAAATTGTTCCAAACCAACCTGTGCTATTTCCTATATCGTTCGATAATACAATTACTCCATAATCATAACCACTGTCACCATTGTTAACCCATTTTTTTGCGGAGTGAAGCTCCGTTGCATTTGAAGTTCCGTATGGGCAAAAATAGCCGTTTGCTGCTGGTCGTACGACTATTGAGGTTGCCCATCCTCCTCGGTCGCCGTTATATATGCAGTGACCAGAGGTAACAGCTATGTTTTTCCAATACATCCATGCTGTTCCTCCGCTTGTTGTATTATTTGGCCATGTGCACGTAATATGGCATATAGCTCTATATGGGAAAACGGTAGTAGTATAAACCTGAATCCTGTCATCATTTCCAATAATCGATCTGGTGCTATACTCTTTGCAAGCATTATCTTCCCCGAAGTCTTATTCCAATTCTGGATCATAAGCGTCCGAAAACAGCTGTTCATGGGATGACGGCGTTGTTTCATCATCTTCCGGATCAACTTTTACCCCATTATGATAGACGTCATAGTAGGATAATGTCCCTGTGGATAAATCTTTTTTCACAAATGCTCCGAAATCTGATCCGCCATTATCAGTATTAAATGAAAACTCTGACTCTGCTTTAATATCGAAGCTAAACCCAGCAAGTAATACAAGTACAGTAAAAAAAGCAACAATGATCTTTAGTGTGCCGTTATGACATATGAGTCGAGTATTCTCTTTCATAATTGCCTCCTTGCAAAAAAGTTCCGTGTCGGTTACTATTATTCTCAACTTTTTTGTTCCATACATTTCCATGAACTGGTGCGATTCAATATATTCCCGTCGTTTCACCTCCTTCACTTGACATTGTAATATATCATTTGGCTTCTGTCAACGCATATTCCGGCGGGAAAAACAAAAAACGGAGGATCGTCCTCCGTTTTCGGATCTGTCCGTCATTCCTCCGGCACAACGCTCCCGTCGGCGAATACGTACACGGGATGCGACGCCTCGCCCTCGCCCTGAAGTATCACGTAGTAGGCCTGCCGCCCCTCATAGAGCTTGTATGTCACGGACTGGATCGCCATATCTCTGTACTCCTCCAGCTTCGCGAGAGCGGCGGTGAGCTCCGGCGCGTCGTCCGGATCCACGACCGTCCCCTCCATAAAGCCGGATATCTCTCCCTCGGCCCCGGTGGAAGAGGGGCTTTGGGAAGGCGTCATGCTCTCCGTCGCATCCGCGGACGGGGACGGCATCGCGCTCTCCGCAGCCCTCGGCTGGAGCGACGGCTTCGCAGTGCCCTTGGGATCGGTCACCCTCCTGCTGCAGGCGGCGAGCGAAAACAGGGCCGCCGCGCACATCAGCACGGCCAGTATTCTTTTAATGTGATCTCGCATATTACCTCCGATAATCGCCGCACGGCTTTTCTGCGCGGCGTTCTATAGCTGCAGTATGCGCCGCCGCGCGGGAAGTATGCGCAGGGACGCGCCTCGCTTTTTTCCTCATCTGCGCTTTTTTTCCAAAAGAACAAAGACCCGGCTTTTCCGGGTCTTCGTCCTTCGCAATTTTGGAGGGATCGATTGCTTGAAAAGGTCTGAAGTGGGGGGTACTTCGTTGCCTTTCACCTATATAACGCACGAGGCGTGCGCCGGGTTCCCTGTTTTTCAAAATATATTATTGATCGTGATGGATGTGCAGCTTCTTGTTGATCTTGTTGAGTCTGCCTATCAGTATGTCGCGCTTGTCCTTCTTGTCGCGGATGGTCGCTTCGAGCTTGTTCTGCCCGTTGCGCGCGTCGCGGCGGCGGGCGATGCCTATCGCGAGGACGACGAGGCCCACCACGCCCGCGGCTATTGCCCACGTCGTCATGCCGCCGGTGAAGCCCTTCTCCCTGTCGTAGAAGAAGAGCATGAGGAGCGGCGCCGCGGCGATGAGGCCCGCGCCGACGCCGATGGAAATGCCGCTGGATTTGATCTGCGCCTTATAGACGGAGCGCTTTTCGCGCAGCTCGTCGATCTGCCTGACGACCCTGTGCAGCTCCGCCTTGAACTCCACCTTGCGGTCGAGCTCCTGCGCGATCTCCTCGGGAGTGAGCTCGGGATGCTTTTCGGCCTCCTCCGCCTTCTCCTTGGGCACGGGCGCGGTCTCCGGCGCCTCCTCCGGTTCCTTCTCCGGCGCCTTCTCCGGCGCCTTTTCATGCTCGTCGGAACGGACGAGCTCCTTGGAAAGCGCGGACGTCAGCAGCTTGGCGCCGCAGAAAATGCAGGTGCATTCCTCCGCGCCTTCTTCAAAGCCGATATCCCTACCACAGCAGGGACATTTGGCCGCATATACGCTCAAGTCGTTATCCCCCCCCTGTTTATTCTTCATTTTTCATTATATTGTATACTCCGACAAAATGCAAGAGGAGTTTACAGGCTTTTTATGACCGCCTTCTGCTCGTCGGTAAGGCGGAAGCTCTCGGCGCATTTGCGTACGGTCATCGCCTTCACCTTCGCGTCGTCCATTGCCGCTATGTACGGCAGCGCGTATTCATAGCGCTTCGCCGCGGCCGTCGCGAAATACCACGCCTTCATCATCTTGACGTAATACTCCTCCCGATCGACGCGGGCGGCAAGCTCGAGCGCCTCCTCCTTAAAATCCTCGTCCAGGAAATGCGCCATGAGCATACCCAGCCCGAAGCGCACCGTGAACGGATGCGGCGAGGAGAGATATTCCGGTATCTTCTCCCAGAGCTCCCCGCGGTGCTTCCGGAACGCCTTGGGCTTTATCGTGTCGCACACCGCCCAGTTGTCGACGAACGGAAGGAAATCGCCGATCAAACGAATGGCCTTGCCGAAATCCTTTTCCTCATTTATGAGCATCGCGTGGAGCATGTTCTCGTCGTAGTATTTGTGCGGCAGACTTTTGAGGAAGCTTTCCGCCGCTTCCGTGTTTTTGACGCGCTTGGCCGTCGCGCGGACGTCCGGCAGGCGCACGCCGAGTATCCAGCGAGGATCTGTATTCGGCACGAGCTTGCTTTGGAATTCGGCGTATTTCGCGTCGGAGCACTCGAGCAGACGGCAGAAAAGCTCGTCCAGCCTGCCGAGCGAAGCTGTTATTTCCTCATCCGCGGGGCAGAATTCGTAATTCGGTATCTCGGCGGGAGCGATCCATTCTATCGCCGTGTGCTCCAAAAGCTTCGGCTCGCCCTCCTTTATCCGCGCGTTGAAGAGCGTGAGCCATACCGTCAGATCGGGATAGTGATGAACGAGGCTCATATATGTACTTTTGGCCTCGATCCCGACGCCCAGTTCCTCGCGGCACTCGCGAACGAGCGCCTGCTCACCGGTCTCGCCCTTTTCGACCTTGCCGCCGACGAACTCCCACAGCCCGCCGCGCGCCTTGTTCTCCGGCCTTTTGCAGATCATGAACCTGCCGTCCCGCCATATGAGCGCCGCCGAAACGCGGGTGTAGAGCTGCTTTTTGCGCTCCGCATCCGGCACGAGCCGCCCGCCCGTCGCCCACGCGATATGGGCCGCGTTACATCCGTCGGGGATCGTCTCCTCTTCGGGGAGTTCTTCGTCTATAAAAGGCAGGAACGCCAGCGAAGCCGCGCTCGAAGTTTCGATGAATATCCCTTCCTTGTCGTACAGCAGGTTCTGATACGGCTGCAGCAGGCTGTCCGCAACGGTCATCTCGCCGGAGACCAGCTCCCTTACCGTATCGCAAACGAGCTTCGACGCCGTGCCGACGGCAAGCCCGTCTGCCTCGGTCCTTCCGGTCAGGCCGAGCTCGGTAACGGGCGTGGGTCTGCCCGTCAAAAACGCCGCGAGCATACATGGCGCCTGGGTCGGCTCGACGAACCAGCAGTTCACGCTGTCGCCGAAAACGACCTTCGCGCCGAAGGTTATCCCTCCCGGCGCGCCGCCGACTCCGCAGGGAAGGTAAAGGTTCAGCGGATGCTTTTCATCGACCTTGACTCCCGCCTCATCGAGCTGCTTTTTGAGCCGCAGCGCCGCGACTGCATATCCCATAAAGAGCGGTACGGAGTTCTCGTCGTCCACAAAATAGCTCGTCGGGTCTTCGTTCGAGAGCTCGCGTCCCCTTGCCACGGCGGAGGAATAATCCCCGTCGTACTCGATCACGGTCACGCCCTTTTCGCGGAGCATGTTCTTCTTCCACTCCTTCGCGTCGGAGGACATGTGCACGACCGCGCGGTAGCCGAGCGCGGCGCTCATGATGCCTATCGAAAGCCCCAGATTGCCGGTCGAGCCGACCTGCACGGTATAGCCCCTGAGCTTCGCCCGGATCTCGTCCGGGGTCATGGAGAACACCGCCTCGCCGAGGATATCCTCGGTGTGCTTGAGCACCTCGTAAATGCCGCCGCGCGCCTTTACGGAGCCCGCGATGGGAAGCTCGCTGTCCTGCTTCAGGAACAGACGGCCCTTTATCCCCTCGAACTCACGCAGATCTTTGAGCTCGGCAAGCGGGGATTCGATCATGCCGCCCGCCTCCTCCGTCTCGGGAAAAAGCTTTGCGATCAGCGGCGCGAAGCGCCTGAGCCGCGCGTCCGCCTCCTCGATATCGCGAAGGGTGAACGGGAGCTTTTCAAGCGCCTCCGCTGCGGGCTTCCTGTATGGGTTCCGCCAGATCTGCGGAGTGCCCTTCCTGAGCCATTCAATGCTTTCCATACCGTTTTTGCCTTTCCGTTTATGGCTATATTATATTTTATCCGTCGGCGTAAATCAAGGGGATGACAGCGCCGCGCGGATGGGGTATAATCGACCCGTCGGGAGGTGCGCCGCTTTGGACGAGATCATAGCTTTTATTGCAGATTATCTGGAAAAATACCCGCTCTCCGAGCCGCGGGATATCGTAAAGCTCCTATATCAGCGGGAGTTCGGCCCCGCTCACGCGGTCGCCGATCCGGAAGCCGCCGTCGAGTTCGTTCGCAGGGAGTACGCCTCCGTTCGTCAGGAGGAGGGCCCGCTGTCGGAAAGCATCGGCGGAGGTTTCGCCCGGCTCGATCTTAAAACGCTCGATCACAACGGAGTAACGCCGGAACAGGCCGCCGAGGCGTTCATCAACAGCGCCGCGCCCGCGGGCGATAAGGCGGCGTTTGCCGAAATGCTCCGCGCGCTCGCCTCCGATCCGCGCATGGAGGGCATGCTTCCCGGGTCAGGGGACTTCATCGCTGCATACACCGAGCTCGGCTGTCCCGCTCTGCACCACAGCGAGACCTACCGCACGGCCTACTCCCCCGCCTATCGCGTGGTAAGGGCGGAGCTTCTGACCGCGCTCACGAACGGGAAATAATATAATCTTGTTTTTTATAAAAGCAGTTGACAAGGCAAATGAATAATGATAAAATTGTCTACCGTCGGCAGGGTTGGACGGCGTGCGCCTGTAGCTCAGGTGGATAGAGCAACGGTCTTCTAAACCGTGGGCCCGGGGTTCGAGTCCCTGCAGGCGCGCCATTTTTTCAGCGGTCGTCTGCGGCAGCCTAATGGTGGGTGTAGTTCAGTTGGCTAGAATGCCAGATTGTGGCTCTGGAGGTCGTGGGTTCGAGCCCCACCACTCACCCCATTATCTGATAGAGCTTTTGCAGCAGCAAGAGCTTTATTTTTGAAGCGGATGCGGCGATCCCGTTGGGGTGTCGCCAAGCGGTCAAGGCATGGGACTTTGACTCCCACATCGTAGGTTCAAATCCTGCCACCCCAGCCAAATCGACCCGTTAGCTCAGTCGGTAGAGCACTTGACTTTTAATCAAGGTGTCCGGGGTTCGAATCCCCGACGGGTCACCATGTTTCTTCGTGCGGGCGTGGCGGAATTGGCAGACGCGTTGGATTTAGGTTCCAATGCCCATTGGGTGTGTGAGTTCGAGTCTCTTCGCCCGCACCACCTCGTTTGAAAAGCCAATGGCTTTTCAAACTACAGGAGTTTCCCTTTGCGGCAGACACCGCCGCAATTTTCCTCCGGAAAACCGGAAAACTCCCATTGCGCACCTTTGCTCGTCTGAAAAGCCAATGGCTTTTCAAACTAACGGAGTTTCCCTTTGCGGCAGGTATCGCCGCGCCAATCGAATATGCGGGTATAGTGTAATGGTAACACATTAGCCTTCCAAGCTGAGATAGAGGGTTCGAGTCCCTTTACCCGCTCCAATACTAAAGGCACCCATTTGGGTGCCTTTAGTATTGGGCGGTTTACTCAAGGGACTCGAAGGGCGCAGCGAAAGGGCAACGGTGTTGCGCTTTCGCCGCCCCGGGTTTTTGTCACAGGCCGAAGCTGCGCCTGCGCGGAGCGCAAGCAGCGAGAGCCGATGTGCAAAAACGAGTCCCTTTACCCGCTCCAAAACAACAGGCATCCAAAAGGATGCCTGTTATTTTGGTTAACGCGGGTAAAGAGGACTCGAACGGGTACGCCGGCCGCAGGCCGGAAAAAACGCAACAGTGCGGCGCTTTTTAGTACCTCGGTGATGAGTTGGTCCGACTCAGAGCCGATAGGAGAAGTCAACACGGAATGAAACAGTAAGTCGAAAGCGCCCCTCCTGTTCCCTCGATTGCATCTGTAACAATACTGTTCCATTGCTTAACGCGGGCAAAGGCACTCCTCCTTCCCCGTGCAAATACTCGCTGCGCGGTATTGTCTTCATCATATATTTGTGATATAATCGATTTTTGAGGGGCCGGCGCGGATCGCCGCGAGCAGTCCCGAAAATAACCGCCGCTCAATGCGGCCGAAAAGGAGAGAAAGCCATGAATCCCGAGAACAAAATAGCAAGGATACTCAGAAACTCCGGTCCCGCGAGAGTGCTCGTGCCCATGGGCATAATACTCATCATATTCGGAATAATACTGCTCGGCTTCAATACGGACAAGTACGTTGAGACGGTCGGCAGGATCACCTCCGTGACCGAGGGCGATTACGACCAGGACAACAATCAGCAGCAGTACGACGTGAACTTCAGCTACACGGTCGACGGCAAGGAGTACGATTCCACCTTCCCCAACCTGACCGGCAAGTTCAACGTCGGCGACGAGATAAAGGTCTTCTACGATCCCGACGAGCCCACGAAGGTCACCAATTCCAAGGCGGGCGGCTTCATAGGGCCCATCGCGATAGCTCTCGGCGCGCTCGCAGCGGGCTTCGGCATTTACAAGACGGTCAAGGCGTTCCGCAAGAGCAGGGAGCTCGACGAGGCGCTTCCCGGCGGCAAGTTCCCCACCGAGCAGTTCGACGGCTTCAAGACCGCTCCCGGCGTCACCGAATACTATTTCCAGTGGGACGGACAGTCCTTCAAGCCCGGCTACATCATCGAGGACGCTCAGCGGAACGTGCTGTTTGAGGGCAAGATGGTGAAGCAGGCGCTGGTCGGCGCGCGCGTTTTCGAGTTCAACGATCATACCACGGGCGACGTGCGCGAGCATGACGTCGGCCACACCACGACGCAGAACTTCAACAACGAGTTCTTCTCCGCGAAGTCCTGGTTCAAGTTCGACGGTGAGAACATCTGGGACGTACTGCACGGACGCGGGCTCCGCATGGCGACCGATATGCGCAGCAAGTTCCCGTACATGCTCTACAACGTGGTCAAGGACGGCGCGGCTTACGCCAGGATCGAGAACAGCAGCGTCTACGTCCACGAGGAGGACCAGGCGGAGCACAAGATCGCCATCCCCACCGGCGGCATGTATTATCGCTTCTGGACGAATTCGAAGGACTTCGAGACCCTGTTCCTCATCATGTTCGCGATAACCGAAACCGAGCAGGCAGTGGTCGAATAATCTCAAATATCCGCCTGCCGGGCGTATCCGGATACGGGCATGGATCCATAAAGAGAACGAAAGATCCGGGGATATTCCGATATCCCCGGATCTCTTTTATTCTGTCGGATCCCGCCGAAACCATGCGGCTCATAATGCGCATGCGCCCTTCCCGCGGGGCTGGCCCGCTTACGCCTCTTCTCAGGCGAGGCCCATCGCCGTGCGGAGGACCGCCAGCGCATCGGAGGTGTCGACGGTGCCCGAGCCGTTTACGTCGGCCGCGGTGAACTGCTCGCCGTCGAGTTCGGCAAGGCCCATCGCGAAGCGCAGTATCAGCAGCGCGTCGGAGGTATCGACGGTGCCCGAGCCGTTTACGTCGCCGGGAACGATCAGCCTTGTGAACCTTGCGGTGACGACGCCGAAATCAAGCTCGTTTTCGTCCTCGTCCATCGCGTAAAGATACGGGGATTCCGATATGAGCTCGCCGTTTTCATCGTACCAGCCGACGAACTTGGCCCCCTGTTCCTTCTGCGCTATCGCAGTCGGCCAATTCTCGTCCCAGTTTCGGCTGAACGCGACATAGCCGGAGCCCTCCGCCGCAAGACCCTCGAAGGGGATCAGCGGGTTGCCGGAAAAATCGAGCTCCCTGATGGGATTGAAGTCCGTTTCGAGATGAAGGAGAAGCGGGTTGCAGGAAAGATCCAGCTCCGAGATATCGTTCACCCTTACGGAAAGCGTTTCGAGCAGCGGACAGCAGGCGACGTCGAGCTCGGTCAGGTGATTGACGGAGCAGTCGAGACCGCGAAGCTCCGGCATGCCGGAAACGTCGACAGACGTGAGCGAGTTGCACTCCAGATGCAGATACTCCATCGCGCCGCTTCCGTTTAGACAGACGGCCTCGAGCCCGTTATACCCGCAGATGACGCTCTTCAGCTCGGGGCAGTTCTCGGCGCGGAGCACCGTCATACCGCAGCCCTCCGCCTCGAACCGCTCGATGCTTTGATTGCCTGAAATATCGAAGTGATCTATCGGATTATCGGATATCATGAGTTTTTTCAGCGAGACGCAGTCCGAGATATCGAGCTCATCGATCATGTTTCTCCCGCAGACAAGCGTTTCAAGGGAGGTCATGCCTTCAAGGTCGAGCTCCGTAAGGCCGCAGTTGCTGCATTCCAGCGTCACGAGCGCGGAACAGCCGGACATCTTAAGCTGCTCTATCGTCATGTTTCCATCCGTGTAAAGCATCCTGAGCCCTGTGCAGTCGGAAACGTTGATGTATGTGAGCTCGTTTTCGCCGCAGTCGAGCAGCTCAAGCTCCGTACATCCGGAAAGATCGAGCGGTCCGACAAGCGGAGCGGCATAGCCACGCTCTATCGGGCCCTTCTCCTCATAGTCGGATTCATTGGGATTTATATCGAGCCAGGCAAGCTTTTTTACGGCGCCATCCGTCCAGAATGCGCCGGCGCTTTCCCCCCACTGGCCCTCATAGCGCCATGTTTCGGGATCGGCCGGATCGTATTCCCCATCCCAGAAGGCCGCGAGCTTGTCGCCGTTCTTCATCCCGGCGGAGTCCTCCGTATCGAGGAAGGCGACAAGCGCCTGATAATCGTGTTCGTCATAGCCGTCGGGCGTGGGATGATCGGATGTGTTCCTCCCCAAAGCAAGCGCGGAAAGCGGCGCCGCGGCCGCGAGCAGTACGGCCAACATTAGGCCGACAGTCCTTTTTAAGCTTTTCATATCCCTATCCTTTCCGTGAACGCCGTTCACTCGTCTTCATATATATAACGCGCGAAGGCGGCGGCCGGTTCCCTCTTTTTGGAAAAAAGATGCGCACAAAGCGCATCTTTCACTTATTTTCGACGCTTCGTCAGTACCCTATCGCTATGCCGATAATGAGGAACAGCACCACGAGGGCGAGGTTGACCGCGAAGAGCGGCGCGGATCTCTTGACCCATTTGAAATAGTCGACCTCTATCATCGAAAGGCTTATGAGCAGCACCGGCGAGGTCGGGAAGAGCACATTGGTATAGCCGTCCGCGAAGGTGTAGATGAGCACGAGCATCTGCTTTGTGAGCCCCACGTTGACTACGGCGAGCATGCCCATAACGAGGATCGCCTTCGCCGTGGAGGAGGAGATGAAGAACTCCAGCACGAGTATTATCGCGTAGAGCACGAGCGCGATCATAATGAGGCTCCTGCCCTCGACTATGCCGTTTATCTGATGGACTATTGTGGGCATTATCATGCCCTCGTCGAAAATGTACTTGACGGAGGACGCGAGCGCTATGAAAACTATCGTGGGCAGCGCGCCGACAGCGCCCTTCAGGAAGCTCTTCATGACGAGCTTGAGATCGCCCGTGCAGACGAGCCCGGCCGCTATGCCGAATATGAGGAAGTAGGCGATAAGCACGACCACGGTATAGTCGCGCAGCGCGGCGGTCGTCGAGCAGGCGATGAGCAGCGCGAGGCAGACGAGCAGGAACACGACGTACGTGAGCTTGATCCTCCCCGCCCTTGCCGGGTCGCGGGCCTCCTCCCCGGTATCGCCCGCGGCGCGGAGCTTTTCATCGTGCGCGCAGGTGAGACTCGCGGTCGGATCCTTGATGATCCTCCTGACGTAGAGGAATATGAAGCAGAGCATCAGAAGGTACATGACGGCGAATATCACTATCCTGTACCAGATGTTCTCCATGGGATTCGCGCCGATTATCTGGGAAGCGAGCAGTACGGTGAACGGGTTGGTTATAGCGCTTGCGAAGCCGAACCCGCAGGAGATAATGCTGACGAGGAAGCCCGTGAAGGAGTCGAATCCGACCATGACGCAGAGCGCGGTGATGATGGGCAGCATCGTGAGCATCTCCTCGAACTGGCCGAGGAACGCGCCGAAGCACATGAATATGAACGACACGGCCATGAGCAGCAGCATGCGGCGCTTTTTGAAGCGCTCCGATATGGCGCCGACGAGGACCTTTATGCCGCCGACGTCGTTCATCACCTGGAACGCGGCGAAAATGACGATGAGGAACAGGGTCAGCATTATGAGCGTGAGCCCCGACGGCGAGAAGAACACGAGTATCGGCGCGAGCAGACCCTTAATAATGCCGATGCCCTTCACGCCCTCGACCCTTTCGTATTCGAGGTAGTTCACGCTCCCGTCGGGGTTCGTGCCGAAGCTCCCCTTCGGTATGACGTAGGTGAGCACTATCGCGGCAAGCATGAGCGCCGCGAGCAGCGCCGACACCTGCAGGAAGGTCTTTTTGGACAGATCCACGAGCGACCTTTTATTCTTCGTTTCCATGCCTTTCCTCCTTTATGATATCCGCGATAAGCGCCCAGCGGACGACCTGCCGCCTGTTTTCGATGGGATAGAAGTAGTAAAGCTCATTGTTGTAATAGAGTTCGAACTCCTGCCCGCAGGAGAACGGGATCGCAGGCAGCTCGCTCATGGGGATCGTGAAGCTGACGCTGTCGGAGCGGTAGGAGAACTCCTCCCGCGTCATTGTGCAAAAGCCCCTTTCGCGCCGCCTGCGCGGCCTGCCGTCGGAGAATACGACCGTTTTCACGGCCGCTTCGAGCCTCGTTCCGTCGAGCTCCGCGCGCTCCATATCGGCTATGCGCCCGTAGATATCGGCGATGCTGCCGTCGGCGAAGCGATAATCCGTGCCAAGTGTCCTCGAGCTGCCGCATGCGGTGCAGAACAGCTCGCAGCCGCGGGTCCCGGTCGTGTAAAGCGCGCCGCAGTCGGGACAGCGGTACAGCACGTTTTCCAGCCCCTTTGCGAGGTCCTTCCCGCGGTAGGAGTTGACGGGATTCTCCGCCTCGTCGTAGCTCAAGCCGTCCTCTATTGCGAGATTCAGCTCCTCGACCGTCATGGCCTTCGCCTCCTCGGCGGAGATGACGCGCTCTGCGGAAACGAAAATGTCGGAGCGGATGAAGCGCCTGCGCCACTTGGGATTCGCGAAATAGGCGCCGCGGATACTTGCGACGACTATGTCGACGCCGAGCTTTTTGTAAAACGCCGCGCTCCTTTCGACGATCGGGTAGTTCCTGCCCGTGAGCGAGAGCCGCCCCTCCGGGAACACGACTACGGAGTAGCCGCCCCTGATCGCGCGGAGTATCCCGCGGGGGGTCACGAAATCGACGTTGAAGAGCTTTTTCGGAATGAAGCCCGCCTTGTGCGCGAGCCGCCCTATCACGCCGCCGTCGATATAGTGCTTGTTGACGACGTACGCGGGATTGACCTTCCCGACAAGGCGGCGGACGTAATAGAAATCGTAGAAGGACTCATGATTGCAGAGCAGCACGTACGGCGGCTCCTTGCCCTTTATCAGCGAATCGTCGACGTGCAGACGCTGTCTGTGCTTCCTCAGGATATCGGCGATGCGGAAGAAAGCCGCGTAAATGACCGAATCCGGAGTGCCGTCGTTCTCCTTGAAATAGACCTTGTTGAGGAAAAGGAACAGCGCGGCGAAGAGCGCAAGAGCGAGAAGCACGATTATCAGTATCAGAAGCGGCAGCGGCATATCGTTCCTGATGAAGTATCTGGCCGCGGCGCCCATGAGGTTGGACGTGACTATGGAGGGGATAACGCCCGTCGCGACGGTGGGCAGGTATCTGCGGTATCTGATCTTGGTGCTGCTCGCGTAATAGCATATCGCGCCGAAGGGGATGAGCGGCATTATGAACAGGAAATAGAGCAGCAGCACCGTGCTCCGCTCCTTCTTATGGCCCGACGCGAGCTTTTCTATCTTCTCGATCTTTTCGACCTCTTTTTCGTCCGCTTTGAAGCGGAAAGCCCTTACGAGCACGAAAATTATGGTCGCGCCGAGGCACACGCCGAGGTCGCAGAGCAGTATCGCGATGTAGAAGGGGTAGCTCAGGCCGCTCGATATCTGGATGAACTCGGCGGGGATGAACACGACGACCATCTGCAGGGCTTCGACCAGCACGACCGCGAGGAAGCCGAGCGCTCCCTTATCCTGCAGGAGGGCCCGCGCGCCGTCCACGTCGTTGTTGATCTCCATGCGGATGTAGGGAACGAGTATGTCGCGAAGGAAAAAAACGAACAGTCCGATCACGGCCGCCAGGGAGACGAGAATTATTATCCTTTGCGAAGTCTTTTTCATTTGCCGTTTCGCTCCGTTCATTTCATAAAATTATAAGTTGACGGCCTTGTTTTGTCAATACGGCCGCCCGCCTCGTTTCGGCGAAGAAGGACAAAAAAAGACCGCGGAGGTCAAGCTCCGCGGTCTTGTTCAGCATTCAGGTCAATCGTTTTCCTTTTTCCTGAACAGCACGACTCCCGCGCCGGATATGACAGCCGCAAGGCCGAGGCCGAATACGGCGGCAGCGCCGGTGGTGGGCGGTTCGGGCTGGACGGGGCCGGGCTCGTCGGTCTCGCCGGGCTCGGGGGGCTCGGTGGGATCAGCGGGCTCCTCGCCGGAGACGATGATTATCCTGCCGTGTCCGTAGGGATCCTCATAGCCCTCAACGACGTGATCGTACTGGGCGGTGGTGCCGTCCGGGAGGGTGACCTCCTTGCCGGGCATGGACTGGATGTAGTTGATGAGGACCGCGTTGTCGATCATTACGTTCTCCTGCAGTACGGTGACGTTGTTCTTGCCGAACATCGCAAAGCCGTCGCCCTGATTGAGGAGCATATAGTTATGAGAGGCGAGCGTGTAGGTCTTGTTAAGATCGAGGGGCTCATAGCCGCGGGTCTCACGGTTCATGACCATGACGTTCTGTACGCGGTAGGGGATGCCCGCCGGCCCGAGCCACATCTTGTCCTCGCCGATTATGACGTTGGGCTCGAGATCGGTGTGGATCTCATAGGTGAGGCCGGAAACCTGCAGGAAGCCGCCGTTCTCATCCGGGCAGACCCTCGCGCCCATTTCGAGAGCGTCGAGTATCTGCTGACCGGTGACCTCGACGAGGCAGGCCTCGTTGCCGAAGGGATGCACGTTGAGTATGTTCTCGAAGGTGATCTCGCCCGCGTTGATGTTCGCACGGACGCCGCCGCCGTTGACGAAGGCGATGTCGGCGCCGAACAGCTCACGGTAAGCGTCCGCGCACATGTCGCCGAGGTTGGTCTCCCTGGAGCGGACGGCGCGGTTGCCGGTCTCCGGATCGTTGACGGTGAGGTCGTACTCGGTATAGGCGACTACCTCATGGAGAAGCTCGTCGAACTGGGCGTTGATGCTGTCGATGAACTCCTGGGTCGCGGGATCCTTCTCGACCTCTTCGGGCACGGGCAGCAGCTCGAGGCCGAGGGAACCGTCGGCATAGATGCTGAGTACGCCGATGTTGTTGAGCTTTGTGCCGGTCTGACCGTGGAGCACGGGATCGCCGTCGGCATTGTTCACGGTGCCGTTGATGACGCTGTGGCTGTGGCCGTCGATGAAGGCGTCGATGCCGGTGGTCCTGGCGATGACCTCGGTGGCCATCCAGGGGGAGCTCTGCTCGTCGATGCCGAGATGGCCGAGCGCGATGACGTAATCCGCGCCTTCGGCCCTGGCCGCGTCGATGGCGTCCTGAGCGGCGTTCACAAGAGCGTCGCCGGTCTCATCCTGGCAGAAGCCGTAGATGTACTCGCCCTGATCGTTCTGGAAATAGGTCGGGGTGGACTTGGTTATCGTTTCCGGGGTGCAGAGACCGACGAAGGCGATCTTGACGCCGCCGATCTCAAAGATCTTGTAGGCGTCGAATACGCTGCTCGTCGGAGCGCCGTTCGAATAGTTCATGAAGTTGGCGGAGATATAGGGATAGTCCGCGGAATCGGCAAGCGCAAGGAACTGATCCATGCCGTAGTCGAACTCATGGTTGCCGGGGATCGCAAGATCGTATCCGACAAAGTTCATAATGTCGATTATGTACTGGCCGCGGCTCAGGGTGCCGATCGGGCCGCCCTGGACGTGGTCGCCCGCGTCGACGAGCAGCGTGTTGACGCCGGCTTCCTCATAGTTCTTTTTCAGCGCGGCAAGGCCCGCGTAGCCCCAGCCGTTCTCTATGCCGCAGTGGACGTCATTCGTGAAAAGGATGACAGTCTCGGGCTGTTCGCCGTCGCGGCCCGCAATGGGCGCGGCAGCTGCGCTCACCACGCCGAACAGCATGACAAGGGCGATGATGATGCTCAATAACCTTTTTTTCATTGTTGCTCCTCCCGTTGATCGTTTCTCGGTACCTGTCCCGGTACATGTATATATTGTACCTTATCCCGCCCGTTTTTGCAATGGCCGGATGAAAAAAAGAGTGTAAAAATGAGCCCTCCCGCAAAAGAAAAATAAACCGCATGGGAGCCGGCTGAGGCGTAAAAAACAAACGAAAAAGGGGGGAAAACCGATCCGATGCCGGGCAGCAGATAGCGGCGATCTGATCCAGAACACCGTGTTCCGCACGGCTGATGTCTTTCCGGGCTGTGTGAGCGGAACACTGTGGTTTTCGCTCCGCGAAAGCCACTGTTCGAATCTTCGGCTTCTATGAAATAAACAAGGGGACGCCTCTTGGCGTCCCCTGTTTATTTGGTAGCGGCAGTCTGATCCTGAACACCGTGTTCCGAACGGCCGATATCTATCCGGGCTGCGTGAGCGGAACACTGTGGTTTTCGCTCCGCGAAAGCCGCTGTTCGAATCTTCTGCTTCTATGAAATAAACAAGGGGACGCCTCTTGGCGTCCCCTGTTTATTTGGTAGCGGCAATCTGATCCTGAACACCGTGTTCCGCACGGCCGATATCTATCCGGGCTGCGTGAGCGGAACACTGTGGTTTTCGCTC
>JAFZRT010000059.1 GCA_017619735.1 Clostridia bacterium
AGGCTCATGGACGCCTTCTGGCCCGGGCCGCTCACGCTGATATTCGTCAAGAGCGAGATAGTCCCGGAGGAGGTCACGGCGGGCCTCGACACCGTCGCCGTCCGCATGCCGGAGCATAAGACCGCGCTCGCGCTGATACGCGCCGCGGGCGTGCCCATCGCAGCCCCCTCGGCGAACATATCCGGCCGCCCCAGCCCCACCACGGCGGAGCACGTGATGGCGGATATGGACGGGCGCATAGACGTTATACTCGACGGCGGCCCCTGCTCTGTCGGTGTGGAATCGACGGTGCTGACGCTCGTCGGCAAGCCGCGCATACTGCGTCCCGGCGGGATAACCAAGGAGATGCTCGAGCAGATAATCGGCGAAGTCGAGGTCGATCCCTCGGTGCTGCGCCCGCTGAGAGAGGGCGAGGTAGCCGCCTCCCCCGGCATGAAGCACCGCCACTACGCGCCCGACGCGGAGGTGGTCGTCGCAGTCGGCTCCGAGCGCCGCGTCGCGTCCATAATCTGCCGCGAATACGAGATCGCGGAGGCCATGGGCAAGCGCTGCATCATTTTGGGCACGGAGCAAACTCGCACTTGTTATCACGGAATGAAATGTGATATAATAGGCAACAGGGAATTGCCGCAGACCCTCTGCGCAGAGCTGTTTTCGGCGCTGAGAAGGTACTCCGGCAAGGTCGACATGATATTTGCCGAGGGCATACCCGAAAAGGATCAGGGCCTCGCCTACATGAACAGGTTGCTCCGCGCTTCGGGCTTCACGGTCCTCGATCACTGACGCCGGCTTCGCCGGGAAAGGAAGGAGATCCAATGAATATCGCCGTCTGTTCCGATCACGGAGGATTCGACCTCAAGATGAAGCTCATCCCGTTTATCGAGGCCATGGGCCACACCGTGACCGATATGGGCTGTTATTCGGAGCTTTCCGTCGATTATCCCGATTACGCCTTCCCCATGGCGGAGGCGGTCGCCCGCGGCGGATTCGACCGCGGCGTCGCCATTTGCGGCACGGGCATCGGCGTATCCATCTGCTGCAACAAGGTCGCCGGCATCCGCTGCGCCCTCTGCGGGGACGTTCTCTCCGCCGAGCTCACGAGGCGGCACAACGATTCCAACGTGCTCGCCATGGGGGGCAGGATAATCGGAGTCGAGACCGCCAAGGCCATCACCAAAGCGTGGCTCGACACCGCTTTCGACGGCGGCAGGCACGAGGGCAGGATCGCCAAAATATCCGAATACGAGCAAGATCGCGAATGAAGGCAGCGCCCCGGGGCATTGCCCTTCATTTTAATAAAGCAATATAATCAACCGGAGGAAATAAATATGAGCGAACTCAAGAACGTCACCGTTATCGATCATCCCCTCGTACAGCACAAGCTCGCGCTGCTGAGGGACAAGAACACCGGCACCAAGGATTTCCGCACCCTCCTTTCGGAGCTTTCGACCCTCATGGCGTATGAGGTAACGCGCGATCTGCCCCTCGACGAGGTCGATATCGAGACCCCCGTCGCTCCCACCAAGGCGCATATGCTCATCAGCTGCAAGGTCGGCGTTGTCCCCATACTGCGCGCGGGCCTCGGCATGACGGACGGGATAATGTCGCTCATCCCCACGGCCAAGATGGGTCATATCGGCCTCTTCCGCGATCCGGAGACCCTGAAACCCGTCACCTATTACTGCAAGCTCCCCGCCGACGTTGAGGACCGCGACGTGATAGTCGTCGACCCGATGCTCGCTACCGGCGGCTCCGCCTGCGAGGGCATCAGGAAGGTCAAGGAGGCCGGCTGCAAGTCCGTCCGCCTCATGTGCCTGGTATCCGTACCGGAGGGCATAAGGGCCGTCAACGAGATGCATCCCGACGTCAAGATATTCACCGCCGCGATAGACGATCACCTCAACGATCACGGCTATATCGTACCCGGCCTCGGCGACGCGGGCGACCGTATTTTTGGCACGATGTAATGAGAGTATGATCGGCGGAGCCCGCATCCCCCTTTGCGGAGCCGGGCGGATCTTTCACAGAACAATAATTCCCCGGGGATATCGCCTGTATCCCCGGGCCTTTTTATGCTTGGGTCAGCGCAGACGGAAAGCCCGCCTCAGCTTTTCCGCTTCCATTTTTCGCGGCTTTAGTGTATAATGCCATCATCCACAATGTGAATGGGGATCTCGGTAAATGAAAAAGACCTGGATAAAGATACTTGCAGCAGCGGCTGTGCTGGCGATCGCCGCCGCGGCCGTCGCGATAGCGCTCGATATTAGGGCCAACCGCAGGGGCGGCGCCGTGCCTGTCGAAAACAGCATGCTCTATTACTTCTCGGATACCGAGGGAGCGACCCGCTTCCTCGTCGATTCCGATCTCCTTGACGACAGGATCGGCGGCTTCGTCGACTCCTTCATGACCTGCGATGGGACGGTCGGCCTGGCAAGGGCCGGCACCGGCCTCTACCGCGTCGACGCGGACGGCGTCACGCTCCTCTATCCCGCGGGCGTCGAAAGGGCGGCCCTCTCGCTCGACTGTGAGACAGCGGTCTTCACCACCGCGACGGAGCTGCACGTCGTCGTGAACGGAGGCGAGATCGAGCACGTGAAGCCCGAATCCGCGGTGTCCATCCCCGCCATCGCCGTTTCTCCCGACGGCAGGACCGTCGGCTATACCGTCAAGACCTCGGACGGGGCATACACCGCCTACGCATATCGCAACGGGGAGAGCAGCAAGCTCGCCGACGGCGCGTACGTCATCGCGATAGGCGACGGCGCGGGCGTCTGCTGGTGGATCGATCCCGCCGATTCCTCGCTCTGGTACATGGCGGGCGGAAAGGCGAAAAAGGTCGCCGATAACGTCTCCTCGCAGACGGAGTTCAACAGGACCCTGACCGAGGTGATGTTCGATATCGACGGCGTTACCTATTACAGCGTCAAGGGCTCGAAGCCCAAAGCCCTTGTCGGCGGCGCGTCCGTGTTCTCCACACAGACCGACCGCGCGTCCAAGCAGGGCGGCGACGGCTGCATGTCCTCCGTCAAGGACTGCGATACCATATTCGGCAGCGTGTTCTACGGCTGCAGGAGCTCCTCCTCGAGCGACAACACCCGCACCGTGTACGACCTCTGGTACGTGGACGGGCACAGGCACGCGACCGCGCTTGCAAAGGGCGCGTATCAGTTCTATATCAACGAGGCGCGGACGAAGCTCTCCGTGCTCATCGACTCCGCCGTTTGGTCCATGGATATCGACGATCCCAGGACCGCGGAAAAGATCTGCGCCAACGTCTACGGCTACAACGCGTCGAAGGACGGGCGGATATTCTACTGCATCGGCTACGACCGCGGCCTCTATTACGTTGAGGACGGCGCGAACCCGATAAAGATCGCGGAGGGCGCGGTGTATTCCGCCATGACGGCGGACGGCAAATGCCTCTTCCTTTCGAATTACGATTCGACCGGCATACTCTGCCTGGCGGACGGGCGCAAGCCGCTCGTGACCGTGACCGACAACGCCGCGCATTTCGAGGTGTTCCCGAAGGTCTGCTGCTACTATACCGGCGTGTATGAGGACGAGTACGGCAACAAGGCGTACGACGTCTACACGTCGAAGGACGGCGCGGAGTTCACGCTCGCGCTGTCGGCGGCGCGCCTCGGATCGAACGGAGAAGAATGATGAAAAAAGCACTTATCAGGATAACGGCGCTCCTCGCCGCGCTAATACTGCTTTCGGGGCTGACCGCCTGCGGAAGGAAGCCCGAAACGGGCGACAAGCTCAAGAGCAACGTCGCGCGCGCCTATTCCCGCGGGGACAGATGCTCCCGCTTCTTCAGGGACGCCGCGCCGATAGCGGGCGAGGTCAGCGGCAAGGCGTATCTCGACGCCGCCGCGAACGGCTCCGCCGCGCTCGCATGGGTCGATTCGCTCGTCTATTTCGTATCCGAAAAGGGCGTGGAGCCCCTTGGCTCCGGTATCTCCGCCGCGGAGATCTCCTTTGACGGCAATACCGCGTACTACCTGCTCGACGGCGTTTTCATGCGGTATTCCGCCGACACGGGCGAAAAGACCGGGCTCGTCACGGGCGTCGATTCCGTCGTGCAGATCGCGATTTCGCCCGGGGCCGAATGCGCGGTGCTCACCGCCGAGTTCACGGAGGGCGGACAGAGGTCCATGCTCATAAAGGGCGGCGAGGTCAGCCCCGTGCTCACGGACGGGCGCGACACGGTGCTCGCCGTGTCGGACGGCGCGGATATCGTCTATTACTTCGACGCCTCCTCGCGCGAGTTCCGCGTTGAAAAGGACGGCGAAAGCATACTCATTTCGAGGGAATGTGGCGCGGCATCCAGCTTCAATTTCACGAACGATCTGAGCGAGGTCAGCTTCCTGACCGACTCCCGCAAGACCGAGATATACCGCCTCTCCGACGGGCTCTCCGTCTCGCTCGGCACGGGCTTCGGCTACACGCTGAAGACCGACGTGTACAGCATGAACACCGTGACGTGGCCCGTCTACATAAACGGCGTCGGCTCGTTCCTGAACGGTCTCTGGGCAAGGCGCGACAGGACGGAAGCCGGCGAATACCTGTTCAGCATCGCGTACGTCGATAAGAACGGCGCGGACTGGATAGTGCTCGGCGCTGCCGACGGCTTCAAGGTCTCGGACGATGCGAAGCGCATAATCTGGATGGAGTACGATCAGCTCAAGCTCACCGAGGTCTCCGGCAAAACGACCCTCCTCGCGAGGGACGTCTCCGCGTTCACCTGCGGCGGCGACTGCGGGAAGGCGTACTATATCTCCAACGCCGGCTCGCTGTTCGAGGTCGGGAAGGGCGGCAAGCCCAAAAAGCTCGATTCCGCCGTCTCGTTTGCGGAGGCGGTCGGAGGCGGCTGCGCGTACATTAAAAACATGACCGCGGGCGACGACGGTTCCGGCACGCTCGTGTTCTTCAAGGACGGCAAAGCGAGGGAGATCATGGCCGGCGCGTCGTATTTCGAGGCGCGCAGCGGCCAACTCATGCTGTTCGCCTCTCCGGAAAAGACCGAGTACGGCGTGCTCTACACGCTGTATCTCACCGCCGACGGCGTGAACTGGACGGAGGCCGCCCGAAGCGTGGATCCGTAAACAAGGTATAATAAAGGAGCGTGCGGCGCACGCTCCTTTTATGACGCCTTGATTCAGCCCTCTTTCTCTTCCGCCCGGCTCGGTATCTGCGCTATCAGCACCGCCGCGAACAGCAGCACGCAGCCGACGTACTCGCGCGCGGTCATGCGCTGATGGAGTATTATCGCGCTGGCGACGGCGGAGAACACCGCCTCCATGCTGAATATGATGGTGATCACCGCGGGGCTGCCTCCGCGCTGGGCGACTATCTGCAGAAGGTACGCTATTCCGCTCGAGAATACGGCGACGTAGAGCAGCGGCAGAGCGCAGGAGAGTATTGCGCCGATCTCAGCTTTTCGAAGAGGAACATGCCCACGGCGGATATCACCCCCGCGACGATGAACTGCCCGCAGCAGAGGTCGACGCTGTCGAGGCCGGGGGAGAAGCGGTCGATGAGGAGTATCTGCGCGGTGAACGCCACGGCGCAGAACAGCGTCAGAAGATCACCGAAGGCCAGCGTGAAGCTGCCGCTCACGCAGAGCAGATAGAGCCCCGCCACGGCAAGGGCCACGCCGAGCCAGAATATCGCCGGCACGCGCTTTTTGAGAAAGAGCCCGCATATCGGCACGAGCACCACGTAGAGCGCGGTTATGAAGCCCGCTTTGCCGGAATCGGTGCCGAACTGGAGCCCCGCCTGCTGCAGAACGGACGCCAGCGCGAGCACGGAGCCGCAGAGCAGGGAGGCGACGATGAGCCGCCTGCGGTAGGCGCGCTTCTCCTCGGGGGTCTTCTCCTGCGGAAGGCCGAGCCTGTTCGCCTTCGATCTGCGCACGGCCCGGAGCACGGCGCCCGTGATCAGCAGGAAAACGACCGCGACAAAGAACCTCAGCGCGTTGAATGTCATCGCGCCGATGCTGTCGGAGCAGACGTCCTGCGCCACGAATGCTGTGCCCCATATGAGCGCCGCGAGCAGCGCGAGAAGGCTTGACTTGAGTTTTTTGTTCATACTGGGGATTATACTATAAAGCCGCGCCGTTCGCAAGGCGTGTTGGCGCTCCGCCCGATTTTACACCCTTTTTACTTGCATTCGGAGGGCGTAACTGCTATAATGATATACAGCGTGATATGTTTATTTTGACACGGAAGATCAATCGAAGGGAAGATCGCCTTTTATGCCCACTATAATCGAAAGAATCGCCGCCGCCGAGGCGGACGCCGAAGCCCTGAAGCACAACGCGCAGGAAACGGCGAGGATGATGACCGCCGCTGCGGAGGACGATGCGGCGGCCTCTTTGAGGATCGCCCGCGAGGAGGCGAAGGCCGGGCTCGCGCTGGCCGCCTCCATGGCCGAAAAGGAAGCCGAGGCGGAGGAAAAGGCCCTCTTTGCGAAGGCCGGTGCGGAGGCGGAAAAGCTCGTCGGCGAGGCGAGGCAGAACCTGCCGCAGGCCGCGGGACTGATACTCGAACATATCCTCAGCAATATCTGATCCGGAGAATCGAACCATGATCGTACCTATGAAGCACATATCGCTGTTCGCCCTCAAAGCCGACGAGCGGCGCATAATGAAGACGCTTCAAAAGAACGGTGTCATACAGATAGAAAAAGCGGAAGAGGACGAAAGCGCCTCCTCCGTTGACGCGCTCGCCAATGCCGCGGGTCTTTTCAGGGCCGGCAGCGAGGCGGAGCTTACCGAAAAACAGAACAACGTGCTTCGCATCAAGGCGGCAATAGGCCGTCTTGGCTCGTATATGCCCAAGCCGGGCATGCTCGAAGCCCCGCCCGAGCACGGCGAGGACGAGCTGATCGCCGCCGTTCCCGGCGCGCTCGCCGTTACGGAGGAGCTCGACGGGCTGCTCAAGCAGATCGCCCGCGCAAAGTCCGAAAAGGAAAAGAAGCTGCAGACGATAAAGAGCCTGACGCCGCTCGTTTCCGTCGACATCCCGCTCGATTCCATAAGATCCACAAGGACGGCGGATTTCACGCTCGGCACCGTCAAGGCGGAAAAGCTCGATCAGCTCCGCGAAGCGGGCGTGATGTTCGACGCTTTCGGCACGGAGGGCAAGGTCCCCGTGCTCGCCGCAGTACCGAAGGCGGATCCCGACGAGACGCTCGCCTGCCTCCGCGCAGCCGGCTTCAGCGAGGCGGCCATCCCCGCCTGCGGCGGCGTGCCTGCGGATACCATAACGGAGCTCAGGAGCGAGATCGCCTCGCTCGAGCTCGAATATTCCGAACTCAATCAAAAGGTCGCCGCCCTCGGCGAACACGCGGCGGAGCTCAAGATGGGCCTTGACGGCGCCATGATAGAGGAGAGCCGCGCAAAGGCCCGCTGCGAGCTGCTCGCAACGCGGGAGACCTTCATGCTGGAGGGCTGGGTCCGCTCCGACGAGGCGGAAAAGCTCGACGGCCTCATCGCCGCCGACGCGCAGGCGTATTATCTCGAAATGCGCGACCCCTTCGACGAGGAGCAGCCCCCGACCTACTGCAAGAACAACAAGTTCTTCGCGCCCTTCGAATTCGTTACCAACATGTATTCGCCCCCCGATCCGCGCGGCTTCGATCCCACGGCGGTAATGGCGCCGTTCTATCTGCTCTTCTTCGGCCTCATGATGGGCGACACCGGCTACGGCCTCATAATCACCCTCGGCGCGCTCCTCATGCTCAAGCTCAAAAAGCCAAAGGGCGGCACGGAGCAGGTCTGCCGCATACTCGTCTGGGGCGGCGTCTCGACCATGATCTGCGGTCTCCTGACCGGCACCTTCTTCGGCATGAACTGGAGCGACCTCTTCGGCGAGGGCTTCCCGTTCCCCCTGCTCGATCCCATGAAGGATCAGATGACCGCGATGATACTCTACTGCGGCCTCGGCTTCTTCCAGATAGTCGCGGGCATGGTGGTATCGATCGTTATCCACGTGACGCGCGGCGACTGGCAGACCGCCCTGTTCGACGTCGGCTCGTGGCTCATGATATTCGCGGGCGCGGCCGCCGCACTGCTCGTTAAGGGCCCCGTCAAATACGCGGGCTACGTGCTTGCGGGGCTGGGCCTCCTCCTGATAATCGTCTTCGGCGGCAGGAACAAAAAGGGCTTCGGCCGCGTCACCGGCGGCATTGGCAAGCTCTACGATATCACCGGCTTCTTCAGCGATGTGCTGAGCTATGCGCGCGTATTCGCGCTCGGCCTCGCGACAGGCGTCATGGGCGGCGTGTTCAACATGATAAGCTCCATGGTGCACGGCGCGCTGAAGGGCATACCCGTTGTCGGCCCCGTCGTCAGCTTCGTCGTGACGGCGGTGCTGCTGGCGCTTCTGCACATGTTCTGCATAGCCATAAACGCTCTGGGCTCGTTCATCCACTGCGCAAGGCTGCAGTTCATCGAGTATTACAACCGTTTCTACACTCCGGGCGGGAAGCTTTTCAAGCCCCTTGCATCGGACACCAAATACAATAAAGTAATCAAATGATCCAGGAGGTTATTTCAAAATGACAGGTATTATGTGGGCAGCTCTCGGCGCTGTGATCGCTCTCGTGCTTCCGGGCATCGGCTCTTCCATCGGCGTCGGCATGGCCGGCCGTGCCGCCGCGGGCGTCATCGCGGAGGATCCCGAAAAATCCGGTCAGTGCACCGTTCTGCAGCTCCTGCCCGCAACGCAGGGCATTTACGGCTTCATCGTGGCGTTCCTCATCGCCAGCAACGCGGGTCTGCTCAAGGGCTCCGGTGCTTCCGATCTCGCCGTTTCCGTCGGCCGCGGCTACTTCTTCGCGGCGCTCCCCATCGCGATAGTCGGTCTTGTCAGCGCGTATCTGCAGTCCAGGGTCTGCTGCGCCGGCATGAACATCGTCGCCAAACAGGGCGAGGGCGGTAAGGGCATAGTGCTTGCCATAATGGTCGAGACCTACGCGATACTCGCCGTTCTGGTCTCCGTGCTCATGCTCGTCGGTGTCAAGTAATGGCAGCGGACAACAAGGGAGCGGATAAGCTCATTTCAAGCATACTGGAGGAGGCGCACGCCCAGGCGTCGGCCATCGAATGGCACGCCACGGAGGCCGTCGACGCCATCCGCAAAAAGCTCGACCGCGATCGGGAGCTTTTGCGTGAGGAGTTCGACGAAAAGGCTAGGGCAGCCCGCGAAGAGAGCATGGCGAGGGCAAGGACCAACGCCGAGCTCGCCGCAAGGAAGGACCTCCTCGCCAGGAAGCGCGGCCTCATCGACGAGGCGTACGGCAAGGCGTATGAGAGCGTCTGCGCCCTCTCGGGGGAAAAGCGCGAAGCGCTGCTCAAGGCGCTCCTCGAAAGGGAGTGCGAGGGCGGCGAGACCGTCTGCCCCTCCGAAAAGGACCGCGCGGCGCTCGAAAAGCTCCTCCCCCTCGTGAAGGGTCTGGACCTCAAACTGGGCGAGACCGACCACGCAGTAACGGACGGCTTCGTCATAAAGGGCGAAAACTATGTCAAGGGCTGCTCCTTCGAAGCGCTCATGGACGAGGTCAGGGCCTCCACGCAGGCGGACGTCGTAAAAGCCCTCTTCAAATGATAAAAGGATGACAAAATGGCCGAAAGCCTGATCAACAGCATAGCGAGACTGCGCGTCATCGAAAAGCGGCTCCTCACAAAGGAGACCGTGTCGAGGCTCGTCCAGGCCGCCTCGTACGAGGAGTGCCTCAAAATACTGCGCGAATCCGGCTACGGCGCCGGCGCCGCCGCGGAAGGCGACGAGACCGAGGCGCTGATCGCCGCGCAGCTCGGCGAGACCTACGACCTCATGAAGGAGCTCATGCCCGAAAGGAACGCCTTCGTGACGGACGTGTTCCGCATGCGCCACGATATGACCAACGTTAAGCTCTTCTACAAGCTGCGCCTCATAGGCGAGAAGGCGGATCCCGGCGCGCCGGACTTCGGCGGCGTCTATCCCGCCGACAAGCTGAAGGCCGCCGTGGAGAAGGGCGATTACTCCATGCTCCCGAAGCGCATTTGCGACGCTTTGGAGGAGCTGGACGTCGAGACCTATCACAGCGTCGACCCGCAGAGGATCTCCTGCAGGATAGACGCGGCGTTCCACGAATACGCCATGGGCCTGAAAAACGCCTTCGTGCGGGAGTATTTCTCCGCGCTCGCCGATTTCACCAACCTCATCGGCGCGGTTCGCGGCCTCAACAGGGACGATATCCTCCCCGGCGGCGAGCTCGGGAACGACGAGCTCGACAGTATCCGCGCAGCGCTTAAGGAATCTCCGGAGAAGATCCCCAGCATGATTAAGAGCCCCCTGCAGACGAGCGCGGTAAGGGAAGCCATGAAGCTCGGCTTCGCGGAGTACCTGCGCACGGGACATGCGGCGGCGCTCGAAAAGGCGAGGGACGACTACCTGATCTCGCTCGCTTCCCGCGGGAAGAACGAGATATCGACCGAGGCGCCGATCGTGGGCTACATGCTCGCGCGCGAGAGGGAGGCGGAGGTCGTCCGCCTTATACTCACCGCGAAGCGCAGCGGTATACCCATGAGCGCGATAGACGAAAGGAGCCTGACGCTTTATGGCTGATATAGCGATGATAGGCGATAAGGATTCCGTCCTCATCGGCAGGGCGGCGGGTCTCGACGTCTATTTCGAGACCGACGGCGCCGCCGCCGGCAGACTCATCGACCGCCTCGCAAAGGAAAACACAAGGATAATATTCGTTACCGAGCCCGTCTTCGAGGCGGCCGCGGAAACGGTGAACAAATACAAATCAAGGCCTTTCCCCGCGATAATCCCCGTGCCCGACAGCAAGGGCGCGACGGGCGCCGCCATGAGGAACGTCAGGGCGAACGTGGAAAAGGCGATCGGCGCGGATATCCTGTTCTGAACAGGCCGCAAGACAGAAAGGCACGGAGGAAGCATCCATGACTCAGAAACACGGCACCATAGTAAAGGTCGCCGGCCCGCTCATAACGGCGGACGGTATGGGCGACGTCCAGATGTTCGACGTCGTTCACGTATCGGATAAGCAGCTCATAGGCGAGGTCATAGAGCTGAGGGGCGACAGAGCGTCCGTTCAGGTCTATGAGGAGACCGGCGGCATCGGCCCGGGCGAACCCGTTTATCCCACGGGCGCTCCGCTCTCGGTCGAGCTCGGCCCGGGACTCATCGAATCCATATACGACGGCATACAGAGGCCCCTTACGGCGCTGTTCGAATCCGCCGGCTCCAGGATCACGAGGGGCATCGCCGCGCCCGCCCTCGACAGGGAGAAAAAGTGGGAGTTCAACCCCACCGCAAACGTCGGGGATGAGCTTACGGGCGGCGACGCACTGGGCTTCGTGCAGGAATCCGGCGCGGTCAAGCATATTATAATGGTCCCGCCCAACGTCAGGGGCAGGCTGGTTTGGCTCTCCGAAAAGGCGGAGCTCACCGTTACGGAGCCGATAGCCCGGCTTGAGACCGAAAAGGGTGAGACCGTGCTGACCATGATGCAGAAATGGCCCGTCCGCCGGGGCAGACCGTACGTCGAAAAGCTCCCTCCCAACGAGCCGATGGTCACGGGCCAGCGCGTCATCGACACGTTCTTCCCCATAGCGAAGGGCGGCGTCGCGGCGGTCCCCGGCCCCTTCGGCAGCGGCAAGACCGTCGTTCAGCATCAGCTCGCCAAATGGGCGGACGCGGACATTATCGTCTACGTCGGCTGCGGCGAGCGCGGAAACGAGATGACGGACGTTCTTACCGAGTTCCCGGAGCTCGTCGATCCGCGCACGGGCCTGTCGCTGATGAAGCGCACCGTGCTTATCGCCAACACCTCGGATATGCCCGTCGCCGCGCGTGAAGCGTCGATCTACACGGGCATCACGATAGCGGAGTATTTCCGCGACATGGGCTACAAGGTGGCCATAATGGCCGACTCGACGTCCCGCTGGGCGGAGGCCCTGCGCGAGATGAGCGGCCGACTGGAGGAGATGCCCGGCGAAGAAGGCTATCCCGCCTATCTTTCGAGCCGACTCGCCGAGTTCTATGAGCGCGCGGGTCAGGTAGTGACCCTCGGCAGCAAGCGGCGCGAGGGCGCGATATCCGCCATCGGCGCGGTATCCCCGCCGGGCGGCGATATCTCCGAGCCCGTCTCCCAGGCGACGCTGAGGATAGTCAAGGTCTTCTGGGGCCTCTCCGCAAAGCTCGCCTACGCGAGGCATTTCCCCGCGATAGACTGGCTGCAGAGCTACTCCCTCTATCTCGACCGCATCGGCCCGTGGTTCGACGCGAACGTCGCGGAGGACTGGTCCGAATGCGTGACGAGGGCAATGACCCTCCTTCAGGAGGAGTCGGAGCTGCAGGAGATCGTCTCCCTCGTCGGCATAGACGCGCTGAGCACGCGCGACAGGCTGAAGCTCGAGACCGCAAGGTCCATAAGGGAGGACTACCTCCATCAAAACGCGTTCGACTCGGTCGATACCTATACCTCCCCCTCGAAGCAGCACGCGCTGCTGAAGCTCCTTCTCGATTTCTACGAGAAGGGCGAAGCCGCGCTCGAAAGCGGAGCGGAGTTCAACAGGATCGCTTCCCTGCCCGTCAGGGAGCGCATGGGCAGGTTCAAATACTGCCCGGAGGATGAACAGAAGCAGCTCGCTCAGGAGCTGACCTCCCAGCTCACGGCCGAGATGCGCCGCCTCACGGAGGAGCAGGCGTAAAGCGGAAAGTCCCCCCAATTCGCAGGAAAGGTGATCATCAGATTATGCGCAAGGAATACACAACGATCCGTGAGGTCGTCGGCCCGCTCGTAATGGTGGACGGCGTCGACGGCGTCAAATACGACGAGCTCGTCGAAATAAAGAGGAACGACGGCAGCGATATCCGCCGCGGCAAGGTGCTGGAGGTCAACGGCTCCCGCGCGCTGGTGCAGCTGTTCGAGGGCTCCCAGGGCCTTAAGATAGCGGACTCCCGTGCGAAGTTCCTGGGCCACAGCATCGAGCTTGCCGTCGCCCCCGACATGCTCGGCAGGGTATTCGACGGCATGGGCCGCCCGAAGGACGGCGGCGCTCCTCTCATTCCCGAAAAGATGCTCGACATCAACGGCGCGCCCATGAACCCCGCCGCAAGGGATTACCCCAACGAGTTCATCCAGACGGGCGTTTCCGCGATCGACGGCCTCAACACGCTCGTCCGCGGGCAGAAGCTGCCCGTGTTCTCCGGCTCCGGCCTCCCGCACGCGCAGTTCGCCGCGCAGATAGCGAGGCAGGCGAAGGTCCGCGGCAGGGACGAGAGCTTCGCCGTCGTTTTCGCCGCGGTCGGCATAACCTTTGAGGAGGCGGATTACTTCATTTCCGACTTCAAAAAGACCGGCGCCATCGAGAGGACGGTCACATTCGTCAACCTCGCGAACGACCCCGCCATCGAGCGTATAGCCACTCCGCGCATGGCGATAACCGCCGCCGAGTATCTGGCTTACGATCTCGGTATGCACGTGCTCGTAATAATCACCGATATCACGAACTATGCGGAGGCCCTGCGTGAGATCTCCGCCGCCCGCAAGGAGGTCCCCGGCCGCCGCGGATATCCCGGCTACCTCTACACCGACCTTGCCACGATGTATGAGCGCGCTGGCCGCATAAAGGGACGCCCCGGCTCAATAACCATGATACCCATACTCTCCATGCCGGAGGATGACATAACCCATCCCATACCCGACCTTACCGGCTACATCACGGAGGGTCAGATAATCCTCTCCCGCGAGCTGTACAGGAAGGGCGTCACCCCGCCCGTAAACGTCCTGCCCTCGCTCTCCCGTCTGAAGGACAAGGGCATCGGCCGCGGCAAAACGCGTGAGGATCACGCCGACACCATGAACCAGCTCTTCGCCGCGTACTCCCGCGGCAAGGAGGCGAAGGAGCTCGCCGTCATACTGGGCGACGCGGCGCTTTCGGACGTCGACAAGCTCTACGCCAAGTTCGCGGACGAGTTCGAACAGCGCTACGTCTCGCAGGGCTACTACACGAACCGCTCCGTGGAGGAGACGCTCGACATCGGCTGGGAGCTTCTAAGGATACTGCCCAGGTCCGAGCTGAGGCGTATCAGGGATGCGTATCTCGACAAGTACTACGAAAAGACCGAGTGATCGGAGCGTTTGACCTATGGCGATCAATTACAAGCCCACGCGGATGGAGATGAGCCGCCTCAAAAAGAGGCTCGTCACCGCCACGAGGGGGCACAAGCTGATGAAGGACAAGAGGGATGAAACGGTGCGCCGCTTCATCACCTACGTCCGCCGCAACAGGGAGCTGCGCGAGAGGGTGGAGCGCCTTATGAGCGAGGCGATGAAGAGCTTCGTCATAGCCAAGGCGACAATGACGCGCGCCTCGGTCGAGGAAGCGCTCGCTGTCCCCGCCGCCCCCGCAAGGATAGAGGTCGGCAGCGGCTCGGTGCTCAGCGTCGAGGTTCCCAAGCTCACCTACATCCCCACCGGCGAAAAGGCCCTTCCCTACGGCGTGCTCGGCACCTCGTCGGAGCTGGACGCCGCCGTGGAGAAGTTCTCGGAGCTCATGCCCCTGCTCATCGAGCTTGCGGAGGTCGAAAAGACCTGCAACCTCCTCGCGGACAAGATCGAAAAGACCCGCCGCAGGGTCAACGCGCTGGAGTACGTCATGATACCGCAGCTGGAGGAGGCCATCCATTCAATATCGATGAAGCTCGACGAGAACGAGCGCGGCAACCTCACCCGCCTCATGAAGACCAAGGATATGCTCAAGGCCAAGGAACAGCAGTGAATGAAATAATAAAAAAGCCCCGGTATCGGGGCTTTTTTCGTACTGCATTATTTCCAGCCGCTCTTGTCTATCGGCTTGCCCGTGGGGGTGCTGCCGTCGTTGGCGATGTGAGTAGTGGCGCCGTAGGGGATGAAGAGGAAGTAATCGAACCACATGGGATCGTTCTTGTATCCCTGCGCCATATGGTCGCTCCAGGTCACGTCGATATAGTAGGTTTCGCCGTCAAGAGCGACCTCGTCCCAGTAGTGCAGATTGTCGTCGTCAAAGCCGTTTGTGCATCGGCGGCAGTCGATGTTCGCCGCCCGGCAGAGCGCCTCAAAGCCGAGCGCGTAGCCCTGACAGATGGAGCCGCCGTTGACTATCGCGCCGTACGCCGTCCTCGCATAGGGCGGGAGCTCGCCGTGAACGTGCGCGTAGGATGTGTTCTCGCAGATGAACGCGGCAAGGCAGCGGTATTTGTCGGCCGCCGAAAAATCTTGAGGCAGCAGGGAAGCTATATGCTCGGCGACAACGGTGAAGACCTCGGCCTGCTCGCGCACCTCGTCCCTGTTTTCCGCGGGCTTGAAGTATCGGCCCATCGGCAGGAAATAGACGGAATGCCATTCCTCATCGTTCTGCTCGGCCCGCACCATGTCGAAATAGACCTCTATCTCGGGATGGTCGACGAGGAACGCGGGGAGCGCCTCCTCCATCACGCGGGGATCTCCCGTGTAGGTGAAGTCCTCGAACGCCTCGGCATGGGTCAGCATGTCGTCGTAGAGCGCCGCGGGCTCGGGCCCGAGCTTCGAGCGCAGATCCCGCGGAACGAAGGGGCCGCACTCCGCCTTGAGGGGCAGGGGATTTTCGCGCACGTATTTGATTATGGGCAGCATGAGCTTCGCGGCCTTGACAGCGTATTTGCGGGCAAGCTCGCTTACGCCCTCGGGCAGGCCCGCCGAATATGGGTCGGGCGTTGGCGTGGGCTCGGGAGTCGCGGTGGGCTCGGGAGTCGCGGTGGGCTCCGGCGTCGGCGTGGGATCCGACTTCCCGTATTCGCCGCGGCAGGACGCCGCCGAGAGCAGCAGGAGGCAGATCATCAGTATCAGTAAGGCTTTTCTCACTTGTCGGGCTCCTCTCCGAACGGGGCGCAGCCGGTCTCTGCGGCGTATATCTCGCAGTCGTAGCCGGTCTCCTGCTTGTATCTTTCAGCCACAAGGTCAATGACCTCCTGTGCCGCGGCCTTCGGAGCTATCGCTATCGCGCAGCCGCCGAACCCCGCGCCGGTCATGCGCGCGCCGAGCACGGCGGGGTGGGAACGCGCGGCCTCGACGATGGAGTCGAGCTCGCGGCCCGTGACCTCGTAATCGTCGCGCAGGGAATCGTGGGAGGCGTTTATGAGCCGGCCGAGCCTTCCGACGTCACCCGCCTCAAGCGCCTCCGCGGCGAGGGCGACACGGCGGTTTTCCGTTACGGCATGGCGCGCGCGGCGCAGGAGCGGTTCCGGCAGCAGATGGGAGACCGTATCGAACTCCTCCGGCGTCAATTCGCAGAGGGAGCTTTTGGGCGGATCGAAGAGTCCGCCGACAGCGCGCAGCGCCGCTTCGCACTCCGCCCGGCGCTCGTTGTATTTGGAATCCGCGAGCCGGCGGGGCTTTTTCGTGTTCATTATCAGAAGCTCGTTTTCGCCGAGATCGAACGGGATGTACCCGTAATCCAGCGTGTTCGTGTCAAGAAGCAGCGCGTGATCCTGCCGGCCCATGGCACAGACGAACTGGTCCATTATGCCGCAGTTCACGCCCGCGCAGTCGCGCTCCGCCGCGAGCGATACGAGGGACGCTTCGACTCCGCCGAGGCCGAGATCGAACAGCCGCTTCAATACGGCGCAGGTCAGCACCTCCAAAGATGCGGACGACGACAGCCCCGATCCGCGCGGCAGACTGCCGCAGACGGCCATTTCAAAGCCGCCCAAGGCGTACCCGCGCTCCATGAGCTTCCTCGCCACGCCGAGCGGATAAGCCGCCCAGCCGAAGCCGGAGAAAGCCGCGGGCTCGCAGGGGAGAGCGGCGATCTCGTCCGCGGACGATACTATCTCCTCCGCCATGTCGGCGGAGACGAGGCGTATCGCGCCGTCCCCGCGCGGGGAGGCCGCGGCATAGGTGCCGAGGGACAGCGAGCAGGGCAGCACCCGCCCGCCGTTGTAGTCGATATGCTCGCCGATCAGATTGACCCGTCCCGGCGCGAAAGCGGTCAGCTCCGCCGCGCGGCCGAAGCGGCTCTCGAAAAGGGAGGACGCCTCCCGAATAAACTCATCCATCGAAAAACTTCCTTTCGGATATTCGGGCATATTATATCACAAGCCCCGCGCGGCGCGCAACAAGCGCCGCGCTTGTATGTTTCGCGCGGGCATGATATAATTATCGAAAACAGGGCGGTTCTGCCGCCGGAAAGGGGGATCTGTGACCGCGGTAAAGAAGATACTTGCCGCCGTTCTCGGCGCGCTCATGGTTTTCGGCGCGGCGGTAGCTCTGCCCCTTCCGGACAGGATCGCCGAATCGAAAACGGAGGAGCTTCCCCCCGCCTCGGTCAGCCGCCTCTACCGCGAGGCGGAGCTGATACTCATCGCAACCTGCATGAGGACGGGTCAGACGGAGGACGGCGCGCCCGCCGCGCGGTTCAGCGTCGACAGGGTGCTCGACGGATCGGAGAAGGCGGGCGTTATGATCAGCCTCGTCGCCTCTGCGTCGCCCGGCGTGCAGTACCTCCTGTACGTCCGGCACAGCGGGGAGGAGACCGGCCCCGCATACCGGCTCGTGACCGCCGAGCCGATACCCGTCGATGCGGGCAGGATCGCGTACGAGGGCGAGACCTGCTCCATCGAAAGCATCGAAAACGACATCAAGCGCCAGAGCAGCATACTGACCGTACCCGCGCAGAGCTTTTTCTACGGCGAGCTGGGATCGCTCGCCTCCGCCTGCGACGAGATAGTCGTCGCCCGCGTCCTCTCCGTGAGCGGGCCCACGGAGACCGTCTGCCGCTCCACAATGGGCGGCGAGAGCACGCTTGCGACGCTCGACCAGGTATTCCTCAGGATCAGGGTCGAAAACGGCCTTTACGGCGCCCTCCGATACGGTGATAAGCTCAACGTTGTGCTGTCGCCCTATTACGTGCGCCCCGTCATAAACGCCACCGACCTCACGGCAAAGACCGTCGGCGCTCCGCCGGAGCGCTATCCCACGGCGGGGAACGTGTACGTCTTCTTCCTCCTGAGGAGCGAGGACCCGCGCAGCGACCGCTATTTCACCGTCAACCCGTACGAGGGCTACGTCCGGCTTGTCGGCGGCAATGTCATCAGGCCGTACTACAATACCGCCATGCGCGACATGAACGACCTCTCGCTGTTCTCGCGGCGGCTGAAGGCCGCTCTCGGCGCGGAGGAGCAATAAAGGAGCAAATAAAATACGCCTTGAGGGATGCTCGTCCTTATTAGGACTGACCCCAAAAGGCGTTTTTTCTGCCGTTTTACAGATTCAGGAGCACAAGCGCCGCGATGATCAGCGAGAAACCGATAAGCTTGCGGCTGCCGAGCTTCTCCCTGAAGAGGAATATCCCCGCAATTCCGATAAGGATTATCGCGCCGACGTTGTACACGGGGTAAGTGACGACGGCGGGCACGCTCGACAGCGACAGCAGAAGGAACCGCGTCGAGAAGTAGTTCGGCACGCCTATCATGCAGCCGAAGGCGATATCCTTCCACGTGATCCGCTGATGCTTTATCGCTGTGACGGAGGCGCTCAGCAGCAGCGCCGTCATGAAATTGCAGAGCAGGAAATGATCCTTTATAGCGCCGACTCCCGCCTTGTCGTAGATGTTTGCCATGGATTCGGTCAATCCGCTGACTATCAGCAGCACGAAAAGGAGGAGCGCCGCCTTCTTCCCGCCTCCGCCGGAGGTTTTCGGGTCGAGGTTGATTATGACTATCGCGGCGACGGCAAGCACGAATCCCGCGATCTGCAGCACGGAGGGCTTCTCGCGGAATATGACGACCGCCATGAGGGTCGGCACGAGCACGCCGAGCTTCATGAATACGGAGGAGAGCATCACGCCGTTGCGGCTGATGTTGTATTTGAGCAGTATGAAGCTCAAAAGGTACAGGCAGCCGCTGAAAAGCCCGAGCCCGATCGCGAAGGGCATGCCCTCCTGCATGACGAAGGGGCGCTTGTCCTGCATGAAAAGGAACGCGATCAGCGAGCAGACGAAGTAGTTCGCCATGAACATCGCGAAATTGTTGGTTATGTGCTTTTCCCCGAGCCGCATTATGATCGCGACGAGCGAGCTTGCGAGCACGGCAAGTATCAGATAGATCATATTCCCTCCGTCGGGGCGAATTGCCCCCGCAGGCAGTATAACACGGACGGCGCCCAAAAGAAAGAAGCGAAACAAAATAAAGGAACTTCTATGTTTTGATATAAAAAAGAAACGATCGGGGGTAGACAAGCCCCGTTGCGCGTGGTATAATATATATAATAGACAATGTGCCCGCGAAATAACGGCGAGCGCCGGGAAAGGAAGCTTCTGCACGGCAGGGCGGCAAATGTGAGATGTACAGTATAGAAAGGATATTGAAGTTTCTGCCCGTACTCGATACGGACGATCTGGCCGAATGGGTGGTCGATCGTGGCGCCGGGGACGGGACCGAGCCCGTCAGTGCCGGCGTGGAGTATGCCGACGCGGTGCACCGCTTCTGTGAGGCGGTGTTCGACGCCGCCGATGAGATCGGGGAGCCCGCCGCTGGCGATGAAAGGGCGAAGATAGTGATGGAGCTCAAGCGCGCCGCGGAGGCGGAGGAGCGCTGCCCCGGCGTGCTGTTGGGATATCTGCGCAACGGCACGATACTCTCATGGGTCAGGGAGCTCCGCCGGCTCGAAGAGGCCTGACGGGAGAAAAAGGGATGGGCTTTTCACATCGGTTTGCGTCGGTGTAAAAAGCCCGTCTTTTTGTATGCTTTATTTCCCCGTCTTTTTCCTGCTCTTCTTCCACACGCCCCACATGCGGAACACGGTGGAGACCAGCAGCACGCCGACGGCTACGGCGCCGGCTATCGCGGCGGTGGCAAGGCCCTTGTTGTATGCGGCCTGCAGCATGCCCCGGCGCAGGAAATCGGTCGTGTAGTAGATGCCCGCCCCGGGGATCAGGGGCACCAGCGCGCAGAGCAGATAGCTCGTCGCGGGGAACTTGCGGATCCTCGCCATGACCTCCGCATAGAAGGAGGAGCATGCCGCGGCGATTAGGTAGCTCACGGGCTCGGACAGTCCGAGCCGCATGGAAACGCTGCACACACACCAGGAAACGACGCTGCCGAGCAGGGCGAGCGGTATCCCGCGGCCGTGCATGTTGAACATCAGGCCGAAGCCCAGAGTGCCTATCATGCCGGCAAGGCACTGTATGGGCAGAGAGTGCGATATCGGATCAAGGCCGCCTATGAGGCCGGGGAATATGTGGCGGGAGAGCGCGACTGCGCCGCTCGTGCCGATCACGAGCGCGACCGCGATTATCAAGACCTGCACCAGCCGGTTCACGCCCGACATGGTGTCGCCGTATATGACGTCTCGCAGACTGTTTGTAAAGAGGAAGCCGGGCACGAGTATCATTATCGCGCCGATGGTCGTGATGTCGGCGTTCCTGCCGAAGCCGACCGCCGCAAAGAGGTTCGCGAAGAAGGCGAGCAGGAAGCTGCATACGAAGGATTTGAAGAAGGGGTTGGCGTTCAGGCGGCCCATGAACTTCAGTGAAGCGCCGGTGACAAGCCCGCATACGCCGGCGGAGAGCGCCTCCAATACGGTGCCGCCGAAGAATATGCCGAAGCCCGCGCCGATCAGGAACGCCGCAAGGTAGTAGATGAGCGGGCCGTAGCTGCAAACGCTATTCTCCGTCTCGCGGAGCAGACGCCTCGCCTCGCCAAGATCGGGCTTTTCGGCGCAGATCCTGCGGCAGAGGCCGGAGTATTTCTCTATGCCGTCCAGCATGGTGTCGCAGCCCCTCTGACGGCGGATCTTGGTCAGTATCCTGCCGCTGTCGGACTCCATGCTCGCCATTATGCAGCCGGGTATGACGAAAGCGTCGCAGCGCGAAACGCCGTATGCCGCCAGCACGCGGGTGATGGTGTCCTCCACGCGGTATGTCTCCGCGCCGCACGCCTGCAGCTTGTTTGCAAGAGACACGGCGAACTCAAGAAGCTCGTCGCAGAACTGCTCGTCCCTTACGGGCGCGGCGGTATCGGCGGAGACCGGAATGACCTTATTCTGTTTTTTACTGCGGATGCGCATATCGTCCTCCGTTTTCGCGGGCTTCCCCGCGTTCCGATGCAGTATAACAGGCGGCGCGGCAAAATGCAAGCGGCAAAGAAAAATATAGTGAAAAAGCGCCGGCGTTTGACCGGCGCTTTGTCGTCTCTTCATCATACGTTCTCGTTCTTGAGCGCGTCGATGGGATTGTCCTTTTTGAGCTTGCCCGTGGAGTAGAGCATGGATATGAACACGACCAGGAACACGCTTACGACGGCTATCGCCATCGCCGCCCAGGGGAGGGTGAAGCTCATATGCGCCGCGCCGTCCGCCGCAAGGTGTACGAGGTACGTCACGCCTACGGCTATCGGCAGGCCTATAAGCAGCGAGCGCGAGCCGTAGATGAGGCATTCGAAATTGCTCATGCGGTTCATGCCGCGGGCGGTCATGCCCATTGAGCGCAGCATCGCGTAATCGCGGCGGCGCAGGGCGACGTTGGTCGTAACGGTGTTGAACACGTTCGCTACCGATATCAGCGAGATCAGCGTGATGAAGCCGTAGCTGAACACCTTGATTATGGTGATAATGCTCGTCATCTGGCGCGCGCTCTCCGTGGCGTCGAAGAACCTGTTCTGCTCGACCGTTATCCCCGCGTCCTCCATGATCCCCGTCAGGGCGGCGATGGTCCCCAGCGTGTCGCCGCAGCGGAGGAAGAGCGACATATCCGTATTCTCGCCCCTGTACTGCGAGACGGGGTATATGAGCGACAGATAGCTCCCGGGGAAGGCGCCGACCGGCATGTATTCCAGCATCGCGCCTATCTCGCATTCCTCGAATATCACGGGCGCGGTGGGCAGACCCTTCGGGCGGCCCATTTCGTCATAGAGGGTGTTCATGCGGGCGTAGTCGTTGGAGTAGTAGGCCGTGATCTCGCCCTCGCCATAGACGGATCCGGACCAGGCGACGCAGTCCTCCTCATACCCCTCGGGCGCGGCGGGAACCCTGACCGCGCTGACGGAGGTCACACCGCTCTTAAGGAAATTGAAAACGTAGTTCTCCCTCGTGTCCGGGGAATAGACGGGCACGCTCGCGTGGTTGAGGGCGATCGCCCGCGGATGCTCGGGATCGAAGAACGCCGCCTCGTCAAGGCCGTTGGTTTTGATAAGCTCGCGGAAGCTCTCGTCGTCCATCCAGCGTATCTGAGCGTAGGCGTTCAGCATCACGCTGTCGCCGTACGCCGCGGAATAGTATTTCCTGTACTCGGGAGTCGTGCTCTCGTCGGGCAGGTACAGCATGACGTGATCGAAATCTACCGAGTATCCGGCGAATTCGTCGCCCTCTGCCGCGGCGGCGGAGCGGATCCTCGCGAATTCGTCCGCGGGAACGCCCTCATAGTACAGATCGAAACCGGGACGGTTGTCGACCGAGGCGGCCGAACGCGTCATGTAGAGGCAGAAGCCGCTCGCCGCGACGAAGAGTATCACGCTCATCGCGAGCGAGATTATCGTCGCACGGTACTTTTTGCGGCTGCGAGAATAGTACTTGTCTGCAAGCAGGCCCTCCGCGCCGAAGAGCTTCGCGGCGAGGCGGGGGCGGCCCGTGCCGGACTCCTTCGCCTTTATATCGCGGGACTGGCGAATCGCCTCGATGGGGCTTATGCGCATGGCCCTTACGGAGGGTATCCACGCGGAGACCAGTACCGTGACGAAGGCGATAGCCGCCGCGAGCAGTATGCACGCCGGGGTAACAGCAAGATGCATGCTCATATAGGAGCTTCCGAGCAGATCGCCGAACTTCCCGCGCAGCAGGTACAGCGTCAGCGCGATACCGCCGACGCCCGCGGCGGCGCCGACGGGTATGCCTATCGCGGACAGCGCGCAGGCCTCGTAGAGCACGGAGCGGCGGATCTGCTTATGCGTCGCGCCGACGGAGGAGAGCAGGCCGAACTGCTTCGTCCTCTCCGAAACGGAGATCGAGAATGCGCTGTAGATGAGGCAGACGGAGCCGGCGAATATAAGAACGGAGAGTATTATCGCGAAATTGGTGATGGCCGCGGAGATATTTCCGTATCGGGTCACGCCCTCAAGCTGCAGCAGCCCGGAATGATCCTCCGAACCGAAGGCGTAAAGCTCCGTGTGCTCCTCGCTGTAGCCCACATAGTTTTTGCGCGGGTTCTTGACCCTGATGAAGACCTCGTATGCGGAGTCCGCGTCGGGCTCGCCGTCCATCACGGTCAGCGCGGTATAGCCGGGAGCGGAGTACGGCTCGAAATCGGGGCGGGCATATTTGCCGACCACTGTGCAGCGCACGGGTACCGTATCGGTCAGCTCCTCGGCGCCGACCTGATAGCCGATGTTCTGCCACAGCGAGCCGAACTCAGCGGAGGTCCTCTCGCCAAGATCGAGCGTCAGCGTCTCGCCCAGGGGGATATCGACGCCGCCGTTCATGTAAAGGTGGTCGGGTATCAGCACCTCGGTACTGTTCTCCGGCATGCGGCCGGAGGTCAGGTGCACGGGCATCTCCCGCATGAACGTCTCGTCCGCCGCAAGTATGAAGAGATAGGGCTTGTTGGGATTTTCGGAGCCGATGACCGCGTAGCCGACGTCCTTCGCGAACGCCGCGTATTCGGTACGCCCGTCCTCAAGCGCGGGGGCGACGGTCTCCCTGTTCGTGCTGAAGGCGTGTATGTGGAAGCTGCCGCTCTGAGCGATCTCGCCCTCGCGCAGGGCGCCGTACAGACTCGTGCAGATCGTGATGACGGCGGTGAACATGGCCGTCGAAAGTATTATGCCTATTATCGTGACGATCGTGCGGACGCGGTTCATGCCCATCGTCCGCCTCGTCAAAAGATTCATGATGCTCATGGCTTACCTCCGTGCTCAGCGGATGCGTTCGTCCCTCGTGATGCGGCCGTCCTCTATGGCGATTATGCGCTTCGCCTGCAGGGCAATGCTCTCGTCGTGGGTGATGACGATCAGCGTCTGGCCGTATTCACGGTTGAACATCTTCAAAAGGTTGACTATCTCCTGGCTGTTCTTCGAGTCGAGGTTGCCCGTGGGCTCGTCGGCGAGCACTATGCTGGGGGAGTTCATCAGCGCGCGGCCTATCGATACGCGCTGCTGCTGACCGCCGGAGAGCTGGTTCGGCAGATGCTTTTCGCGCCCGGTGAGATCGAGCACGCGCAGAAGCTCCGAAAGGCGCTCCTCGTTGACCTTGCGCCCGTCGAGCAGCACGGGAAGCGTCATGTTCTCCCTCACGTTCAGTACGGGGATGAGGTTGTAGAACTGGTATATGAGGCCGACGTCGCGCCTGCGGAATATCGCGATCTGCTCGTCGTTCCCTGCGTACACGTCGCGGCCGTTGACGAACACCTTGCCGGATGTCGGACGGTCGACGCCGCCCAGGGTGTGCAGCAGAGTCGATTTGCCGCTGCCGGAGGGGCCGACTATCGCGACGAAATCGCCCTTTTCGACGGAGAAGCTGACGCCGTTGAGCGCGCGCACCTCGTTTTCGCCCTTGCCGTAGATCTTCGTGAGGTTTTCGACACGCAGTATTTCCATTTTCATTTACCTGCCTTTCCCGTTGTCCGGAGCTTGTTTTATTTTACGGCTTTATTATAACCCGCGGCCGTGACCCTCGCGTGACTTTTGGATTACAGTTTAGTCACATTGGGCCTTTTTCGGCCGCGCGATGCGCCGCATATAATAAAAAAGGACCGCCGCCCCGAAGGGCGGCGGTATCGTTATGCGTTGTTCAGTTTTCGGCTCCGCCGTTCACGACCCAGTCGAGCACGCTGTCGACGCCTCGCATGAGATCCTCAAGCGTCTGATACACGGTCACGTCCGGGGTGAGCGCGTCGTCCTCGTTGCCGGGCCAGAAGTCGGAGAACTTGTGCGACATGCTGTATGATATTCCGCTGTTTTTGAGCGTGCCCGGCCCGCCGTAGAAGAAGCGGGTGGGCTGCGCGGACTTCATCCCGACCAGTATCGCGTTGTCCATGACACGGACGATGTGGGCCGGGTTTATCGTGGCAGAGGAGCAGGAGCCGTGATCGATGAGCACGCAGACTCGCTCGAGATCCAGCCCCTTAAGGCACTGTATGACGTCGTAGGAGCTGCCGTTCATGGAGAGACTGCCGCCGAAATTCGAGCGGAAGTCCACGATGGCCTGCTTTACCCCGCCCGCCTCATCCGCAAGCGCCTTCAGCTCTTTCAGCGTATTGCTCATGCTCTGCGGGTAGCAGGAGAATATGCGCAGATAGATCGTCTCGCCGTCGGAGAGCAGCTTGCACCACTCGTTCCGATCGTAGTTGTCCCACATGAGGCCGAGACCGATATCGCTCTCCAACGCATCGGCGCCGGCATCCCGGAAGGTCAATCTCGTGGTCCCGCGCACGGCGGAAGCGATCCCGACCTTACGGGTGCCGCCGGAAAGATCGGTCAGCGTGAGCTCGGCGGAGTCGCCTTCCATAATGCCGTAATAGCGGAGCAGAGCGGCGTCGAGTATAAAGGGGTATGAGTTGAACTCGTACAGCTGGAAATCGCGCCAGGAATCGGCTTCGTAGCTCGTGCAGGCGGAGATCCTCTCGGCGCATTCCGCAATGGGCACGCCGTTGATCGCGTCTATGCGGGAGTAGATGATATCGTCCAGCCCGGAATCGGCGGGAACTCCGATCACGCGGAGCTCGCACCCGTCGTCGCTGAAGAAGGGATACACGCGCAGGGGAAGCTCGTATCTGCTGTAGGCGAATAACGAGGTGTGCGTGTCGTGAAGTATCGCCGCTGCCTCTGCAAGGCGGATCACCGCCTCATGAGGATAGTCGGAGTCGAAGGTCGGAAGGTCGCGGATCAGCTCGTTTATCCTGCGGATGAACTCCTCGCGCAGGGCGGGATCGTACATGTTGACGAGCGACGTCGTGCAGCCCTGCAGCGTGTTGCTGTAGTACGCGCCGACGGACGTATCCCTGTCGGTGAGGAGGGGATGGCCGTTGTAGGGATTCAGCAGATCGTTCGCGAACTGGATGATATCCTCCTCGAGCAGGCGGGCGCTCGTGCCCTTCTCCGTGGTGTAGCTGTATGCCTTTTCGGGGCCGAAATAGACGGGCTCCCACTCCGGCTCCTCGGTCGCGGGGATATCCGTCGCGGGCGCTTCGGTATCGGTCTTTCCGTTTGCGTCCTGCTTCCACATATCGCGGCAGCCGCATGAACACGCGGCGGTCAGTAATGCGAGCAGCAGTATCAGCGTCTTTTTCATAATGATCTCTGTGCCTTTCTCAGCTTTTTACGGTCTTGTTCCGCGTCACGGCTTCCATACGTACAGGCCTTCGCCTTTTGCAAGCTCCCTTACGAGCTTCAGCAGCGCGGCGTCCGGCCCGTAGAGGGTCATGTACAGGCAGTCCGGCTCCGATACGAGCAAAGCGCCGTCCGTCATTATCAGGACGCGATCCTTCAGCATCCTGTCGGCTATGAGCTCCGGCGGGGGAGCCGGCTCCGCGTCTTCTGTCATCAGGCGCCGGTAGCAGTAAAGCTTCAGCACGAGATCGATATGCTTCCGCTTGATCTCGGAACGGCGCGGTTCCGTAAGATAATACTCCTCCACGGCAAAATACCGCCCCGGGCTTCGATCCGGTACCTTTTTGGGGAGGACGTCAATCACCCAATACGGGGCTTCGAGGAGGTCTTCGACGGTCTTTTCCATTTCGCGTCTCCTCAATAGGTCTTGCGTCCGAGGCTCATGTACTCCTCGAACAGCTTGAGGCAGGCCTCCCGATCCAGCTCGACGAGGTAGTCGCCGAAGGCCTTTCTCCCGCCGAACATCCTGTCGAACACCTTGTCGCGGAAGCCGATGGATGCGTTGTCCTCGATCGTGCAGCCGTAATAGACCTTGGAAATGTTCGCCCACATGCAGGCGGCAAGGCACATGGGGCAGGGCTCGCCCGTCGTATACAGCACCGCCCCGGTCAGATCGTGCGTGTCGAGGTTGTCCTCCGCGTCGCGTATGGCGGATATCTCGCCGTGCGCGGTGGAATCGTCGTTGACGAGCACCATGTTGTGCCCGCGGCCGACGACCCGGCCGTCCTTCACTACAACGGTGCCGAAGGGACCGCCGTGATCGCGGTAAATGCCCTCGCGCGCCTCGGCTATCGCCATGTCCATAAACGGATCGGACGCGGAATATCCCGCCGCGGGGACCATGTCGGTAAGATTCCTTCGCGCTTCCTCGCTGCTGCCGATCACCATCGCGACCTTTTCGCATTTCTCCATATCGGGGCAGCAGCCGCAGGAGAAGAGCTCCTTCCCGACGGCGCAGCGCCGTATCTCGCAGAGCTCGGAGCAGTACACGGTCTTTGCCCCGTCCCGCCTGCAGCCCTCGCAGTTTATCATTTCGGGCGTGATCTCGACGTTGTTGAGCTCGGACCAGAGCTTTGCGACCTTTGCGCGCAGGGCGTCGTCGTTGTTCTTCGTGGCGGCGTACGCCTCGCATTTTTCACAGTCCAGTCCGCAGTATGCAATAAAGTCATTCATTTTGAGCCTCCGGGGAATGGTTTTCGCATATCCATTATAGCAGAATCGCGGCCGCGCGGCAACGGCGGGGAGGAGGTTTCGCACCTTTCCGCGATTGAAAGACGGCGCGGGATGTGGTAAACTGAACAAAAAAGAAAAGTCAGGGGAAGGGATATGAGATCTGTCGGATTCTGGATCGCCGCGGCGCTGACGCTCGTCGTCATGGCCGCTCTGCTCGAGCTCAACAAAAACTCGCTGTGGGGCTTTTTCGCCCTCGCCGCCGTCAACGCGGGGTACCTGCTGCTGGCGGGCAAACTGCCCGAAGGCGCCAAGTGGTACGTCCGCATCGGCGTATGGCTCCTGTGGGCCGCCGCTTTCGCGGGGATATTCCTGCTCTCGTGGCCGAAGGTCAGATCCGTCCCCGCCGCCCGGGGCCGCGGCCTTGCCAAAACGGAGACCGTCTCTGTCGGGCAGGGCCTTGTCCGCGGCGTCGTGACGAAGGACGGGGCGGTCGAGGTGTTCGCCGGAATACCCTATGCCGCGCCGCCCGTCGGCGAAAACCGCTGGCGCGAGCCGCAGGATCCCGAAAACTGGGAGGGCGTGCTCGAAGCGGATACCTTCGCGCCGATGAGCATGCAGCCCGTCGGTATGCCGCTCGTCGATTCGCTCAAGCAGATATTCGGCTTCCACGATTACAGGATACGGCTCGACGACAATTACCGCGCCCCCGTCAGCGAGGATTCGCTCTATCTCAATATCTGGCGCCCCGCCGGGGAGCATGAGGCGCTGCCCGTGCTCGTGTTCATACACGGCGGCTCGCTGCAGACGGGCCAGCCCTGGTGGGCCGACTACAGCGGCGAGGGCCTCTCGCGGGAGGGCGTGATAGTCGTCAACATGGGCTACCGCCTCGGCGTATTCGGCTTCCTCGCCTCCGACGAGCTCGCCGCCGAGTCCCCCAACGGGACCACGGGCAATTACGGGCTCCTCGACCAGATAAAGGCGCTGGAGTGGGTGCGGGACAATATCGCGGCCTTCGGCGGCGATCCCGCAAACGTGACCCTCGCGGGGGAATCCGCGGGAGCCGCCTGCGTCAGCGCGCTGTGCACGTCGCCCCTTGCGAAGGGCCTCTTCCGCCGCGCCGTTCTGGAGAGCTCCACCGTCGCATCCTATGAGCCGCCGCACTCCTTCCGCCCGCTCGACGAGGCGAAAAAGAGCGGCCTCGAGCTCATGGAGCGTCACGGCTGCGCGGATATCTCCGCGCTCCGCGATCTGCCCGCCGACAAGCTCGTTTCCGAGGCGTACACGCAGCATCACATCACCGTCGACGGTTACGTGCTGACAGAAAAGCCATACGATTCCTATAAAAAAGGTCTGCATAACGAAGAGGCGCTGCTCCACGGCTATAACGCGGAGGAGAGCGCGGCGTTCATTATAATGCAGGGCGCGAACATGAAGAACTTCGAACCGCGCGTGCGCGGCGTGTTCAAGGAGCTTGCCGACGAGGTGCTCGCCCTCTATCCCGTTTCGAACGACGCGGAGGCCAAGGCCGCATGGGCGGAGATATGGGGCGCGCTGTTCTTCGACCACTCGCATTACGCGCTCAACCGCCTTGCCGCCGACAACGGCATCCCCGTTTACGAATACGTTTTCACGCGGAGCAACGGCCGGCTCGGCGCATGGCACAGCGGCGAAATGGTCTATTTCTACGGCAATATCGATCCCGCCTCCCGCCTCTTCGACAAGCGCGACCGCGAGCTCGAGGCCGAAATGACCGCGTATCTCGTGAACTTTATGAAGTACGGCGACCCGAACGGGAGCGGCGATACATCGCTGCCCGAATGGCCCGAGAACTCCTCCTCCGAGGATCTCATGGAGCTGGGCGCCGTCACAGCGCCGGTCAAGGAGAGAAAGCTCGCTCTTTACGGCCTGATAGACCGGCTGAGGGAGAGCGGCGAATGATGGAGACCGAACGGCTGATAATCGACCCGATACGGGAGACCGACCGGGAGGATTACTTTTACTGCATCTCGCACGACAAAAAGGTGCTGGAAACGTTCATCTGCACCTATGCGGAGTCGCTCGGCGAATTCGATTTCTCCCGTTATCTTGGGCGTGACGACCTCTTCGCCATACGCCTTAAGGAGACGGGGCGGCTCATCGGGATAATACTGTATTTCGACGAAAAGGACGGCGCGTGCGAGATCGGCTACGGCCTCGGCTCCGCTTACTGGGGCCGCGGCTATGCCTCGGAGGCCGCGCGCCGCTTCATAAGATGGTGCTTTGAGGAGCGCGGGCTCCGGACCGTCTCCGCCTCGTTCTTTACGGGCAACGAGGCCTCCCGCCGGGTGATGGAAAAATGCGGGATGAGCTTCAGCCGCTTCTCCGAAAAGGAGCTCGAATATCTGGGCGAGGCGCGGGACCTGACATATTACACGGTGAGCAGGGAGGAGTTCTTCTCTCCCGGCGCCGGAAAGGAGCAAACGCCGTGAAAGGATCGCTTGCGGCGCGCGCCGCGGGGAAGTTCCTCGCGGGGCTGATCGTGATATCGCTGATACTCTTCCTCTCCGCCGGCACGCTTCGGTATTGGCAGGGCTGGCTTTTCATCGCGATACTGTTCGCACCGATGCTTGCCGCGGGGGCCCTGCTCCTGAAGCGCAGGCCGGAGCTGCTCGAAAAGCGGCTCGACGCCAAGGAGAAGGAGGACGAGCAGAAGGCCGTCCTTGCGCTGTCGGCGCTGATGTTCGCTGCGGCTTTTATCGCGGCGGGGCTCGACAGGCGCTTCGGCATATCGCGCCTTCCGGCTTGGACGGCGTGGGCGGCAGCGGCGCTGTTCCTCGCGGGGTACGCCGCATATGCGGAGGTCATGCGCGAAAACGCGTATCTGTCCCGCACGGTCGGCGTGCAGGAGGGTCAAAAGGTCGTTTCCACCGGGCTTTACGGCGTCGTGCGGCACCCGATGTACTCCGCGACGATAATCATGTTCCTCTCCATGGGGATAGTGCTCGGGTCGCTCATATCCTTCGGGATACTGCTGTTTTACGTCCCGATCACCGTGAAGCGCATAAGGAACGAAGAAAAGGTGCTGGCGGAGGGCCTTGACGGCTATGCCGAATACATGGAAAAGATCCGTTGGCGGCTCATACCGCATATCTGGTGAAGGAGGCGAGCATGGGATACACCGTCGTCGATAAAAACGAATACTACCGCCGGGGCGTCTACCGGCATTTCACGGAGGACTGCCGCTGCTCCGTCTCCATGACGGCACGCGTCGACGTCACCGAGCTCGCCGAAAGCTCGAAGCGCCGCGGCACGAGGTTCTCCGTCGATTTCCTGTACATACTCTCAAAGGCGCTGAACTCACGCGCGGATTACCGTATGGGGCATATCCTTGAGACGGATGAGCTGATAGTCTGGGATCGGATACACCCGACGCATTACGTTTTCGATGCCGAAACGGAGACCTGCACCCCCGTCTATTCCGTCTATTCGGAGGACTACGCCGAGTTCTGCCGCGGCGTGGAGCGCGATATCGCCGCGGCGAAGGAGCGCGGCGGCTATGCCCTCGACATGCGCGGACACCCGAACTGGTTCGACGCCTCGTACATACCGTGGCTCTCCTACGATTCCCTCAACGTGGAGCTGCCCGACGGCTATCTCCATTTCGCCCCCATCGTCAACTGGGGCCGGTACCGGGAGGAGGACGGCCGGCTCATGATGCCGGTGACCGTTCGCCTCAACCACGCCGTTGCCGACGGGTATCTGATATCAAAGGTGTTCCTGCTCCTTCGCGAGGAAATAGAGAGGTTTTGCGGGGGATAAAACAAAAAGGGATCTCACGATCCCTTTTTTTCATGTTCTGAAACAGTGTAACGGCCTTTCGTCAGAGGACCGCCCTGCGGCAAATACGGATCCGTGAACGCTGACCGCCGAAGGATCGGAAACCGCTTTCACTCCTTCGGATACAGGAAATCCATGAACAGCGGTATCCGCTTCTCCCAGAACGCCTCGCTGTGCTCGGCGCCGGGCACTATGCGGGCGGCGACGTACGCGCCCTTTTTAGAAAGCTTGGCCGCCGCGCGGAAAAGCTTCGCCCACGGCTCGGTGTGTCCGCGCGTTTCCGCGCTGCCGAGGTCGGTGTAGACGAGCGTGGGCTCCTTGAGCTCGGCGGAGTCGATCATCTCCCACGATTGCCTGACGCCCGCTTCGATGCTCGGCGAAAGCGCCGCCGCGCGGGAGAATACCGAATTGTATTTTGTCACGGCGTAAAGCGACATCAGCCCGCCCATGGAGCTGCCGGCGATCATGGTGTGCTCCCTGTCGGGAAGAGTCCTGTATTCTGCGTCGATCATGGGCTTCAGCTCGTTCACGAACCATTCCATGGTGGTCTCGCCCCGTCCCTCGAAGCTGATGATATTGGGGATGTTCACGTCCCACGGGCAGTACTCCGAAAGCCGCTCGTTCCCCTCGGGATTGCACTCGACGGCGACGAGGATGAGAGGCAGACCCGTCCTCTTAAGGTATTCGCGCATGCCCCAGCTCTTTCCGTATGTGGCATGGCTGTCGTAGAACACGTTGTGCCCGTCGAACATGTAGAGCACGGGGTAGCGGCGGTCGGTCTTTTCATAGTCCCGCGGGGTGTAAACGTAGAGCCGGCGGGGCTTTTTCGTGGGCATTTGGGGTATGTTGATCCTTGTGACCTTTATCATGCTGCTCCTCCTTTCAAGCGTGCTGCTCCGCTTGGGTATATGTGGATTATATCAGATCCCGGCGGCGATGTGAACAGCGTTTCGCAGATTCTTCCGCGCCGCCTTGAAAAACCCCGCGGTAGAGGATATAATGTTCACGACAAACAAGGGGGAGGATGCGCCGTGACAAGAGTGCTGATAGTCGAGGACGATCCCGTCATCGTAAAGTCGCTTTCGGATTTTCTCGAGGGCGAGGGCTTTTCCTGCGCCGCCGCCTCAGGTCAGGCGCGCGCCCTGGAGCTCTTTGCCGAGAATGAGTTCGACATAGTGCTGCTCGACGTGTCGCTTGCCGACGGCAGCGGCTTTGTCGTATGTACCGCCATGAAGAGCATGCGCGACACGCCCGTGATATTCCTCACCGCCTCGGGCGACGAGCACAGCGTCGTCACCGGGCTCGAGCTCGGCGCGGACGACTATATCGCAAAGCCCTTCCGCCCGAGGGAGCTCGTTTCCCGCATACGCATGGTCATGCGCCGCGCGGGCAAGAGCCGCTCCGTTTTCGAGCTGGGCTCCGTGCGCGTCGATACGGAGAAGGGCCACGTCACGAAGGACGGCGCCGAGGTCTTCCTCTCCGCGCTCGAATACCGCCTGCTGCTGACGCTCATCAACAACCGCGGCCGCGTCCTATCAAGGGCGCAGCTCCTGGAGCATATCTGGGACGCTGCGGGCGATTTCGTCAACGACAACACGCTTACCGTGTACATTAAGCGCCTGCGCGACAAGCTGGAGGACGATCCGCAGGATCCGACCATCATAAAGACCGTGCGCAACGTGGGCTACAAGCTGGGCGAATGAAGCTTCTGAAAAACAGGGAAATATCGGTCACGCTGATACTGACCGCCGCCATCGGGGCGGCGGCCGCCGCAGCATGCCTGTTTATCGACCCGCGCGCCTCGGTGGTCTGCGTGCTGCTGACCGCCGCGTTCGCCGCGGTGTTCCTCGTCGGCGCGCACAGGCGCTATTCCCGGATGGCGCGCCTCGCCGACAGCCTCGACAGCATGCTCTCCGGAGCGGAGGGCATCGACCTCTCGGGCTATTCCGAGGGGGAGCTCGGCATCCTGCAGAGCGAGCTAATGAAGCTCACGGCGAAGCTTCGCGAGCAGACCTCCGCGCTCCGCGGCGAAAAGATACTGCTCGCGGACTCCATAGCCGACATTTCGCATCAGATAAAGACCCCGCTGACCTCAATGAACCTGATGCTCGCCGCTCTGGGGGAGGACGATCCCGAGGGCGCCAGGCGGGCGGAGCTGCTGCCCGAGATGCACCGTCAGCTCTCGCGCATAGACTGGCTCGTGTCGGCGCTGCTGAAGCTCGCAAAGCTCGACGCGGACGCCGTCAGCATGGATATAAAGGAGCTCCCGCTTGACGACCTCGTGCGGGATTCGCTCGCCCCCATAGCTATCCAGATGGAGCTTCGCGGGCAGGAGGCCGAGGTCTCGGCTTCGGGCTCGATACTCTGCGACCGCTCCTGGACGGCGGAGGCGCTCACGAACATCATGAAGAACTGCTCGGAGCACATGGGCGAGGGGACGCTCCATATCGCGGCCCTCGAAAACCCGCTGTATTCGCAGATAACCGTCCGCGACGAGGGCGAGGGCATCGCCGCGGAGGATCTCCCCCACATATTCGAGCGCTTCTACCGCGGGCGCAATTCCTCCGCGGGCGGCGTGGGCATCGGCCTCGCGTTGGCGCGCATGATAATCGTCAAGCAGAACGGCACTGTCAAGGCGGAAAACGCCCCGGAGGGCGGGGCGAAGTTCACCGTGCGGTTCTATAAGGGCGCGGTGTGAGGGCGGCTGGCGCCGAAAGCGAATATCGATAAAAAAGGACTTGCTGAGGCAAGTCCTTTTTTCGGTATGTGAGATCAGTAAAACGCTATTTGAATGACAGTGCTCCACATTTCGCTGCCGGGTTCGATCTCCTCAACGAATATCACCCATTTGCCGTCCCCGTATTTTGCTGCGGTGACCTTGGTGCGCATGCCCTCGCGCGTATCGCTCGTGTGAACGGGACCGTCGATCTTGATACTCACGTCCGAACAGTACTTTTTGCTGCTGAACCAGGAGCCGCTGATCGTCTTCTCGGTCTTGTCGGAAAGCGCCGTTTCGACGACGGCCTTCACGAATTCGACTGCCGCCTGCTCCTCGGCGTCAATGCTCCAGTCGGGGCCGAGCCAAAGATGAGTCTCGCGCTGCCAGAACTCGTCGGATGCGGCCAGCGCCCTGAACTCTTCATAGAGCATTTGAGTCTCCTTTTCGCTGAGCTGTCCTCTCGGATCGCATCCCGCGGAGAACAAGGCGAGCGCGGCTGTCAATATCGCCAGAATGAGCGCGGCATATCTTTTCATCTCGATACCTCCTGCGTTTTGGGGAAGAGCACTGCTGCAACCGGCCCGCGCTCTCAAAGCACGGCTTTTCGGCGGCGGAGCATTTCGGCTTACGGCTGGGCGGAAGCGTCTATATAGCCAAGCTCGATATAGAGCTGATAGTATTCGTCGTACAGCCCGCAGCACGCGTCCATGCCCATATTTGCGCTGAACGCTTTCTGAATGACCTGCTGCCAGGAGCCGTATTTCTCATACAGCTCGTCCGCGGTCGGGCCGTCCTCGTGGCCGTATGTATCGAGATTGCTCTTCTTCAGCTTTTCGAGCCCTTCCGGATCATTCTCGTAAGCGGCCATACGCAGGCGGTTCCTCTCCGCGGAAATGGCCCGAGCCATCTCCTCGAGCGAGGCGCCTTCGCCGCGCATTTTGTAAAGTATGTCGGTCATGGTCTCCATGGAGTCGTGGTATGCCTTCCGCTCCTCCTTGGCACGGGCAACGAATTCCGGATCGCTCCAGTCGTATTCGGCATACGTGCCGAGGCGGGTCGATTCGGGATCGGGCGAGAAGCCGTAGACGGCGTTGGGATCCTCAATGACGTCCTTCATCGCCTCGGGATTCTCCCGGGGATCGTGGACGTAAGCAAACGGAGCGTCGGTCGTCTCCGCGGGATCTGTCCCGGAGGGAGTTTTCGAAGCGCAGCCCGAAAGCAGCGCGAGCATCATGGCGAATGCAAGGAGCGCCGCAAAGGTCTTTTTGATGATCGAGTTCATTTTTCTGCCTCCTGTGTTTTCACCATTGTAACACCGCGCCGCGGTGAAATCAATACGGCCCGCGGAGAACTCGGCGGGGGATCGCAGAGGAGGCCGGCTTATCGGGGTCCGATCCCCTCTTCTAAACTATACCAATGATAAAAGGCAGGTGTTAACCTGCCTTTTATCATTGGTGGAGCATAGGGGATTCCTTTTCCGCGGCGGCGCATTTCGCAGCATGGCTGCGCGCTTTCCGCCGCGGCGCGAGAGCCGCGGAATGCGAACAAGGGGGCAGGAGGAACCGCTCCTGCGAGACATATCCCCTGAAATCGATAAAACAAAAGCATGATGTACAGAATAAAACCCTGCATCATGCTTTTCCGGTATTCAAGCCGGATAGTGATAATACTCCGGATACTATTCGAATTGCCCTAATGGCGCATGCACTTAAATAGATGCAGGTTTTCGCCTGATCCGGCTAAAGTATGAACTTCAAAAACTCCGTGAATACTTGCGTATTCACGGAGTTTTTTACTTATCCGGAACCGGAAGCGGCTCCGCGGCTCAATCATCAAGCTCTTTTTCGAATTTCATGACCGCGCCGCTTACGGCGTTGATCCTGATCTCGTACTCATAGCCACGGCATTTGAACTCGATCTCATAATACTGCACGCCGTTATCGCTTTCGAGCTCTATATCCTTATCGCTGATCTGGCTCATTGTGAGGCCGGCGCGCTCCAGCGCTATCTGCCAGGCTTGCTCCCGGCTTATCAGCGTCGGCGCGGGGGACGGATCATCGTGATCATCATCGACGGGTTCGCTGTTCCTGCTGATTATACTGCCGGTTTTTGCATTGATGACGTATTCATACTCACGGCTTCCGGCCTTAAACTCCACGTCGTAGACCTTTGTTCCGTTCTTCGTTTCGAGCTTGACTTCAATATCATTTGCCTGCGATGCGCTCACTCCGGCATCGTTAAGGGCGATTTCGAGCGCGGCTTTTTTCCCGATATACGCCGAGGGCTTTTGTGTCGGCTGCGCTGTCGGCGCCGCGGTGGAGCCGGGCTTTGGAGTTGGGGTCGCGTGCCCGTCCTCCCCGTCGGTTTCCGCCTTTAACACGTCGCCCGTGACGGCGTCTATCTCGTAATCGTACTCAGTTCCGTTATGCTTGAATTCCACCTCATATATGAGCCTGGCGTCCCCGCGGTCAAGCTCCACCTCGATATCGCGTGCGTCCTTTTCGGATACCCCGGCGTGATCAAGGGCGATTCCAAGCGCGGTCTGCGATGATATCAGCGCAGGATCGCCCGGCTGTTCCGTCTGTCCCGGCGCGGCGGGCTCGTCATCCGAAGGTTCGCATTCGCGCTTTATCACGCTTCCCGTGACGGCGTCTATCTCATAATCGTACTCAAGACCGGAATGAGTGAATTCCACTTCGTAAACCATTACGCCATGTTCACAATCCAGCTCGACACCGATGTTCAGCGCCTCGGAAGCGGGCACCCCGGCATCCTCAAGCGCGATATTCAGAGCCTGTTCCGCCCCTATAAAGGCAAGCTCGCTCGAGCTTCCGAAAGTGCGCAGCTTTGAGACGGCGTTGCTGCCGGAAAGAAGCCCCAGTTCGTTTATAGAAAGCGCGGCAAGCTCCTCAAACGAATAACCGGGATGAGATTCCACAAGCCGTGAGATCAGCTGAGCCTTGCTGCGCGATATGCCGTAATTTTCAGCCATCGTGTCAAATGAGGAGCCGGGCTCCATGGTCTGGCAGAGGACGGCGTATCCGAATTCGTTTTCGCCCATTATCTCCCTTACGTCCACTCCCAGCGTATCCCTCAGGCGGGTGCCGAATTCCGGATCACCGCTTTCGACGCTTATAAGCACGGAATTCGCGTACTCGTTGAGGTAGCCCCGCCTTACCATAGCGCCTATAACAGCATTGACCGCAACCTTCACGTCGCTCCCGGTCAGATCCATTTCCGAAAGCACCGCAGCGCCGTCATCGTTTCCGGCGGATGCCGCGATGACCTTGTTCGATTTATCCAGGGTCAGCTCAACGCTGGGATTCACGTCTATCATTACAGTAGCCGCAGCCTTATCCGGGCGTTTGACTATCGCCCTTACTGCAAACGCCGCTCCGATCAGCAGAACGAGCGCCGCTGCTATCGCCGCGATCCTGCCGGCGATCCTGTTTTTGTTCTTCTTTTCGGTCGGCAGTTTGACTATTTTTCCCCTGCCCTTTTCCTTTTTGATATCATCAATGAGCTCGGCCTTGATATCCGGAGTGACGGACTCAAACGCCTCCCTGATGCCGTTTTCTATTTTTTCGCTGTTCATATTTCGCCTTCCCTTTCCGCAATATGCTTTTTCAGTTTCTTTAACGCCCTGGAGTATCTGGAAAGCACCGTAGCCAGCGGCATTTCCATTATCTGCGCTGTTTCGCGGTGTTTAAAGCCGCCTACAGCGTGCAGAAGCACTATCTGTCTTTCCTCGTCATTCAGGATCTTCATCCACCCGGCGGCTTCAAGATTGGAGGGGACGTCCTCTACCCGGAGCAGTTTTTCCCAATCCTCATCGGGGATGTTTGCGGTCCTGCCCGATTCCTTCAGCCTGTCAAGGCAGAGATTCCTTGTGACGGTCATTATGTAGGCCAGGGGCTTTCCGCGTGGAGCATAGCCTTTTGCGGAGGAAAAGATCTTCATATAACAGTCATGCATGACGTCCTCCGCATCGAAGGAGCTTTTGAGCATTGAAAGCGCATAGGCATATACCGAAGCGCGGGTAGCGTCATATATGGGCTCCATCGCGCTGACGTCGCCCTCCGCAAGCTTTGCGATGCAGGCCTCGAGCATCGCGTTATCGTCCCCTGTTACAGGTTCCGCCATCGATATGAAAATCAACATACTTTCAACTCCTTTCATTGGTATAACTCCCGGGAGCGAGGTTTTATTGCGGAAAGATAAAATATATTTTAGATATTTGAAAACCATTATACCAAGCTATTGGCTTTTTCTTAACGGCGTTCGCCCTTTCGGGGTTCGATCCCCTATTGCTCAATACGGGCCAAACAAAAGCACAGGCTGTTCACCTGTGCTTTTGTTTGGTGGAGCATAGGGGATTCGAACCCCTGACCTCAACATTGCGAACGTTGCGCGCTACCAACTGTGCTAATGCCCCGAAGCGGAATCTATTATAAACCCCGATCGCGATTATTGCAAGTGTTATTTTTATATATGATGAAAAAGTTTTTGACCGCGGGACGAAAAAAGCATCGAAAAAAGTCGCAAAAACGTATTGCGCGTTTTCACTTTAAGCGCTACTGTAGAGTTGACCACAACAGGTTGTAGTTTTCACAAAAGAAACGGAGGGTATCACACAATATGAGGGAAAAGATCGTGAATGAAGAGATCTTCGGGCTCGGCTTCTCGCCGAGACACAAGGGCTTTCACTACCTCAGCGCGGCGATAGGCAGGCTCAGCACCCGCACGGGTTACGTCAGCGCGGGGGAGACCTACCGCATGGTCGGTATGGCAGCGCGTGAGGATTGGCGCCGCGTGGAGCGGTGCATGAGGTATGCCATCCATTACGCGTGGGAGGTGAATCACGGGGCGATACGGGAGCTGTTTCCCGAGACCAACACGCCTCCCGCGCCTATCGAGTTCATACAGGCGGTACTGTGGAGGATAGCGGATAAATGAGAAAAAGCGGGGCCCCGGCCCCGCTTCGATACTGTATTCAGCTTCCCCGCTCGAGGGTCTTTTCGAGCTTGCGTCGTATCCGCTGCAGCGCATTGTCGATGGATTTGACGCTCCTTCCGAGCGATGCGGCGATATCGCCGTAGCTCATCCCGTCGAGGAAACGGTCGAGCACCGCGTGCTCGTATTCGGTGAGGGTGCTCTCGACGGCCTCCTCCACCGCGCGGTTGAACTCCTGCTTTATGTAAAGCTCCTCCGGGTTCAGCGCCGAGCTCACGCTGATGACGTCGACGAGCTGCTTGTCGGAATCGTCGTCGTAGACGGGATTGTACAGTGACTCGTATTTGTTCAGCGGCATATGCTTGTTGCGCGTCGCCTGCTTGATGGCGGTCAGTATCTGACGCACTATGCAGATCTCCGCGAACGGACGGAAGGCGGCCTTCTTCCCGCTGTCGAAATCGCGGACGGCCTTAAAGAACCCGATCATGCCCTCCTGTATGAGGTCGTCCCTGTCCGCGCCGACGAGGTAGTACGGCCTCGCCTTACCGCGCACTATGTTCTTGTATCGGTGGTACAGCTCGTCGGAGGCGGTGCCGTCGTGCTTTTTTGCCAGCGCGACGAGCTCCTCGTCCGTCATGGAGCCGTATTCGGGTGTGGTGTAATCGGTCATATCGTTACCGCCCGCGGCGTCATTCCGCTTCCTGGCGCACCTTTTCGAACATTATCACCGCTGCGGCGACGGAGGCGTTCAGACTTTCCATCCGCCCCTTCAGGGGTATGGAGACTATGTAGTCGCATTTTTCCTTGACAAGGCGGGAAATGCCCGCGCCCTCCGCGCCTATTACCAGCGCGAACGGGCCCTTGAGATCCGCCTTGTACATGGGTTCGCCGCCCATGTCCGCGCCCGCGACCCACACGCCGGCCGCCTTCAGCCGCTCTATCGCCACAGGCAGATTGACGACCTTCGCGATCTTGATATGCTCCGTCGCTCCTGCCGAGGTCTTTATGACGGCGGCCGTGACGGATGCGGAGCGGCGCTTGGTGATCACAACGCCGTGCGCGCCGGCGCATTCCGCGCTCCTTATAACGGAGCCGAGATTGTGCGGATCCTCTATGCCGTCCAGCAGTATCACAAAGGGATCCTCGCCGCGCTCCGCCGCGAGATCCAGTATGTCGCTCAGCTCGCAGTATTCCACGCCGGGTATGTAGGCGACTATGCCCTGATGATTGCCCGGCCTGCCGTTGTGCCCGAAGGGCATACAGATCTCGTCCAGCTTCGCCTTGTCGACGTTCCTGACGACGAGCTTCGCCGCGTAGGCAAGGTCGAGTATCTCGTTCAGCGAGCCGTCATGCTCGCTCGTTACCAGTATGCGGTCGATGGAACGGCCGGACTTGATGGCCTCCTTTACGGGGTTGCGTCCCATTATGATATTGGGCAGCTCGGCCTCGTTCGGCTCCTCCGGCACGTCGTGGGGGAGGGGCTTCATGTTGTCGTACCTGCGCTGCTCCCTCGGGAGCTTTATGCGCATCGCCTCCTCGGCGTGACGGTTTATGCGCTCGTCGCCGAAATCGGGCCTGCCGCGGCGTTCGTTCCTCGGGATATCCTCGCGGCGTTCGATGCGGGGCCCGCGTGAATCGCCGCCTTCCCTCCGGCGGTCGCCGAAGCGGCGCTCTCCGCCCTCGCTCTGCGGCTCGCTCTTCCTATTATTATATGTGCGTCTGCCGGAATACTCCCCGCGGCCGTCATACCTGCCGTCGCGGTCGCGGTCGTTATAGCGGGGACGACCCTCGCCGGGCCTGCTGCGCTCCTGCACGGAGCGGTCTGTGCGCTTATAGATCGGCTGTCCGTCGCGGAAGCCCACGACTCTGCCCTCGGGATCGTTTCTTCTGTTGTTTGCCATATTGCCCTCCGATCAGCTGCGTTCCTTGATTATCATGCCCATCAGCTCGTTCATGCGCTCGTCGCGGCCCATGAGGTACAGCCAGCCGATGACCGCCTCGAGCCCCGTCGCCATGCGGTAGTCGCCTATCGAGGCGCTGCGCGGCACGGTGCCCATGTGCCCGTTGCGCCCGCGCCGGTAGACCGCGAGCTCCTCCTCTGTGAGCGAGCTCTCGATAAGGCGGAACGCCTCCGCCTGCGCCGACGCGCATACCCGACGCGCCGCCGCCATGTGCAGGCCGTGCGCGGTGAGGTCGGTCGACGCAATGAGGTTCGTCCTCACGTAGAGGTCGAATATCGTGTCTCCGATGTACGCGAGCACCAGCGGCCCGAGCTGCGTGGGGTCCTTGGTCATAGCGCCTCCGGGGAGCGCCGGGACGATGCTTTCAATGATGCTGATGTTTTTTGCGGAATCTTCCATATATAACATTATACATGATAATGAGGATTCCGCAAGTGCGGATTTTGCCGTTCGGGAGGGGCGTGAGCGCCGATAACAAGATGTTGTGGACCCCGTCCCAACGCTCCACAAGACGGCAAAAAAAGTCGGAGATATACTTTTAAATATAATCCAAACAAATATTCGAAAAAGAGTGTTGGCGATACGGCAAAAAGCGAGACGGGAAAAGAAAAAAACGTGGGCGGAGCGGAGCGAAAAAAAGGGCTGAAAAAACTCAAAAAAAGTGTTGACAAAGGGAGGGGAAAGTGCTATTATACACAAGCTGTCACAAAACAAGCGACTCTTGCGAGGGACGGCAGGGCGGCGAAGCGGGAAAAAAGCGGCGCCGCGAGTACCTTGAAAACCGTATAGTGATAATGAACAGCACAAACGAAAGTGAGTGCACAAAACGCAGAGTTCAAAAAGAACTCAAGTAATTTTGAGACGACCAGCGGTCGGTCGGATAACGACTGACTGAAGGGTCCCCGAAAGGGGACCACGTACAAAGTAACGAGCAGTCATCGAGAGATGACGTTCAGGATTTTAACTCAAGAGTTTGATCCTGGCTCAGGACGAACGCTGGCGGCGTGCCTAATACATGCAAGTCGAACGGGGTTAGAGACTTCGGTTTTTAACCTAGTGGCGAACGGGTGAGTAACGCGTGAGCAACCTGACTCAAAGAGGGGGACAACAGCTGGAAACGGCTGCTAATACCGCATAAGACCACAATGTCGCATGACGAAGGGGTCAAAGATTTATCGCTTTGAGAGGGGCTCGCGTCCCATTAGATAGTTGGTGAGGTAACGGCCCACCAAGTCCGCGATGGGTAGCCGAGCTGAGAGGCTG
>JAFZRT010000060.1 GCA_017619735.1 Clostridia bacterium
ATGCTCCTGCCCTATCTCATAATGGGCGTGATACTCATCGTGACGATGTTCATAATCGTCCGCGCCTCCGGCCGCGACAACCGTCAGGCAATGAACTTCGGCAAATCCCGCGCGAGGCTCTCCGACGGCAAGGATAAGAAGACCTTCCGCGACGTTCAGGGCTGCGACGAGGAGAAGGAGGAGATACAGGAGGTCGTCGATTTCCTGAAGGATCCCTCCGCGTTCACCTCCATGGGCGCGAGGATCCCGAAGGGCGTTCTGCTCGTCGGCCCTCCCGGCACAGGTAAGACACTGCTCGCGAAGGCCGTCGCGGGCGAGGCGAACGTGCCGTTCCTGTCCATAAGCGGCTCCGACTTCGTCGAGATGTTCGTCGGCGTCGGCGCAAGCCGCGTGAGGGATCTTTTCCAGACCGCGAAGCGCCTTGCTCCCGCGCTCGTATTCATTGACGAGATCGACGCGGTGGGCCGTCAGCGCGGCGCGGGTCTCGGCGGAGGTCACGACGAGAAGGAGCAGACCCTTAACCAGCTCCTCGTCGAGATGGACGGCTTCGAGGGCAATCAGGGCGTTATCGTCATCGCCGCGACCAACAGGCCCGACGTTCTCGATCCCGCTCTGCTGCGTCCCGGCAGGTTCGACAGGCAGATCACCGTCGATTACCCCGACGTCAAGGGCCGCGAGGCGATACTGAAGCTCTACGCGGAGACGAAGCCCATGGCTCCCGACGTCGACCTCAATAAAATAGCGAAGCTCACCCCCGGCTTTACCGGAGCGGACCTTGAAAACGTTCTGAACGAGGCCGCCATACTCGCCGTGAGGAAGCATATGCCCGCGATCACGACCGACCTCATCTCCGAGGCCATGAAGCGCGTATCCTGGGGCCCCGAAAAGAAGAGCCGCATAGTCACCCCCGAGGACAGGTTCATCACCGCCACGCACGAGGTCGGCCATGCGATAGTGTCCAAGATGCTCCCGCACTGCGACCCCATCGACGAGCTTTCCGTCATTCAGCGCGGCAGGGCGCTCGGCTACACGAGCTACATACCCGACGACGACAACGCGCACATGACCCGCGGCAAGATGCTCGACGAGATCGCATCCTTCATGGGCGGCCGCATGGCAGAGGCCGTACGGCTCGACGATATCTCCGTCGGCGCGCAGAACGACCTGAAGCGGGCGACCGAGCTTGCCAAGCGCATGGTGACCGAGTTCGGCATGAGCGAGAACGTCGGTCCCGTGTTCCTCGCCGGGAGCGAGGAGGTGTTCATCGGCCGCGAGTGGGGCCATCAGCCCAACTATTCGGAGGCTGTCGCCGCCGATATCGACCGCGAGGTGCGCCGCATTATGGAGGAGGCCTGCGAAAGGGCGAAGTCCATCATCATCGCCAATTCCGATGCGATGACCCGCATCATCGACGCGCTCATAGAAAACGAGCACCTTTCCGGCACGGAGTTCGACCGTCTGCTCGCCGGCGACCCGGACTGGAAGGATCCCGAAGGTCCTGCGGACGGCAAGCATAGTCCTGCGGACGGCAACGTCAGTCCTGCGGACGGCAACGTCAGTCCTGCGGACGGCAACGTCAGTCCTGCGGACGGCAATGGCGCTCCCGCGGACGGCAATGGCGCTCCCGCGGACGGCAAGGACAGTCCTGCGGACGGCAAGGACGCTCCCGCGGAGGAGTTCCCCGCCGAAAACACGGACGAGGACGGAACAGAGGAAAATGTTTGATCTGCATACACATTCGAATTTCTCGGACGGCGTTCTGCCGCCCGAGAAATTGTTAGAGGAGGCGAAGGCCGCCGGACTGTCGCTCGTCGCGCTTACCGACCACGACACGGCGGACGGCATCCCCTGCGCCATACGCGCGGCGGAGGAGCTTTCGCAGCCCTTCATACCCGGCATAGAGATAGAGGCCGAATACGGCGACGAGCTGCACATACTCGGCCTTGGCGTCGACCCCTTCTGCCCCGAGCTCGTGAAGCTCACCTCCCTGCAGACGCAGCGCCGCATCGAGCGCAACGACCGCATGATAAAGCTGCTTGAGTCGGACGGCATAGTCCTCCCCTCCTTCGCGGACAGGCAGTCGGGCAGCGCGACCAAGGCGGATATCGCAGCCGCGCTCGTGGAAGCGGGCCGCTGCTCGACCATAGGCGAGGCGTTCTCCCGCTATCTCGTGCGGGGGACGCCCTATTACGTATCGATGGAGCGCCCGACCATCCGCGAAACGCTCGACGCCATCCGCGCGGCGGGCGGCGTTGCGGTGCACGCCCATCCGATGAACATGCGCGAGGATCCGTACGAGCTGATAAAGAGCATGCGCGGCATGGGGCTTTGGGGCGTTGAGGCGTACTATTCCCGCGCGGACGAGGCAAAGACCGCGTACTTCCGCGATATAGCCCGCGAGCTTGGGCTGCGCCCCACCTGCGGCAGCGACTTTCACGGCCCTGGCCGCAGGGATGCGTCATTGGGCTGCGCGTGGAGGAACGTATCGGAGCTTGCCATCACCGAGGGGCTTCTGAAGAACATGTACGGCATAAGCCGCTCCCACCCCGCCGGGTCACGGCGCGGGGGCATAAGGCGCGCCGCCCGCCGTGTGACGGAGCTGGAGTTCCAGCTCCTTGCGGAGCGCATAACCGCCGAGCTGCCGGAGGACTTCTTCAAGGGCCTCAACGGCGGCGTGGTGATATCCGACAGGGCGAAGCTGCACAAGCGGAGCCGCCCCGAAAGGCCCCTGTACATACTCGGCGAATACCACTACGGCGGGAACGAGGGCCGTTACATAACCCTCTATTACGGCTCGTTCATGCGCGCCCACGGGGATCTGAAGGGCGCCGAATTTGCGGACGAGCTGCGCCGCGTGATACTGCATGAGTTCCGCCACCATCTGGAGACGCGCGCGGGCCAGCACGACCTTGAGTACGAGGACGAGGATTCCCTCGACGAATACTCCCTTGCCGCCGACGTCGCGGAGGGCCGCGGCGACGACGACCTGCGCTGAAGGAGAACGCCATGGAGCCGCTTTCGTTCACGGTACCGCCGGAGCTTTCGGGCTGCACCGTTTTTCACGTCCTGCGGGACGTTTTCGTAATGTCGCGCTCCCATATCTCGCGCCTGAAGCGCCGCGCGGGCGGCATACTGCTGAACGGCAGCCCCGCGTACACGACCACCCGCTGCGCGGCCGGCGACAGCGTGACCGCGCTCATTTCCGACCCGCCCGACTCCAAACGGCTGGAGCCCGTCCGCTGCCCGCTCCGGATAGTGTTCGAGGACGAATGGCTCGCCGTGATCGACAAGCCCGCGGGCATGACCGTCCATCCCGAGAGATCGGGCATGGGCGGCTCCGTCGAGAACGCGCTTTCCGCGTACTTTGCGGCGGACGAGTTCGTCCACACCGTCAGCCGCCTCGACAGGGGCACGAGCGGCCTTATGACCGTCGCCAAATGCGGCTACATGCACGAGCGCATGATAAAGCTTCTGCATACGCCCGATTTTTACAAGGAATACACCGCCCTCGTCCGGGGCGTGTTCGACGAGCCCTCCGGCTCCGTGCGGCTGCCGCTCGCTCATCCGGAGGGGAGCAATTACAAAATGGCCGTGACCCGCGGCGGGCTCGACTGCCTCACTGAATACACGGTGCTGGAGAGCTTCGGCGACAGGAGCCTCGTGAAGCTCGTGCCCATGACGGGGAGGATGCACCAGCTGCGCGTGCACATGGCGGCGCTCGGGCATCCCATAGTCGGCGACTGGCTCTACGGCGAGGAGGTCTCCTTCATCGACCGGCCCGCGCTGCATTCCGCGCGGCTCGTTTTCCGCCATCCCATGACGGGCGAAACGAAGGAGCTCCTCTCCCCCCTGCCCGCCGATATCATGAAGTTGATACCCTCGCGATAAAATATATGGAACCGAAACGCTCTCCCGTGCGTTATATAGATGTACGCGGTTACGCGCACTGATTCCACTAACGGCAGAAAAGCCGGGAAAGGCTTGTGATATCATGAAAAAGATCACCGCAATAATACTCTCCGTGCTCTTCGCGCTGACGGCGTGCGGCACGGCGTTCGCGCTCGAGGAGGGCGAATCGAGGCTCGTGCTCGGCGCGGATCTCACCGAGTCGCAGCGCCGCGAGGCGATAGAATACTTCGGGATAACCGACGAGGACGTCGAGATACTGACCGTCACCAACAAGGACGAGCGCCAATATTTCGAGGGCAAGCTCCCCGACGCCAAGCTCGGCCACGTTGCGCTTTCGAGCATCTACATCGTCGCCGAGAAGGAGGGCTCCGGCCTCGATATCGAGACCTTCAACATCAATTTCGTAACTCCCGAGATGTACAGGAACGCCCTGATCTCCGCCGGCATCACCGACGCGACCATCAAGATCTGGGCGCCCCACGCGCTGAGCGGGACCGCCGCGCTGACCGGCATCTACAAGGCGTACGAGGATATGACCGGCCGCCTGCTCGACGACTACGCGAAGGACCTCGGCATCGAGGAGCTCATCGCGACGGGCAAGCTCGCGGAGTACATCGGCTCCGAGGAGGCGCTCTCCATAATCAACGACGTCAAGAAGATACTCGACGAGACCCGCGGCATGAGCGACGCGGACGTGCTCGACAAGATCAACTCCATCGCCGACGATTACGATGCGGAGCTCACCGAGGATCAGGCGAAGCAGATACTGCGCCTCGCCCGCATGTTCGAAGGCCTCTCCGCCGAGGAGATACAGCAGCGCCTCGTCAACATGGCGAAGGCCGCCCAGAAGGCGAACAGCTTCAAGGAGACCGTGAAGGGCATAATCAAGAGCATCGGCGATTTCATCAAGATCGTCGGTGATTTCTTCGCGGACGTCTGGAACAGGTGGTTCGGCGGCGGCGAGGAGTGATCCCGCCGGGCCGGATAACGCAGTCGGGCCAAACGAGCCGGAAATGCGCGCGGGCGCGTCTCCGGCTTTTTTCATTCCCTCTTGCCGCGGGGCGCGGCGTGTGATATCATTTCCGTATGGACAGCATCAGGTTTTCCGCCGCCGTCGCGAGGGCGCTCCTGCGCAAGGCCGAGGGCGGAGGTATAGGCATGCTTGGCGAAAAGACCCTGCATTCCGCGCTGAAATACTATTACGAACCGGACGAGACCCGCCACGAGCAGAAGGTCTCCGGCTTTTTCGCGGACGTCATGAACTCCGAGGGGATCATCGAGATACAGACCCGGTCGCTCTTCTCCATGAAGCGCAAGCTGGAGGAATATCCCCCCGACGTCCCCGTGACGCTCGTGCATCCCGTGATACGGCGCAGGAGGATAATCCTCCGCGATCCCGAAACGGGCGAGCTGTCCGCGCCGCGGCTCTCGCCGAAAAAAGGCGCGCTCGCCGACGCCTTCCGCGAGCTCGTGCACGTAAAGGACTGTCTGACAAGGCCCGGGCTCGTCGTGGTCGTGCCCATTGTCGACGCGGAGGAATACCGCGTGCGGCAGGATACGCGCAGGCGCAGCCGCCGCGCGGCGGGCGCCGCCAAGTACGAGCTCGTCCCGACTGAGCTCGTCGGGGAATGGGCGTTCGTCAGCCGTGACGACTGGCTGCGGATGATACCGGAGGCGCTCGCGGGAAGCGAGTTCACGGTAAAGCAGCTGGCGCGCTCCGCGCCGTACCCCGAGCGCCTCGCGCAGCAGATATGCGCGGTGCTGTACTCGGTCGGCGCGCTTGCAAGAAGGCGGGAAGGCCGCGCGTACGTTTATTCGAAGGCCGCTGAGGAAACGGAGGAAGCATGAGGATATCGCTTATACAGATGAAGGTCGGCCCCGACAAGCGGGAGAACCTCCGCCGCGCGGAAGCGCTTGCGCTGACCGCGCGCGGGTCGGACGTGATAATGCTGCCCGAGATGTTCTGCTGCCCCTACGGGAACGAGTCGTTCGTGAAAAACGCCGAGCCGGAGGGCGGCGAAGTTACCGAGACGCTGTCCCGCACGGCCCGCGAATGCGGCGCGTATCTCATAGGCGGGAGCATGCCGGAGGCGGCGGGCGGCAGCATCTACAACACCTGCTTCGTGTACCGTCCCGACGGGGAGCCCGCCGCGAAGCACAGGAAGGCGCATCTCTTCGACATAGACGTCAAGGGCGGACAGCGCTTTTTCGAATCCGACACGCTGACCGCGGGCGAAGGCGCGGCGGTTTTCTCCACGCCCTTCGGCAGATTCGGCGTGTGCATATGCTTCGATATCCGCTTCCCCGGTTTCATACACGGCATGGAGGGGATCGATTTCCTCGCCGTTCCCGCGGCGTTCAACATGACCACCGGCCCGCTGCACTGGGAGCTGCTCTTCCGCGCGAGGGCCGTCGACGAACAGATATTCACATTCGGCTGCGCCCCCGCGAGGGACGAGGCGGGCGCATACGTCTCCTACGCGAATTCGCTGATGGTCGATCCCTGGGGCCGCGTCATCGCCCGGGCCGGCACGGCGGAATGCGTGCTGACGGCCGATATCGACCCCGCCGAAGTTCGCGCCGTGCGCGCGCAGATACCCACGGGCAGGCGCTGATCCCGCCCGCACTCATACGCAGACCGACCGTATCCGCAAAAATACGCCCTATTTTTGTGAATACGGTTTCTTTTTTGGACGCGATGTGGTATGATATGATTGGTAAGATATGAGCCAAGGAGAACCCAATGCACATGAAAAGCAAAACCGTTAAAATAATCATACTCGCCGCTCTCATAGCGGCCGGCCTTATAGTCGGAGGCATACTCGCGGGGCACAGCTGCGAGGGATGCGGCCCGACCCGCTCCGAGGATCCCACTCCCGAGCCCACGCAGCAGGCCATGGCCACCGACACGCCCGAGCCCGCGGTCACCGACACGCCCGAGCCCTCCGGCATGCCCTACGATCCCGTATCGCTCCGCAGCAGCGACGCCTTCGTCGCCGCCGTTGCGACCGGCACTTACGGCGTAGCGTCCGACGGCTCCATCCGCTTCATGGGCAGCGCGGTCTCCGGTCAGAACCTGATATTCGACTGGGCGAACGTGATCCGCTTCGCCGCCAACGACACGACCGCCGCGGCTCTGCTCAAGAACGGCACCATCGTCATCACCGGCTCCCTTGCGGAAAGCTTCGCCGAAGCGAAGAAATGGACGGGCGTCGCCGATATCGCCATGGGTGAAAATCACCTCGCCGCGCTGCTGACCGACGGCACCGTAATCGCCTGCGGCGACAATACCCACGGCCAGTGCGAAGTCTCCGGCTGGTCGGGCGTTGTCAGGATCTGCGCCGCCGGCAGTTACACCGTCGCCGAAACGGCCGAAGGCGTGGTCACCACCCTCGGTCCCGACGCCGATGCGGTCATCAACTCCTTCCCCGCGGCGGGAGTCGCCGCCGCCGAGGATCATATCGCGATACTCAACGCCGACGGCACCGTGCGCACGTTCGCAGTCCTTTCCGCCGAGACCGCCGACCTCGGCTGGAACGGGATAGTCAAGATATTCGCCTCCAAGGGCGCGACGTTCGGCGTGGACGAGACGGGCAATCTCTTCACCGATTCCCCGCTGATCCCCGCGCCGCTGGGCAACGTCTATCACGTCTCCGCATCCGAAAAGCACGCCGTAGTGCTCTTCGGCGACGGCACCTGCAAGGGCTTCGGCGATAACGAGTTCCTGCAGTGCGCGGTCGACAACTGGCGGCTCCTGCCCTACGTGACGGAGGACGGCTGGCTCCTGGGCCTCGTTCCCGGCACCTTCATCGGCGGCGAGCCCGTCTCCACCGGCCGTCAGCTCGACTACACCAACCCCGCCACGTGCGAGACCGTCTCCGCCACCTGTGTACTGCTGGGCGACGTCAACGGCGACGGCGTGATCGACGACAAGGACGTATCCTCCGTCGAGGCGCATATCTCCGGCGGCGTGAAGCTCAATGGCGCATTCCTTCGTGCGGCGAACATTATCACCGACAGCTCCAGACCCGATTCCATCGACATAAACGACCTTGAAAAGCTGACCGCGCAGGCCGCCGGCAAAAACGCCATCGACCAGTACGCGAAGACGGACATGTACACCGCCCCCCTTGCCGACGCCAAGCGCAAGAATCCCGACGCGCAGGGCTATATCACGCTCGAGGGCACCAACATCTCCTACCCGATAATGTACGGCCAGAACTGGTATTACAACGACCACGACATCGACAGGAAGTCGACGGTCCGCGGTAGCATCTACTTCTACTGGTCCAAGGCCAACAAGAACATCGTCATCACCGGCCATAACTCGAGGACGAGCGGCACGATGTTCCATCAGCTGCACGATCTGCAGAACGGCAAGGCCAAGCTCAAGACCTTCAAGAACCGCATCTGGTGCATAAACACCTACGGCCAGACGGGATACTGGGAGGTATGGGCCATGTACGAGGAGCCGGCCTTCCGCAGGGCGGAGGATTCCTCCCAGTACTACAACGCCAACTGGCCGAACACCTTCAACGCTTTAAACGAGCAGGAAAAGCAGGCCTGGATCAACTATCAGCTGCGCAAGAGCGAGCTGGGCTACTCCGTCAACGTCACCACGAGCGACAGGTTCATGACGCTGATCACCTGCGGCGACGATCATGCCGCTTCCCAGAAGGGCGCCCGCCTCTACTTCTTCCTGCGCTGGGTGGGCAACGACTGATAAAATGATAGGCAACGATTTCAAGCTGGGGCAGCGCGTGATAATGCGCAAGCCCCACGCCTGCGGCTCGTCCGAATGGGAGATAATCAGGACGGGCGCGGACGTAAAGATAAAATGCATTGGCTGCGGCAGGGTCGTCATGCTCGACAGGGGCGATTTCATAAAGGCCGCGAAAGCCGTCATGGAGGCATCCGATGATAAAGACCGATAAGAGGACACGCCGCGCGTGCGAGGATCTGCACAGCGGAGAGAAGGGCTACAGGTCCGCGGGGAATATCGATTTTCTGATATTCATCGTCGGGCTCGTGCTCGTCATGCTGACGCTGCGCGCCTTCGTTATCGAGCCGGTAAGGGTCGAGGGCCCCTCCATGATGAACACCCTGCAGGACACGGAGCGCTGCTTCGTCGAAAAGGTCAGCTACTGGTTCACCGAGCCCAAGCAGGGCGACATCGTGATAGTCCACTTTCCCGACAGGGGCAGCACCGCCTTCGTCAAGCGCATCATCGCGACCGCGGGGCAGACCGTCGCCCTCGGCAGCAGGATAGTCATGGACGAGGTCACGGGCAAGGCCGGCGTCGAATACTACGTCATGATCGACGGTCAGGAGCTGGACGAATCCGCCTACGCCGATACCATGCTCTTCGACGAGGGCTGGTCGAACATCCCCATCTCCTGCGAGGGGTCGGTCGGCGGCATGTTCACCGTGCCCGAGGGCTGCGTTTTCGTAATGGGCGATCACCGCACCAACTCCACCGACAGCCGCATAGTCGGCGCGATACCGCTTTCCGACGTTGTCGGCCGCGTTCGCGGCGTGATGTATCCGTTCGACAAGATCCGCTCCGTCAAATAACCAAGGTCCGCCATGCAGGAATACACTTTAAGAAGCACATACACGAGATCGGAATCCGCCGCCCGCAGGGCAGCGGACGTCGCCGTCGTCATAATTTTGAGCGTGCTGCTGGTGTTCCTGCTTTTCCGGCTCATGCTCGTTCCCTGCTCCGTAAAGGAGCCGAAGCTCACCGGTTTTGAGGAGGGCGACCTTCTGCTCGTCGACAGGGTATCGAAATTCGTTTCCGACTACTCCGTGGGCGACGCGGTCCGGGCCGACGTGGGCGGCGAATACCTGTTCCTCCGCGTTGCCGCGGCGGGCGGCTCGACTTACACCGTGCGCGGCGGGCGCGCGTATCTGGACGGCGCGCTCCTCGACGAGAGCGCGTACTCCGACGGCTGGGCCGACTGGCTCGATTTCGAGATCGAGATCCCCGAGGGCAAGCTCTTGCTGCTCCCCGACACGAGGACGAGCGTCAATTTCCCGTCGTCCTACATCGTCGATTATTCCGCGGTCTACGGCGAGGTGCGCTTTCGCGTCTCCCCGCTGAAAAAGCTCGCGTTCTATTTCTGATTCCCACCGCGGAGCGGCGATCCCGCTCCGGCGTTTTTTAACAGTTCCCACGGAGGTCTTTCATGCTGAACCTGCTCTCATTCCTTTACGCGGCGCTCTTCGCGGTATCCGGCTTCTCGCTCGCGCGGGCATTGTTCCCCCGCGACCGCTTCGTCAAGCAGCTCCTTTTCGGACTCACGGCGGGGCTGGTGATGCTCCTATGGCTGCCGGTGCTGCTCGCGTTCATTATGGGCTTCTGCCTCGCGGCGCAGCTCATCGCGCTGGGTCTGGCTCTGGGCGTCGGTGTGCTCTCCGCCGTTCTGTCGAAGGGCAGGGCCGCGACCGGATCGTTCAGCTTCAAGACCGAAAGGCCTCTGCTCCTGACCTGCCTGCCGATAATCGTGATCGGCGCGGTGCTGATGAGCAATCACTACATCACGAACGCCTCCGACGGCTCGCTGCACGTGGGCCAGTGCACCTACGGCGATCTGTGCATGCATCTGGGCTTCATCACGAGCATCTCCGTACAGAAGACGTTCCCGCCCATGTATTCGATACTGCCCGACACGGCTCTGGGCTACCCCTTCCTCTGCGACAGCATCAGCTCGACCTTCTTCACGTTGGGCTCCACGCTCCGCTTCGCGACGATACTTCCCTCGATATACGCGCTCATTACCGTGGTGCTCGGCGTGTACCTCTTCTTTGAGGACTGGTTCCGCCGCGACTCGGCCGCCGTCATCGGCACGCTGCTCTTCTTCCTGGGCGGCGGGTTCGGCTTCTTCTACTTCTTTGACAACGCAAAGACGCTTGCGTCGCTCACCACCCCCGATGCGTGGAGCAACTGGCTGAACGAGACGCTCGGCATAAGCGCCTCCGTGCAGAACGCGCACCCCGTCGACATGGGCGAGATGCTTATGAGCGGCTGGTACAAGACCCCGACCAATTTCGTCGACAACGGCATGCGCTGGGTGAACTCGATAGCCGACATGATGATCCCCCAGAGGGCGACGCTCTTCGGCTGGGCGCTCCTCTTCCCCGCGCTGCAGCTTTTGCGGCGCGCGGTATTCGGCCGCGAAGAAAAGCTTTTCATCTGCCTCGGCGTACTGGCCGGCGCCATGCCCCTCGTGCACACGCACAGCTTCTTCGCGCTGGGCATACTGAGCGCGTTCCTCATCGTCGCCCGCCTCATCGGTCAGTGCTCCTCAAAGCTCGATGCGGAGGAGAAGAAGGCCGGCCGGCGGGGCCTGCGGTACTTCCTGCTGTTCGGCGTTATAGCGGTGGCGCTCGCCGCCCCGCAGCTCTTCGGCTTCACGTTCCGTCAGTCCTCCGCGGGCGGGTTCCTGAAGCTGCACTTCAACTGGTGCAACGAATCCGACTCCTGGCTCTGGTTCTATATAAAGAACCTCGGCATGATATTTATACTGATGGTCCCCGCGTTCCTCGCGGCGAAGAAGGAGACGAAGCTGTTTTACGGCGGCTCCCTCGTGATATGGGCGCTATGCGAGTTCGTCGTTTTCCAGCCCAACACCTACGACAACAACAAGCTGCTCTTCGTATGGTTCGCAATGACCTGCGGCATTGTCGCGGAGTTCATAGTGAACCTGTGGGATAAGCTCCTCGCCGTCCCCGTGAATGCCTCCGCGAAGGACAGGAAGGCGGCTCTGCCCCTCGGCAGGCGGCTCGCGTACGCCGTGCTCTTCGGAGCGCTGCTCGCTTCCATGCTGATATCCGGCGTGATGACCCTCGCCCGCGAATATGTCTCCGGCGATCATCTGGGTGTCGTTGACGGCAGGCTCCGCTATCGCGAGAACGGCTATCAGGTCGTATCCGCGGAGCTCTGCGACGCGGCGGAGTGGATAAAGGCCAACACCGAGCCCGACGCCACATTCCTCACCGCGACCAATCACAACAACGCCGTCGCGATGCTGACCGGCCGCAACATAGTCTGCGGCGCGCCTACCTTCCTCTACTTCCACGGCGTCAATTACGGCGAGCGCTATCACAACGTCGAAAGGATGTACGAGGAGCCCAACGCCTGCTTCACGGAGCTTGCCGAAAAATACGGCGTGGATTACGTGCTGCTGGGATCGTGGGAATACGGCTCCTACTCCGTCGATACGGGGTTCTTCTCCGGCCTCGTTCCCGTCTGGCAGGAGGGCGGCACCGTCATATACAGCGTCGGCGGAGCCGATTGATATTTGAAAAAATAAGCCGCGGAAAACAAGCGTTTTCTGCGGCTTTCCTCATATTTACAGGTATCGCGGATAATATTTTATCAAAAAAATAGTGCTATGCGCGCTCTCTTGTGATATAATACTTAAAATTGTTTTTTGGAGGGTCGCATGGCTGATACACAGTGCACAGGCAAACCCGTTTACACCCGCCGCAGAGGCTTGCTCCTCCCGGTGTTCTCGCTCCCTTCCAAATACGGCATAGGCACCTTCGGCAGGGCCGCGTACGATTTCATCGACCTGCTTGCCGAAGGCGGCGCAAACATGTGGGCGATACTCCCCACGGGCGTCACGGGCTATGGCGATTCCCCCTATCAGAGCTTTTCGAGCTTCGCGCTCAACCCCTATTTCCTCGATCTTGATATGCTCGTCGAGCGAGGCCTCCTGACCCGCGGGGAATGCGAGTCTGTGGACTTCGGCTCCGATCCCGCGCGCGTCGATTACGGCAAGCTGTACGAGAACCGCCTGCCGCTGCTGATGACCGCCTATGCGAGGGCCGTCGGCCGGCCCGGGCACGCGGAGGAAATGGCCGAGTTCGAGAGCCGCGCTCCGTGGCTCGACGATCACGCCCGCTTCACCGCCATAAAGGAGGCCATGGGCGGCGCCCCCTGGTACGAGTGGCCCGACGGGCTGAAAAACCGCAGGCCCCGGGCCATGGCCGCCATTGAGGAGCAGATCTCCTGCGAGGTCGGCTTCCACAAGTTCCTGCAGATGGAGCTCGACCGCCAGTGGCGGCTGCTCCGCGCTTACGCGAAGGAGAAGGGCGTGCAGATAATGGGCGATCTGCCCATATACTGCGCGTACGATTCCTCCGACTGCTGGGCCATGCGTGAAAACTTCCGCTTCGACAAGGACGGCCGGCCCGTCGAGGTAGCCGGCGTTCCCCCCGATTATTTCTGCGAGGACGGCCAGCTGTGGGGCAACCCGGTCTACAACTGGTCCCGCATGAAGAGGGACGGCTTCCGCTTCTGGATGGCGCGTCTGCGCCGCTGCGCGGAGCTTTACGACATACTCCGCATCGACCATTTCCGCGGATTCGCCTCCTACTACGCAGTGCCCGCCGGAGCGGAAAACGCGAGGAACGGCGTCTGGCGCAAGGCCGAGGGCCGTCGGCTCTTTGAAAAGGCCGCCCAGGAGAATCTGCCCGTGGAGATAGTCGCGGAGGATCTGGGCTTCATCACGAAGGACGTTACCATGCTGCTGAAGCGCACCGGCTTTGCCGGCATGCAGGTAATGGAGTTCGCCTTTGACAACGACCGACGCAACCCGCACAAGAACCGCATGTGGGACGGCGATCCCGCAACGCTCCGCAACAAGATCGCCTACACCGGCACGCATGACAATCCGCCCCTCGCCGCATGGTGGGAGGAGACGGACGAAGCGACCCGCAGGATCGCGCGCCGCTACGCCAAGACGAAGGATCTGCCCGCGGGCATCGTCCGCGCGGTCGCCCGCTGCGACGCGAGGTTCATCGTGATCCCCGTGCAGGACGTTCTGCTGCTCGGCGCCGAAACAAGGATAAACACCCCCGCCACCGCCTCCGGCAACTGGTGCTGGCGCGCGACGGAAGATGATCTCGCCTCCGCCGCGGAAAAGATAAAAACTCTATTCGAATAACGAGGTAATAACTATATGTTGATGGATGCAAAAGGCATTATACGCAGAGCCGAAGAAGAGCTGCGCAGCGAATATCTGGTCGAGCTCAACGAGGCGACCGTCCCGCAGCTCCATCGCGCGCTCTCCAACGCGGTCATGTACGCCATGAGCGACGACTGGCGCAGGAGCCGCCGCGCTCACGAGCAGACCCGCAGGGCCTACTACCTTTCCGCCGAGTATCTCACGGGGCGCATGGTCTACAACAACCTTTACGCGCTCGGCATACTCGAGGAGATCCGCAGCCTTTTGAAGCTCCGCGGCGTCGATATCTCCGTAATGGAGGACATCGAGGACTGCGCGCTGGGCAACGGCGGTCTCGGCCGTCTCGCCGCGTGCTTCCTTGACAGCGCCGCGACTCACGACCTGCCGCTGGACGGCTACGGTCTGCGCTATAAGTTCGGCCTTTTCAAGCAGGATTTCCATGACGGGTTCCAGATGGAGCTCGCCGACAACTGGCAGAAATACGGCGATCCCTGGAGCCGCCGCCGCGACGACAAGGCCGTGGTGGTCGAGTTCGCGGGCCAGTCCGTAATGGCCGTTCCCTACGACATGCCCATAATCGGCTACCGCACGGACAACGTCGGCACTCTGCGCCTCTGGCAGTCCGAGCCCATCGAGGAGCTCAATTTCGCGCTGTTCAACGCGCAGGAATACGCCCTTGCCGTGAGGGAGAAGAACCAGGTCGAGGATATCACACGCGTGCTCTATCCCAACGACTCCACCGAGGCGGGCAAGAAGCTGCGCCTCAAGCAGCAGTACTTCCTCTCCTCCGCTTCCATGCAGGATATCGTCAGGCGCTACAAGCGCGTCCGCGGGAACGACTTTACGGGGTTCGCCGCGCACACCGCGATACAGCTCAACGACACGCACCCGACGATCTCCATACCGGAGCTCATGCGCCTGCTAATGAAGGAGGGCATGGATTTCGAATCCGCTCTCGACACCGCAAGGCAGACCTTCAACTACACCAACCATACGCTGATGAGCGAGGCGCTTGAAAAGTGGAACATCGACCTAATCCGCGCCGTAGTGCCCAATATGCTCGACGTGATCGTCCGCATCGACGAACAGCTCGTCACCGAGCTCAGGCAGAAGTCCGTGCCCGAGGACAGGATCGCGCGCATGCGCATCGTCGACGGCGGGCTCGTTCACATGGCGCGGCTCGCGGCCTACGTCTCGACCTACATCAACGGCGTAGCGGAGATCCACTCCGAGCTTTTGAAGACGAGCGTGCTCTCCGACTGGTACGCGGTCTATCCCGAGCGCTTCCTCAACATGACCAACGGCATTACCCCGCGCCGCTGGCTCGGCCTGTGCAACCCCGACCTAACGAAGATGCTCAGCGACAAGATCGGCGACGGGTTCCTGAAGGATCTGTCCCGCATAGCGGATTTCCGCCCGCATATCGACGACGCCGCCGTTCGCCGCTTCCGCGAGGTCAAGCAGCATATGAAAAACCGCCTTTCCCGCCTCATAGCGGAGAAGGAGGGCGTGCAGATACCCTCCGGGTTCGTTTTCGACGTGCAGGTCAAGCGCATGCACGAGTATAAGCGCCAGCTGATGAACGCGCTGTCCATAATGCACATCTATTACAGCATCAAGGACGGAAGTCTTAAGGATATGCCCCCGACGGCGTTCATATTCGGCGCGAAGGCCGCTCCCGGCTACATAATGGCGAAGAACGTCATCAAATACATCAACGACATCGCGGCGCTCGTCAACAACGATCCCGACGTGAACGACCGCATGCGCGTTGTGTTCGTCCGCAACTACAACTGCTCCTACGCCGAGCACATAATCCCCGCCGCGGATATCTCCGAGCAGATCTCCCCCGCCGGCACCGAGGCCTCCGGCACGGGCAACATGAAGCTCATGCTGAACGGCGCCGTAACTCTCGGCACGTACGACGGAGCCAATATCGAGATCGTGCGCGAGGCGGGCGAGGAGAACAACTACATATTCGGCGCCCGCGTAGACGAGCTCGAGCGCGTCCGTCCCGGCTACAGCCCGATGGATATCTACAACTCCGATCCCCTCGTCAAGAGGGCGGTCGACTCGCTCATCAACGGCACCGTCTCCAGGAACGAGGATTCCCGCCGCGTGCTGCTGGAGATCTACAACTCCCTGCTCATAGGCGACTGGCGCAAGCCGGATTACTACTTCTCGCTCTACGACCTGCACGGCTACGTCGATACGAAGCTGCGCGCGATCTACGACACGCGCGACGCCGACGCCTTCGCTAAGAAGTGCCTGATGAACGTGGTCGCCGCGGGCAAGTTCTCCAGCGACCGCACCATCGCCCAGTACGCGGACGAGATCTGGCACATAGGCGAGATCGAGGAGCTTTGACCCGAAAAATATCTTTTTCGCGGCTATTGCATTTCCGCCCGCCGCGGATATAATAATACCGAAGATCCACAAAAGGAGGGCTTTATCATGGAGATCAACAAGAACATGACCATCGAAAACGTCCTTGCCGTTGACCGCGGCATCGCCAATATCCTTATGGCGAGCGGCATGCACTGCCTCGGCTGCATCATGGCGAGCGGCGAAAGCCTCGAGCAGGCCTGCGCCGTACACGGCATCGACTGCGATCAGCTCGTTGCGACCATCAACGATTGGCTCGCTCAGAAGAACGCGTAATACAGCGGAACAGAGCGGAAGTATGGATACTTCCGCTTTTTTTCTTGCCCGAAAGCCGCGGCTGTGGTATCATTAACAGGTCAATAACAAAAGGAGAAGCGCAATGAAGCTCAACGAAAACATACTTTACTCCCCCGAAGCGGCGGAGGCGATCGAAAACGGCCGCCCCGTGATAGCTCTGGAAAGCACCATCATCTCCCACGGCATGCCCTATCCCCGCAACGTGGAGACGGCGAAGATGTGCGAGGCCGTCGCCCGTGAAAACGGCGTGACGCCCGCGACCTGCGCGATACTTGGCGGGAAGCTCTGCGTCGGCCTGACCGACGAACAGCTCGAATACCTCGGCCGCGCGGGAGCCGCCGTCACAAAGGCGAGCCGCCGCGATATCGCGGTCATCGCCGCGGCGGGCGGCGACGGAGCTCTTACCGTGGCCGGCACGATGATACTCGCGCAGATGGCGGGTATAAAGGTGTTCGCGACGGGCGGCATCGGCGGCGTCCACAGGGGCGCGGCGCAGACCATGGATATCTCCGCCGACCTAGACGAGCTCGGCCGCACCTCCGTTATGGTAGTCTGCGCTGGAGCCAAGAGCATACTCGACATAGGCCTCACTCTCGAATACCTCGAGACCCGCGGCGTGCCCGTGATCGGCTACGGCACGGACGAGATGCCCGCCTTCTACACCCGCAGCAGCGGGTTCGGCGTGGATTACCGCATGGACGAGCCCGAGACCATCGCGGCGGCGTTCGCCGAAAAGCTGCGTTTGGGCATCGCGGGCGGCATGCTGGTCGTCAATCCCGTGCCCGAGGAGTACTCCATGGACCGCGAAAGGATCGACGCGGTGATAGAGGCGGCGGTCAAAAAGGCCGAGGCGCTCGGCGTGAAGGGCAAGAAGATCACCCCCTTCCTCCTTGCGGAGATAAAGGACGTCACCGGCGGCGAGAGTCTCGAAACGAACATCGCGCTCGTGCTGAACAACGTCCGGCTGGCCTCGCTCATCGCGAAAGCGCTGTAAAAAGCAAATAAAAAACGGCGTCCCGTTTTCATGGGACGCCGTTTTTGTTTGTCTCATCAGCCCTCGAACACGGGCATATCGCCGAACTCGGCGAGGGCGGCGTCGCTGCCGACCACGCAGATCCTGCCCTCCTCGGCACACCTCGTGAGTATGGGACGCAGCGCGAGCAGGCTTTCCCTGCTCGTCGCAAGCATCTCGCGGCGAAGCTTCCTCAGATCCTCATCCGTCTTGCCGTCCAGCACGAGCATATCGGCCGCGGCGCCCTCCTCCGCGGGGGAAAGCAGGGGCTCGGTGTCGCCCACGGCGGAGATGATGTACTTGACTATATCCTCGTCGCCCTCGCAGAAGGAGGTCATGAAATCGGCCTCCTCGCCGTAAACGCCTATGCTCCTTGCGGGGGAGGGATCGCGGTAGGAATAGTGGCAGATGACGCCCCTGTCGTTTACGTTGAGGCCGACGCCGTAAGCGCCGCCCTGTACGCGCACGCGGTTCCAGAGGAACGCGAGGCTGATTATTTTGCGCGCGACCTTCATGGAGCCGTTCATCTCGGGGTAGTCCACGCCCTTTTCGGCAAAGCTCGCCTGCGCGGGGATGCGCACGCCGAACTTATCGGGGCAGGGCGAATCGTAATGCACCTCGGGCTCGGCGGGCTCGCCTGCGGGAAGCGCATCCGCCAGTTTGCAGAGGCAGGGCTTTTCCGTGGCGGTGAGACCTGCGGTGAGGCGCGCCTTCGCAAAGGCGTTGTCGCGTATGCTCTCCATGACGGACTTGAGCTCCGCGGCTTTTTCGTCAAAGCTCTTCGCAAGCTCCTTTATGTAGCTACGGAAGGTATAGCCGGAGGTCGCCTCCGTCACGACTGCGGAGGAGAGATAATGGCTCGTGACGGCGGTAAGGCCCATCACGTGGCCCGCCATTATCGCGCGCTGACGGGTCATTTCGTTGATCTGGAGCACGTTTTCCTTTATGCGGTCGAGATCGTCGAATTCGGTCTCGAGCAGTATCTCGCCTATGAGCTCCTCCGCCTTTTCGACGTTTTCATCCAGCACGTCGCAGGAGACGGCGAAATACGGGGTGCAGGCATCGGGCCTGCGCATGGAGGCCTTGATCTCGAACTTGATGCGGCCGATATAGGTCTTTATGAGCTTCTGCAGCTCGGAGGCGGAATGGGACTTTGTGGGCAGCTTCGTCATGAGCGCCGCCATGAGCCCCGCCGCGGAGAGCCCGCGCACGCAGAGGTCGGAGATGTTGAAATAGAGGTTGATATGGCTTATTCCGTGGGAGGGCACCGCGTGATACATCACGGGGAAGCCCTTTTTGCCGCAGAGCTTGGTCGGAGTGATCATCGGCTCGGGGCTGACCTCGGAAAGGGGCAGCACGGGGAGCTTTGCGGTATCCGCGGGATCGTCGGGGTTATCCTGCCAGACGTGCAGGCGGTCGTTCGCCGCCTTGAGCTCTTCCTTCTCGGCGTCGGTGAGGGCGGCGTAGATCGCCTCGGCGCGGGCGGCCTCCTCCTGCCTCAGCTTTTCGCCGTATTCGGCGGAGGGCAGGACAGTCAGGCGGCACATGGCGTCGAAATCGAAGAGCTCGGCCAGCAGCTTATCGAAGCCGCCGTTCTCGATCTCCCCGCGCAGGGCGGCGATATCGGCGTCGTTTTCAAGGAGGAGCATCGGATCGCCGCCGTAGAGCGAGCTCTGATAGCTCATAATGCAGCGGATGAGGGCCGCGGGCTCCTGCATATCCTTCATGCGGAAGGCCAAACGGTTGAGGTGCGCGGTAAGCAGCTCCTTGTCGAGCCCCTCCTTCAGCAGGCCGTTTACGACCTCCTCCGTCTTTTCGCGGATGGCGGCGGCCTTGTCCGCCTCGGTATTGCGCACGACAAGGGCAAGCACCGCCTGCGCAATGCCGTCCTGCATGGTGAGCTCCACGTCTTCGCCGAGACCCGCCTCGAGTATCGCGCGCTTCAAGGGCGCCTCGTTGGTGTCGGCAAGCAGGCTGCACAATACTTCCGCCATCATAAGGCGGCGCTTGTCGGCCCATGTGCCGATGGTCCTCGCGTAGGCGACGGAAGCGCGGTTTTCGGCGGGATCCTCCGCGCCGATCTCGTAATAGACGGTGCTCTCGTCTTGGCGGGGAGCTTGGACGGGTATCTCATGCAGGGCTTCCTGCTTTTCGTAGCGCGATACGTAGGAATCGATGAGCGCGAGCGTCTCGTCAAGGGGCACGTCGCCGTCAAGGAACACCCTCGCGTTGGAGGCGTGATAGTATTTGCGGTACATCGCCTTGTACATATCGTAGGTGAGATCCGGGATATGCACGGGATCGCCGCCGGAATTGAAGCCGTAGCAATTATCCGGGAAGAGGAGCGCGGTCACGCCCTCCTCGAGGATATCGTCAAGGCCGGAGGTCGCGCCCTTCATCTCGTTGTAAACGACGCCGTTAATATAGGGCTTGCCGTTCTCGTCGAGCTCAAGGCGCCAGCCCTCCTGACGGAAGGCGTTGGGATCGGTCACGCAGCGCGGCGCGAAGACCGCGTCGAGATAGACCTCCGTGAGATTGAGGTAATCGCGCACATTGCGGGAGGAAACGGGATAGATGGTCTTGTCGGGAAATGTCATCGCGTTGAGGAAGGTGTTCATCGAGCTCTTGACGAGATCGACGAAGGGCTCTTTCACGGGGTACTTTTCGGAGCCGCAGAGCACCGAATGCTCGAGTATGTGGAATACGCCCGTGGAATCCTCCGGCAGGGTCTTGAAGCCCACGCAGAAGAGCTTGTTCGTTTCGCCGTTATCGACCCAGCACAGCTCCGTGCCGACCTTTTCATGGCGCATTTCAACAAATCTGCCGCCGAGCTCCGCGGATTCGCGGATGCGCTCCACGCGGAAGCCGTGTATCACATTGCCTGTTTCGAGTTTCAATGGTTTGTCCTCCATATCTTAATTTTGACACGTATATGATATCCCCGCCCGCGCCGTATGTCAAGGACGATCGCGGGCCGTCCCCTCCCCGGCTCACGCGGCGGCGATACACAATTTATCGTAATTCGATAAATAATTGTTGACAAGTGCACTGTGCCGTGCTATAATGCCCGTATAAACGGAAAGGAGTTTTATTCATGGATCAAAGGAAACTCTCGCTGCTGCTGAAGATAGTCATTATCGGCGTCGCTCTCTGCGCGGCGGCGGTCTATTTATGGATAGTGCCGGAGGTCTGCGGAAGGCCGCTCGCGGAGGCGGGCGACGGAGAGTTCGCGCATCTCTTCATCCCGTGGCTCATAATCATCAGCGTCACCGCGCTGCCCGTAGCGGCCGCGCTCGTGCTGGCGTGGCTGATAGCGGCCAATATCGGCCGCGGCAGATCCTTCTGCCCGCAGAACGCGAAATACCTCTCCGTGATCGCCCTGCTCGCGGGGATCGACGCGGCGTACTTCTTCGCCGCGAGCGTGATACTGATGATAGTCACGCGCGTATGGCATCCCGGCGCGGTGCTGCTCGTGCTGTTCGCATGCTTCGCGGGGGCCGCCATCTGCGTCGCCGCGGCCGCGCTCTCCCATTACGCTTACAAGGCCGCCGCGCTGCAGGAGCAGAGCGACCTTACGATATGAGGTGATACCGTGGGCAACGATGAAATGATGGAGCTTTCAGCCCCCAACGGCGAGATAATATTCAACATCGACGTCATGCTGGCCAAGCGCAAGATGAAGGTCGGCGACCTTGCGGAGAGGGTCGGGATAACCATATCCAACATCTCCATACTTAAGAACGGCCGCGCTAAGGCGATAAAGGTCTCCACCCTGGCCCGCCTCTGCGACGTGCTCGACTGTCAGCCCGGGGATCTTCTGGAGTTCAGAAGGAAGGACTGACGCCCCTTTGCGGGTGCGGCGGCGGTATGACCGCCGCCTTTTTTCACCGATTTTCCGCCCGGCGCGTATTATATCCTGAGCGGTCACGGACCGTATCAAGTATTCCCTTCAAGGAGGTCTGTAATATGTGCAACGGTAATTTCGGCGACAACTGGTGGTGGGTCATAATCCTTCTGCTCCTGTTCGGCAACGGGAACATGGGCTGCGGCTGCGGTTGTGAGAACAACGGCTGCGGCGGCAACTGGTGGTGGCTCATCATACTCGCGCTGCTCGGCACCTGGGGCGGCTGCGGCTGTGAGAACGACAACCAGGGCTGCGGCTGCGGCAATTCCTGCGGCTGCTGAACAGCTTCGCGCCCGAAAAGGAGGGGCCTCCCCTCCCCTTCGGGGCAGAGGCGCCGGCGCCGGTGACCGCCGGCGTCTTTTTTTGCGCGCGAAAAGCCGATTTTCACCGCCGCGCGGGCTAAAATATATCCTCAAAACCCCTTTAACTGCCTTTTTTTTAGTTATATAATAAGGGAGATAATGCAAGGTATGCGGTTTTTTCCGCGGCCGAGCCCCAAGATCAATACAATTTCACGAAAAGAAAGGGGTAATATAATGGACGAACTCAAAAAAACTCCGCTCTATGAGGCGCATATCGCTCTCGGCGGCAAGATGGTCGATTTCGGCGGCTGGGCACTCCCCGTTCAGTACAGCTCGATAATCGAGGAGCACAAGGCTGTCCGCACCGCCTGCGGCCTCTTTGACGTCTCCCACATGGGCGAGGTATTCATCCTCGGCGAAGGCGCCTTCGATTTCATTCAGAACCTCGTCACCAACGATATCACCACGATGACTCCCGGCCGCTGCCGCTACGCCGTGATGTGCTACCCCGACGGCGGAGCCGTGGACGACGTGCTCATCTACAAGTTTGCTGACGACCGCTACATGCTGGTAGTCAACGCCGCCAACACCCAGAAGGATCTCGACTGGATCAACATGAACGCTCCCGAAAACGTGACCGTCGTCAACGAGAGCCCCCTTTGGGCGCAGCTTGCTCTCCAGGGCCCGAAGTTCGAGGAGGTCCTGAACGCCGCCGGTTACGAGGGTGAGATCCCCGCCAAGAATTACACCTTCACCGAGCACAACACCGTCGCGGGCGTCGACTGCCTCGTATCCCGCACCGGCTACACCGGCGAGGACGGCGTCGAGCTCTACTGCAAGGCAGAGGACGCCATGAAGCTCCATGCCGCTCTGCTCGCCGCCGGCAAGGATATCGGCCTGCTCCCCTGCGCTCTCGGCGCGAGGGACACCCTCCGTTTCGAGGCCTCCATGCCCCTTTACGGTCATGAGATGAGCGCCGAGATCAACCCCGTCGAGTGCGGCGTCGATTTCGCGATCAAGTTCAAGAAGCCCGCCTTCATCGGCCGTGAGGCGCTCATGCAGCCCAAGACCCGTCAGCGCATCGGTCTGAAGGTCCTGAAGGGCCTCGCCCGCGAGCATATGCCCGTTCTCATGAACGGCGAAATCGTCGGCTTCACCACGTCCGGCGGTCCCGCTCCCAGCCTCGGCGGAAACTACGCAATGGCGATAGTCCCCGCGGAAGTTCCGGAGGACGCCGTCTGGACAATCGACGTTCGCGGCCGTCAGATCCCCTGCGAGCGCGTCGATCTTCCGTTCTACAAGAGGGCGTAAGCCCGTATGATAACCGCTTCCCGCGGGAAGCGCCTCAAAAGACGAATACAAACCACAGGAGGTATTATTATGGTTCCCAATGATCGCAAGTACACCCGTGACCATGAGTGGGTCATGGTAGAAGGCAACATCGCCAAGATGGGCATCACCGCTCACGCGGCCGAGGCTCTCGGCGATATCGTTTATGTCGAGCTTCCCGTCGTCGGCGACGAGACCGCCATCGGCGAAAGCTACTGCGTAGTCGAGTCCGTCAAGGCCAGCTCCGCCGTCTACTCCGCCGTTACCGGTACCGTTACCGAGGTCAACGAAGAGTTGGACGCCGCTCCCGAGCTCCTCAACGAGGACGCGTTCGCGAACTTCATCGCCGCCGTCGAGTTCACCGAGATCAACGAGGATGAGCTCATGGACGCCGAGGCTTACGAGCAGTTCTGCGCCGAAGAGGAATAATCGAACAGCATGATCCCAACCGCCGACGGGGCCTCCCCGTCGGCGGAACAGCATATCAGGTCATCACCCGAAAAGGAGTCGCATTATGAAATCTTACGTCCCCAATACCGAAAAGGAGCGCCGTGAGATGCTTGCCGAGATCGGCATGAGCTCCATGGACGATCTTTTCCGGGACATTCCCGAGGACCTTAAGCTCAAAAGGCCCCTCGACCTTCCCGAGCCCCTCTCCGAGATGGAGCTGCGCGATCATATCCGCGGATTCGTCTACCTCAACGAGGAGGGCGGCCCGCTCTTCCGAGGCGCGGGCGCTTACCGTCACTACATCCCCTCCCTCATCCCCCAGCTTGCCATGAGGAGCGAGTTCTATACCGCTTACACCCCCTATCAGGCAGAGATGAGCCAGGGCATGCTCCAGAGTCTCTTTGAGTATCAGACCGTCATCTGCCGTCTGACCGGGCTCGACGCCGCCAACGCCTCCGTTTACGACGGCGCCACCGCCGCCGCCGAGGCGCTGCTCATGCTCCGCGACAACAAGCGCAAGAAAAAGGTGCTCTACTCCGCGGCGCTCAATCCCGACGTGATAACGGTCATGCACACCTACGCCCACTGCGCGGGCATCGAGCTTGTCGAGATCCCCGTAAACGATAAGGGCACCGCCGACGTTTCCGCCATAACCGCCAACATGGAAGGCGCGGCCGGCTATATCGGCGCGAACCCCAACTACTACGGCTGCATAGAGCCCATGGCCGAGATCGCCGAGGCGGTCCACGCCGCGGGCGGCCTGCTCGTCGCATACGTCAATCCCATATCCCTCGGCGTCCTGAAGCGCCCCGCCGATTACGGCGCGGATATCGCGATAGGCGACGGCCAGACACTCGGCCTGCCCATGGCGTTCGGCGGCCCGTACGTCGGATTCATGGCCGCTACCCAGAAGCTCATGCGCAACCTGCCCGGCCGCATAGCGGGCGAGACCCGCGACGCCGAGGGCAACCGCGTTTACGTGCTCACCCTTCAGGCCCGCGAGCAGCATATAAGGCGCGACAAGGCCGCCTCCAACATCTGCTCCAACCAGATGCTCTGCGCCATCATGAGCGCGATGTACTGCTGCACGATGGGCCCCGCCGGCATGCGCGAGGTCGCCGAGCAGAACATCGCCAAGGCGCACTGCCTCGCCAAGAAGCTCTGCGCCATCGACGGCGTGAAGCTCCGCTGGCCCGACACCCCGTTCTTCAACGAATTCGTCATCGACGTCGACAACCCCGATGAGATCAACAAGGCGCTCGCCAATTACTCCATCACCGGCGGTCTCGTGCTGAAGGACGGCGGCATGCTCTGGTGCGCTACGGAGATGAACAACGCCGACGAGTTCGATTTCGTCTGCGACATCATCCAGGACACCATCGATTCCATGGGAGGTGAAGAGTGATGCGTTCCGAGTATAAACTGATTTTCGAGCGTTCCCACGAGGGACGCAGGGCTTACGACCTGCCCGCCTGCGACGTTCCCATGAACAGGGACGACGTTCCCGAGGAGTTCCGCGCGGATTCCGACCTCCGGCTCCCCGAGCTCGGCGAAGTCGATCTCGTCCGCCATTATACGAACCTCTCCCGCCGCAACTTCGGTGTGGACAACGGCTTCTACCCCCTCGGCTCCTGCACCATGAAGTACAATCCCAAGATCAACGAGGAGCTCGCGCCCATGTTCGACGACGTGCATCCCCTGCTCGATACCGGGATGTGCCAGGGCTGCCTTGCCCTGATGGCGGATATGGAGCATATGCTCTGCGAGATCTGCGGCATGGACGCCTTCACGCTGCAGCCCGCAGCCGGCGCTCACGGCGAGCTGACCGGTCTTATGCACATCCGCGCCTATCATGAGCACAGGGGCGATACCGAGCGCACGACCATCATCGTTCCCGATGCGGCGCACGGCACCAACCCCGCCTCCGCCTCCATGGCCGGCTTCAAGGTCAAGGAGATCAAGTCCGCTCCCGACGGCGGCGTCGACCTCGACGCTCTGCGCGCGGCGGTCGGCCCCGACACCGCGGGCCTCATGCTCACCAACCCCTCCACGCTCGGCCTCTTCGAGCGCAACATAAAGGAGATCGCAAAGATCGTCCACGAGGCGGGCGGCCTCCTCTATTACGACGGAGCGAACCTCAACGCCATCATGGGCATCGTCCGTCCCGGCGATATGGGCTTCGACGTCATGCACATCAACCTGCATAAGACCTTCTCGACGCCCCACGGCGGCGGCGGCCCCGGCTCCGGTCCCGTCGGCGTAAAGAAGCACCTCATCCCCTTCATGCCCGTGCCCCGCATCGAGCAGAAGGACGGCCTTCTTACGCTCAACTACGACAAGCCCGAGTCCATCGGCAAGATCAAGAGCTTCTACGGCAACTTCGGCGTTATCGTCAAGGCGTACTGCTACATCCGCTCCCTCGGCGCAGCCGGCCTCAGGGAGGCGTCCGAGAACGCGGTCCTCAACGCGAACTACGTCATGAACAAGCTCCGCGGCGTCTATGAGATCCCGCACGACCGTACCTGCATGCACGAGTGCGTCGTCACCCCGGGCGAGCTCATGAACTACGGCGTCAACACCTCCGATATCGCGAAGGCGCTCATCGACCGCGGCTACCATCCCCCGACGATCTACTTCCCGCTGATCGTGCACGAGGCGATGATGATCGAGCCGACCGAGTCCGAATCCCGCGAGACCCTCGACGAGTTCGTCGAGGCCATGAAGTCCATCGCCGAGCAGGTCAAGACCGACGCGGCCGCCATTCACGCCGCTCCCGTCACCACCCCCGTCGGCAGGCCGGACGAGGTCACCGCGGCAAGGAAGCCCATCGTCAAGTACGAAGAGGCGAAGGCCGAGTAAAAGACATAATAAAAAGGACTGCGTCAGCAGTCCTTTTTTTCATATCCGGATCACCGCTGCGACACGGTGAACAGGGAGTAGAAGTAGCCCTTCCTCTCCATCAGCTCGCCGAACTCGCCCTGCTCCTCTATAACGCCGTTCTTCAGCGTGAACACACCGGTACAGCGGCGGAGGATGTTCTCGTCAAGATCGTGGGTGACAATTATGCGGGTGAAGCCGTCGAGCTTGAGTATCGCGTCGAGCACTTCGAACGTGGTCTGGGCGTCGAGGGCGGCGGTGGCCTCGTCCACGAGCAGCACGGGGGTCTTGCGCAGGAGCGCGCGGGCTATCGAGATCCTCTGGCGCTCGCCGCCGGAGAGCCCGGAGCCGTTCTCGCCGCAGAGGTAATCCTCCCCCCTGTCGTCCACGAGCTTCTTTAGGCCGGAGAGACGCACCGCGCGTTCGATCTCCTCCTCTGGGAAGTCGGAAAACATGGTGATATTGTCGCGTATGGTGCTGTTGAACACGAACACGTTCTGCTGGATTATAGAAACGAGGTCGTACAGCGAGCCCGCGGAAACGGTCCTGAGCTCCGTTCCGTCAAATAGTATCTGTCCCCTGTAATCGGAGGAGGACGCCATCAGCAGGTTGAGTATGGTCGATTTGCCGCTGCCGGAGCCGCCGACCAGCGCGTAGCAGCCGCCGGCTTTGAGTTCCATATCCACGTCGCTCAAAACCGTCTTTTCCTTCTCATACGAGAAGTTGAGGTCGCGTATGCTGATGCCCTCCGTGAGGCGCGGCGCTATCTGAACGCCATCGTCGGGCACGTTCTTGTTGAGCGCTTCGGCCAGCTTGTCGATGAGCCCGAAGGCGGATCTCACGCCGGCGTAGAACTTCGGGAAGGTGTTTATCGGTGCCAGTATGTAGTTTAGCAGCTGCACGAACACTATCGCGATGCCGGCGGTGATGCCCTTGCCGGAGAGCGCGAGCAGCGCCGCGACGAAGAACACGCCGAACTGCAGCACCGCCCCCGAAAGACCCGAGGCATAGCCGACGTTGATGAGGACCTTGGTGCGCTTCTCGGTCGCCGCGGCAACCTCCGAATTGCTGCCGTCGTGTATGCGGGAGATGCTGCGCTCGGCCTTGAAGCTCTTGATCACCGCAAAGCCCGTGAGCGCGTCCTTCAGCATGCCGGTATAGCCCTCCTTTTTATCGGAAACGGCCTTCTCCGCCTCCGCGGCGCGGTTGCCGAGAATAACGGAGACGATTATGGGCAGCAGCGAGAAGCCGATGGATATCAGCGTCAGGAGCGGGCTGTACCAGATCATGAGCACGAGCGCGCCGACGAACGTCACCGCGACCTGTATGGTGCCCTGCAGCTCGCCGAGGAAGTCGCGCTCAATGGTATTGAGATCGTTCGAGAGCGCCGAGATATAGAGGGAGGTGTTCTCGCCGGAGAACGCCTGTATGCCCTTTTCCATGAGCCGGTCGAAGGCGTATTTCCTATACTGCTTCATCGCCCTCGCGCGGAAGCGGGACAGGAAGCAGTGATCGAGCACCCAGCCCAGGAGGAGCAGCGCGAACGCGGCTCCGCCCGCGATGAGCAGGGTCGGGAAGGAATAGCGGCAGTCGCCGGAGATTAGGTCCGAGACCTCCTTTATGAGCCACGATATCACGAGGTTCGCCGCCGAGGCCAGGAGCGCCGCCGCAACGGTCATAGCGAGATTCAGCTTGTTCTTTCGGAACAGCTCGCGGACGAAGGGTCGGCGCAGCGCCTTGAGTTCTTCTTTGGACATTTGGGAAAGCTCCTTTGCCTTTTCTTGCTTTGATTATACGGCGTCGGGGCGGTTTCCTCTACCAATTCGTGTTGTCGGCGGGGCAACTATTGGTTTCTTTTCGGCGCGGATCACGCTGGTTTTGCGGATATTCCCCGTCAGAGGCGGTAAAGCTCCGAATACTTCTTCGTCAGATAATCGATGTAGTACCGCGGGTCGGGATCCTCCCCGGTGCAGATCCGGATAAGCTCCGCGGGGGTCTTCGTTCTGCCGTAGCGGTGGATCCTTTCGCCGAGCCACGCGGTGACGGCGGGTATCCTGCCGCCCCTTATCAGCGCGTCGGCGTCGAGACATCGCCTCATGGCGGCGTCGATCTGCGCGGCGTAAGCGTTGCCCAGCGCGTACGTCGGGAAATAGCCTATGAGCCCGCTGCCCCAATGCATATCCTGCAGGCAGCCCTCGCTGTCCGACGGCGCTTCGACGCCGAGGTATTCCCCGTACAGTCTGTTCCATTCAGCGGGGACGTCCTTCGCGGTCATATCCCCGTGCATGAGCTTTTGTTCGAGCTCGTATCTTACGAGCACGTGCAGGCAGTAGGTGAGCTCGTCCGCCTCCGTGCGCTTCAGAGTGGGCTTGACGGCGTTGACCGCGCGCCAGAACGCGTCCGCGCTCACGTCCGAGAACGCCTCCGGGAAGAATCGCCGGACGACGGGGGTGATGAGCTCCGCAAAGGCGTGCGATCTGCCTATCATGTTTTCGTAGAATCGGGACTGCGACTCGTGTATGCCGGAAGAGGCCGGGCCGGAAAGCGCCGTGCCGTAAAGCTCGTCCGCGACGCCCATCTCGTAGATGGCGTGTCCGCCCTCGTGCAGGACGCTGAACATGTTCGCGGCGACACGGTCCTCGTAATAATGGGTGGTGATGCGGACGTCGTGCTTGTTGAGGCCCATCGTGTAGGGATGCTCCACCTCCGCTATCGAGCAGTCGGCGCGGTCGATGCCCATGAGCTCCATTATGGCGTCGGAAAACTCTCTCTGGCGCTCGATCGGGAAATGCCCGTGCAGGAAGGATACGTCCGGCGCGGGCTTTTCGAGCACCCTTTTTAGGAGGGGCACCACGCCGTCCCTTACGCTCGAGAAGAATACGTCGAGCGTCTCCTGCGAGGCGCCCGGCTCGAACCGGTCGAGCCAGTGATCGTAGGGATCCTTTTCGGGCGAGGAGCATGCGGCGATATCCCGCGCGGCCGCGAACATGCGGTCAAGGTACGGCTCGAACATGGCGTGATCGTTCGCCGCCTTCGCCGCCTGCCACGCGGCGGAGGCCTCCCCCTTTATGCGGCTGAACTCGCGGTAAAGCTCCGGCGGGAGCTTCGTCAGGCGGTCGAGCTCCTTTTTCAGCTCCTTCACCTCGAGTCGGGTCAGCTCGTCCAGCTCCTCCGAGCGGGCAAAGAGCGTCTCTATCGCCTCTATGCGCTCCGGAGCGGCGGTGAGCTTGTAGACCTCGCCCGAGAGCACCGCGCCGGTCGCCGCCCTCTGCGGGGCGGAGTTCTTCGGCGCGCAGACCATGGCGTCGCACTGCATCACGCCCATCGCGTGTCTGTACGCGCGCAGCTTTGCGCCGTATTCGCGCATGACTTTTAAGGCTTCATTGATCTCCATTTTGATCCTCCGTTAAAAAGCGGCGCGGGGATATCCCCCGGCGCCGCGGTCTCTTCTTACAGACCGTAAAGCTCCGAGAACTTGTCGGTCAGGTATTTTATGTAGTATTCGGGATCGAAATCCTCCCCGCAGCAGATGCGGAGCAGCTCGGCGGGCTTCTTGATCCCCCCGTATTTGTGGATGTGCTCGCGCAGCCAGAGGGTGACCTTCTCCATCTCGCCCGCGCGGACGAGCGCGTCGGGATCCATCTCCTTCTTCATGGCATGGAGTATCTGCGCGCCGTACGCGGAGCCCAGAGAATAGGACGGGAAATAGCCGAAGCTGCCGCCCGACCAGTGGGAATCCTGCAGACAGCCCTCCTTAGCGCAGGGAACGTCGACGCCCAGATATTCCTTGTAGAGGCGGTTCCACTCGGCGGGGACGTCCTTTGTGTCGAGCTCGCCGTGCATGAGCTTTTTCTCGATCTCGTACCTGACGAGCACGTGCAGGGAGTAGGTGAGCTCGTCCGCCTCGGTGCGGATGAGCGAGGGTTCGGCGCGGTTGACGGCCTTATAGAACATCTCGGCGTCCACGCCTTCGAGCTGCTCGGGGAACAGCTCCTTGATCCTCGGGAACACGAGCTCGACGAACGCCTTGGAGCGTCCGATGATGTTCTCGTAGAAGCGGGACTGGGACTCGTGCATGCCGCAGGACGCGCCCCCCGCGAGCGGGGAGCCGATGAGCTCGTCGCAGTTGCCCATCTCGTAAGTGGCGTGACCGCCCTCGTGTATCACGGAGTACATGCTGGACTCCAGCGCGTTTTCGTAATAGTGGGTGGTGATCCTCATGTCGTGCTTGTTGAAGCCCGTGGTGAAGGGATGCTCCGTCTCGCCTATCGCGCAGTCGTCGCGGTCAATGCCCATGACCTCCATGAGGTAGTCGGAAAGCTCCCTCTGTTTGAACACGGGATAGTCCTTATGCAGGAAATCCGCCTCCGGCTGCGGCTTTTCGCCTATGCGGTGTATGAGGGGCACGAGCGCCGCCTTTACCTTTTCGAAATACCTGTCGAGGACGTCCTGCGTGAAGCCCTCCTCGAACTCGTTGAGCCAGTAGTCGTAGGGATCCATCTCCGGAGCGGCGTATTTCGCAAAGCGGATATTGTACTCGACGAGCTTCTTCAAAAGCGGCTCGAACATGGGATAATCGCTCTTGACCTTCGCCTCGTGCCATACGGAATTGGCCTCGCTCTGTATGCGCTGATACTCGACGTATTCGTCCATGGGGATATTGCGCAGGAGCTTAAGGCCCTTCTGCGCCTCCTCCACCTCGCGGCGGGTGATCTCGTCGAGCTCGGATGCGTGCTCGGTGAGGAGATCGAGCAGAGCAAAGTTCTCCTCATTGACGGAGAGCTTGTAGGTGATCTCCGACAGGGTCGCCATGGTGTCGGAGAACCCGGTCACGGCGTTCTTCGGCGCGACGGTATCGAAATCGTAATACATCACGCCCATCGCGTGCCAGTAGGCGTTGAGGAGCTTTTGATTCTCCTTGAGTTTCGCAACGGCTTCTTTAATCTCCATATTCCTTATCTGCCTTTCCCGGCGACGTGCGCCGCAATTTGTGGAAAAATGCCGAACGGCTTTTCCTACATTATAATTTCGCGGCGTATGGTTGTCAACCGCGGGCGCGCTTTGGGCGCTTCGCGCATAGTCTGTGTATAGATATGTTAACAAGGAGGCCCCTCGGGGCGTTGAAATATGGGATCTGATTCGGTTGCCTCTCTTCGCGGAGTGAAGCTCGTCTATCACGAGCCCTCGCGCGAGACATTGGCTGTGGACGGCCTCGATCTCGAGGTCAAAAGAGGCGAGTTCCTCTCGATAGTCGGGCCCTCGGGCTGCGGCAAGACGAGCGTGCTCTCGCTGATAACGGGGCTCCTGACCCCGTCGGAGGGGAGCGTCGAGGTGCTCGGCGTCTCCCCGGCGGAGGCGCGCGGGCGCATCGGCTACATGCTGCAGCGGGACGCGCTGCTCGACTGGCGCACGATAGAGCGGAACGTGCTGCTCGGACTGGAGGTGAAGCGCGCGCTTACGCCCGAGAGCCGCAGCCGGGCGCTCGCGCTGCTCGACAAATACGGGCTGGGCGATTTCCGCCGCCATTATCCGGCGGAGCTTTCGGGCGGCATGCGGCAGAAGGCGGCGCTGATAAGGACTCTCGCCGCCGAGCCGGAGCTGCTTCTCCTCGACGAGCCGTTTTCGGCGCTCGACTACCAGACGCGCATACTGCTGGAGGACGAGGTGCGCTCCATAATCAAGCAGGGCGGCTATACGGCTGTGCTCGTGACGCACGACATTGCGGAGGCGATCTGCATGAGCGACCGCGTGGTGGTTTTCTCCGGCCGGCCCGCGCGGGTCAAGCGCTCCGTCGGTATAGACCTTGCGGGGACTGCGTTCGAGCGGCGCAGCCGGGCGGGCTTCGGCGCGCTTTTCGACCTTATCTGGAAGGAGCTGAGGGAAGAATGAGCCGCGAACACATGGAATACCTGAAAAAGCTGAAGCGCGGGCGGCGGCTGACGGCGGCCGTAAGGATACTGCTTCTGGCGCTGCTGCTCGGCCTGTGGGAGGCGTCGGGGCGGCTCGGCCTCGCCGACCCGTTCATAGTGTCCTCCCCGTCGCGCGTGGTATCCACCGCGCTCCGCCTCTACGAGTCGCACGACCTTTTCCCGCACATACTGACGACGTTCTACGAGACCGTGGTCGGCTTCGTCTCCGGCACGGCGATAGGCGTGGCCGCGGCGGTGCTTCTGTGGTTCAGCCCGTTCCTTCGGCGGGTGCTCGATCCGTATCTCGTGGTGCTGAACGCCCTCCCCAAGATCGCGCTCGGACCGATACTCATAGTCTGGGTCGGCGCGGGCCCGGGGGCGATAATCGTGATGGCGCTGCTCGTTTCGACCGTGGTGACGGTCATGAGCGTGCTTTCGGGCTTCACGGAGCAGGGCCGCGAGCGTGAGGAGCTCATGCGGACCCTCGGCGCGTCGCGGCTGCAGACGTTCATGAAGGCGGTGCTCCCCGCCTCCGTCCCGACTATTATGAGCGCGCTGAAGATAAGCGTCGGCATGAGCTGGGTCGGCGTTATAGTCGGCGAATACCTCGTTTCGAAGCGCGGCCTCGGCTACCTCATCGTCTACGGCGGGCAGGTGTTCAAGCTCGATCTCGTCATGGCGAGCATAGTGATACTCTGCGTGCTCGCGGCGATCATGTACTACGCCGTCGCGGCGTTCGAAAAGCGCATCGACAAAAGGTTCGGCAGGGAATAAGCGCAAACAAAAAAGGGAGCTTCCGCTCCCTTTGATCTTTCTCCTAATTACCTCAGCCAGCTGTAAAGCAGCATGTATTTCTCCGCGCTGACGCGCCAGTCGAAGTCGGCCGACATAGCGCGCTTCACGAGGCCTTCCCACGCGGGCTTGTCGTAGTAGGTGCCGACGGCAAGTCCCACGACCTCCGCGAAGGATTCGAAGCTGTGGCCCGAGAAGGAGAAGCCGTTGCCCGTGTTCTCGAAGCGGTTGTACGGCGTGACGGTGTCGGCGAGACCGCCCGTCTCGCGGACGATCGGGATCGAGCCGTAGCGCAGAGCCAGCAGCTGCGACAGCCCGCAGGGCTCGAACACGGAGGGCATGAGGAACATATCCGATCCGGCGTAGATGCGGCGGGCAAGGCCGTCGTTCATCTCGCAGCGGAACTCGAAATTGGGGCTCTCATGCTGCAGCCAGGCGAAGTAATCCTCATAATCCCGGTCGCCCATGCCGAGCACCACCGCCTGCGCCCCCTCCCAGAGGAGCTTGGGCAGTATGCCGCGCACCTTGTCGATGCCCTTCTGGTCGGTGAGCCGCGATATCACGGCGATGAGGGGCTTTTCGGGATCCTGCTCGAGGCCGAGCTCCATGAGGAGCTCCTCCTTGCAGGCGCGCTTGCCTATGAGCGAGTCGCGGTCATAGGCCATGGGGATATTCCTGTCGTTGGCGGGATCGAACATGGAGTTCGATATTCCGTTGAGTATGCCGACGAGGTCGCCCGCCCTGTCGCGAAGCACGCAATCGAGCGTTTCGCCGAACTCGGGGGTCAGTATCTCCCGCGCGTAGGTCGGGCTTACGGTGGTGATCTTATCGGCGTACATGAGGCCCGCCTTCATGGAGGAGGCGCATCCGCTGTACTCTATGCGGTCGAGCTCCTCCTGCCCGACGGAGAGCAGGTCGGCGACGAGGCCGCGGCTGCCGATCCCCTGGAAGCGCAGATTGTGGATGGTGAACACGCTCTTTATTCCGGCGTATTCCGGGCGGCGGGCGTACTGCTTTATCAGCATGGGGATATAGCCCGTCTGCCAGTCGTTGCAGTGTATGACGTCCGGCATGAAGCCGAGCCTGGGCAGGCTTTCCATGACCGCCTTGCAGAAGAAGCAGAAGCGCTCCGTCTCGAAATCGCCCGAGCCGTAGATATAGTCCCCGCCGAAGTAGAACTCGTTGTCGACGAACCAGTATGTAACGCCGTCCTTTTTGAGCTCATCCACGCCGATGTACTGATTGCGCCATCCGAGGTCGATGCGCGAATCGAACACGTGCCGCATGCTGAAGCGGTATTCCTCCGATATCCTGCGGTATTTCGGGAGCATTACGCAGATCTCGTTCTCCGGGCAAAGCTCCTTCAGCGCCCGCGGGAGCGTCCCCGCGACGTCGGCAAGACCGCCGGTCTTGATGTAGGGCATACATTCGCTTGTTGTGAACAGTAATTTCATAGCGCCGTCCTTTACACCCTCGTGCCCTTCCTCAGTATCACGGGATACGAGCCGTGGCCGGAGAGCACGCGTTCCATGCCGACCGACACGCCCTTGTCGAGTATCATGTGGTCGAGCATGGAGTTTTCGCCGATATCGTCCGCCTGCATGAGGATACTGTTCCTGACGACGGCGCCCGGCGCGACGTGCACGCCGCGGAAGAGCACGCTGTTCTCGACGAGGCCCTCGATGACGCAGCCGTCGGCGACGATCGAATTGACCGCGCGGCCCTCGCCCACGTACCTTGCGGGGAACTCGTCCTTTATCTTGGTATAGATGGGATGCTCGGAGCTGAAGAGCTCCGTCGACACCGCCTTGTCGAGCAGCGCCATGTTGTGCTTATAATAGCTGTTCATGGAGTTGATGCGCGCGACGTAGCCGGTGAACTCCCAGCCCCTTATGTTGAGGTTCTGCACGTTCCTTACGAGCACGTCGCTCGTGAAGTCGTAGCGGGCGTGGGCGTAGGCGTCCTCAACGAGGTATTCGAGTATGGATTTTTCCATAACGAACGCGTCGCAGCTGCAGCAGTCGGTCTCCGGCGTGGCGGGGTTGAACGCGATGTCGATCACCCTGCCGTCCCCGTCCATCTTGAGGCGGAGATCGTCGAACTGCTCGCTCATGTCGTAGTCCTTTACGCGGTTGTACATTATCGTTATGTCCGCGCCGGACGCGATGTGCTGCTTTATCATCTCGTTATAGGTCGTGTTGTAGATGGTGTGGCTGCCCATCAGCACGACGTATTTCTGGCTGGAGCGCCTTATGTAGCCCATGCAGGAGCGCAGCGCGTCGACCGTTCCCTTATAGACGCCGGTGTTGTCGTGCGTCACGAAGGGGGGCAGTATGAACAGGCCGTCGCGTTTGCGGTGCAGATCCCATTCCTTGCCGCTCTCCAGATGGTCCATCAGCGAATGATAGTTCCTCTGCGCGATTATGCCGACGTTGTAGATGCCGGTGTTCACGAGATCGGAGAGCATGAAGTCGATCGTGCGGTATCTGCCGCCGAAGGGCACAGCGGCAACGGAGCGTGAGAAGGTCAGGTCGCGCAGCTGCATGCTGGCGTCGCCCGTGTAGATCAATCCGAATGCGTTTTCCATAACATGTCCTTCCTTTCCGCTGTCACTTGACTATCATGCCGACGGGGATCCTCTTGCCCGCGGGCACGGTGACGGTGTTCGCGACGAGCGTAATGTCGCCCGTCAGTGCGGTGTCGTAGCTGCCGTCCTCCGGAGTGGGGTCGGAGCCGATGACCGCGCCGGCCTCAACGACTGCGCCCTCGCCGATTATCGCCCTCTTCACGACGGCGTTCTCGCCTATCACCGCATTGGGCATCACTATCGAATCCCTGATGTCCGCGCCCTTTTCCACGTGGACTCCGGTGAAGAGCACGCTGTGCGCCGCGTTGCCGTGGACCACGCAGCCCTCGGAGACTATGCTGTCCTTGACGAGCGCGCACGGCCCGAGATAGTGGGGCGGCATCGCGGGGCTCTTGGAGTAGATGCGCCAGTCCTTATCGGCAAGGCGGAACTCCGGCCTGCTGCCGAGCAGATCCATGTTGGCCTCCCAGAGGCTCCTGAGCGTACCGACGTCCTTCCAGTAGCCGTTGAAGCTCCATGCGTAGAGCTTTGCCCCGGCGTTGAGGAGGTTCGGTATTATGTTCTTGCCGAAATCGTGGCTGCTGTACGGATCGGAGTTGTCCGCCATAAGGTATGGCCTCAGTATCCGCCAGTTGAAGATATAGATGCCCATGGACGCCTTGTTGCTCTTGGGCTTCTTGGGCTTCTCCTCGAACTCGTATATGCGGCCGTCCTCTTCGGCGTTCATTATGCCGAAGCGGGAGGCCTCGTCCATGGGTACCGTCAGCACGGCGATCGTCGCGTCGGCGTCCTTCTCCTGATGATATTTGAGCATCTTGGCGTAATCCATCTTGTAGATGTGGTCGCCGGAGAGGATGAGAACGTATTCCGGATCGTACTGATCGATAAAGGGGATGTTCTGACAGATGGCGTTCGCGGTGCCGCTGTACCACTGCCCCTCGGAGCCGGATACGTAGGGAGGCAGCACGAATACTCCGCCGTTCATTCGGTCAAGGTCCCACGGCTGGCCGCTGCCGAGATACGCGTTCAGCGCGAGCGGCTCGTACTGGGTCAGCACGCCGACGGTGTCGATATCGGAGTTGACGCAGTTGGACAACGGGAAATCGATTATCCTGTACTTTCCTCCGAAGGGGACAGCGGGCTTCGCCATGCTCTTCGTCAATACTCCGAGCCTGGAGCCCTGTCCGCCCGCCAGCAGCATGGCGATGATCTTTTTCTTTGGCATGTTTTTACCCCCTTGGTAATATTGATTTGGGTAAACGGCCGCGCGGCCGCGATCGGGTTCAGATCTTGTAGAAGGCTCCCTCATAGCCGTATATCGGCAGTATGAGCTTGCCCTTTTTGATTTGCGCCTTGGCCCCCGTCCTTTCGTGCGTGGAGAACGCGCAGTGCAGCACTCGGCGGCCCTTCACCTCCGGCGCTATGGCGGAAAGGTCTATCTCGTAGGCCTCATGCTCGCCCGGGGTGAAATTGAATACGCAGATGAGCGATTCACCGCTCGCGGGGTCGCGGCGGCGGAAGGCGATAATGCTGTGCTCCGCGTCGGTCAGCGCGAGCCAGCGGTAGCCCTCCCATGCGCAGACGTCGTTCCACAGCGCCCTGCTGCCGCGGTAGAAGAAGTTCATTGCGCGGGCGAAGTTCTGCATGGAGCGGTGGTTCTTGTAGTCGAGGAGGAACCATTCGAGCGAATTGCGGAAGTTCCATTCGACGAACTGGCCGAACTCGCTGCCCATGAACTCGAGCTTTTTGCCCGGACAGGCGAAACGGTACGCGAGCAGGAGCCGCAGCTGAGCGAACTGCGCCTCGTAATTGCCGCACATGCGGCCTATGAGTGAGCGCTTGCCGTAGACGACCTCGTCATGGGAGAAGGGCAGTATGTGCGCCTCCGCGAAGGCGTAGGTCATGGGGAAGGTCAGCTTGTCCTGATGATATTTGCGGTAGATGCTGTCGAGCTCGAAATAGGAGAGCGTGTCATTCATGAAGCCCATGTTCCACTTGTAGTCGAAGCCGAGACCCTCCGGCCCGGTGACGTGCGGGAAAGCGCTGGACTCCTCCGCGATTATGTACGCGCCCGTCCTCTCGTGGACGGCGGCGTTGAGCTCCTTTATGAAATTGATCGCGGCGTAGTTAAGATTGGAGCCGTCGAAATTGGGACGCCACTCGGATTTGCAGAAATCGAGGTAGAGCATGCAGCTCACGGCGTCGACGCGAAGACCGTCCACGCCGAAGTTTTCGATGAGGTAGAGCGCGTTGGACATGAGATAGCTGCGCACGTGGGGCTGATCGTAATCGTAGAGCAGGGTGCCCCAGAGCGGCATCTCGGCGCGGAGCGGATCGGGGGATTCATAGAGCGGCGTGCCGTCGAAGAGGCGGAGGCCGCAGTCGTCCTTTACGAAATGCGCGGGGACCCAGTCGAGAATGACCGCGAGGCCCGCGGCGTGCGCGCGGTCGATGAAGAGGCGCAGCTCCTCCGGCGTGCCGTAGCGGGCGGTTATCGCGTACATGCCGCTCGTCTGATAGCCCCAGCTCTCGTCGAGAAGATGCTCGCAGACGGGCATGAGCTCTATCGCGGTGTAGCCCATGGAGCTGCAGTAATCGACGAGCTGTGTGGAGGCGGCGACGAACGAGAGGCCCTTGACCCACGAGCCGAGATGCACCTCGTAAATGGAGACGGGCTTGTCGTAGGCGAGGCGGCGCTCCCATGTGCGCCTGTCCTGGAACTCGAGATCCCAGACGACGCTGGCGTTGCCGGGGCGCAGCTCGTTCCTGACGGAGAACGGATCGGACTTCAGAACGGTCCTGCCGTTACGGTCGGTGACGGCGTATTTGTAGCGCTGCCCGCGGCAGGCGGAGCGCTCGATCTCCCACACGCCGAACTCGGGATCGAACGTCATCGGATCGCCCTGCCAGGAGTTGAAATCACCGACGAGCGAAACAAAAGCGGCGTTCGGCGCAAAAACGCGGAACAGCCACTTGTCCTTTTCGGAATGATCCCTGTGCGCGCCGAACACGCGGTATGCCTCGCGGCTGCGGCCCTCGGTAAAGGCGCGGAGCTCCCCGCGGACGAGATCGCTTTTGTACGGGCGGTTTTTAGGTTCCTGATCAGCCAAGTCCATACCTCTCCCATTGTCTTTTTTTCTATTATAGCACAAACGATATATTTTGTCATCGTTTTTTTGTTCGATTTTTGACGTATCCTCTTCCCCGCCCGCGGGGATATTTACGATTGACGAAACAGGGCCCGGGATGTATAATATCGCATGCGCAGATGTGGTGGAACGGCATACACAGCGGACTTAAAATCCGCCGGCGAAAGCTTGAGGGTTCAAATCCCTCCATCTGCACCAATCCCCTATAGCCCATCGGGCTATAGGGGATTGGTATTTATAATGGAAGGGATTTGAAGGGCGGAAAAGGAAATCATCCGGTGGATGATTTCCCCGCCCCGGGTTTTGTCAAAAGGCGCGAGAACGCCGCGCGGAGCGCAAGATCGAGACGCATCTTTTGCAAAACCGAATCTCTCCATCTGCACCAAAATCCGGGTTTTCTCAACCCGGATCTTTTTTTGCTTAAAATGCCTAAAACTCAATGATTATAAGGTTTTTTTGAATCTCCATATTTAGACTTGGAGCAGCTTGAGATCGTTAAAAACAAGATGCGTTGCACACCGGTTGCACACGGGTTCGGAGCAGGTTTTCTTATTGCAATGGAAAAGTTTTTTGGCTTACGGTGCGACCCTGTTGCACACCTTTTGACCATTCAAGCCCCAAAAACCAAACCACCTATCCGCACATTCGACACAGCCTCCCCGTTCTGCTATGCTTCTCCCATAACAGAAAAGGAGGATTTTCAAATGGACATCACCTACACCAAACACGGCGACTATTACTACCCCGACCTCGCACTCCCTACCCAGCCGACCGGAGATATCGGCCGATTCGGACGGATGCGGAAGAAGTATTTGAAGGAGCATCAGCCCGACACCTTCGCGTTGATGCTTATGGAAAACACCCTGATGGAGCACCTCCTCGATATTGACCGCGAAGCCAATGAGCAGATAGAGCTTGTCACTTTCCAGCTCGCCCAAGCCGAAGGCGTCACCGAAAAACTCAAAGCTCGCGACCAGCTTGAATGGATCCGCGCCATGAACTCCTGCCGTATGAGAGCTGAGGAGCAGGTCATACGCGAAATAGTTCTTTCGTAGAATAAAAAACGGACTGCGCAAAAAGCAATGTGCAGTCCATTCTTTGCTGTTTCATTTTCATTCTTTTATAACAGCTGTCCAGTTTTGCCTTTCTTAATTGGTTTCTATGTAGATAGGAAAAAATAGCCTTCGTTTATTGCTCCTCTGTATTGATATAACAAACGATACGGGCTATACTTGCAGTGATCAAAATAACGAATCGTGAAAAAAGTTGTGACCAACCCATTAAAAATGTTGTCTATTTAGGTGAACCGGTTCAAATACTTGATTGGAGGTACTTGAACGATAACCTGATCGACCGGAGGAATTATTGTATGGACATTATTTCAACGGATAAAGAGATCGTCGATCTGTTCTTTGCAAGAAACGAAGAAGCCATTGCCTTATCCGAGCAGAAGTACGGAACCTATTGCCGGGCTGTCTCCCAAAGGATATTGAGCGATGCGCAGGACGCGGAGGAATGCGTCAATGATACGCTCCTTCAGGCGTGGAATTCGATACCGCCTGCACGTCCGAAGAATATGAAGGCTTATCTTGCCAAGGCTGTTCGCAACATCTCCCTTAACAGACTGAAGTACAACAACAGGCAAAAACGCGCAGCGGATGAATACGCTGCCGCCTATGAGGAGCTTGAAAACGTGATCTCAAGCGGAGGCTCCCCGGAAGAGCAAGCTGACGTCAACGCTCTGCGCGATACTATCAACTCTTTTTTAGGTGAACAGAGCCTGGAAAACCGCCGGGTGTTTGTTGCAAGGTACTTCTACTTCGAGCCCATAAAGAACATATCCAACAATCTCGGCATATCCGAAAGCAAGACGAAAATGATACTGCTAAGAATGAGAAATTCATTAAAGGCGTATCTCGAAAAGGAAGGAGTGATAATATGAAAACCGATTCACTCATTGAAGCCATCAACGGCATCAAGGATGATTACGTGACCGAATATGATCCCACGGAAAGCGTCGTGACCGGAAGCGGGAAGGTGATCTCCATAGACTCAAGACGAATGAAAGGAGTTAATGGAATGAAAAAGATAAGTATCTGGCTCTCCGCCGCTGCGGCGGTATTGGTACTTGGTGTTGGCATTTTTGCCATCAACCATTTTGTCAAGAATTCCGGGAGCGAGCACCATGCAGCCGTTCCCACTGCGATACCCACTGAAACGGCGGCGGTCGATCCCACGCAGCCTGCTCAGACAATTACTTGCAGTATTCTTGAGGTCATGAATCCCCAGCTTGCCGAAAGTCCCTTTACTCACAGAAACGATATAAGGGAAACGACGGCGGTCAGCTTTGACGCGGCCAAGCAGAACAGCACGAAGACCGTCGAATTTATGGGCAGGCAGTACGAGGCCGAGTATAAGCAGACTATAAAGTATCTTTTCGGCAATACGACGGTCGATCAGTTCTCGGTCATCGGGCGCGAGTCCGACAGCTTCCTGCTGCTTTCCGACGGAACGATCTATGCGGCGCTTGTTTCACCCGCGGCAACGCTCGATATCGATGAGTATGCAAATAAGGAGACTGTTCGCGCGGCAGTCGAGGCGGCTCTAAAGGATACGATCGACTTTACGGCATTCGAGTTCTGTGATGTCGAAGGTTCTGTTGAAGATACGACCGACGGATTCGGAACGTACCGTTTGATGTGGTACAATAAGAAGTACGGTTTCATGACCGGCGAGACCGTTCAGGTAAGCGTAAGGCAGAACGGTGAAGTCGGATCTGTTTGGATGAAGAACACGGTAGATCTGGGGCTTGACGCTCTGACCGATTCTTTCAGCATCGAAGACTATTCCGGTATGATAGAAGAAGAACTCCGCACGATCTACGGCGATGCAATGACCGGTTATGAGGTCATGTGGGCGAGCCTCACGAATTACGAGGGAAAGCCCTGCCTTGACTGCACTATAGGCGTAAACGGCGAAGCATGGTCCGAAGCCTGCGAGCTTGCGATAGTCATTGGCGGGTAATCCGAACTTGAATCGGCGGCTCGTTTTTTCGGGCCGCCGATTATTTGAAAGACGGAAAAGGAGATCATGATATGAAAACCATTAAGCTTGAGTTAAGTTGGATCATCTTCCGTTGCACACCGGTTGCACACGGCATCTGAAAAAGCAGAATAAAATCAAGGTTTTTTGACAGCGAATCAGGTCATCTGCACCAAGGGAAACACCCCCAACCGGGGGTGTTTCCCTTGGTTTGATTCAAGAGATTCGAAGGGCGAAGCAAAAAGCAACAGTGTTGCTTTTTGCCGCCCCGTGTTTTGATCCCTGCACTTTTTGCGCAGTCCGGAGGACAAGGTTGCCGCACGGTTCCCGCAGGGAATTTCGAGCATCCGGTGGATGGTCGAAAAGTAAGGCAACGGGCGGCCTTGCGAGCATCGCTTGCAGTCCGCCCCGTCGGAGAGCCAATGTGCAAAAACCGAATCTCTCCATCTGCGTTCAGCGGAAGGGATTTGAAGGGCGTTAAGAAAATGCGAAGCATTTTCAGCCCCGGGTCATAAGAGAAATCGTGTTGGCATAAGACAGATTTCAAGCAAACAACAGCGCCCCCGGGCTTAAGCTCGGGGGCGCTGTTGTTACAGTTCAAGTCCGGAATGAATCAATGTTCACGCCATGAACGCTTCGATCTCGTCCGGCTCCTTGATGATATCCTTCGACAGCACCTCGCACCCGTCCTCGGTGATCAGAAGATCGTCCTCGATGCGGATGCCGATCTCCTCTTCGTCGACGTAAAGCCCCGGCTCGTTGCTTATGATCCAGCCGGGCTTCAATACGTCGCCCGTAAAAGTGATGTCGTGGACGTCGATGCCGATGGAGTGGCTCACGCCGTGCATATAGTATTTGCCGACCTCGGAAACGTCGGCGATCTTGCCCATGGCGACGAGGCCTTCGCCGAGGACCTTCTTCGCGATATCGTTGAGATCCTTCGTCGTGACGCCGGGCTTCGCAGCCGCGGCTACCGCCCTGTTCGCTTTCAGGACCAGCTCGTAGAACTCGCGCTGCCTCGGGCTGAACTTGCCGTTCGCGGGATAGGTCCTCGTGATGTCGCTGCAGTAATTCTCATACTTTACGCCGAGATCCAGCAGTATCAGCGAGCCGTCCTTGACCTCGCAATGGTTCGTGACGTAGTGCATCATGCAGCCGTTGACGCCGGAGCCCGCTATCGTGGGGAACGACTGACGCGCGGCGCCGAGCCTTCTGCAGGTGTACTCAAAGTCCGCCTGCACCTGATATTCCAGCATGCCGGGCTTCAGGTTCTTCATCACGAATTCGAGGCCCTTCCTTGTGATATCCACCGCCTTGCGGACGCATTCGACCTCGTCCGCGTCCTTCTGCTCCCGAAGCGGCACGCAGACCGTATGCAGATCCTTGAGCTCCACGAAGGGATACGCCTCCCGGAACCGTTCCGCCATCACGAGATTATAGTCGGGCAGGTCGTTCATCCTGCAGCGGTACATGTCGAAGTACGCCCGCTCCACGCGGTAACGGCCAAGATACATTCCTATCGCGCCTTCCAGAGCGGGGACGTACTGCACGTCCTCGATGCCGGAGACGGCCTTGACCTCCTCCTTGGTGGGCATCTTCCCGGTCCACCTTTCCGAATGAGGATCCGGCTCCTCAATGAAAAGGGTCTCCCGTGTTTTGTCCGCCGATTTATATGCGAGGAACGCCGTGTTCTCCCGCATGACGCCGGTCAGATAGAAATACTGGCTGTTGACCTCGAAAGCATGATAATCGTCCTCGTTGGCGTGGATGGGGACGCCGGCATAGGCGATCACCAGCGAGTTTTCCGGTATGGACCGATACAGTTTTTCCCTGTGCTCTTTGAATGACATGACTTTTTCGACCTTTCTTCGATATTGTGACGCTGTTTGGCTTAACTATTGTACACCAAAGCGGGATGGATTACAAGAAAGCGCCGCCTTGATTCATGCTTTTGCGACGGTCAGTCTTGTCAGGGAATAGCCCTCGCGGAGCTTCCTGCAGTAGACGTCGGTGCATTTTCTGAAACGGGCGAAGGTCTTTTCGGCCTCCTTTTCGTTATTGTACGCCCGCCAGCAGCCCACGCATCTGCATCCGCTGTTCCTGTCGCACATGAAGCAGCGGACGTCCTCCGGCGGATAGCCCAGAAACAGCCCTATCTCGTGAGGGAACTCCTCCGAGCCGACGAGCCGTTCCATCAGTCCCTTAATAAGCCGTGAGACCGAGCCGCCGTCATAGCCGCAGGAAGCGAGTATCGATCCGCTCAACGGGCATTTAAGATCCGCTTCGAGTCTCTCCGGGCGGTAAACGTAAATGAGCGCCCTGCCGTCGGATATGCGCAGCGGGATCATGCGGACGCCCTTATCCTTCAGCATGATGTTTACGGAGCGGATGCTCTCCGTGAGCTCCGCCTTGTCCCTGTATGTGTAATTGAACATATTCGCAGTCTTGAGCCCAGCGAGCGTGGGCGAACAGTGACGGACGATAAGCGCCTCCGACATCAGTCTTCTCCCTCGCCGCTTCCGCGGGTTTTTGCGATATAGGTCCTGCACGCGCGCTTTACGCCTTCCGAAAGCGCGATAAAGCCGGTGACGATCCCCGATACGACTATGATCTCCATTTTACGCCTCCGTTTTTATCAATTCATAGCGGTCTGCTGTGAGTTAGCCGCTGCTAACTGCATGTGTTATAACAGGGAGGGCCGTGTTTGTCAACAGCCCTCCCGCGGTTATTTTTGAAGTTTTTCGGAGCGTCGGGCATGGTTCCGCGGTCCCGCGGCCGGATCACGCTTTGCGTTCCAGTATCCTATACACGAGCTCCATATCGAGGCCTTCGCGGACGGCGGAGGCGAGCTTGTCGTACTGTGCCTCCTTATAGGCCTTCGGATCGAATGAGCCGAGATCGTCGAAGGCGGCGCCTTTTTTTGCGCAGAGGGCGCGGAGCACGGCCTCGGCAACGCCGGCCGAGTCGAACACGCCGTGGACATAGCTCCCGTAGACGCTGCCGTTTGAGATGACGGCGGGGAGCGCGCCGCTCCTGCCCATGTGGATCTCGTAGCCCTCGTAAGAAATGCCGTTGAGCGCGGAGAAAATGCCGGGGATATCGCCAAAAACGCCGCGGGTCTGGCGCTGTACCTTTTCTCCCTCAAATACCGTTTCGATGGGCAGTAGGCCCATGCCTGCGATCTCGTTTATGCCCGACGCCTCCACGCCCGCGGGATCCGAGATGCGTTCGCCCAGCATCTGATACCCGCCGCAGACGCCGAAAACGACGGTGTTCCGCGAGGCCGCCTGCTTTATCCTCGCTTCGAGCCCGCTTTCGCGCAGCCAGACGAGGTCGGATATGGTGCTCTTGGTGCCGGGAATGACTATCATATCGGGCTCGCCGAGGTCGGCGGGCTTTTCGATATAGCGGACGGAGACGTTCTCGAAGCGCTCGAACGGCGCGAGATCGGTGAAATTGGATATGCGCGGCAGCTTTATCGCGGCGATATCTATCAGCTTTTTCGCGTTCCGGCGGGTGAAGCGTTCGGAAAGACTGTCCTCGTCGTCGATATCGACGCGGACGTAGGGCACGACCCCCGCGACGGGCACGCCGCAGAGCTTTTCAAGCATCTCAAGGCCGGGCTCCAGTATCTTCCTGTCGCCGCGGAACTTGTTGACGACGGTGCCCTTTATCCTTGCGCGTTCGTCGGGCTCGAGCAGGGCGACGGTGCCGTAGAGCTGCGCGAAAACGCCGCCGCGGTCTATGTCGCCGACGAGCAGCACGGGCGCGTCGACCATTTTCGCAAGGCCCATATTGACTATGTCCTCCGCCTTGAGGTTGATCTCGGCGGGGCTGCCCGCGCCCTCGATGACTATTATATCGTTCTCCGCCGCGAGGGAATCGTACGCCTCCGTTATAGCGGGGATGAACTCGCGCTTTCTTTTATAATATTCCATCGCGCGCATGTTGCCGATGGGCCGTCCGTTCACGATTATCTGGGAGCCGACGTCGGTGGTGGGCTTCAGGAGTATCGGGTTCATGCGGACGTCGGGCTCCGTGCCGGCGGCCTCCGCCTGTACCACCTGCGCGCGTCCCATCTCGAATCCGTCCCTCGTTATGAAGGAATTGAGCGCCATGTTCTGGCTCTTGAAGGGGGCGACGCGATACCCGTCCTGCCTGAAAATGCGGCAGAGGCCCGCCGCGATGAGGCTCTTGCCGGCGTTCGACATCGTGCCCTGTATCATTATGTTCCTTGCCATTTCAATACCTCCGATACAGCTTCGGCGAGCCGGTCGTTTTCCTCCGGGAGCTTCACGGCGACGCGGTAACAGCCCTCGCCGAGGCCGTGATAGTTCGCGCAGTTCCTGATCTTTATCCCCATTTTGAGGAGGCCTTCGTCAAGCCCGGGGCTTCCCTTTATCAGCAGGAAGTTGACCTCGGAATCGAACACGGCAAAGCCGAGCTTTTTGAGCTCCGCCGCCATGCGAGGACGCTCTTTTTTTATGAACAGGCGGGTCTTTTCAATGAAGGCGGTCTCCGACAAGGCCGCGATCCCCGCTTCCTGCGCGGCGGACGAGACGTTCCACGGCTGAACGGCGCGGGACATCCGGGTAAGAAGCTCCGCGTCGGCGCTGAGGCAGTAGCCGAGGCGCAGCCCCGCCATGCCATGGGCCTTTGTGAACGCCTTTATGACGGCGGCGTTGGGATACTCGGCAAGCCGCGGGACGAAGCTCGCCGGCTCGTCCGCAAGATCCATGAAGCACTCGTCGAGGAAAAGGCGGCAGCCCGCATCGCGGCATTTTCGCGCCGCTTCCTCGATAAGGCCCGGGTCGGCGGAAACGCCCGTCGGGTTGTTGGGATTGCAGAGGAACACCGCTTCGGGCTTCGCTTCATCAACAAAATCGATGAAGTCCCGCGTCGGGCGGAAGCCGTTTTCCTCCTTTAGATAAAACCTGTTTATGTCCGCATCCGCGAGCGGCAGAGAGTATTCTGCGAAGGTCGGAGCGAGCTCGGCGGCCCTGCCCGGTCTAACTGCGGATGCGAAGGAATAGATGAGCTCCGCCGCGCCAGCGCCGCAGAGGACGTACTCCTTCGGCACGTTCTCGTGCTCCGCTATCGCCGAAACGAGCCTGCGGCAATACGGATCGGGATATGCCGAAAGCCGGTCAAGGCATGCGGAAACGGCCGCCTTCACGCCCTCGGGAACGCCGAAGGGGTTGGTGTTGGCGGAAAAGTCGAGCTCGATTTTTCCCTCGTAGATATCCCCGCCGTGGGGGTTTTCGGTGTTATAGAGCATTTATCAGCACCAGTGCGGCGAGCCTGAGCCCGCCGAAGAGTATCAGCGCGAGGAATGCCGTCATGAACATTATGCGGTTCGCGCGGGAAACGTCCCCGCTTTCGATCTCACGCAGGGGATCGCCGATGAACTCCTTCTTGTGGAGCACGCCGTGATAGTACGCGTCGCCCGCAAGGCGCAGACCCAAAAGCCCCGCCATGACGGACTCGGTCTGCGCGGAATTGGGGCTCGCGTGCTTATAGCGGTCGCGCCTGAATATGCGCAGACCGTTCTTCATGCTGAAGCCGAGCACGCCTCCGCCCGTGAGCATCAGTATCGCGGATACCCGCGCGGGGATGAAGTTGAAAACATCGTCGAGCTTCGCCGGGACGAGCCCGAAATGCTTATACGGCGGCTCGACGTAGCCGAGCATCGAATCCATCGTGTTGACGGCCTTGTAGAGCATGCCGAGCGGGCCGCCTCCCATCGCAAGGAATATGAGCGGCGCGATCACGCCGTCGGAGGTGTTCTCGGCGACGGTCTCGACCGCGGCTCTGGCGACGGCCTTTTCGTCGAGCCCGGCGGTGTCGCGCCCGACTATCATCGAAACGGCGCGGCGCGAGGCCTCGATATCGCCCGAATCGAGGGCTTTTTTTACCTTCATGCTCTCGCGGCATAGCGACCTTGCGGCAAGGCACTGCCAGCACATGACGCTCTCGGCGCCGAATCCGAGCCACGGGCTGATATGATAGCAGAGCATCAGTATCGCCGCGGGGACGAGGAAAGAGAGCGCGGCGACGGTCAGCCAAAGCAGGCCGCCCGCGGCGTTCTCCCCGCGCTTCGTCTTTGGAAACACGCGGCGAAGCAGCTTTTCGAGCGCGGAGATGAGCTTCCCCATCAGCACCACGGGATGCGGCACGAAATGCGGATCTCCGATGAGAAGGTCTATGAGCGCCCCCGCGAGGAGCGCGTAAAGCGACCAATACCCGAACATTACTTTTGCAGAGTGAAGATATAGACCGGGTTCTGCCCGATCATGAGGTCATAGTCCCCGGCTCTTCGCGCCTTGGATACGTTAAGGCAGACGACCTCCGTATAGGCAAAGGCCGTTTCCTTCATTATCGCGGTCAGATCCGACACGGTCTCCAGGGAGATCGCCGCGGCTACAATGCGGCAGCGCGGGTTTTTATCGAGTATGAGCGAAACGATCCCGCGCATATTGCCGGAGCTCCCTCCGATGAAGGCGTGCGTCGGCGCGGGAAGATCGCTTAGGACTTCGGGGGCTTCGCCCTCCGTGATCCCGACGTTATTGAGGCCGAACTTTTTGACGTTCTCGTTCAGGAGCTCGGCCGCCTCGGGCTTTTTCTCGACGGCGAACACCCTGCCGCAGGGGTAGGAAAGCGCCGCCTCGACCGTTACGGAGCCGGTGCCCGCGCCGATATCCCATACGACGGAGTCGGCGTTCAGGCGGAGCTTCGACATCACCACCGCGCGCACCTCCGACTTGGTCATGGGCACGGCGGGCTTTTCCGACGGGTTCCTCAGGAAGGCCTCGTCGGGGAGGCCCGCGGCGGCGCTTTCGGGAGCGCGGTTTTCGATAAGCACCGCGGAGAGCGGATCGAACGATCTGCCCGCCAGTTCTGCCGCGGTCCCGCTCGTTATGCGTTCGTCATCATAGCCGAGCCTTTCGCCGACGGTCACGCTTACGCCGTCGAGCCCGGCTTCCGTCAGCTCGTCAACGAGCTTCCCCGCGCCGTTCCCGCCGCCTACGAGAGCGAAAACGCAGCGGTTCCTGCGCACGGCGGGAACGATGCAGCCGTCTCTGCCGTGCAGGCTGACGGTCACGGCGTCCTCATACGAGACGCAGGCCTTTGCGCAGAGGTAAGCCAGGGAGCTCACCCCGGGTATGACGGTCAGCTCGCAGAAATCGAGCTTCGGTATGAGCTTTTTCGCCCCGCTGTAAAAGCCGACGTCGCCGCTCATCAATACGGCGAAGCGGGAAAGCTCCTTGTGTTCCCTTATGAATCCGACGATCGCGTCGGGCGAGACCGCCTCGAACACGGTCTGGTCGGGGCGGGCTGCTTCCAGCATCCGCTTTGCGCCGATGAGGCATTCGGCGTTCGTCACCGCCTCGCTCGCCTCTATCGTCATGCCGCGCTTCGCGCCGGGACCGATCCCGACGACGGCGACCTTCGGACGGGCGGTGAATCCGAAGCGCTTTTCAAGATATTCCAGCGTTTCGCCGAGGGAGCTGCCGAGCGCGCCGCTCTCCGGGCGGCCTATCACGATGAGCTTCGCCCCCGCCTTCATCGCGGCGAGCGCCTTCTCCTCAAAGCCGCCCGCCCTACCGGATTCCTTTGTTACGACGTAGGCGGCGTTCACGGACTTTATCATGGCGGCGTTCATGCCGACGGAGAACGGCCCCTGCATCGCGAGTATGTGCGAGGGCTTGAGGCCCGCCTCGCGGCATGCCGAAATGGAGCTTTCGACGGGCAGGACCCTTGCGAATGCGCGCTCCGCGAAATCCTCTATCGCGGCAAAATCCGCAAGCTCCTTCGAGCCCGTGGTAAGCAGTATGTTGCCGACGGCGCCGTTGAGGTATTCGACGGCCGCCGCCGTATCGCTGACGCAGACGGCGCTCTGCGGCATACCCTCTCCCCCGCGCTCGACGCGGAGATACTCCGTATTCGTGTTGAGGCACGCCTGCATGAGGTTTTCCGTCACGGCGGAGGCGTAAGGGTGAGTCGCGTCGATGACGAGATCGAATCGCTCGGTGCCGAACAGCTCCTCCATATGCGGCTCGTCCAGGCGGCCGGTGAGCACGGTAAGCCTGTCGGCGGGCTCTATGAGCTCGCCGCCGTACTCGGTAGCGGCGCAGGCGGTTATCCGGACGTCCTGTTCCCTCAGGAAGTCTACGAGCCGGCGGCCTTCTGTCGTGCCGGCGAAAATGCAGATGTTTGCCATTTATACCTCCCTGTACCCTCTGGGGGTGACCATGTTTCCGTTGATCGTTTCGGTATGCGAATTGCCTATGAACACCGTCGAGAACATGTCGGCGGAGAACGACGCGAGCTCGGTCAAGCTCATGATAAAGCGCTCCTCGCCATCGCGCCCGATATTGCGGGCGACGCCGCAGACGCAGTCCTCCGGCAGTGTTTTCATCAGTATTTCACATGCTTTTTTGAGGTGCTCCGGGCGGCCGCGGCTCGCGGGGTTGTACAGGACTATCGAAAGATCCGCCTCCGCAGCGCAGGCGAGCCGCCTTTCTATGAGCGCCCATTCGGTAAGTCTGTCGGAGAGCGATATCACGGCGAAATCATGCGTGAGCGGGGCTCCCAGAAGCGCCGCGCCGGAGCAGGCGGCGGTGAGACCCGGGACGACCTCTATCGCGGGGTCGTCGTCCTCCCCGCGCAGCTCGAAACAGAGGCCCGCCATGCCGTAAATGCCGCTGTCGCCGGAGCAGACGAGCGCGACCGTCCTGCCCTTTTTCGCCTCGTCCAGCGCCATGCGGCAGCGCTCCGCCTCCCGCGTCATGGGGGTGGTGAGATATTCCTTTTCGGGATAGCGCGGCTTAACGAGATCGACGTACACGTGATACCCGATCACGGCGTCCGCGCGTTTTATCGCCTCGTCCGCGCGCACGGTCATGTTTTCGTAATTGCCGGGGCCGATGCCCACAACGTAAAGCTTACCCAAATCGCACCTCCGTTTTGATGAGAGCGGCCGCGACCGTCACGCCGTTTGCCGCAGTTTTTCCGATGATGAGCTCGTCCGCGCCGATGAGCGCGGCCCTTTCGCACACGTTATCCACTCCCGTCACGCTCTTCACGAATTCGGAGGGCGTGAAATCGCCGCGGACCGCGTTCAGCTCGGCCGCTGAATAAAAGTCGACGGGGACGCCTTTCTCGCGGCAGTATTCCAGAAGTCCCGCCTCGTCTTTCTTGAGGTCGATCGACGCGGCGGACCTTACCGCGCGGGGGTCGATCCCGTTTTCCGAGAGCGCCGCGCCGACCGCGCTTGCGATCGCGTCCTTCGGCGTTCCCCTGCGGCAGCCAATGCCGAGGACAACGCATTTGGGTATAAGGCGCAGCGTGCGGTCAAAGGGCTCGGCGGTCCTGTAGGTTATGTAAACGCCCGTCCCGCCCTCGCCGTATCTCAGCCCCGCGGGAAGCTCGCCCGTTACGGGGAAATCGCTCCTTATGGGGACGTCGCCCTCCAGCACGGCCGCGGAAACGGCCTTCGCCGCCTCCATGTCGCTTATGGCGAGGCCCTGCGCTTTCGCCCACGAATCAACGGAAAACCGACCGTTGGAATCGGTCGCCGTGGTTATGACGGGCACGGCGCCTATCGCCTCCGCTATCCGCTCCGCGAGAGCGTTTGCGCCGCCCAGATGCCCCGACAGCAGGGAGACGGCGAACCTGCCCGTTTCGTCGACCGCGATGACCGCGGGGTCGGTCGTTTTGCTCTTTACGAACGGGGCGACGGAGCGCACCGCTATCCCGCAGGAGGAGACGAAAACGAGCGCCTCGGATGCGCCGAACGCCTCCCCGTAGAGCGGCGCGGAGGGCTTGGGTATCGGCAGGAAGCCGTCCCCCGCGAGCCTTTCCGCGGTGTAGAAGCGGAGCTCTCCCGAAAGCGCCCCGCCTATCCTTCGCGCGGTCTCCATGCCCTTTCTGCTGTATGCGAAAAGCGTTATCATTTTGCGTTTCTGAACTCCGTTGTGAATTTCGGGTCGTACAAAAGCGAGCGCAGGTATTCGCCGCCCATGCAGCCGCCGACTATTATGAGGCTGGTCTTTTTCAATCCGTTCTCGGTCACGGTCCTGTTGAGCGTGCCGACGGTGCAGCGGAATATCCTCTCGTCCGGCCACGTCGCCTTGTAGACGACCGCGGCGGGGGTATCCTCCGGATAGCCGCCCTCGATCAGATCCTTCTGGAGCTTTTCGGTAAGCAAGGTCGAGAGGAACAGCACCATGGTCGCATTGTGAGACGCAAGGGAGACTATGCTCTCCTTCTCCGGCACGGGGGTCTTGCCCGCGGCTCGCGTGATTATGACCGTTTGGCTGACGCCGGGAAGTGTGTATTCCGTCTTCAGCGACGCCGCCGCGCCGCAGAACGAGCTGACGCCGGGCGTGACGTCATAGTCGACGCCGAGCGAAATTAGCGCGTCGAACTGCTCCCTGACCGCGCCGTAGATCGAGGAATCGCCCGTGTGCAGGCGCACGGTGGTCTTGCCCGCCGCCTCGGCGTTTTTCATTATGTCAATGACCTCTTCGAGCGTCAGACGGGCGCTGTCGAATATCTCGCAGTCCTCTCTGCAGTAGGAGAGCAGCTCCGGGTTGACGAGCGAGCCCGCCCAGATCACGACGTCCGCCTCCGATAAAAGCCGCGCGCCGCGGACCGTGATGAGATCTGCGGCTCCCGAGCCGGCTCCGACAAAATGTATCATAGTCATTCCCCTCTTATGATATTCAGGTATCCGCGGGCGTTCCCGGTCTCCCCGAGTATCCCGTATTCCTTTGAGAACATTATCATTTCGACGCCCATTTCATACCCGGCGCGGCGGGCAAGGTTCGCCTGCGCCCTTTTCGTCACGCTGTCGAGCGCCGCCCTTTCGAGCGCGGGATCCGCCTCCCGCATGAGGCGCACCGCCTCGTCGCAGGCGACGCAGCCGAGTATGTCGGCGACAAGCTTATTATCTGCTCCCGCCGCGGCCGCGTGGGCGGCTATGATCTCCATGCGGCAGTCGCCGTATTTCGAGTGGGTGTTCATCATGTTCCCCGCGAGCTTGACGAGCTTGCCGATGTGGCCGATAAGGAGTACCCTCCCGAAGCCGAGCTCGCGGCAGATATCCAATGAATCTCCTATGAAATTGGAGGTCTGCACGGCGGTCTCCGGATCTATGCGGAGCGCGGTCTTTATGAACTCCGCGCCGTAATTGCCGGGAGTGAGCAGCACGTTTTCGCACCCCATCGCGCGCCTTTGGGAAAGCTCCGCGCGGATGGTGTCGACGAGCGCCTTTTCGCTCATGGGCTCGACTATGCCCGTCGTGCCGAGCACGGATATCCCGCCGACTATGCCGAGGCGCGGATTGAAGGTCTTTTTCGCGAGCTCTTCGCCGTCGGGGATCGATATCACGACGTTAAGCCCCTCCCTGCAGTCGAAGAGCTTCATTACCTCCTCGACGTTCCGGCTTATCATGCTCCGCGGGACGGAGTTGATCGCGGCGCTGCCGACGGGCTGATCGAGCCCGGGCTTGGTCACGCGGCCCACTCCCCTGCCGCCGTCGATATGAACGCCCGGCTCGCTGCAGAAGCCGACCCTCGAATAGACGAGCGCGCCGTCCGTGATATCGGGATCGTCCCCCGCGTCCTTCCGGACAGCGCATGAGACGGCGTTCTCTGCCGTTTCGATATCCTCGATATCGAGCTCGAGCGTGATGCCCTTCGGCGTTTCGAGCGAAATATGCTCCTTCCGCCTGCCGGACAGCAGCATATACGCCGCGGCCTTGGAAGCCGCCGCCGCGCACGAGCCGGTGGTATAGCCGAGTCTTAATTTCTTTCTGTCCTGTATGATAAATTCGTTCATCTCGTTATCTGATATAGCATTGCGTTGACGATAGCCGCGGCGACGTTCGAGCCGCCCTTCCTGCCGCGCGCCACTATGTGCGGGACGGAGGATGCGATTATGAGCTCCTTCGATTCGACGACGTTCACGAAGCCGACGGGCACTCCGATAATGAGCTCTGGCGAGAGCCTGCCGGCCCTTATCAGCTCGTCCAGGGCGATGAGCGCGGTCGGCGCGTTGCCGACGGCGAATATCAGCGGCTTTTCAAGCCCCGCCGCCTTTTCCATGGAGACCGCGGCGCGGGTGACGCCGCGCGCCTTGGCTTCGGCCGCCACGTCCTCGTCGCTCATGAAGCAGTGCACCTCTCCGCCGAGCCTTTGGAGGGTCGTCTTGCTTATCCCCGACTTCGCCATCTGCGTGTCGGTCACTATATCGCAGCCGTTTTTCAGCGCCTCAATGCCCTTTTTGACCGCGTGCTCCGAGAAAACGAGGTTGTCCACGTACTCGAGATCGGCGGTCGTGTGGATGACGCGCTTTATCACAAGCTCGTTTTCGGGGTCGAGGACGATCCCCCCGTCCGCCAAAATGCCCGAGATGATCTCGAAGCTTCGCTTCTCTATTTCCATTGGCTTAATAATCTCAAACACGGTGTTTCTCCTTCAGCATTGCGTCGTAGAACCCCCTTGCAAAATCGGGCTCCGCGTAAAAATGCATGTGCGGATAGCCCGCGTAAAGCGTGTCTCCCGCGTGCACGCACGCCCACGAGCGGCCGTCCGGCTTTCGCGCGGCGAAGCCGTCGCCCGGATCCTCCGCGTCCCAATGATGGAACTCGTGCGCGGGGATGGAGCCGCCCCTTCTGCAGAGCATGTTATCCTTTTCGGCGGTGAGCCGGACGTAGCCGAAGCGCGTGAGGCGCCCGTTGTCGAAGCTCCTGCCCTTTATGAAGCCGACCATGGGATGCTCCCCTATCGCCTCGGTAAGGTACATGAACCCGCCGCACTCGGCTATGCAGGGAAGCCCGTTCGTCAGGGCGTTCCCGACGCTTTCGCGCATAGTGATATTTGCGGAAAGGCGCTCCGCCCAGAGCTCCGGATAGCCGCCGCCGAGGTACAGGCCGTGCACGTTTTCGGGGAGCCGCGCATCCGCGATCGGGCTGAACGGAACGATCTCCGCGCCCATTTCGCAAAGGAGGTCCAGACTGTCCTCATAATAGAAGCAGAACGCCCTGTCTCGCGCGACGGCGACGCGCACGGGCTCGCGCTTTTCGAACGGGATCGGCTCGAACTCAAGCTCCGGCGCGGATGCGGCGAGCGCGATTACGCCCTCAAGATCGATGCTCCTCTCCGCCTGTTCGGCGAGCAGACGCATCTTTTCCCTGATATCGGCTATCTCGTCCGCGGTGACGAGGCCCAGATGCCGGCTGCCTATCCCGCATTCCGGCATGCTCGGCATGAAGCCGAGGGGCTTTATGCCGAGGCGGGTCTCTGTCTCCGGCGCGAGGGCCGAATAAACCTTTTCGGTGCAGTTGTTGAATATGACGCCTTTTATGAAGCTCTCGGGGACGAAGTCAAGAAAGCCCTTTATTATCGCCAGTATCGAGAGCGACGCGCCCCTGGCGTTGACGGTGAGCACGACGGGCGTTTTCGTGATGCGGGCGAGATCGTACGCGCCGGCCTTCGCCGTCGTGAGCCCGAGCCCGTCGTAGTAGCCCATCACGCCCTCTATTACGGTGAGATCCCTTCCCCCGCCGTTTTTCGCGAGCAGGAAGCGGAGCGTGTTTTCATCGAAAAAGAACGGATCGAGGTTGACGGAAGGCGCGCCGATGACGCTCCTGTGGAACATGGGATCGATGTAATCCGGGCCGCACTTGGCCGCGCCCGCATCGAGCCCGCGTTTTTTTAGCGCGGACAAAACGGCGCAGGTCACGGTGGTTTTTCCGCAGCCCGAGCCCGTGCCCGCGATAAGCACCCTGTTGATATTTGCTTTGCGTTCAGTCATTTTATTCTTCCGGGAACCTGCGATACCCAACGGGCCGCGTTCCGTCGAACTCCACCGCGTAGCCCGTGCCGACGCCCGGGGTGAATGCGAACCGGCCGTTGGGGTTGGGGAAGAGCCGCGCCAGCACGCCGCCGATGACGCCGCCGTGGGTGATGACGACCGCGTCCTCGCCCGCTTCTATCACGGGCTTCAGGGCGTCAAGCGCTCTGTTTGTCACCTGCTCGCCGCTTTCGCCGCCGGGGCAGACGTTCTTTTCGTTGTCGCCGGAGCACCATTCGATGAACGCGGGATCGTCCTTCAGCTCGTCATACGAGCGCATCTCGAATTCGCCGAGGTCGATCTCCCGCATGCCGGGAAGCGCCTCGTGCGGGATATCCCCGTACAGCGCCGTGAAGGACTGCTCCGCGCGCTTCATGCCGCTGGTGTAATGCCTTTTCACATCGGGACGGCCGCCCCTTTCGGCGAGCGCCCGAAGCTCCTTTTCGCTCTCGGCGGTGATGGGCAGGTCGGTCGCGCCGTAATAGAGGCCGCGCTCCGAGCCCTCGGTCGCGCCGTGACGGATCAGATACAGTATCATTTGAGCACCTCGCCAAGTCCGCAGAACACCCTCGTGACGGAGGCCGCCTCCGCCGCGAGCATTTTAAGAACCGCGCCGTGCGTCTCCCGCCAGAGCCTTTCGGCGGGATCCGTCGGGACTATGCCGCAGCCGATCTCACGCGAGATGACGACGGCGTTTTTTATATGCGGCATGAGATCCTTTACGATCTCATCCGCGGAAAGGCCTTCCGCCGCGGCGCGCCTCGTCAGCGCCTCCAGATGATAAAAGCAGGCGTATCCCCTTTCGGGAAAGCCGGAGGACAGATCGCAAAGCGCCTCCTCCGGAAAGCCGTATTTCTTTACCGCGTATGTCAGCTTTCCCTGATATGCGCCGCCGATTATCAGATCCATAATTACCTCACAAAAACAAGTACGATAATGCCGGCAAACTCGCCGAGCGTCAGCGCGAAGCCCGAGATATCGCCGTTCATGCCGCCGAGCTGCTTCTTCCCGTACAGGCAGAAGAGCCCGTAGCCCGCGGCCGCCGCCGCGGGAGCGAGGCCCGAAAGCCCCATGAATACTATGGGTAGCACGGCCGCCGCCGCGAGCATGACGCAAAGCGGGATGACGAGGCGTTTATCGCGCTCGCGCGAATACTGGCTCGTGCTCATGGGCTTTAGGGCCAGCACCGCGATCCCCGCGCATGCGCGTGTCGAAACGGGTATGAGCGCGAGCGGGATGAGCATCGCCGCCTTATACCACCATGAAGCGAGCACCATTATCGAGAAAACGATCAAAAGCCCCAGCGAAATGACCGCGAACGAGCCCGCGTGCGGGTCCTTCAAAATCCTCTGCCGCGTTTCGAGATCGCGCCGCGAAAGCACGGCGTCGCAGACGTCCATGAAGCCGTCGAGGTGTATAAAGCCCGTAACGATCCACGGCACGGCCATGAGTATCGCCGCCGTCAGGCCCGCTCTCGGATAGCCCAGAAGGCTCGTCAAATAAGCCGCGAGCGCCCACACGCCGCCGACGATGAGCCCTATCGCGGGCAGGAACACGAGCATCTTGTCGAGCGCCTTTTCGTCCCATTTTTTATACGGGCACGGCACGGCGAGGAACATCCCCCACGCCATGAAAAACGCGTGCAGCCATGTCTTCATTCGGGCAAACCTCCTTTGTACAGCTTCGGGATCCCGCAGGCGACCTCGGCAACGGTATCGAAACTCTCCGCAAGCCCGCGCAGTATCGCCGCGAGCCCCCTGCGGTAGGTCTCGGTCGTTTCGTCGTAAACCGCGCCGTCGCGGAATACCTCGTCCGCGACGCAGACGAAATCGGCGCATTTTTCGCTCAGCGCGAGCAGTTCGTTAAGCGCCCTTTCGGGAGCGTCGGGATCGAAGCCCGCTCCGAACATCTCGTTCGCAAGCAGCGCGGTCACGCTGTCGAAGAGCACGGCCGCGTCGTCGGGAGGAAGCTCGCCCGATAGGAGGGCCCTCCCGCGCTCGACCGTGACGAAGCCCAGCCCGGCGCGGTCCGCGATATGCCTTTCGATGCGGTCATCGTCCTCGCGGTCGGTCGGCTCCATGGTCGCCCAATAGTATCTGGGGCCGCCGTTCGAAAGCTTTATTGCGATGTCCTGGGCGAGGGAAGTTTTTCCGCTCTTCGACCCGCCCGCAAGCAGTATCCTCATGTCCTGTAATTGAAATCCTTTACTTCATCGAGGTTTTTCAGGTAGTCGTCATCTATCGCGGCCTCGTCAAAAGTCGCCATGCCGTTCATGACGGCGCAGGCCGCGCGCATGACCTGGAAGGCGATCGGGCAGCCGCTCCCCTCACCGAGGCGCATGCCGAGCAGCAGGAAGGGCGTAAGCCCCAGCTCCTTGACCGCGAGCTTATACCCCGGCTCCTCCGAGGCGTGGGAGAGGAATATGAAATCGCGCGCCGCGGGGCAGAGCCGGCATGCGGCAAGCGCGGCGACGACGGATATGAACCCGTCGGCTATGGCGGGCAGTCGGTATTTCGCGCAGCCCAGATACGCGCCGATCATTGCGGCGATATCGAGCCCGCCGACCTTCGCGACAACGTCCACGGGATCGCTTTTATCTGGGGCGTTTATGCTTATCGCCTCCCGAACGACGTTTATCTTATGCTTCAGCGCCTCGTCGTTCAGGCCGCTGCCGCGCCCCGTGACGAGCTCGGCGTCCGCTCCGGTGAGGGCCGAGAGCACAGCGGCCGACGTGGTCGTGTTGCCGATCCCCATCTCGCCGACGCCCATTGCGTCAAAGCCGTCGCGCTTCGCCTTTTCGGCCGCGCCGATACCGGCGGAGACCGCAAAGAGCGCCTCCTCACGGGTCATGGCGGGGCCTCTCAGTATGCTCGCCGTACTGCGGCGGAGCTTCCGTGTAATGAGCTCGGGTCGGTCGGGAGCGTTTATGCCTACGTCGTAGACGCGGACCTCGTTCCCGAAATATGCGGCGAGCGCGCTCATGCCCGTCCTGTGCCGCGTCATGTTGACCGCCTGCGCGAGCGTGACGGACTGCGGCGTAACGGCGACGCCCTCGTTCACCACCCCGTTGTCGGCGGCGAACACCGCGACGAGGCATTTATCCAATTCGTTCTTGACCTTCCCCGTTATCCCGGCGAGGCGTATCGAGATATCCTCGAGCCCGCCGAGGCTCCTGGGCGGCTTCGCGAGCTCGCTCTGGCGCTTGACGGCGGCCTTTACCGCCTCCGGGACAGCGGGCGAAATGCCGCTTATAAACAGTTTCAATTCAGCGTCTGTCATTCAAAAAGCCTTTCCGGATAAGCCATTTTACCGAATCCGCAGAGTCCATGTTCTCTATCGTGAAGGTCGCTTCCGGCGACAGGCGCAGGACTTCGTTTATTATTCTTTCGCAGTCGATATCGCCCTCGCCGAGGGGGAGATGCAGATCGTTTTCGCCGTGATTGTTGTGAAGATGGACGTGCTTCAGGTGCTTTGCCATCGGCGCGATCCAGCCGAGGGGCGGCGTTTCGGAAATATCGCAGTTCGCGTGGCCTATGTCGAGGCACAGGCCGAGGCGCGGATCCCCGACCGCTTCGGCGATATCGGCGAGCATTTCGGGGCCCGGCTCCATTACGTTTTCGAGGGCGATGACGATATCGGCGGGCGCTTCCTTCAAAAACTCCTTCCAGAAGCGGACGCTCTCGGAAACGTAATGCTCCGGGAAATAGACGTGCGGTATGTATCCGCCGTGGACGACGACGCGCTTTATGCCGAGGCGGGCGGCGATCTCTATCGACCGGCGGTACCTTTCCGCGGTCAGCACACGCACCTTCGGGTCTATCGCGCAGGGCGATATCTCGGCAAAGGGGGCGTGGAACCAGAGGCTCCCCACGCCGCGCGTCTTCTCCGCCGCAGCGGAAATGTTTTTCTCGAAATCGGCGTCGATGCGCTGCGCCCAGCAGAAATCCGCGATCTCTATCCCGAGACCGTATTCGCGGGCGATACGCGCGGCATTGTCGTCTATTGTCGAAACGTGAAACCTGTCCATTATTCGAGCATCCCCCTATCCCTCGCAAGCGCCGCGAGCCGTCCGTTCGCCTCGTTGAGCGCGCCGATCGGCGCTCCGGCGTCGACGACCCTGCCGCACGAGAGCATGAGCTTCTTCGCTCTTTCATAAAGCTCCTCGACAACGGGCTCGAACGCGGGCGCCGTTACGCATTCCGCCGCGAGACCCTTCGCCACGCGCGCGTCGATATCGTTTTCAAAGAGTATCCCCGCCGCAAAGGGCACGCGCTCCCTTTGAAGTCTGCGGAACACGGGTATCCCGAAGCCCGCGCCTGCGATCACGAATACCGTCGGCGCGCCATCGGTCTTTTCGAGCTCGACGCTGCCGAGCGCGGGATCGTAGGAGCCCTTTTTGAGGTCGTAGAGCTCCTCTATCGGCATATCCCTCATTACTTCGTCGGGCGTGCCGAAGGCGGCGACGGTATCCCCCTTTACGCAGAGGAGCAGATCGGAGGCCTTCGCGGCGAGGTCGATCTCGTGCAGGCTCATTATCACGGTGACGCCGCGCTCGCGGGAAAGGCGGCGCAGCACGGATAAAAGCTCCGTCTTGTGCTTTATGTCGAGGAAGGCCGTCGGCTCGTCCAGTATGAGCAGCTCCGGCTGCTGCGCGAGGGCGCGCGCCAATACGACGCGCTGCTTCTGCCCGTCGGAGAGAGTCATGAAATCGCGCTCGGAAAGGTCCTTTACGCTGACGAGCTCCAGCGCGTCGTCGACTATGCGCCTGTCCTCCTCCGTAAGCTTGCCCACCGCGTTGGTATAGGGGTATCGGCCGAGGGAGACTATCTCGCGCACGGTGCAGAGCTCCGGGCGGATGCGGTCGGTCAGCACGACCGCCTGCTTTTTCGCGAGCTCCTTAAAGGACATGGAGCGGATCTCGCTGCCGTCCACGGCGACAGTGCCGCGGATGGACGCAAGCTGGCGGGATATCGTCTTCAATATGGTGGATTTGCCCGAGCCGTTGGGCCCGATGAGCGTGAGTATCCCGCCCCTTCGGAGGGCGATATCGATGTCCCGTATCAGCGTTTTGCCGTTGTAGCCGACGGCAAGCCCGCTCGTTTTGAAAAACTCCGTCATGCCTCGCGCCTCCTTCTGGAGATCATCATCCATATTACGACCGGCGCGCCGAATATGCTCGTGACGGTGCCGATATTGAGCTCCGTCGGGGAGAACGCCGTCCTTGCGATAAGGTCGCAGAAGACGCAGAACACCGCCCCGGCGAGGAACGCCGCGGGTATTACGAGCGCGGGCTTTGAGCTTTTAAGGAGCGTCCTCGTTATATGCGGAACGGCTATGCCGACGAAGGATATGGGCCCCGCAAGCGCGGTGACGCAGGCGGAAAGCAGGGATGAAAGCAGTATGAGCGCAAGGCGGAACGGCCTGACGGCGACGCCCATGCTCCTTGCGTACCCTTCGCCGAGCGCATAGGCGCCCATCGGCTTTGAGAGCAGCCATGAGGCGAGCGCTGCGGGAACGCAGATAACGAGCGCGGTCACGACGTGTTCCCAGCTCTTGCCGGAGAACGTGCCCATGGACCAGTATTTGAGATTGACTATATCCTGCTCCGAGGCGAAGGTGACCGCCATATCGGTCACGGCGGAGCAGATATAGCCCACCATAATACCGACGACGAGCAGGAGCTCCATGTTTTTGACCTTCTGCGAGAACAGGAGCACCACGGCGGTTATCATGAGCGATCCGGCGAACGCCGCGGCGACCATGACGGCGGGGCTCATCGCGACGCTGCCCGCAAGGAATATCATGGTTATCCCGACTATCATCTTTGCGCCGGAGGATATGCCCAGCACGAAGGGCCCCGCGATGGGGTTCCTGAAAAAGCTCTGGAGCAGGAAGCCCGATACCGCGAGCGCCCCTCCCAGTATCGCGGCGAGGAGCATGCGCGGCATGCGCACGTTGAAGAGTATTATGCTCTCCGTCGAGGCGTCCCTGCCGTTTTTCAGGAGCGATATTATCTCGGAGGGGGTTAACCTGACCGAGCCCACCGCGAGATTGAGCACCAGCGCGAAAAGAAGCAGCGCGAAAAGAAGCAGCGTTACAGCGGCGAATCTGCGTACGGATACGTTCGGTTTTCTGTCTTCCTTGCCCATTTTCCCCCGGCAATAAAAAAGAGCGGCAGTACAGGACTGCCGCATCCGCATTCATGCAACAAAACTCCCCCGCGTGTCGTACCTTCGGCGGGCGATCGGGTCAAGCAGGTCTTCCGGCTCGCGCATCACAGGTCACGGCACGCCTTCTCAGGGCGTTTGCCCCAATGGCCGATTTTCATCCTGCGCCATGCCTCCGCGCTTACGGCGGCGGTTCCGCCCGGGTCTTTCACCCGGTTGTCTATTATCCCGCCCAAGCCTTCAGAGCCGATCGGGCAAAAGCGGGCACTTGACTTTATTATTTCGTTTTTATTGTATTCTCTGCGGCCTGCTTTGTCAAGACGGCGCGTTCGGCCGGGCGGCAATAAATATATAGGCGCGGATGATTGACATTTTTCATGCCCGGGAGTATGCTATTTACAATCAAATAGATATTTGAGTGCCGGGCTTGGCCCAAGGGCCTTGTCCGGAGAATAGGGAATCCGGTCTGAATCCGGAACGGTACCGCCACTGTATTTGCGGAGCGCGCATGATCGACGAAAGTCGGCCATTGGGAAACTGAGAAGGCTTTCATGCGGGCGTCGATGCATAAGTCAGGAGACCTGCTTGGATATTGGAGGGTATGCTTCCCCGCGGCTTACGGGGCGGCAGGCTTACGTTTGCTGCGTGAAAACGGTCGCGGCGGGAATGTCCCGCGGCGGCTTTTTGTTTCCCTCAATGTCCTTTTATCTGTTAGAAAACGGGGTTTTTTGCTCCGAAAACAATAGGAGGAACACACATGAAAACCATAGTAAAGATCCTTTGCATGGCGCTTGCCGTATGCATGATCGCATGTCTTGCCGGCTGCAAGGCCCCCGCCAAGCCCGACGACAAGCCCGCGGACAACACCGCCGAGCCAGCCGCAAAGACCGATAAGGAGCTCGCCGACGAGGTCGCCGCTCTGATCGACGCCATCTACGTCCAGACCCGCACCGACGAGACCGACGCTCAGTGCGCCGCCGCCAAGGCCGCCTGGGATGCCCTTACCGACGCTCAGAAGGAGCTCGTCGAGGGCGAAGAGGCCGATCCCGACTACTTCGGCCGCGACACCGGCGACGCCTCCAAGGACGATCCCCGCAATTCCGACGAGATCGGCGAGAAGGAGCTTCTCGTAGTCTCCTTCGGCACCTCGTTCAATGAAAGCCGCGCTCTTGACATAAAGGGCATCGAGGACGCGATCGCCGCGGCCTTCCCCGATTGGTCGGTGCGCCGCGCCTTCACCGCGCAGATCATCATCAATCACGTTCAGGCCCGCGACGGTGAGAAGATCGACAACATGGATCAGGCGCTCGAGCGCGCGGTCGCTAACGGCGTAAAGATCCTTGTCATCCAGCCCACCCATCTCATGCACGGCGCCGAGTACGACGAGCTCAAGGAAGCCGCCGACAGGTACGCCGATAAGATCGAGAAGATCGTCATCGCCGAGCCCCTCCTCGGCGAAGTGGGCGCCGACGCCTCCGTCGTCAACGCCGATAAGGAAGCCGTCGCCAAGGCCGTCGCCGCCGCCGCCGCCGCGGACGCGGGCTTTGCCTCCGTTGAGGAAGCCGAAGCCGCCGGCACCGCTTTGGTGCTCATGGGTCACGGCACCTCCCACACCGCGAAGGTCAGCTATTCCCAGATGCAGGCGCAGATGAACGCGCTGGGCTACAAGAACGTATTTATCGGCACCGTTGAGGGCGAGCCCGAAGAGACCGCCTGCGAGGCCGTTATCGAGGCCGTCTCCGTCGCCGGCTACAAGAACGTCGTGCTGCGTCCCCTGATGGTCGTCGCCGGCGATCACGCCAACAACGATATGGCCGATCCCGAGGATCCCGAATCCTGGATCTCCATGTTCACGGCTTCCGCGAAGTTCGAGAAGATCGACTGCCAGATAGCCGGCCTCGGCCGTCTTGCGGAAGTTCAGGCGCTCTACGTCGCTCACGCTCAGGCCGCCGTCGATTCCCTTAACTGATAATGAAAATGGACATCAAGAAAGCTTTTTCATACTTCCTCTGTATTGCCGTCCTGCTCCTTCTGCCCGCCGCATGCGGGCAGAAGCCGGGCGGCGATAAGGCGCCCATCGCCGACGGCGTCTATTCCGCCGATTTCAAGACGGACGGCTCCATGTTCCACGTGAACGAGGCGCATCACGGCAAGGGGACGCTCACGGTCAAGGACGGCAAGATGACGATACATATCACGATGCCGTCGAAGAACACCGTGAACCTCTTCCCGGGCTCCGCCGAGGACGCGCAGAAGGAGGGCGCCGAGCTCATACAGCCGACGCTCGATACCGTCACCTATGACGACGGCACGACCGAAGAGGTCTACGGCTTCGATATCCCCGTGCCGTATCTCGACAGGGAGTTCGACTGCGCGCTCGTCGGGACCAAGGGCAAGTGGTACGATCACAAGGTCTCGGTCTCCAACCCCGAGCCGATAAGCGCCGCTTCCGTTGAGGACGGCGAGTACCTCTGCGCCGTCACGCTCACCGGCGGCAGCGGGAAGGCGAGCGTCGAAAGCCCCGCGAGGATAGTCGTGAAGGACGGCAGAATGACAGCGACCGTCGTCTGGTCGAGCAGTCATTACGAGTACATGACGATCGGCGAAACGAAGTACGAGCCGGTCAATACCGAGGGCAATTCCACATTCGAGATCCCCGTCGAGCTCGACAAGGATATCGCGGTATCGGCTCTGACGACCGCCATGAGCGAGCCGCATCTCATCGATTACACCCTGCATTTTGACGGCGCAAGCCTCAAAAAGGCGGAATGACCCTGCGTGTGTCTTCTGCGTGCGTTGGGACCCGTTTCCCGCGCACGCAGAAGTTTTTTGAAAGGCGATCCATGAAGCGAACAACCGCCCTGATCATCTGCATATGTTTGCTCGCCGCCCTTTTCGGCTGCGGCAAAAAGCCGTCCCCCGAGGGGCTCGGCAACGGCTGGGAGCCCGTTTCCGAAACGGAGCTCTCGTTCGCGCACGAGTTTTCCATAGACGAATACGAGGGCGGGTATAAGCTCGTCTCCATCAACGAGGGCGGCAGGTTCCTCATAGTGCCCGAGGGCAAGGCCGCGCCGAAGGGGATCTCGCCGGATATCGCCGTGCTTATGCAGCCCGTGAAGAACATCTACCTTGCGGCGACCGCGGTCATGTGCCTTTTCGACGGGCTCGGCCGGCTCGACGCGATACGTCTTTCCGGCACCAGGGCGGACGGCTGGTACATAGAGAACGCAAGAGCCGCGATGGAGGCTGGCTCGATACTCTACGCGGGCAAATACTCCCAGCCCGACTACGAGCTCATATTGAAGGAGGGCTGCCCCCTCGCCATCGAATCGGGCATGATAGGCCACGCCTCTGACGTGAAGGCGCAGCTCGAAAAGCTCGGAGTGCCGGTGCTCGTCGACCGTTCGAGCTACGAGACCCACCCCCTCGGCCGCACCGAATGGATAAAGCTGTACGGCGCGCTGCTGGGCTGTGAGGAAAAAGCCGACGCGCTCTTTAACGAACAGGTCGGGCTCATGAACAGCGTCGGCGGCGAGAAGACCGGAAAGACCGTCGCCTTCTTCCGCATAAGCGGAACGGGCTACGCCGTGGCGAGGAAATCCGGCGATTACGTGAGCCGCATGATAGCGCTCGCGGGGGGCGAATACGCTTTCAAAAACTTGGGCGACGACAGCGCCATGGCGACGGTCAACGTCGAGATGGAGACGTTTTTCAAGACCGCGCGCGGGGCCGACGTCGTGATCTACAACAGCACGATAGGCGGCGAGATCGCGAGCATGGAGGAGTTCCTTGCTCTCAATCCGCTCATGAAGGACCTGAAGGCGGTCGAAAACAGCGCCGTCTGGTGCACGCGTGAGAGCATGTATCAGCAGACCCTGAACATAGGCCGCATGATAAGCGAGATCAACGCGATACTTAACGCCGCTCCCGGCGACGAAAAGGAGCTCGTCTACTTCTTCCGGCTGAAATAGCCCTTTGTCATAAAGGAGAAAAGTATGCTCAGCTTAAACTGGCTCAAGAACGAAGATAACGTCGTATACGGAAAGGACGGAGAGCTGATCCCCGTCCTCGCAAAGGATCTTGCGATCCCTGATCTTCAAAACAAAATAGACCGCTTCCGCGCCGCCCCCGTGAAGGAGGGCGTCACGATCCGCGGCGGCAGGCGCTCGAGCGTGCTTATATTCATACCGGATCTCTACTTCGATACCGATATGGTGATGGGCGCCAACGTGTGGCTCTACCTCGGCGAGATGCGCCCCGCCTACTGCGTGTATAAGCCATGGGATCCCGGCGCCTGCTGACGCACGGGCTTCAAGGCGGTCCGTTTTTGACCGAATACCGAAAACAATACCGGCGCGGGATATGTCCCGCGCCGGTATTTATTTAGCTTTACACGTCGATATCCGCTTTGTCGTCCGCCGCGCCGCCGAGCATCGGAAGGACGCCCGCGACGTAGGCCTCGACCTGTTCGGGGCAGCGGCCGATATAGAGGGCGGGATCAAGGAGCGCGTCCATCTCCTCGCCGGTCAGACCGAACTCCGGCTCGTTCTTGAGGCGGGAGAGCAGATCGCAGTCCATGCCCTCCTTCATGCGGCGCGTGGCCTCCATGGAGCAGGTCCTGATTATCTCGTGGAGCTTCTGGCGGTCGCCGCCGCGCTTCACGCCCTCCATCATGAGGTTCTCCGTCGCTATGAACGGCAGGAACTCCATGACGGTCCTTTCGATCATCTTTTCGTTGACTCGGAGGCCGTCGGTGACGTTCCTCGCGAGGCGGATTATCGCGTCCGCGCAGAGGAAGCCCTCCGGCAGGGAGATGCGGCGGTTGGCCGAATCGTCGAGAGTGCGCTCCAGCCACTGCACGGAGGCGGTCATGTGGGCGTTCATCGCGTCCGCCATGAGATACCTCGCGAGGGAGCATATGCGCTCCGAACGCATGGGGTTGCGCTTGTAGGCCATGGCCGAGGAACCGATCTGGTTCTTCTCGAACGGCTCCTCTATCTGGCGGTCGTGCTGCAGGAGGCGAATGTCGTTCGCCATGCGGTACAAGCTCTGCGCGACGGAAGACAGCGCGTTCATTATGCGGCTGTCGGTCTTGCGGGGATAGGTCTGCCCGCAGACTCCGTAGAGCTCGCTGAATCCGAAATCGGCGGCTATCATGCGGTTCATCTCGTCGATCTTCGCCTGATCGCCCTCGAAGAGCTCCATAAAGGAGGCCTCCGTGCCGGTCGTGCCGCGGCAGCCGAGGAACCTGATGTTCTCTATCGCGAAATCTATCTCCGCGACGTCGGACACGAGATCCTGCATCCAGAGCGCCGCCCTTTTGCCGACGGTCACGAGCTGCGCCGGCTGATAATGCGTATAGCCGAGGGTCGGCAGCGCGCGGTACTCCATTGCGAAGTCGGCAAGGTTCTTTATCACCGACAGCAGCTCGCGGCGCAGGTACTTCAGGCCGTCCCTGTAGATGACGAGATCCGCGTTGTCGGTGACGTAGCAGCTCGTCGCGCCGAGGTGGATGATGCCCGCGGCGGAGGGAGCGGCCTTGCCGTACGTGTAGACGTGAGCCATGACGTCGTGGCGGACCTCCTTTTCGCGGGCGGCGGCGCATTCGTAGTCGATGTCGTCGATATGCGCCTCAAGCTGGGCGACCTGCTCCTCGGTAACGGGGAGGCCGAGCTTCATCTCCGCCCTTGCGAGGGAGACCCAGAGCCGGCGCCAGGTCTTTATGCGGGTGTCGGGCGAGAAGAGCCCGAGCATGTATTCGGACGCGTATCTCGACGCGAGCGGGGACTGATAGATGTCTGTCATATTCGGTACCGTGCCTTTCCCTTTTGTATCGCAGGCGCCCTGCGGGGATATCATTTCCTGACTATTATGCTTTCGCGCTCCGGGCCGACGGAGACGTACGTTATGGGCACGCCTATCTCCCTCTGCACGAAGAGCACGTATTCCCTTGCCTCCCTTGGCAGATCGTCCCACTCGCGCACGCCGGAGATGTCGCATTTCCAGCCGTCGAGGTATTCGACAACGGGCTTCGCCTCGTCGAGCGCAGCGGGGAACGGGAACTCGCGGGTCTCCTCCCCGCCGACCGTATAGGCCGTGCAGACGGGGATCCTGTCCATATAGCTCAGAACGTCGAGCTTCGTGAGCGCTATCTCCGTGGCGGCCTGCATCATGGCTCCGTACCTCGTCGCGACGAGGTCGATTGGGCCGACGCGCCTGGGCCTGCCGGTCTTGGCGCCGTATTCGAAGCCCGCCTCGCGCAGACGGTCGGCCTCTTCGCCGAACATCTCGCAGACGAAGGGGCCTTCGCCGACGCAGGTGGAATACGCCTTTACAACGCCTATGACGTCGTTTATCCTGGCGCCGGGGAAGCCGGAGCCGACGGGCGCATAGGCCGCGAGCGTATTGGACGAGGTGGTGTAGGGGTGTATGCCGTAGTCGAGATCGCGGAGCGAGCCGAGCTGCGCCTCGAAGAGTATGTTCCTGCCCTCGTTATGGGCGTCCCTCAGATATTCGCCCGTGCTGCAGACGAAGGGCTTTATCCTTTCGCAGGAGGTGTCGAGCCATTCGCGGATCATATCCCATGTGTAGGGCTCCGCGCCGTAGACGGAGGTCAGTATGAGGTTCTTCCACTCCATGAGGTCCTTCAGATGCGCTTCGAGCCTTTCGGGATGGAAGAGCTCGCCCGCGAGGACGGTCTTTTTCTGATACTTATCGGAATAGAACGGGGCTATGCCCTGCTTGGTGGAGCCGAACTTCTTGTCGGCGAGGCGCCTTTCCTCGAGCTCGTCGAGGTCGCGGTGCCAGGGCATGAGCAGCGACGCGCGGTCGCTTATCTTCAGATTGTCGGGGGTTATCGCGACGCCCTTTTCCATGACGTCGCACATCTCCTTCCAGAGGTTCTCCGGATCGAGCGCAACGCCGTTGCCAAGCACGTTGACTACACCGTCGCGGAAAATGCCGGAGGGCAGGAGGTGCAGGGCGAACTTGCCCATTTCGTTTATCACGGTGTGTCCGGCGTTGCCGCCGCCCTGGAAGCGGACGACAATGTCATAATTCTCGGTCAGGAGGTCGACCATGCGGCCCTTGCCCTCGTCGCCCCAGTTGACGCCCACTATCGCGCAGTTTGCCATGTGCTTGTTCCTCCGTCAATGATCCATCAGAGGTTCTTGAGAAGCCTGTCCATTACCTCGGCGTAAGCGTCCTCCACGCCGCCCATATCGCGGCGGAAGCGGTCCTTGTCGAGCTTTTCGCCTGTCGCGCTGTCCCACAGGCGGCAGGTGTCGGGGCTGATCTCGTCGGCGAGCACTATCGTACCGTCGGAGAGGCGGCCGAACTCCAGCTTGAAATCGACGAGCGTGACGCCGCACTCGGCCCAGAAGCTCCTGAGTATCTCATCGACCTTGAAGGCGTAGCTCTTTATGAGCTCGATCTCCTCCCTTGTCGCGAGCTTCAGCGCGAGCGCGTGATAGCTGTTCATGAGGGGATCGCCCAGCTCGTCGTTCTTGTAGGAGAACTCGATGGTGGGCTCGTCGAATACCACGCCCTCCGGCACGCCGTAGCGCTTGGAGAAGGAGCCGGCGGCGATGTTCCTGATTATCACCTCGAGCGGGACTATCGAAACGCGCTTGACCGCGGTCTCGCGCTCGTTGAGCTCCTCCACGAAATGGGTGGGCACGCCCGCCTTTTCAAGGAGCTGCATCAGCAGATTGCTCATGCGGTTGTTGATGACGCCCTTGCCCGCGATGGTGCCCTTCTTGAGGCCGTTGAAAGCCGTCGCGTCGTCCTTGTAGGAGACGATGAGTATCTCCGGATCGGGGGTCAAAAAGACCTTTTTTGCCTTGCCTTCGTAAAGCTGCTCGAGTTTTTCCATATTTATCCGTGCCTTTCCCGGCTGTAAGCCGACTTGTATTCGCAGTATCGGGATCTCCCCTAAAAAAGTCAAACGCCCCCAAACGAAGCGTTAAGGGACGTTGTGCCTTTAACTATAGAATTATACCCTTGCCTGCGCGGCTTGTCAACCGCCGCGGAGCAAAAGCGGGCTGCGTCAGTTGTTCGCGCAGTAGTCCTTGTCGACGACGTAGTCGAGTATGAGCGTACCGTCGGCGTTGACGTAGCGCATTATCACGCAGACGTTCTCGTCGTTGGTGTAGGCGGCGAGCTCCTCATAGCTGGGCTTCAGCGAAGCGGCCTGCGCGTCGAGGGACGCCCTCAGCGTCTCGGGATCGACCTGGGTATCCTCGAGGAAGGTGTACTCCAGCACGTAGCCCGCGCCTTCGGCGTAATAATCGATGTCCATGGTGCCGGCATAGGCCTGCTTGACGGCCTCGAGCTGAGCGCTGATGGAATCCAGATACTGCTCGACGAGCTCCTCGGTCGTCTTGGCTTCCTGAGTGGGGGCCTCCGTGGGCGCCTCGGTCGGGGCCTCGGTGGGTTCGGGAGTGGGCGCCTCGGTCGGAGCTTCGGTGGGGGCTTCGGTGGGGGCTTCGGTGGGCTCGGGGCGGGAAGCGCCGCGGCAGGCGGCGAATGACGCGGCGAGCAGCACTGCGAGGAGCAGCGCAAAAATGCGGATGAGCTTCTTCATATCATTGTCCTTTCGCATAAAAACAGGGGTCCCGAAAAGGACCCCCGTCTGTTCGCTTTTTCGGATCGGATTACTTGATCTCGATCTCGGCGCCAACGGCCTTGAAGGCCTCGGCGAGCTTCTCGGCCTCTTCCTTGGCAACGCCTTCCTTAAGGGTGGAGGGAGCGCTGTCAACGAGGTCCTTGGCCTCCTTGAGGCCCAGACCCAGCTGCTCACGGGCAACCTTGATGACCTTGATCTTCTCAGCACCGAAGCTCTTGAGAACTACGTCGAACTCGGTCTTCTCTTCAACTTCCTCGGCAGCGGCGGCGGGGCCGGCGACTGCGACGGCGGTGGCGGCGGCGGATACGCCGAACTCCTCCTCGAGAGCCTTAACGAGGTCGGCGAGCTCGAGAACGGTCATGGCCTTGATGTCGGCAATAAACTGCTCTTTGTTAAACATGATAATTTCCTCCTAAAGATTTAGATGATTTTTGATTTGTCGGGGGACTTGCCCCGGGTCATGCCGAGATCACTCGGCTGCTTCGGCGGTCTCGCCGCCGTTCTTCTTCGCGATCTGATCGAGAACGATCGCAAGACCGCTGATGGGGCTCATCATGCTGCCAAGCATACGGGCGATGAGAACCTCCTTGGGGGGGAGCTCCGCGAGAGCGTCGATACCGGCCGCATCGGTTACCTTACCGTTGACGATACCGCCCTTGATCTCGCACTTTTTGAGCTTCTTGACGACGTCCTTCAGGATCTTGGCGGGAGAAACCGCGTCGTCGTAGCCGATAGCGAATGCGGACGGGCCCTTGAGCATCTCATTGACGGAAGCGTCAATGCCGATCTTCTCGGCCGCGCGCTCTACCATCGAGTTCTTGACAACGATGTACTCGTTGCCCGCCTTGCGCATCTGAGCGCGAAGATCGGTGACTTCGGAGACGGTGAGTCCGCGGTAGTCGAACATGACGACGGACTGTGCCTTCTGCAGCTTCTCGGCGATCTCCTCGACCAGCTGTTCCTTCTGGGCGATAATGGAAGCGTTTGCCATTTTACTGGATTTCCTCCTTGTTGCAGTTTAACAATAAAATATCCCCGTGCCGCTTTTCGACAGGGGAAATGAAGAATTCTGTGTCCCGAGGGTTGCCCCGCGGTTTATATGATCTTCACCTCGGCAGGATATTAAGTCTCGGGAGTGCCCTTGACACCGGCTGTCTACGGCGGATATTTGATTGCGAAGCGTAGGATACCACAGCCCGCGCCTCCTGTCAAGCGGTTTTTTCATGTATTTGCAATATATTTTGAGAAAAATCGGCCCGCAGACGGTGCATTGCCCCGCCTTTGGTGGTATAATCGGGCCATGGACAACTCGGAGCTGAAAATCATAGCGAAGGAACTCGGTTTTGCGGAGGCGTATCTTCTGCCCCCGCCCGATCTCGCGCGCGTCGAAAGCGAGCCGTCCATCATATGGAACACGGAGGAGCATCCGTGGGCGAAGGTATCGTGCCTGCTCGTAATGCCCTACTCCCCCTACCCCGCGGACTGCCGCATACCCGCATACTACATCGCGAGCAACCGCTCCTACCGCGCGAGCGTGGAGCTTGCAAAGCGGCTCGAGGCCGCGGGCGCACGCTGCCTGCGCGCGGAGCTCCCGATAAAGCAGCTCGCCGTCAGGTACCGCGCCGCCTCCCCGTGCCGGAGCTCGCTCATATCGATACCGCCCTACGGCACGCGCGTGGTGTTCCAGTCCATGCTGCTGGGCTCGAGCCCGGAGCATCCGTTCTCGCCCGAGGAATACAGCGTCGCGGAGGACGATATGTGCGCCTCCTGCCGCGCGTGCGAGGCCGCCTGCCCCGCTCACGCCATAAGCGGGGACGGCTACGACGTGAAAAAGTGCATGCGGTACTACATGGACGGCGCGGATTATCCCGACTGGGTCTACGGGATACAGCGGACGCATCTGGGCTGCGAGATCTGCCAGCAGGTCTGCCCGAGGAACGCGCATATCAAGCCGACCGAACCGCCCGAGGAAGTGGTCCGTGCGTTCGACGTCGAATCCCTCGCCGCGGGCGACACCAAGCCCGCGCGCCTGCTCGTGGGGAAGAACATCACCGGCCGCGGCAAGCTGCAGAAGGAGGCGCTGAACTTCCTTAAGCGGGACGGCGGCGTTCGGTGAGATCCTTTGATATCCCGTTTTTCTCCGCTTGTATATTTGACAACCCGCGCGGGCGGTGCTATAATGATCTATGGTCTTTAAGGCGATACGGGATATCGGCAAGACAAGCTCATCGGCTGCCCAACGGCATGCCGCTCAATGGCTGTGCGCTCTGCCGTCCCGGCGGAGCTTTTTTGATAAATCGAACGGAGGCGGCAGATGATCAAGGCAAGCATTGTGAAAAGCGATATCCTTTCCGGCTTTTCCCCCGTCGTTCCCGAGGGATGCGGCGTCGCTGCCGCTCCCGTTTCCGATATGGTAATATTCCCCGGCTTCTGCGACGTGCATGTGCACCTTCGCGAGCCGGGTCTTTCTTATAAGGAGACCATCGCCTCCGGCACGCGCGCGGCAGCCCGCGGGGGCTATACCGACGTGTTCGCGATGCCGAACCTCGATCCCGTGCCCGACTGCCCCGAGAACCTCCGTCCCGAGCTTGCGGCGATAGCCCGCGGAGCTGTGATACGGGTGCTGCCCTACGGCGCGCTGACCCGCGGCGAAAAGGGCCGGGAGCCCGCCGACATCGAAGGGCTCGCCCCGTTCGTCGCCGCCTTCTCCGACGACGGCAAGGGCGTGCAGGACGAGGGCATGATGCGCGAGGTGATGGCCCGCTGCAGGGCCGTCGGGAAGGTGCTCGCCGCGCATTGCGAGGACGAGAGCCTGCTGTTCGGCGGATACATACACGACGGCGCATACGCGAAGGCCCGCGGCCACCGCGGCATCTGCTCCGAATCGGAGTGGCGGCAGATAGAGCGCGACGTGCGCCTTGCCGCGGAAACGGGCGTCAAATACCACGTCTGCCACGTCTCCGCGAAGGAAAGCGTAGAGATAATCCGCGACGCAAAAAAGGCCGGCGTCGACGTCACCTGCGAAACGGCGCCTCACTACCTGCTGCTCGACGAGGGCGACCTCATGGAGGACGGCCGTTTCAAGATGAACCCGCCCCTTCGCGGGAGGCGGGACCGCGAGGCGCTCCTCGAGGGGATCGCCGACGGCACGATAGACATGATAGCGACGGATCACGCGCCGCATACCGCGGAGGAGAAATCCCGCGGGCTCGAGAAGAGCCCCTTCGGCGTGGTCGGCATTGAGACGGCGTTCCCGCTCGTGTGGACCGGCCTAGTGAAGACCGGCGTGATAAGCACGGACCGCCTGATAGAGCTTATGGCGATCAAACCCCGCCAAAGGTTCGGACTCTCCCTGAGCGGCGCCGACTGGTCGCTTTGGGACCTTTCCGAGGAATACGCGATAGATCCCGGCGAGTTCCTTTCCATGGGCCGCGCCACCCCGTTTGAAGGCCGCACGGTAACGGGCCGCTGCCTTATGACGGTCTGCGGCGGAAGGATCGCCTACGAATACCGGAGGAATCGAAGTGAATCGTGAACTGCTGACTATAACCGAAAACGAGCCCTTGACCGCGTCGGTATTCCGCATGCGGCTCTCCGGCTGCGCGGGCGGGTACCTGCCCGGCCAGTTTGTGAACGTCGCCCTGCCCGGCCTGTACCTGAGACGGCCCATCTCCGTATGCGATCTTGCGGACGGGACGCTGACCCTCATATACAAGGTCGTCGGCCGCGGCTCCGAGCTGATGAGCCGGCTTCGTCCCGGCGAGAAGCTCGACGTTCTGACGGGCCTCGGCAACGGATACGACCTTGCCGCGGCGGGTGATGCTCCCCTCCTCGTCGGAGGCGGCGTGGGAGTACCGCCCCTCTATTACCTTGCGAAGGAGCTTATAAAACAGGGAAAAACAGTTTCCGTCGTGCTGGGCTTCAACACGAAGGACGAGATATTCTATGAGGACGAGTTCCGCGCTCTCGGCTGCCAAACCGCGGTGACCACCGCGGACGGGAGCCGCGGAGTAAAGGGCTTCGTCACGGACGCGCTGCCCGGCGGCGCATCGTACTACTACGCCTGCGGGCCGCTGCCCATGCTGAAAGCGCTGTACAGAGCGGCTCCTTTCCCCGGCGAAATGAGCTTTGAGGAGCGAATGGGCTGCGGCTTCGGCGCGTGCATGGGCTGCTCGATGATGACGAAGAGCGGCGCGAAGCGCGTCTGCAGGGAAGGCCCCGTATTCAAGAAGGAGGAGCTCCTATGGTGAACACCCGCGTCACGCTCTGCGGGATAGAGCTTGACAATCCCGTCATACCCGCCTCCGGCACATTCGGCTACGGGTACGAGTTCGCTGAGCTTTACGACATCAACTGCCTCGGCACGTTCTCCTTCAAGGGCACCACGAGGGAGCCGCGCTTCGGCAATCCCACCCCGCGCATAGCGGAGTGCACGGCCGGCATGATAAACGCCGTCGGGCTGCAGAATCCCGGCGTCGAAGCGGTCATAAGGGAGGAGCTTCCCCGGCTCGGGAAGGCCTTCCGCAAGCCCGTGATGGCGAACGTCTCCGGCTTCTCGGTCGAGGATTACGCCTTCACGTGCGCCCTCCTCGACAGGGAGGAGCAGGTCGGCTGGCTGGAGGTCAACGTCAGCTGTCCCAACGTGCACGGCGGCGGCATGAGCTTCGGCACCGATCCCGCCTCCGCGGCGGAGGTCACGAGGGCGGTCAAGGCAGTCACGAAAAAGCCCGTAATACTGAAGCTTTCCCCCAACGTGACGGACATAGCGGCGATCGCCCGCGCGTGCGAGGATGCGGGCGCCGACGGCATCAGTCTCATAAACACCCTCCTCGGCATGAGGATCGATCCCCGGACCCGCCGCCCGGTCATCGCGAACGTCATGGGCGGGTTCTCCGGCCCGGCGATATTCCCCGTGGCGCTGCGGATGGTGTATCAGGTCTCGAAGGCGGTCTCCGTCCCCGTAGTGGGGATGGGCGGCGTCGCCTCCGCGGAGGACGTTATCGAGATGATGATGGCGGGCGCTTCCGCCGTCGAGGTCGGCGCGCAGAACCTCGTTGATCCCTTCGCCTCGAAAAAGATCGTCGAGGCGCTGCCCGCGGCAATGGAAAAATACGGCGTAACAAGCCTTGAAGAAATAATCGGAACAGCTCACTGAAGGAGATGCAGCATGGGTAAAGACGTTATAGTCGCGTGCGATTTTTCGAGCGCGGAAGCCACATTCACATTCCTCGACAGGTTTATTGGCCTCGAGCGGAAGCCCTTTGTCAAGATCGGCATGGAGCTTTACTACGCCGAAGGTCCTCAGATCGTCCGCGAGATCAAGAGACGGGGGCATAAGATATTCCTCGATCTCAAGCTGCACGACATCCCCAACACGGTAAAAAAGGCGATGGCGGTGCTGTCGCGGCTCGACGCCGACATAGTGAACCTGCACGCCGCGGGAACGACCGCCATGATGAAGGCGGCGCTCGAGGGACTTACCCGCGAGGACGGCTCACGGCCCCTGCTTATAGCTGTGACGCAGCTCACCTCCACCGATCAGGAGTCGATGGAGCGCGACCTACTGATAGACAGGCCCATAGGGGAGGTCGTGATGCACTACGCGAAGACCGCGAAGGACGCGGGCCTCGACGGCGTCGTCTGCTCCCCGCTGGAGGCGGGCAGGGTGCACGAGGTCTGCGGCGCGGAGTTTTTGACCGTCACTCCCGGCATCCGGTTCGCCGACGGCGACAGGGGCGACCAGAAGCGCGTAACGACCCCCGCCGACGCGAAGGCGATCGGCTCCGATTACATAGTCGTCGGCCGCCCGATAACGGCCGCCGCGGATCCCGTCGCGGCGTATCTGCGCTGCGTCGATGAATTCGTCGACAGATAATCACCCGAAAGGAATCACGATATGGATACCAAGGAACTCATTGCAAAGGATCTGTTGAAGATCCGCGCCGTATTCTTCCGCCCGGACGAGCCCTTCACATGGGCGAGCGGAATAAAGAGCCCCGTCTACTGCGACAACCGCCTTACGCTGACGGCGCCCGAGGTCAGGAACGACGTCGAAAACTCCCTCGCCGCCGTCATCGGGGAAAAATACCCCGACGCCGAGGTGCTGATGGGCACCTCCACCGCGGGCATAGCGCACGCGGCGATAGTCGGGCACTTAACGGGTCTGCCCATGGGCTACGTCCGCTCCGGCGCGAAGGACCACGGCAGGCAGAACCGCATCGAGGGACGTCTTGAACCCGGCCAAAAGGTCGTGGTCGTGGAGGACCTCATCTCCACCGGCGGCAGCGTGATAGAGGTCGTCGACGCTCTGCGCGAAGCGGGCGCAGACGTGCTGGGCGTGGTCTCGATATTCACCTACGGCATGAAAAAGGGGCTCGAGCGCCTTGCCGCGGCAGGCGTCGAGAACACCTCGCTTACCGATTTCGACGTGATAGCCCGCGTCGCCGCCGAGGAGGGCTATATCGCCCCCGAGGACGTTGAGCGCCTCATCGCCTTCCGAAACGATCCCTCCGACGAGAGCTGGATCTCACACTGAACTCTTTACCGAAAGGAATCCAACATATGAAAAGCCTTATCGACATCCTTGACCTGACAGTGGAAGAGCTCGACGAGCTCATCGCCACCGCCGAGGACATCATCGCAGATCCCGCGAAGTACGCGGAGGCCTGTCACGGCCTCAAGCTCGCCTCCCTTTTCTTCGAGCCCTCCACGAGGACCCGCATGAGCTTTGAGGCGGCCATGTACGAGCTGGGCGGCAACGTCATCTCCGTGACCGGCGCGGGCACCTCCTCCGCCGCGAAGGGCGAGAGCGTCGCCGACACCGCGAAGACCGTCTCCTGCTACACGGACATTATCGCCATCCGCCATCCCAAGGAGGGCGCGGCCTACGTCACGGCAAAGAACGCGACCATCCCCGTTATCAACGCGGGCGACGGCGGCCACTGCCACCCCACGCAGACCCTTGCCGACCTACTCACCATCTGGCGCGAGAAGGGCCGCTTCACGAACCTCACCATAGGCGTCTGCGGCGACCTGAAGTTCGGCCGCACCGTGCACTCCCTCATAAACGCCATGAGCCGCTACGAGGGCAACAGGTTCGTGCTCATCAGCCCGGAGGAGCTGAAGGTCCCCTCCTACGTCAAGAAGGACGTGCTGCAGCAGAAGAACATCCCCTACGTGCAGACGACCGATCTCATGGCGGTCATGCCGGAGCTCGACATACTCTACATGACACGCGTCCAGCGCGAGCGCTTCTTCAACGAGGAGGATTACCTCCGCCTGAAGGACAGCTACATACTGACCGTCGACAAGCTCAAATCCGCGAAGAAGGACCTTTCGATACTCCACCCCCTGCCCAGGGTCAACGAGATCAGCGTCGCGGTCGACGACGATCCGCGCGCCTGCTACTTCAAGCAGGTCCTGAACGGCAAGTACATGCGCGAGGCGCTCATTCTGAAGCTCCTCCGCGAAGCGGGAAAGATCAAGTAAGCAAAGGAGAAACGCCATGAATATCGATTCCATAAGCAACGGCATCGTTATCGATCACATCACCGCCGGCAACGGCATGAAGCTTTACGACCTTCTGGGGCTGGGCGATCTTGACTGCTCGGTCGCGATAATCAAAAACGTCGTCAGCCGCAAGATGGGCCGCAAGGACATCATCAAGGTCGACGCGGACATCCCCGTGAACCTCGACGTCATCGGCTTCGTCGATCCCGGCGCGACCATCAACACGATCAAGGACGGCGTCCTCGTCGAGAAGCGCAATATCGAGATGCCCGAAATGCTCGTGAACGTCATCAAGTGCAAGAACCCGCGCTGCATCACCTCCTGCGAGCAGGAGATCGATCACATATTCAAGCTCACCGACCGCGAGCACAAGGTCTACCGCTGCATCTACTGCGAGACCAAGGCGAACTGAACACGCCCGGCGCCGCTTCGCCGGAGACGCTCCCGGACGTTATCTTTGAGGATCGGCCCTGACCTGTCAAATGCGCAAAAAGACGCACCGACGGCTTCGTCGGTGCGTCTTTCGTTTTTCGTCAGAACCTTATTATCTCCGGCTCCGCGCCGAAGGAGTTGATCTCGGCGACGGCGTTTTTGAGGTAGTACACCTCCGTATTGCCGTCCCCCGGGGCATACATCGCGCGCAGATCGGGGTATGCCGCAAGCATGCTCTCCTGCGGCTCGATCCTTTCGTCGAGCACCGCCTCGGCGGAGATCCTTATCCATTTGCCCCCGCACATGGCGCTGATGGAGATGTGCGGATCCGCCTTCATCTGCCGGGCCACGGCCTTGCGCTTTCCCGTCTGGATATATAGCTTTCCCTCGAACATATCGACCGTGCCGAAGGGGCGCTGAACGGGGCGCCCGCCGTCGAGCGTCGCAAGGTAATACACGCCGCTCTTCTTCAAAAAATCATAGACTCTCTGCATAATATCGTCTCCTTTCAGTGCCATCTCGTCTCGGTTTGGGGCTCGACCCAGGGGGTGCCGCAGTATTCGCATACGCTGCCGCGGTACGTCGCTCCGCAGGCGGGGCATTTGTGCAGCGCCTCGCCGGAGTTCGCCGCGTTGTAGGGATCGTTCCTGCGCACGAAGCTCAGGAAGCGCGTGCCCTGGCTCCTCAGCGTGCCGACGTCGCCCTCCGCAAGGGCGCCGTAGTCGCCGCCCCTGAGCGAGAGCTCCCGCCGCTCGTTATTGCGCAGCTCGAACGTCACGAAATAGCTCGTGGAAGTGCTTTCGCCGCCGCCGACGCTGGTCCTCTTCGCGACGACCACCGCCTCGTTCTCCTCCACGGGAGCCGCGTTGTTGGCCGCCCATTCGCGTATCTTGGAGAATATCACGAAAAGGATGAAGCCGAACATGACGATGAATATTATCCCGAAAAACTCCATGCAGAGCCTCCTTTGCCTCCCCATGCGGGGACTTTCGGTTATGAGACAATTTTAGCCGATATCCCCCCGCCGGTCAATATAGGGCGTGTAAAATATTGTAAAAAGCGCGTATAAAAAGGAGCCGCGCAAAGCGGCTCCTCGGTCCCGTTTGTTTATTTGCGGTCTACGAAAATGACCATGCCGGACTCGTTGGAATAGCCGACGGCAATGTCCTGCGGGACAGCGCCGCCGAAGAAGCTCTCCGCAGTGAGCGAGGCGTCGTCGGTCAGTATGGCGATATCCGCAGAGCCGGTCTCGAGCTCCGCCGTTTCGGTCACGATATGGCCGTAGCTCTTCTCGCCGTCGGGGCCGCTTACGGTGAACGCGCCGCCGCGGAACGAGAGCAGGTATTCCGTCCTTTCCCCGTTCGCATCGTTGACTATGAGCAGCTCGCCGGGCTTGTTGGCCATCACCTTGGCAAGGAAAAACTGCCAGTTGAAGGTGCTGCCCTCCACGGTGCCGTCCTTTACGGTGATGGAGTATTCATAGCTTTTGGGGTTCGCTGTCTGAACCGGCGAAGGGGTCGAGGTGCGCGGCGTGGGGCTGGGCTTGACGCCGTGCTGCCCGCTGCTGCCGGAGCAGCCGCAGACCAATGCGGCGGCCATCAGTATTATCATTGTGAGACACAGTATCCTTTTCATCGTTTCTCCTTGCGCGGCTCCCGGGCCGCTTTTTGTTTGCAACAGATTATCACAAGCCGCGCCGCTTGTCAATGCGCGGCATTTTTCAAAGAAAAATCATTTGTCAATGCGGATTATACTATGGATTAATTTCCGATTATATGATATAATAGCTCGAAGCGCCCGTTTCGGGCAGCAAATAAAGAGGAGAACTGTAAATGAAAGGGACATTCAAGAAGCTGACCGCCGTCCTCATCGCGGCGATCATGGTCGTCGGGCTGCTCCCGACTTTCGCGTTTGCCGATGCTTTCGCAAAGGATCCCGAAAAGCAGGATGCCGTTGAGTTCAAAAGCGGCTATGTGCCCACCGAGCTTCACGGCAGCCGCCCGGTCTCCGATGCATATGCGCGCGGCGATATGGACACATATTACCGCCTGACCGGCAGTACCCGCGACACTCTTCCCAGCAAGTATGACAGCCGCGACTACAATTACGTCACCCCCGTCAAGAATCAGGGCAGTTACGGCTCCTGCTGGGCGCACGCCGCGATGGGCAGCGTCGAGAGCTATATGATCAAGCACAACGTGCCCGTCGGCACCGGCTCCGCCGCCACGACGAGCCTCAACCTCTCCGAGACGCAGCACTGCTTCTTCAGCTACACCACCGCATACGACGCCGAAGGTATGCTGACCGGCGATAAGACCAACATGACCGCAAGCAACGGCAAGAACGGCCTCGACTGCGGCGGCAACGGCGAGATGTCCGCCTACACCCTGATGCGCTGGACCGGCGCGGCTTCGGAGTCCGTCTCCGCTCTTGCTTACAGCAATGCGAGCTCGGTCGCATCCTCCGGCTTGAACAGCCAGTATGCTTACGCCTCCAACATCTGCCACGTTCAGAACTCCGTATGGGTGCCCTCCACCGATATCGAGGGCGTAAAGCGCGCCATCATGGAGTACGGCGCGGGCAATATCAGCTACTGCGCCTCTCCCAACAGCTATTCCACCTATACCTATACGTATCATTGCGTTACCAACACCAGTGCGTCGCCCAACCATGCGATCACCGTAGTCGGCTGGGATGACACCATAGCCGTTTCGAACTTCCAGCCGAACAAGCCCAGCAACCCCGGCGCGTGGATCTGCAAGAACAGCTGGGGCACAAGCCAGTTCAATCAGGGCTACATGTATATCTCTTATGAGGATGCTTCCGTTGCAAATTCCGGATACATCTACTTCTACGATGCTGAAGCCATAGACAATTACGACCACAACTATCAGTACGACGGCACCATCAACCTCGCCTGCTACGGCAAGGGCTACAACAGCAGCACCGAGTGGTATGAGGGCTTTGCCAACAACACCAAGGTCGCGAACGTCTTCACGGCGCAGAGGACCGAGATGCTCCGCGCGATCTCGTTCTGTTCCTGGGATGAGGCCATGACCTACACCGTCGACATCTACAAGAATCCCACGACGGGCAATCCCTCCTCCGGGACCCGCGTGGGCGGCGCGAGCGGCTACCTCACATACTCCGGTTACTACACCATCACGCTCGATTCTCCCGTATTGCTGAACGCCGGCGACACCTTCTCGGTCGTCATCACCCAGAACGTTCCCGAAGCGGACGACAACGGGAAGTACGTCCACACCCCCTACGACGCCACATTCAACAACAGCAGCTGGGCCGATTGGCTTAACTTTGTCCATGCCAACCACGGCAACACCTCCTATTATCAGGAGCCGAACGGCGCCTGGACCGACTGCCCCGATAACGGCGACTACCGCATAAAGGCCTATACCGACGATTACACCGTCACCTACACCGTCACCGCAACGGTGAACAACGCGGCATACGGCTCCGTATCCGTCAGCGGCACGATCATCACTGCGACCCCCGCCGCGGGCTACTACGTGGAGAGCTGCACGCTCGTTTCCGGTACCGCTGCCTGGAC
>JAFZRT010000061.1 GCA_017619735.1 Clostridia bacterium
AAATGCTCGAAAGACCGCTGACGAGTATTCCTGCGCTTTTCGCCTCGACGGGCGCAAAAATCTCCTCTTTTGAGACGCTTCGCGGTTTTCGTCCGCAGAAATGAAAACAGATCCGCAAATCGTTTTGTCCGCGGATCTGTTATTGTTTTTGTTTGTTTTACAGGCCGAAAACCTGCGTCTCTTTAAGTGAATGCACCCTTCGCGGCTCTTTTTCGTCGTCCGATCACTTTATCCCCGCGCCGATCCTGCGGGCTTCCTCAACGTCGTTCATGGCGGCGCCTATGCGGGTCCATCCGAGCCGGTTTTCAAAGCTCGAGCACCAGTCGAGCATGTGCTCTATGGTCGACCCGCCGGAGGTCATGAGCAGCGCGAACTCCTTTTTGCTGTCCGCAATGCCCGAACGCCGCAGCGGCGCGTACAGGCGGTCTACCGCCGTCTTGAGCGGGCCTGTGATATCCCAGAAGTACACGGGCGAGGCGAAAACGACCACGTCCGCCGCGCCGAACGCGGGGTAGATGAGGTCCATATCGTCCTTCCGGGAGCAGGGCGAATCGGCGGTGCGGACGTTCCTGCCGCAGGTGCCGCAGTTCACGCAGCCCCGGATATCCATATACTGGAGGAAGAACTCCTCGACCTCGTTCCCGTTGGCCCTCGCCGCCTCGGCAAAGGCGCGCGTCATCTCGGCAGTGCTGCCGTTCCTCCTGCCGGCTCCGTTGAGTATGAGTATCCTCTTCATCCGGTCCTCCTTTCATCCGTGTCGTATATCAGTATCTGTTCCTCGTCGAAGGGTATCGCCGCAGCGACCCGCCCGCGCCGCAGCACGAACGCGCCGCCCCTGCAGCCGTTGTCGGCGTCGATGGGGTTTATCATGAGCGCGGTATCGGCGGCAAGCGCGGCCTGCTTCGCGTATTCGCCGAGCTCGGAGGAGTTCCATTCCTCCGGCGTGAAGCAGACGTACACGGGCCATATGAGCAGTCCGTCGGTACGGAACGCCTCCGGCGCATCCCACATATCGCCGCAGAGGGCGACGGTCATATCGACTCCGCCCAGGCGGAAAGGCCGGGCGGCGTCCCCCTCGCGGTAGTGTTCGCCGGTTATGGAATACTCCTTCCAGCCCTTCGATATCCGGCGGTAATTCGAAACGACGCGTCCGCGGGAAATGACCGCGCAGGAGGAGAAGATATCCTCCCCGTCCCTCTCGATATAGCCGATGACGATGGCCGTGACGTACTCCTTCGTCATGCGCCGGAGCGCGGCGAACTCCTTCGAGCGCCTTGAGACGGCGATCCCGAGATCCGCCGCGTGATCCCACGAGAGCGAATCGAAGCCCTGCAGGAACGCCTCGCCGAAGCAGACGACGTCGGCCCTGCCGCGGGCCGCGCGCATCGCGCTTTCGACGCTTTCCAAATTGAATGCCGTGTCCCCGTTTCTGCACGGGAACGCCGCGAGCCCTACCCTCATATGTCGTAAAACTCCATTTCTTCGATCCATTCGGGATCGGTCTTCTTTTTCCGGGTCATGACCGCGCCGCAGCCGGGGCACGCCGCGAGCGGCTTGTCCGACTTCGCTCCGCAGGCCGAGCACAGGTATTCCGCCCTGCGGAACAGGTGCTCCTTCTTTATCCAGTATGCCTTTTTCTTCCTGCCGAACACGGTTCAGTCTCCGTAAAACACTTCGAGGTCGTCGAGGCGCAGCAGCGCGGGCGGAAGCTTTTCCGCGGCGCCGGCGTCGATGTTGATCCAGGTGCGGGTCCTTATTATCCTCCCGCGGTGCTCCTCCCCGTAATAGAGGGTCGGCGTGTGGCCGAACACGGTCGTGACGTCGTCGAAATACTCCGCGTCGAGCGCGGGCCTTTCCCAGAGCAGGCCGAACTCGTCGTAGTCCTTCAGCTTCTTGTCGGGCGAGAACCCGGGCAGCCCGCCGTGCACGAGGAGGAAATCCCGCCCGTTCACGGTGACGGCTCCGACGACGGGCGCGTCCCGCAGGAACTGCAGCGTATCGCGGATCGCGCCGGGCTCCCTTCTTTCGAGCTCCCGCAGACTGCGCAGCGTCACTCCGCCGCCGTTCCTCAGATACCTTTCCAGCGCCTTCGCCTTTTCGGGGCCGAGCGCGTCTATGCTCTCCTCTGTGATCTCGTCGAAGAGGAAATCGCATGCGAGGAGCATATCCTCGTGATTGCCGAGTAAGAATTCGAAATTGGGCTGCTCCATGATATAGCGGAGCATGGCGACGCCGCCGTCGCCGTTGCGGTCGATGACGTCGCCTATGATATAGAGCGTATCCTCATCCGAAAAGCCGACGACCTCCAACAGCGCGAGAAAGCTTTCGAGCGGATAGCCGTGCAGATCCGATATCGCGTATGTCACGGTGCGCCTCCTTACCTAAATGATCGTTCTTACGGAAGATCCCTGTCCGAATCGAGGCTGCGAACGGGTATGCCGCAGTCCCGAACGAGCGGAAGGAACTTCTCCTCCGTCTCCTTTTCGGACATGGCGCCGTCGAGATCGTGCTGCCGCCCGTCCTTCATAACGAGCACGTACGAGCCGCGCTCTATCCTGTCGCCGTAGTCGTTGTAGCGGGCGGAGATATGGCAGATCTCCTCGATATCGGCGAAAGCGAACTCCTCGCGCTTGAAAACGCTCTCCTCGGTGCAGCAGTCGAGGCGGTCGGCATACACCCGCTCCGAGGCGGCGCCGACCATTATGAACACGCCTATCGCAAAGCCGACCGCGGCGGCGAATGCGGCGCCCGCAAATTTATCCACGGTTTTGCTGTTCTTCATTTCGTCGCGCTCCGCATATCTGCGTCCCGTTTTCGGGAAGAAGAGCGTCATCAGCTTTTTGCGGAGGAATATCGCGCCGAAGCCCGCCGGCAGCGCGGCAAGCAAAAGGCACATATACCACGGGGCGGTTAGATACAGCACCGTGCCCGCGGAGAATATGCGGTCGAATATGAGCTTTGCCGCGAGAAAAACGACGAACAGCGCCGCGAAAAGCGAAAGGAGCACGAGCAGATACTTCGGTATCTCCCTCTTTGCCGAGGCGTCGTCGTCCCTCAACGCGTTGCACTCGTCCGGCATGGGGGAAAAGTCCCCGCCCCGCTCCTTCAGAAAATCGCAGAGGCGGTTCTGGTATTCCAGCGTTTTGCCCTTCGCGCGGGCTTTTTCGATCAGCTTGATCGTCTTCTGCGCGTCGCCGTTAAGGAGAGCGCGGTAGGCCGGCCCCTTCGTGTAGTCGGATATCACGAAGGGCTCGCGCGAAAGCGTGCCGTATTCGGGGAACATGAGCCGCCTTTCGAGGTAGTCGTCCTCCTTCACCTCCCGCGACCAGGGCAGTCGCCCGTCGGCGGCAGCGGCCTCTATCTCCGGCAGGTATTCCGTCACGATGCCCCACAGCGCGCCGAAGCACGCCCGCAGCCTTTCCTCGTTCTCTATCATGGAGAAGAACGTGCTGCGGAACTCGTTGACGCCGAGCTCGACGAACACCTCCGGCATGAGGTAGTAAAGCTCCGAGTTTTTGTTGGGATAGATCCTGCAGAAGAGCACGTTGGTCACCTGCCCGAGCGAGTTCCGCTTGAACACGAGCTCCAGCTTCACGAGGCTGCGGAGCATGGTGAAAACGGCGAACTTCCTGTCCTTTTCGAAGTCCGTGCCGTAAGTCTTTATTCCCGCCGCGGCCTTTTCGCAGAGCGCGCGGAACGTCTCCTCGAACATTTCCGTCCCCTTTCCGGAGGCGGCGCGCGCCTCCGTCCTTCATTATACCATCCCGGGCGCAAAACGCAAACCGGCTTTTTTCACATACCGCCGTTTTTCATGTGGACTATTTCACCGCAAAATGATATAATCTTTTCATCACACGGCTTAAGCCGGGAAAGGGCCGAGCGATTCGGCAATGTGACTTATATGAGGATATCCGCAAGAGAAAGGCGATACGCCGAGCAGAACTTCAACGAGGTGCACCATACCACGCTGAACCCGGAGGGTCCGGGCGTGGTCAGGATCCATCTCATACCGCCCGTGCTCCGCGGCGGCAGGACGGAGCTCGCGTCGAGCGTCGTCATACTTAACGGGCAGGACATAATCCCGCTCAATCTCTCCTGGAGCATACTGCTCATGGAGTTCATCCGCGAGGTCAACCGCTTCAGCGGGCGCGCCGTCACGGACGAGGATCTTGAGGTGATACGCAAAAACACCTGCCGTTCGGTCAGGAAGGTCTACCCCTTCATACTGCCCCGGCGCCTGAACGGAGACGTTTATTACATTATGGACACCTTCAAGCGGGTCGCGTACGGGGAGCCCGTCGACGCGAAGCTCGGCTCCATGGATCTCGGCGCATACGCCCCCTACATGCGCGGGCCGCACCGCATGGACCTCATGGTGAGCGCAATGACCGTCGGCGGCAAATGGCACTGCAATCAGCGCTGCGTCCACTGCTACGCCGCGGGCCAGCCGGAGGCGTCCGAAAGCGAGCTTTCTACCGGGGACTGGAAGCGCATTATCGACCGCTGCCGCGAGGCCTGCATACCGCAGCTCACGTTCACCGGCGGCGAGCCCACCATGCGCGGCGATCTCATAGAGCTCATCGACTACGCCAAATGGTTCATCACCCGCCTCAACACCAACGGGATCAAGCTCACGAAGGAGTACTGCGAAAAGCTCAGGGCGGCCTCGCTCGACAGCATGCAGATAACCTTCTACTCCCACGACGAGGCGGTCCACAACGAGCTCGTCGGCGCGGAGGGCTGGCGCATGACGCTCGACGGCATCAAAAACGCGATAGACGCCGGCATCAACGTCAGCGTGAACACCCCGCTCTGCACTCTGAACAGGGACTATGCGGAGACGCTCCGCTTCCTGCGCGGTCTCGGCGTGACCTACGTCACCTGCTCCGGCCTCATCACGACCGGCAACGCCGCGCTCACCTCATCCGAGCGGCTGCAGCTCACCCGTGAAGAGATAAGCGCCATACTGCGTGAAAGCGCCGCCTACTGCTGGGAGAACGGCATGGAGCTGAGCTTCACCTCCCCCGGCTGGGTCGACGAGGCGCTCTGCGGCGAGCTCGGCATACGCACGCCGAGCTGCGGCGCGTGCCTGAGCAATATGGCGATAACCCCGGGCGGGAACGTCGTCCCCTGCCAGAGCTGGCTTTCCGGGCCGGTCCTCGGCAATATGCTGAACGACAGATGGGAGGATATCTGGAACTCCCCCGCCTGCCGCGAACGCCGAGGATATTCCGCGCAGATGCGCTGCGAATGCCCGCTCCGCAAAAAGCCCGCAGTACTCAATGAAAATACCGCGAAAGGAGAGCCGCTCCCCCGCGGCGGAGAAGTATCATGAAAAAACGCATCGCCGCGCTGCTGCTCCTAATAGTATTCCTCGTTATGCCCATAGCCGCGCACGCGCGCGGGGATCTCGACGAGATACTCAACTACACCGTGACTGTCGACGTGAACGCCGACGGCACGCTCCACATGGTCTACCACATCGAGTGGAAGGTGCTCGACTCCGACTCGGACGGGCCCCTGACATGGGTCAAGATAGGCATACCGAACAGCCGCGTATCCGGTATAACGGGGCTGTCCTCCTCCGTATCCGAGATCGCCTACAGCTCCGACGGCGGCGATTTCGTCAGGATCGACCTTGACCGCAGCTATTACGAGGACGAGGTAGTCGTGATGGATTTCTCCATCGAGCAGGACTACATGTATCAGGTCGACGAGCAGACCGAGGGAGAGACGGTCTACCGCTTCACGCCCGGCTGGTTCGACGAGATAAACGTCGACGAGATGATTATCAAGTGGAACCGCGACAAGGTGCTGTCCCACAGCCCCGCGTGCCCGCTCGGCTCCGACGGATACTACACGTGGACGGGCTCTCTCTCCCACGGGGAGACCATGGAGGTCAGCGTGACGTATCCCAATGACGCTTTCGGCTTTGACGCGACAAAGAGCATCGAGACGAGCGACGGCTACGATTACGACGACTACGACGACTTCGGCGGCAATGCGATCGTCGGGACCCTGAGCTCGATGGCGGGCATCGGCTTCATCGTGTTCATCGTGAGCCTTCTCGCGGGCGTCAAGTCCTACGCCAAGACCGCCAACTTCACCGAGACGGAGAAGAAGGTCACCCGCACGAAGGTCGTCTACCACACCTCCTGCCCGAACTGCGGCGCGCCGCGGCCCGAGGGCAAGGACAACTGCCAGTACTGCGGATCGAGCTTCATAAAGAGCGAGGAGGTCATAACCGAGGAGCAGATCCCCGACGAGGAAAAGGATCTGCGCCGCAAGAATACCGACGGCATGTACCCCTATTCCTCCGATCCCAACACCTTCATCCGCGTGCACGTAGTGCCCGTGGTCAGGACGGTAAGCAGATCCTCGCCGAGCCGCAGCCACAGCTCCTGCGCGCACAGCTCCTGCGCCTGCGCCTGCGCATGCGCGTGCGCCTGTGCGGGAGGCGGCCGCGCCGGCTGCACCGCCAAGGATTTCTACGACACCGATCTGAAGCTCAGACAGCTCGAGCTCCGGAAAAGATCGAAACGGGGCCGATAAAGCTCCTGTGCGGACAGCCGCCGGATCATCCGGCGGCTGTTTTAATGCGCGGGCGCGAATCTTTACGCAATATTTACATTTGGGGGTTTGAACAATCCGCTGATTTATGGTAGTATAATGGGGCAATATAATAAAATGGGAAGTCTGTACGGGCGGCGCGGCGCGCTGCCGGGTACGGACGGGAAGGATACATGATTTGAAGAAATACGGAACGCTGCTGATATACCTGCTCGTGGCGGCGGCGGTAATACTCCTTGTGATAGGGGGCTCCGGCCGCCAGAGCGTAAAGCCGCAGGAATACAGCTTCGGAGAGTTTTTCGACGTGGTGCGCGGCGGCATGGAGACCGCCGAGGGCGAGGAATACACCGCCAACACGCACATACTCGCCGTGCGGGTATCCGGCTCGGAGCTTTACGGCCTGTTCACGCCGGAATACTATAACGAGGTCTACAAGAAGACCCTCACCGAAAAGGAGATCGCGTCGCGGCTCGAAAACTTCAAGAAGGGCCGCGCCTACGACTGCCGCGCGACGGTCATATCCGCCGCGAACTTCCAAAACGAGATGACGAGCCTCGTCTGCTCCGTCACGGGCGCCGACAAGGACGCCGTCACGGTCAAGGATTACGGCTTTGCCTACATACCGAAGGTGGAGCAGACCTCCGTGTTCTGGATGCTGTTCCCCTACCTTATCATGGCGGCGATACTCATCGGCACCACGCTGATAATCGTCCGCGCCTCCAACCGCGACAACCGCCAGGCGATGAGCTTCGGCAAGAGCCGCGCGAGGCTTTCCGACGGCAGGAACAAAAAGACCTTCAAGGACGTTCAGGGCTGCGACGAGGAAAAGGAGGAGATCCAGGAGGTAGTCGATTTCCTTAAGGATCCCGCCTCGTTTACCGCCATGGGCGCGAGGATACCCAAGGGCGTGCTGCTCGTCGGCCCTCCCGGCACGGGCAAGACCCTGCTCGCGAAGGCCGTCGCCGGCGAGGCGAACGTCCCCTTCCTCTCCATCAGCGGTTCCGACTTCGTCGAGATGTTCGTCGGCGTCGGCGCGAGCCGCGTGCGCGACCTGTTCAACACGGCCAAGCGCATGGCTCCCGCGCTCGTATTCATCGACGAG
>JAFZRT010000062.1 GCA_017619735.1 Clostridia bacterium
CGAAAGACCGCTGACGAGTATTCCTGCGCTTTTCGCCTCGATGGGCGCAAAAATCTCCTCTTTTGAGACGCTTCGCGGTTTTCGGCCGCTGAAATCAAAACAGATCCGAGGATCGACTCGTCCGCGGATCTGTTTTTGATTTTGTTTGCTTTACAGGCCGAAAACCTGCGTCTCCTTAAGTGAATGCACCCTTGAGCGCTTTTCCGATCGTATGCGTTATTCATTCGGCTCTCCGCCGCGGGGCCCGCGTCACTCGCTCGCGCGTCTTGAGATCTCGTTGCCCCATCTGTCGCAGAGCACCGCGACGTCCTCCTTGCTGTCGGCCCAGACCTTTTTAACGTCCCAGACGAGGTCTGCGGCGGCGGAGCTCTTTTTGCAGGCGACGGTCAGACTGCCGCCCGCGGGGATGCGCGTGCCCTCGGGGAACGAGAACACCTCGTACCCCTTCGTCGACCACACGAACCAGCGCGAGATATCGATCTCCTCCGCGCCGCCGTTGGTCACGGTGAAGCTCTGATCCGCCTTGCTGACGGCGGTGAGCTCCGCGCGCGCGGAAGCTTCCCGCCTTTCGGGGATCTCGACCGATATCTCCCCGCGCGGGGAGACCGTCACGAGCACGCCTATTTCGCAGCCCTCGGTCAGGAATATCTCGCTCCCCGTGAGCTTCGCCCTGACGGTCCTGTTCGCGGAGTTCTTATCGACGGACCTGTCGGTGGAGATGACCGACACGAGCGGGCTCGCGGCCTTGGCGAAGGCCTCGCTCACGGCGTCGGGATTGCCGTGATTGGGCACCTTCAGCACGTCGCAGAGGATATCCGCCCCGGAGGCGGTCAGCAGGCCGTCCTCCTCCGTCTGCATATCCCCGGTGAAGAGGAAGCGGCGGCCGTTGACGCGGAGCATCAGCACGAGCGAGTTGTCGTTGTCGTTCCTTGAAAGGGTCGTCGGCGCGAGCGCCTCGAACGAGACGCCCTCGACTATCCCGATGCTCTCCCCCGCCTTCACCGCGCGGCCTTTCACGCCTGTCGAGGCGATAACGGAGGCGATGGGCGACGGGTCGTTGAGGAGCTCCGGCCACAATATGACGCCGACGGGATACCGCAGCGCGAGCGACGCCGCTCCGCCCGAGTGATCCGCGTGACCGTGGGTGAGTATCACGCCGTCGACGGCGCTGACGCCCAGGTATTCGAGCGCGGAGTACATGTTGGGGAAGCTCTCCTCCGTGCCGGTATCGATGAGCCAGGTATGCGAATCGACCGTGACGACGGCGCAGTCGGCCTTACCGACGTTCACGAAGAACACCGAGACCTCGTGCGCGGGGCCGTCGAAATCGACCGCGGCGGTCCTGTCGCGGCCGTCGTCCTGCCTTTTGACGCAGCCCGCCGCAGCTGCCGCGAATATGAGCGCCGTTATCAGCGCGATGACTTTGAGAGTTCTTTTCATTTCGTCCTCCGCTCCGATGGTATCACATCATATTATGCCCGTCAAGAGCCCTATACGGCGGTTTTGTGAATAAAAAGCGACGAAGCGCGCACGGAAAAGCCGGCCCGCTTTCGCGGGCCGGCCGTGGTGTTTGAGTCAAGGCGTTTATCAGCCGACCTTCTTGAAGAGGATGATGCTGCTGCCGCTGCCGGTAACGGCTCCGAAGAAGCCGTAATCATCGGCCCCGCCGCTGTAGAACTTGGCGTACTTGACAACGCTGGAGGATACGGTGTACTTCAGCATGTTGTTGGTGTACTGCCACTTGGTGGCGGTGCTGGTGCCGGAGGCGGGATAGCAGTCGGCATAGCTGGTGGAGCTGTAGACCCTGAGGTAATAGCTGGAGTTGTAGCCGGACTGGATCTTGTAGTAGCTGCCGTTCTTGACGAACTTCCAGGTGACGTGCGTGAGGGTCGCGCCTTCCATGGTGGTGGTGTCGACGCCCACTACGTTGCTGCCGCTCATGACAGCCCTTACCGCGTAGCCGTAGTAGTTGGAGCTGGAGTTGTAGTAGTAGTGGTTGCTCGTCGCAGCGCAGTAGTTCATCAGCAGGTAGGTGTTGGTGCCGTCGCTGTAGCCGATCAGATACTCCGTGCCGGTGGTGATGGTGGTCGTCGGCGTGTAGTAGGTGCCGGTGGGCGGGGTGGTCGGGGCGGCCGTCGGGGCGGCCGTCGGAGCGGCCGTCGGAGCGGCCGTCGGAGCGGCGGTCGGGGCGGCCGTCGGAGCGGCGGTCGGAGTGGCCGTCGGGGTGCTGCTGCCGCTTACGTACTTATACAGCTTGATGGTGCCGTTGGTGTTCTTGCTGGTGGTGAAGTACGAGCTGTTGGAGCTGAGCGCCAGGTAGTAGTAGCCCTCGGAGTCGATCTGGTTGTTGAGATCGTTGCCGGAGTAGAGCCATGCTACCGCCGTGGAGGAGGGATACAGGTACTCGCTGGAATCGAGGCCCATGTACTTGCCGTTGCCGACGTTCTTGAACGTCCAGCCGTTGGAGGCGTTGCCGCCCGCGGTCCAGAGGATGTTGTTGACGGTCACAGAGGAGGGGATCGTCAGGGTGTTGTCGGAGTTGACCGTTACCGAGTAAGAGGTGAGGTAATGGTTGTTGGAGTAGATCGTGTTGCCGACCGCCTTGCTGCCGGAAACGATGATGTACTGGCCGCCCGCTTCGGGAGCCGATACGAGGGTGTAGCCGACGAACTCGTTGACGGTGATCGTCGCGGTCTTGGTGTAGGTGGTGTTGGTGGTGTTGTCCTTGACCTTTACGGTGAGGGTCGCGGTGCCCGCCGCCTTACCGGTGACAACGCCGGAGGAGGAGACGGTCGCAACGCTCGTATTGGAGCTGGAGTAGGAGGTTATCGTGTAATCCGCAGTGGAGGGATTGACGGTAACGGATACGTTCGCAGTGCCGCCCACGGCAACGGTGACGTTGGCAACGGAGACGGAGCTGATGGGATCGGGGGTGGAGGAACCGCCGCCGGTCATGGTCCAATCGCAGTAGACGGTCTGATGGCTGTCGGGATTGGAGGGGAACGAGTCAACGGGGCTCATTACGATGGGGAACGCGGCGCCCGAAGAAGAGGAGTAGGCGGGATCCCAGTTGCCGTACTTGCTCGTCATGGAGGCGAAAGCGGAAGCAACGGTAGCGCCATTGCGCATCTGGGACCAGAAGTATGCCTCATACTTATAGTCGCCGGTGAAGGAGACGGACTGGCTGTAGCCGTAAACGCAGGCAGCGCCCGCGGCCAGGAGGCCGGTGCCGGTCTTGCCGCCGCCGGACTTCTTCATGCCTTCGCAGATGGCCATCCAGACCATGCAGTTGGACAGAGTGCCGGAAACGTGATTCTGGATATAGCGGCCGTCGATGCCGTACCAGGAACCGCCGTTGTACGCCCAGCCGTTGTTGTAGTCGCTGGTGGTGAGGCCGGTGGAGCTGGTCAGGCAGAGGTAGGAGGTGCTGTTATAGGCAGCGCCGTGGGAGTCGTAGATAACGATCGCCTTGTTGAGGTAAGCGGCGGCGATGTTGGGACCGGTCGCGTTGGCGTTGACGAGCTGGGTGCAGCTGCCGCCGAGAGCGTTCGCGAGGGTCGTGGATTCGGTCTTATACTGATCGGTGAAGGAGGAGTCGGAGGAATACCAGGGACCGACGAGCAGAACGTTGTTGGAGCTCGGGCCGTTCTTGGTGTTGTTCACCCTGGCGGTCGCTTCGTAAGCGTCGGCGATGATTTCGACCATCTCTTCATTGATAGCGGAGTAGTGCGGGGTATTGCGGATCTTGTAGTCGTATCCGCCGTGCATGCCGTTCGTGGTGAAGGAGAAGCCGTTGTCGTCGAGGTCGGCGATGCTTCCCTTATCGATGAGGGGGCATGTGAGGGCTGCCTTGTAAACAGCCATGGTTACTTCGGAAGGCGTGGCGCCCTTCTTGATCATCTGGGTCTCGACAGCGTCCAGATAGGACCAGACATTGTCCCAGCGCTGAGCGGCTTTCTGCTCAACCCTGGCGTTGACCGCCGTCTGCGCGAGGGATGCTGCGGGCAGTATCGCGACGATCATAAGGATCGCGATAACGGCGCTCATGGTCTTTCTCAGTGTACTGTGCATTTTCTTTCCTCCTGATTATTTCCGAAAGGTGCTACCTTTCGATTTATGTGATATATTATACTCTCCGGCCAATATATTGTCTATAACTTTTTGGCCCTAAATTATAATATATTTCTATTTTTTACCGTATTTTGCTCATTTTTCGGCCATATCAGGGCCTTTCTGAACATAATTTACAGCAAGGAATATACGATCCGCCTTCGCGAAGAATATACGGATCGGGGCGTTTCGGGCCGAAAAACGGGCTGCGGGATCCGCCCGCGGCAATAAAAAAGGAAAAGCGCCCGGGCGCTTTTCCTGCCTTGATCATCGGTCCCTCTCCCCCGTCCCCCGGGGATGAAAAAGAGACGGCCGGAGCCGTCTCTTTCATTATTATATTCTGTACCGATTACACGATGCCCTGAGCCATCATGGCGTCCGCGACCTTCTTGAAGCCCGCGAGGTTGGCGCCCGCTACGAGGTTGTAGCCGAGGCCCGCCTCAGCGGCGGCTTCCATGGAGTTCTTGTGGATGTTCTTCATGATGGTGACGAGCTTGTTGTCGACTTCCTCGGCGGACCAGGCAAGACGCTCGGAGTTCTGGCTCATCTCGAGACCGGAAACGGCGACGCCGCCCGCGTTGACGGCCTTGGAGGGAGCGACGATCATGCCGGGCTGCTTCATCATGTGGAAGAGCGCCTCATTGGTGGTGGGCATGTTGGCGACCTCGATATAGTACTTGGTGCCGTTGGCGATGATCTGGTTCGCCTCGTCCATGCGGATCTCGTTCTGGTAAGCGCAGGGCATGCAGATATCGGCCTTCTGACCCCAGGGCTTCTTGCCGGGGAAGAACTGTACGCCGAACTTATCGGCATAATCCTGGACCTTGTTGCGGCCGGAGTTACGCATCACGAGCATGTAGTCGAGCTTCTCCTGAGTGCAGACGCCGTCGGGATCGTAGATGTAACCGTCGGGACCGGCGAGGGTGATGACCTTAGCGCCGAGCTGCATGGCCTTGGTGCAGACGCCCCAGGACACGTTGCCGAAACCGGAGATCGCGATCTCCTTGCCCTCGATGGTGTCGTTCTCATGCTTGAGGACTTCGCAGAGATAGTAGACAGCGCCGAAACCGGTCGCCTCGGGACGGATCAGGGAGCCGCCGAAGCTGAGGCCCTTGCCGGTGAGAACGCCGTTCTCATAAGCGCCGCGGATCTTCTTATACTGACCGAAGAGGAAGCCGATCTCACGGCCGCCTACACCGATGTCGCCGGCGGGAACGTCAACGTTGGGACCGATGTGACGCTGGAGCTCGGTCATGAAGCTCTGGCAGAAACGCATGATCTCGGCGTCGGTCTTGCCGTTGGGATCGAAATCGGAGCCGCCCTTACCGCCGCCCATGGGGAGGGAGGTGAGGCTGTTCTTGAAGGTCTGCTCGAAGCCCAGGAACTTCATAACGGAGAGGTTGACGTGGGAAGCGAAGCGGAGACCGCCCTTGTACGGACCGATGGCGGAGTTGAACTGTACGCGGAAACCGCGGTTTACCTGGACCTTGCCGTCACGATCGACCCAGGGTACACGGAACTCGATAACACGCTCGGGCTCGACAAGGCGCTCAAGCAGACCGGCTTCCTGATACTCGGGATGCTTCTCGATCATGGGTTCGAGGGAACGAAGAACTTCCTCAACGGTCTGAATGAACTCAGGCTCGTGAGCGTCGCGGGCGCGGACCTTGGCGATGACTTCTTCAATGTAAGCGTTCATGTATGGTATCCTCCATTAAAAAATAGTTGGATTGATATGGGTTTTGCCCATCATTCTTATTATAATATGCCCGTCGGTAATGTCAACATAATATTGAAAATATACTTGCTCCGCCGCGAAAAAAGCGCTCCGCCGCGCCGCGGTGCGCCGGCCTTTTGCTTTTTTTCGTTGCATTCTTTTCGATCAAACATTATAATATACTCGCAAACGACATTGTTCCGTTTGCGACCCGTTTTCCAGGAGGCACGGAATGAAAATAATGCAGCTCAAATGTCCCAACTGCGGGGCGGAAGCGACGCCGGATCCAATGGGCAACAAGCTGTTCTGCGAATACTGCGGCTCAAAGCTCATAATGACGGCGGATACCCCCACCGCAGTTCAGCCGGAGGACGCAGAGGACGTCGGCTACAGGTTCGAGCTCGGCAGAATCCGCGCTCAGCGTGAGGCGGGAGCTTTCCCCGCAGGGAACGCGCAGCCGCAGGAGGTCGTACACAGGGTCGTTTACACGCAGGCAGAGCCCGCCGGAAAGCGGTGCAGCAAATGGGTCGCGTTTGCGCTCTGCGTGTTCTTCGGCATATTTGGAGCCCACAAGTTTTACGAGGGTAAGACGGGCATGGGGGTACTCTACCTGTTCACAGCGGGACTGTTCGGCATAGGTTTGGTCATTGACTTCTTCATGCTGCTGTTCAAGCCCGATCCGTATTACGTCTGACCGGCGGAATGCTCGCGCCGAGCACCCGATCCCGGAAACGATTCCGTTGTTTTGAAACCGAAGGGCGGGCAACCGCCCATAATAAATATGGAGGTGCAAATGGAAAGGACCATAACTGTCCGGGGCACAGGCAAGCTGAGCCTTGCGCCCGATCTTATTACGATAATGCTCACCATCCGCAAAAAGGACAAGGATTACGAGACGGCGATGCGCGGCTCCGCGCAGCTGCAGGAGGCGCTGAGGAGCGCGCTTTCGGAGGTCGGCTTCGGCCGCGACGACCTCA
>JAFZRT010000063.1 GCA_017619735.1 Clostridia bacterium
AAAATTATAGTGCTAACCTTTCATCGCGGTACGCAAAGGTCTTATATTTTTGCAATACACCCAGAAGACTATGATAAGTATGATGATATAGTGAATGACTTTCTTAAAAGCGCGTGGGGATCAGTTTCGACTGGAAGAAAGGATCCTCCATTTAGTAGAGAAAAGTTAAAGCAACATCAAGAATTTTTCTATTCCGGGAAGTTTCCGCTTGGATGATAAATCCATCTGCAGCAAACGCATGTCCCGACACAGGAGGGTATCACCGCCGTAAGGCGGTGTATAAGTGCGCCCTTACGGTAAAAAACGAGCTCCCCTTGTCAGGGGAGCTGTCGAGGCTTGCCGAGACTGAGTGGTAGTCATCTCTCCCTCCGTCACCTACCTGTGACACCTCCCTCGTCAGAGGGAGGTCGAATCGTACTGCTGCAAGCTGTTGTGGCTGTTTGAAAAACACCCTTTGCAGAATAGCTCTTCGGCCCTTTTTTGTTATGCCTTGTTCTTCAAACGAGGGTGTTTATCGCGTCCCTTACGCTCCTGACCCTTATGAGCTCGACGTCCTTCACGCCCTTCAGGCTGCCCGAATACGGGGCGATGACGCGCGTGAAGCCGCGGCGTATGCATTCGTTGACGCGGTTGAGCATCCTGTCGACGGCGCGTACCTCGCCCGTCAGGGAGACTTCGCCTATAACGGCCGTCCTTTCGGGCAGGCGCTTGTCGAACACGGAGCCCGCCACGGCGAGGACCACGGCGAGATCGGCTCCCCTGTCGTCGACCCTGATGCCGCCAACGGCGTTCGTGTAGACGTCCTTGTCGCCCGTCCTGACGCCGGCGCGGCGCTCCAGAACTGCGAGCAGCAGCATGAGGCGGCCTCCGTCCATGCCCGCGGCCATGCGGCGGGGATTGGCGTAGACGGTCGAGGCGAGCAGCGACTGCACCTCGACCAGTATGGGGCGGTTGCCCTCCATGATGCAGGTGACGGCGCAGCCGGTGTCGTTGGTGCCGGAGAGGAACATCTCGGAGGGATCGGCGACCTCCGCCATGCCGTCGCCGCGCATCTCGAAAATGCCTATCTCGTTCGTGGAGCCGAAGCGGTTTTTGACCGCCCGCAGGAGGCGGAAGGAATCGTGCCTGTCGCCCTCGAAATAGAGGACGGTATCGACCATGTGCTCCAGCAGCCGCGGGCCCGCTATCGCGCCCTCCTTCGTTACGTGGCCGACTATGAACACCGCGCAGCCGTTGACCTTCGCTATGCGGGTCAGGGCGGCGGTGACCTCCCTTATCTGGGTCACGCTGCCGGCGGCGGACGCGACCTCGGTGCAGACCATGGTCTGTATGCTGTCGATTATGAGGAAGGCGGGCTTCGTGCGCTCGACCTCGCTCTCGATGGCCGAAATGCTCGTCTCGGTCATGACGAGGAGCTCGCCCGAGACGCCGCATCTTTCGGCGCGGAGCTTGAGCTGGGCTTTCGATTCCTCGCCCGATACGTAGAGCACGGGGGCGTCCTTCACGAGGCGGCTCGCGGCCTGCATGAGCAGCGTGCTCTTGCCAATGCCCGGGTCGCCGCCCAGCAGTATCACGGAGCCCGATACCACTCCGCCGCCCAGCACTCGGTCAAGCTCGCCTATGCCGGTGAGGCTCCTCGCCGCGTCGCGGCCGTCGACGCTCGAAAGCCTGACCGCGCCGGAGCCGGTGCTCATGGCGGATCGTTTCGGCGCTTCGGCAACGCTCATCTCGACGAGCGTGTTCCAGCTGCCGCAGGAAGGGCATCTGCCGAACCATTTGCCGGTCTCATAGCCGCATTCCCCGCATACGAATTTTGTTTTGTCCTTAGGCATTTCAGCTCCCGCGTCAATCAGCGGGGATCTTCGCGAACTTCATTACGTCGCGTTCCCTCGTTGTGACGTCCATCCAGATAACGTATCCCTCCGAAGCGCCGAGGAGCTGCGCGAGCTCCCTCTCCGGAGTGATCCTGTAGCTTTCGCCGGAATTGAAGAGGTAGACGTATATGACCTCGTCGACGCTGTACGCGACGAAGCGGTCGTCCATTATGAAATCGACCACGCCCTGCGCTATCTCGATCGGCTCGAGAGCGGCGGAATCGGACGCCTCCGCGATATAGAGGGTCGAGTTCTCGCTGTGGTGGGCGTCGATCCACGCGAACCAGCGGCCGTTGGTCTCCGGATCGTGGACGTAGGTGGAGACGGAATAATCCCTGATGCCGGAGCTGTCGAGGGAGATATGCTTTATGACGCTCGTCATGCGGCCGTCCTCGTAGCGCTCGGTCCCCTCCGAGGCCCAGATGAGGGTGCCGTCCTTCATGTACGGCGCGCTCGTCCCGTAGGACGAGGAGGTGAACATCGCGACGACGGTGGTCTCCAGAGTTTCGAGGTCGCAGACGTAGAGCTTGTCGCGCGCGGTGCCGGTGCGCTCTATCCAGGAGATATAGTGCCCGTCGAGGCGGATCTCCGGCTGACCGACGTAGACCTTTTTGACGAAAACGGGATCGCCCGAGTATTCACCGCGGCGGTATGCGCAGATGTCGCCGCCGCCCTTTATCTCGCCGTCGAGATAGACGAGCCATTGATCGTTGCAGACGGGGTAGATGAAGTGTGCGTTGCGGGGCTTTACGGGGAGCTCCGTCACGGCGCCGGTCTCCGGATCGTATTCCAGAAGGGCGCACATGCGCACGTTGTCGCCGACTATCCTGCCGGCGGAGAAGAGCATCCTGCCGCCGCTGAACATGGGATCGCCGAACCAGTAGTACTGCAGATCGGGGGGCAGCACTACCTCCTTTTCTGCCTCCTCCGGATTATAGGAGGTCATGGGATGCGGAGTCTCGGTGGGAATGGGGGTATAGTAAGGAGTCGGAGTGACGACGAGTATGTCGTCCTTCGTGAACATCTTCGCGACCTTCGCGACTATGCCGTCGGGAGGCAGGGGCGTATCGACGTGGAACACCGCCTCCAGCATGACCATTGTGAACAGGGTCAGGAAGGCGATCAGCGCGAGGCCGCCCAGCACGCACAGCAAAAGCTTTATTACGGGGCCCCAGTTGCTGGCCGAAAGCGACCTGCGTCTGCGGCTGTATTTCTTTCTGCGAAAACGCTTTTTCAAGGCTCGTTTCCCCTTCGAACGATTTTCTCCGTTTCCCATTATACCACGGATCGGTCAAAATAAAAAGGGGGGCTCAGGCCCCCCGAGGTATTTTTTTCCGAAGCTTACGCTTCCTTCTCCCTGTTGATGATCCTGTAGAGGATCGCGGCGAGGATACCGCCGGCAAGAGGAGCAACGAGGAATATCCAGTAGACGCTCATAGCGGAGCCGTCGCCCTGGAGCAGCTTGATGAGGGCCGGACCGAAGGTCCTGGCGGGGTTGACGGAGGTGCCGGTGAAGGACACGCCGAGGATGTGGACGAGCGCAAGAGCGAAGCCGTTCACGATGCCCGCGCCGTGGAAGTCCTTCTTCGCGGTGGTGCCCATAACGGTATAAACGAACATGCAGGTAAGGATGATCTCAACGAGGATCGCGATACCGACGGATACGCCCTCCGCGGGAGCGTTGGTAGCAAGGGAGCAATCCTTGCCCGCGACGGCCCAGAGCAGGGCGGCGCCGGCGATCGCGCCGAGGAACTGGGAGATGACGTAACCGATGAACTCACCGAAGCCCATGCGGCCGTCGATCAGCATGGCGATCGAGACGGCGGGGTTGACATGGGAGCCGGACCTGTAGCCGATGGTGTAGATGCAGGCGATAAGGGCAAGACCGAAGCCGACGGCGATGACGAAGTTGAGCAGAGCTCCCTCCGCGCCCGCGCAGGCAACGCTGGCGATACCGCAAGCGAAGAACACGAGGAACAGTGTGCCGAAGAACTCGGCAAGGAACTTCTTGAACATATGATGCCTCCTTAATTGGTAGTATATTCATTATATACCAATTACGGGAAATATCAACCCCTTTTTTATCCCCGGGGAGAAACGGCGGCGCGTCCGCTCATTCCGCGGGAGGGATCTCAACGCGGAGTCTGCGGGCTTCGAGCTTCGGGAGGAGGTATTCCTTATACAGCATATCCAGTATGGCGACGCCGGGTATCGCGAGGAGTATGCCTATTATGCCGAACATCCTGCCCCCGACGATAACGCCGATCAGTATCCACAGGCCGGAAACGCCCAGCGATTCCCCGAAGAGCTTCGGCTTTATCAGGTAGCCGTCGACGCCCTGCAGGACGACCGTGAATATCAGGAATGCGAGCGCGTACCACGGCTTTACCAGTACGAGTATGAACGCGCCGATGCCCACGCCGACGATCGGTCCGAAGGTCGGGACGAGGTTGGTGACGGCGACCACGAACGAGACGAGGCCGACGTACGGCATGCCCAGCGCGGTCATGAAAACGGCGTTCACGGCGCCTATTATCAGGCTGTCGAGCAGGTTGAAGGCGATGTAGCGGTTGAGTATCGCGTGGCTCTTGACGAAGAACCTGCGGCTGCGGGCGTAGCCCTCGTCGCTCGTGACGGCGCGAAGGAGGCGCTTTCCCCCGTCCCTCAGGCGGCGCTTGGCCGCAATGAGGTAGATCGAGAGCATGAACGCGATGAGGAACTGCACGATGCTCTTGCCCGCGTGCACGGATTTCGTGAGTATGGCGTTGAGGTTGTTCCTCAGGTAGTCGGTGACGGTGTCGATTATGGTCTCGGACGAGCCGATCACGCCGTCGATGCCCAGCGCGGACGCCGATATGCCGAGCCGGTCGAGGAAGGAATTGACGGCCTCGGCGTACCCGTCGAGGTTAAAGACGAACAGGCGAATGCTGTCGACGAGCTGCGGTATGAGAAGGAGCATCAGGAGCGTGAGGAGCAGGAGCACCGTGACGAACGCGAGCACTATCGACGCCGCCTCGCGCGGGACCTCCTTCTTTATCCAGCGGAACACGCTGCGCTCGTAAAGGTTCGACAGCGAATTGATGACGTACGCTATCACGCAGCCGAGTATCACCGGCTTGAAATAGCCGAGGAAGGTCCTTATCCCCTTCCGTAGCCCCGGTATGTGCGTCAGCACGACGTACAGCACGACCGCGATGCACAGCGCCGCCGCGTAATTGAACCACGGCTTGTTTTTCAATCGTCTCACAGACAGGCCTCCCTGAAATGATCTCCCGGATATTATACTATTTCCCGCGCGCGAAAGCAATAAGCATCGCCGCAGCCAACGTACGGATCCGGCTTGAAGCGCGCGAAGAAAGCCCCGGGAACATGTTCCCGGGGCTTTTGTGGAGCTGGTGAGCAGATTCGGACTGCCTACCTCTTCATTACCAACGCACCCTGAGGGCTTTTTTCTTGATGTGATTTATCGTGTCATTTTGCAGTTTTATCAGAGTTTTATTGGCTTTTTCGAAACCATCTGTTGTAGCGTGTCGCAGCTTGTCGCAGCCAGTATTTGTCTGTTTTTTCGTGCCCGTTTGGGTTTTGGTTTGGGTTTTGGTTTGGGAGTGCAAAATGCAAAATCATATTGATCAAGATATGCGGATCGCTCTCATTATATCGCCCATGCGCCTGCCTTGCCTGCGGTCACGAGCCTTTTTCCTTCACTATGCGGGCAAAGAGCCCGATCGTTTTACTCTTTATCCGGCGGATCTATGCGTATCATGCGGTAGCCGACGCCGATGTGAGTTTGAATGCAGTTTTTGCAATCGGGG
>JAFZRT010000064.1 GCA_017619735.1 Clostridia bacterium
CCGGATCGGCGTAAGCCGTGCGGAACGAGGAACCGATCCGGCACAGCCGGATCGGCGTAAGCCGTGCGGAACGAGGAACCGATCCGGCACAGCCGGATCGGCGTAAGCCTAAAAACGTAACACCGTTACGTTTTTTTAACGGCTTACGCCTCAAAATAATCCCCGCGCTTGTAATCGTAGATCGCGCTGATGGAGTACTTCTCGATGTTGTCGAGCACCTTGCCCGTGCCGATCGCGACGCAGGAGATGGGATCCTCCGCGACGTAGCAGGGGACCTTGGTATGCTCCGCGACGAACTTATCCATGCCGTAGAGCAGCGCGCCGCCGCCCGTCAGGCAGATGCCGTTCTCCGCGATATCGCTCGCCAGTTCGGGCGGGGTCTTTTCGAAGAGGTTGCGGATGGTCTCGAGTATGTTCTGGAGCGGCTCCTCCAGAGCGTCTATCATCTCGTTCGAGCCGATGGTGATCGCCTGAGGCAGGCCGGAAATGAGGTTTCGGCCCTTGACGTCGATGTAGAGCTGCTCCTTGCGCGGATACGCGGAGCCGATCCTTATCTTCATATCCTCAGCCGTGCGTTCGCCGATGAGGAGATTGTGTTTTTTGCGCATGTAGCGGACGATCGCTTCGTCGAATTTGTCGCCGGCGACCTTTATGGATTCGGAAAGAACGCTGCCGCCGAGTGAGATTATCGCGACGTCGGTGGTGCCGCCGCCGATATCGACGACCATGTTGCCTCGCGGCTGCGAGATGTCGATGCCCGCGCCTATGGCGGCCGCTATCGGCTCCTCGATAAGGTAGGTGTGGCGCGCTCCGGCTTCCTCCGTAGCGTCGATGACGGAACGCTTTTCGACCTCCGTAACGCCGGAGGGAACGCAGACGACCACGCGGGGCTTAAAGAATATCTTTGTGCCGACGACCTTCTTGAGGAAGTGGCGGAGCAGTCTTTCGGTAATGTCGAAGTTGGAGATGACGCCGTCGCGCAGGGGGCGGATGGCGATGATGTTGCCGGGAGTACGGCCGAGCATGCGGCGGGCTTCCTCACCCACGGCATATATGTGACCGGTGATCTTTTCGACGGCGACAACGGAGGGCTCGCGAAGCACGATGCCCTTATTATGTACATATACAAGAACGCTGGAAGTACCCAGATCGATTCCTACGTCATTAAACTCAAAGAAACCCATTAGTGTTCTCCGTTCGGTAATTGTGGAAGGGCTTGCGCCGCATATCCATTCATATTATTTTAACATCACATACTGTTTCGTTCAATAGCAAAATCGAAAAAAATTGCGAAATATTTTTTAACGCGCGTAATATATAAAGGGCCTCCCGCATAGGTTTATCCCGAAGAACCGCAGGGAGGCCGTATATGCTGTTCGGAGTCGATTTCTGTCGAAGGCGCGCCCGCGTGAGGCGCCGTGCGATGAGCCCGCGCATGGGGGCGAGGGCATGCGTCTGCGCTTTGGCGGCGCTCATTTTCACGGGGCTTCTGCTCATCGCCCCGCAATGGCTGCTCGTGCTGCTCGTGCTCGTGCTGACCGGCGCGGTGTTCGCGCTGATATGTCTTGCGGACTGAAAAGGAAGGGGGATCGCCCCTTCCTTTTTTGTTTCATCGTTCGCCCGTTATCCTCTTCGCAAGCGCGCGCGCCCTCTCGTAATAATACCGGAAAACGCCGTCTCGCTCGGCAGTCGGGTCATTGAAGTACCATTCAAGCATCTCGACGCATTCGTTCAGCTCGCCGAGCAGCAGATCCCGGTCGTAGCGCGCCCTGTCGGGCCTTGTTTCAAGGAGGCCGTACACCGTATCGTGAAAGAGCTTCTTCTGCGCCTCCGTCATGTAAAACGGCGTGGAGCCGTCCTCGCAGCCGTGGGCGGTGAAGCGTATCACGTCAAGCGAATAGGGCATGAACCCGCCGAACTCCCAGTCGATTATCACAGCCCTTTCGCCGTCGAAAAGCACGTTGATCGGCAGCAGGTCGGAGTTGGAAAGCGTCAGCGGTATCTCCAATTGGCGGTCGAGGAACACGCGGAACGCCGCCGCGAGCTCAGGCTCGTCCTTAAGGCTCGACGCGCGCCGCCGGAGTCGCTTTATGTACACATCGTACCTCTCCCGCGGGAAGTCCCGCCCCGGGGGATATGTGTTCATTATCGCGGCAAGACTGCGCGCCGCGGCCGTCACGCCGCCGTCGGAGGCGGTCTTCAAATCCTCGCCCTCGGCGAACCGCGTAAGGACGTATCCGTCGGCGGCTCCCAAGAACTCCGGCGCGGGCAGGCCTTTAAGCAGGCGGTAATGCTCGATCTCCGCTGAATACGACTCGTCGTCCTCTGGCTTTTTTAGCACGAAAACGCCTCCGTCGGTCACTATCTTCCAAACGGAATAGAGCTTGGGTTCGCCCTCGAAATCGTCGCAGAAGCGGTAGGCGTCGAATAAGCTCACGCCAGCGATCTTCAGAAGGGGCCCCGCAAGCTCCGTTTTATCATCGTTCTTTTCGAGATAAACTCCCATTATTCGCCGAAGGCCTCGGCGGCCTTTTTGAGCATCGCCCTTATCGGCAGCTCGTACGGGCAGCGCTCCTCGCAGAGCCCGCATTCGATGCACTCGGACGCCTTAACGGGCAGTCCCGCGTAGCGGCCCCTCGCCCATTCCTCAAGGCCGTAGCGCTCGAGATAGCCCTCGAAAAGGAATACCGAGGGGATGTTGATGCCGACGGTGCAGGGCGCGCAGTAGCCGCACCTGCGGCAGAAATTGCCGGTGAGCGTGCTGCGGATGGAGGCGATGCGCTCCTCCTCGTCAGCGGTAAGGGGGGAGGAGTCGAGCGATGTGTTCTCCTCGACCTCGGAAGGCAGATACATGCCGGGTATCACGACCGTCACGCCGGGGTCGGTCAGCAGGTAACGTATCGCCGCGCGGCCGTCCTCGATCGCGCCTCCCGCAAGGGGCTTCATGGCGACGAACGCCTTGCCCGCCTCGCGGCATCTTTCGACGAGCTCCTTTCCCTGCGTCTCGACAATGTTGTAGGGGAACATTATCGATTCGACGAAATCGAGCCCGAGCGCGCGCTCGAACACCGCCGCCGAATGCGCGGTGAGGCCGATGTGGCCTATCCTGCCCGCCTCCTTCGCCTCGATAAGCGCTTCCAATGCGCCGCCCGGAGCAAGTATCGTATCGAGCTTGGCGGGGGAGGGGTTGTGGATCTGATAGAGGTCGATATAGTCCGTGCGCAGGTTCCTGAGGCTCGTTTCGATATCCTTCGCCATGGCCTCCCTGTCAGCCGCCATGCTCTTCGTTGCGAGGACGAGCTTGTCCCTCACGCCGAGCTTTTCTATGGCATAGCCGATGTATTCCTCGCTGACGGTGTAGCCGCGGGCGGTGTCGATATAGGTGACGCCGCACTCGATGAGCTTTTCGAACAGCTCCGCGGTGCCCTCCGCGTCGATGCGCTGTATGGGGATCCCGCCGAAGCCCACGCGGGAGACCGTGAGGCCGGTATTTCCAAAGGGTATGTATTCCATAGCTTCCTCCTTGATGCGTCGTTTTCTCTATTATAACAGCCGGCTTTCGGCTTTACAACTCATTATGTCCAGAATATCCTTCTCCACCGGGAGCATGCCGCGGGCGATGCGGCCCATATTCCGCATCGTCTCCTCGGGAGTAAGTCCGAGTATGCCGTGCACGCTCTCTGCGCCGACGCCTTCGAGAGCCATTTCACACGCCGCTTCAGCCATCCTGACGCCTATTAAGGCCTTTATGGAGCAACCCGTATTGCCTCCGTGACAGATCATGCCCGTTACGGAAGCCGCCATTGAGTTCAGCGCGAATGAGAGCCTTTCATAAAGCCTGTCCTCCGCATAAAGGTAGGTAAGGCCCAGCGCCGCTCCGGTGCCGCCCGCAAGAACGCAACCGCATGCCGTGGAGAGAAGCCCCGACAGCTCCTTTATGTACATAGTCACAAGACAGGAGAGCAGCATTGCCCGTCTTGTCCTGTCCGGATCGGCCTTGGTCTCATCACAGACGGATGAGGCGTAGACAGGCATTATGCACAGTATGCCGTGACTTCCGGAGCCGGTGATCGCCATTGCGGGCGCCTTTGCACCGCGCACACGCGCCTCGATAGCTCCGCAGGTCAATAGCTCGGCATTGGGCTCTCCGGGGGCATAGCGCGACAGGGTGAGAGGAATGAGCCCGCGGCGTTTTCCTTCTTCAAAAAGGGCTATGTCCATTTTTACCGCCTCGTCAAGAAACTCAAGCCCTTCCGCGGTCTCTGCGCATTCTATGAGGTCGGCGAACGTGACGGATGAAACCATGAACGGCTCGCCGTCCGCTTTTGTATCACAGGGGCTCATCTGCTCAATACCGTTTACCCTGAGCGACGTCAGCCTGTCGTGCTTTCCCTTGATCACGGCGACGGCCTCTCCGCACTCGGTCGCGACGCGCGCTTCTATGAACACGTCGGGAGATATGGAGTACAGCTCGGCAGCGGCATTGCCTTCGGATACGAGCTTTTCAGCCTCCGCGGCATCGGTCTTAGTTACCCCGTCAAGGCAGGTGAGCTTCTTTTCGGGGTCGCCGCAGACAGCGCCCAAAGCCGCCGCCAGAGCGCAGCCCATGCCGTCCGTGCCCGGCACGGCGCAGGTAAAGGAGTTCTTGTAAATGCAGGAGTTGAGCCGCGCCTTCACGGCGGTCACTCTCCCGCCAAGGGCCCGCGCCGCGCATGCGGAGGCGTAGGCGATGGCGCAGGGCTCCGTCACGCCGAGCGAGGGCGTAAGATCGTTTTTTACTGCGTCTATCAGCTTTTTCGAGAGTTCGTTCATACGGTCTCCTCCGTGTTGATGCATTTCATAAGATCGTCCACTGCCTCCTTAGCCGCAAGGAACATATCCTCCGGGGACTTCTTGCGCTGCCTTATCTGCAGCACAGTCGCGCTGCGCTCCCCGCTGCCCGATTTCACGGTCTTCGTCATCACCTGCGCCCCGGGGAGCCGGCTGACGACCTCGAAGAACCTTTCGGGCGATATCGCCGCTTCTGGAGCGAATACGAGCTTCGCCTCCTCCTGCTTTACGGTGACGGAGGAGAGGCCGAGGTCCTCCGCGCGGGACTTCAAAAGCGAGATATCGAGCAGCGTCTGCACGGAGCGCGGTATGTCGCCGTAGCGGTCGATAAGCTCATCCTGCACGTCGCGCATGGATTCGAGGTCGCAGATCGCGGCTATGCGCTTGTACATGGCGATGCGCCCCTGCTCCCGCGGGATGTATTTGGGCGGGATGTGCGCGTCGAGCGGTATCTCCATGACCGTGTCGACCTCCGGCTTTACGGGCTCGTTCCGTGCTTCCTTGACCGCGTCGTTTATCAGCTTGCAGTACAGCTCGTACCCGACCTGTGCCATGTGGCCGGACTGCTCCGCGCCGAGTATGTCGCCCGCGCCGCGTATCTCCAGATCCCGCATGGCGATCCGGAAGCCCGCGCCGAACTGCGTGAACTCCTTTATCGCGGTGAGGCGCTTTTCGGCGACATCGGTCAGCACCTTGTTACGGCGGAAGGTCAGGTAGGCGTAGCCGAGGCGCGCGCCCCTTCCCACGCGGCCGCGCAGCTGATAGAGCTGAGCGAGCCCGAGCTGATCCGCGTCATAGACTATTATCGTGTTGACGTTTGAGATGTCCAGCCCGTTCTCGATTATGGTCGAGCAGACGAGCACGTCGTATTCGCCCTTCAGGAACTCCATCATGGTATTTTCGAGCTTCCTTTCGGACATCTGCCCGTGGGCGTGGGCGATGCGCGCCTCGGGCACGAGCTCGCGCAGGGACGCGGTGAAAAGATCCATCGTCTTCACCGTGTTGTAGAGGAAGTAGACCTGCCCGCCGCGGGCGATCTCCTTCAGTATCGCCTCGCGTATCATCGGCTCGCTGTATTCGCACACCATCGTCTGCACGGGGTAGCGGGCCTCCGGCGGGGTCTCTATCACGCTCATGTCGCGTATGCCGGAAAGGCTCATGTGCAGCGTGCGCGGTATGGGCGTCGCGGAAAGGGTCAGCACGTCGACCGACCGTTTAAGCTCCTTTATCTGCTCCTTGTGGTTGACGCCGAAGCGCTGCTCCTCGTCGATAATGAGCAGGCCCAGGTCGCGGAACCGCACAGATTTTGAAAGCAGGCTGTGCGTGCCTATTATGACGTCGATCTCGCCCTTTTTAAGGCGCTCCCTGACTACCTCCTGCTCGTGCGGGGTGCGGAAGCGGGAGAGCAGCTCCACGTTTACCGGGAAGCCCGCAAAGCGGGACGTGAAGGTGTTGTAATGCTGCTGAGCGAGTATCGTCGTCGGCACGAGCACCGCGCACTGGCGGCCGTCCATGGCGCACTTGAACGCCGCGCGAAGCGCGACCTCCGTCTTGCCGTAGCCCACGTCGCCGCAGAGCAGACGGTCCATTATCCTGTCGGACTCCATGTCCGCCTTGACCTCCCTGATGCTCGTCAGCTGGTCCGCCGTCTCCGTATGCGGGAAGCTCGCTTCGAGCTTCGCCTGCCACGGGGTGTCGGAGGAGAAGGCGTAGCCCTTTATGCGGCTCCTCTCGCCGTAGAGCGCCACGAGGTCGAACGCGAGCTTTTTCGCGCTCTCGCGGGTCTTGGCGACGGTGCGCTGCCATTCGCCGGAGCCGAGGCGCGACAGCTTCGCCTTCGATTCGTCGCCGCCTATGTATTTCTGCACCCTGTCGAGCTGATCCGTGGGTATGTACAGCTTGTCGCCCGCAAGGTAGACCAATTCGATGTAATCGCGCGTCTTTTTATCGACGGTGAGGGACTTTACCCCCGTGAACCGTCCTATGCCGTGCGCCTCGTGCACGACGAGGTCGCCGACCTCCAGCTCGGAGAATGCGAGCTGCGCGCGCTTCTTCTGCGCCTTCCGCTCGACCCTCTGCTCCGTGCCGTAGATCTCGTATTCGGAGACCGCCGCGAGCTTCACCTCCGGGTATTCGAACCCGCGGGGGATGGTCTCGCCGATTATGAGCGCCTCCCCGGGCACTGGCGCGCGCGTGAGCTCCGGCAGGAGGGGCAGGTCGAGGCCCAGATCCTTAAGCGAATCGGAGAGCCGCTCCGCATGCTTTCCCGCAAAGAGCAGCACCGCTTCGCCCTTCCTGCGCCAGCTTATGATATCGTCGCGCAAAAGCTCGCCCCGGCCCATGTACCGCGGCGCGGGCCGCGTCTCGAACCGCACGAGGCCGCGGGTCTTTATTAAGCCGTAGCTCCTCGTCAGCGAGAACAGCATCGCCGTCCTCGGCGTGTCGAGGCCCTCGATCGTGTCGAGCGCGGAATGCACGAGGCCGGCCTGCAGCTCGTGCCCCATGCCGTCCTTCAGCACGGAGGCCAGCCCCTCCAAAAAGCCCTCGTAAACGAGCTTCGCGCTCTCCTCCGTGCGGGAGGGCTCGTCGATGAGTATCAGCGTCCCGTCGGGAAGATAGTCCCGCAGCATCCTTTCCTCGCGGCAGAACACGGGCAGCAGCATCAGCGCGTTGTCGGGTGTGCCCCCCTCGCGCAGTATCTCCGTCTCCTCGGTGTAGCCGGGCCTGCCGCGCAGCGCCGCTATGCCGCGCCGCCGCAGCTCCGTGTTGAGGGGCAGCTCCGTCGCCGGAGGTATCTCGACAACGGAAACGTTCTCCGTCGATCGCTGGGAAACGGGATCGAACTCGCGCAGGGTGTCTATCTCGTCGTCGAAAAACTCTATTCTGTACGGGTTCTCCGCCGTCAGCGGGTACACGTCGATATAGCCGCCGCGCAGAGTCGCCTGCCCGGGGCCCTCGCAGATGTCCTCCCGGACGTAGCCCGCCGAGAGCAGCTTCTTCAAAAGCGCCTCCGGCTCTATGCGCGCGCCGATCCTCACCGTGTGCACCGCGGACAGGATCAGCTCCGGCGGGGCCATGCGCTGCATGAGCGCCTCTATCGAGGTCACGATGAGCGTCTGTTTGCCCGATATGAGCCGCATGACGCATTTCAGCCGCTGTGCGGTCACGGCGGGGGATTCAGTGTAATGCCTGACAGTCAGCGGCAGCTCCCGCGCGGGGAAGAGCAGCGCGTCGGGTACGTAGTGGAGGAAGTCCTCGTGCGCCTTAACCGCCGCCAATGCGCTCGGAGCGACGAACAGCAGGCTCGAGCCCGTGTCGCGGTAAAGCCCGGCCGCCGCGTGTATGCGGTGCGCCTCGCCCAGGCCGAACACGCTCAGGGCGCCCTCGCCGTTTGCAAGGGAGTCCTTCAGGCGCAGGTATTCGCCCATCCCGCTCAGTATGTCGAGTATCCTTCCGTTTGTCATGCTCTCTCCCGTTTTTTTATACGCCGCAATGCCCGTGCCGTGCCCCGCAGGGGGGTGAGGCATGGGCTGTATGCGCCGTTATTACCGTCAGACGTCGGTTTATTTGCCTGTAAGCTCCTTTATAGCCGCCTGGAGCTGCGTGTCCTCGTCGAAGTGCTCGGTGACGAGCGTGTAGATGTCGTATACCGAAAGCTCCTCGTCGAGCTCGGCGATGATATCGGGGGTGACGCCCGTGCCGCCGAGGTTGGTGCCGTTGGGGGTGAAGTACGCGTCGGTGGTGAGCTTGATATAGCCGCGGTCTTTCTCCAGCGGGAAAGTCGTCTGCACCACGCCCTTGCCGTATGTCTTGACGCCGATTATCTTCGCCCGGCCGTTGTCCTGCATGGCGCCTGCGAAAATCTCGCTCGCGGAGGCGGAGTATTCGTTCACCAGCACGACGAACTCAATGTCATACATGTCCTTGTCGGACTCGAAATACTGGGTGGGATCGGTGGTCTTGCCCTGCATGGAAACTATCGTGCACTTGGGCAGAAGCATATCGCAGATGTCGATCACCGTCCACAGCGAGCCGCCGGGATCGTTGCGCAGGTCGACTATGAGGGACTTCGCGCCCCTGGCGGTGAGATCGTCCAAAGCGGCGCGGAACTCATTGACGGCGTCGCCGGAGAAGGAGGTCAGCAGTATGTAGCCGATATCGCCTTCGAACATCAGCGAGTCGACGCGCTTGATGTAGACCTCGCCCCTCGTGACGGTGACGGTGTTCTCTTCGCCGTCACGCAGATAGGTGATGTCGACGGTCGTGCCCTCCTCGCCCGTTATGAGGGCGACGAGCTCGCTGCTCGAGAGGTTAGTTATGTCTTTGCCGTCGACCTTGGTAACGATATCGAAGGCCTTTAGGCCCGCGGCCTCGGCAAAGGAGCCCTCGTAAACGCGGTGTATCAGCGCGCCCGTCCCGTCGGGGGCGGAGATCAGTACGCCGATGCCGTAGTAATTGCCGTTAAAGCTCTGGGTGTAGGCCTCGTACTCCGCCTTTGTGAAGTAGGAGGCGTAGGGATCCTCCATGGCGTCCACGAGCGCGTGGGAGGCCTTTTCGATCAGCTTATCGGAGGAGGGGGTATCGCCGAAGTGGTACTGATCGATGCGGTGCAGCAGCTCGGATATAACGGAGCTGTCGTACTCGCCCATGTCCTTTATGAGGCGCAGATTGGACAGCCCGCCCGCGACGGACGATACGAGCGCTATCGTGATGAGCCCGCCGAGTATGAGCCCCGCGAGCAGCGCTATGAGCCAGTAGAGGAGCTTGGGCTTTTTGTACTTGACGCCGCCCTTTGAAAGAGCGCCGTCGCCCTCGCCGAATATCTCAAGCCTGCCGTCGGAGGCGGCGTCGGCCTCCGCCTGTTTGCGGATCTCCTCCGCGTCGAGCGTGACCGTATCGAATATCGTCTTGTTCTCGTCCATGCTGTTACTCCTTGGTCCTGGTCGTTATGTTCTTCTGCGGGATACCTATGAGGCTGTCGGGCGGCAGCTTCATCCTGTCCCACATACCGTATTGATCAACGTCGGAAATGGCCTTCATAAGCCGCATCTCCGGGTCGGGCACTATCCTGCGGAACTCCCGCAGCAGGTTTTTCATGTCCTCGCGCTTGGTCAGCCCGGCCACGGGGCAGTTGGGCTTCTGCACGGGCAGCCCCAGCCGCCTCGCCGCGGAGACGGCCTCCTTTTCCGGGAAGAACACGAGGGGGCGGATTATCGTCACGTCCGCGCGGTCCATGTAGGTTATCGGCGCGAATGTGTTGAGCCGCGATTCGTAGAAAAGACTCAAAAGGAAGGTCTCGAGCACGTCCTCGCGGTTGTGGCCCAGCGCGATGAGGTTGCAGCCCCGCGCCTTCGCCGCCTCGTTCAGAGCGCCGCGGCGGAACTTCGCGCAGAGGGCGCAGGGGTTTTTCTCATGCCGCACGTTGAACACCACGTCGCCGATGTCGGTCTTGACGATATCGAGCCGGACGCCGTTCGCATACGCCCATCCGGTCAGCGCCGAATGATCCTGCTCCACAAGGCCGAGGTCGAGCATCACACCCATCACCTCGTACTGCTTTTTTGAAAACATGCGGTAAAGCGAAAGCCCGTAAAGGAGCAGCAGGCTGTCCTTGCCGCCGCTCACGCCGACGCAGATGCGGTCGCCGTCGTGTATGAGGCCGTAGCGCTCGTCCGCTCTTCTAATGCAGCCCAAGACCCGTTTCATAGTGCGATGTCCCCGAAAGAAAGATTGCTTTTGTTATTATACCGCACTTTTTGTGAAAAGCCAATAGGCAAACGCGCAGGCGCCGAGGGGGAGGAGCGCCGCCTTCTCATCTGCCCCTGATAATATTATAGCACATTTGTTCCCTTGTTGTCAAGGGCGGAAGGCCGATCCGGCTTGACTTTACAGAACATTTGTGCTATAATATAATTATAGGGGGAGGCCTGCAAGATGCGCGGAACGCGATCACCGGGGCGGGAGGGACCGCGTCTGCAGGACAATTCCGCACCCGGACAGAAGAAAAGCTTGATCAATGAACGAATGATAATATGAATACTATAAGAATATAGAATAATAAAACATAGGATAATAAAGGAATAATAAGAATGATAAATAAAAAATACTATAACCAGAATACTATAATAAAAAGATAAATAAAAAAGAATAATATTATAATATCTATATAAATATTCATATAAATATCCATAATACTGTTTTTCTTTCAAAACATTTTTCTTTATAGTAAAGGATAAGAAAAAGGGCGGCAGGGTCCGCCCCGGGTCAGGCTGTTGTTGCTCGCATCACTTCCCGCCTCCCCTGCGCAAGGGGAGGCGGCATTTCGACCGTAGGGAAAAATGACGGAAGGGTCGTAAAGCAATTCCATTATTCGCATGTCCGCGACCCTTCAGTCACCCTCGCTGCGCTCGGCCGACAGCTCCCCTTGCGCAGGGGAGCCGGTTGCGGCTCGCTTAACGTGCCCGATTGTGCTTTGTCGGAAGGGCAAAAAGAAAAGCGCTCCCGCGCTTTTCTGAAATGGATGGGTTTTATTCGTTCTCCTTCGCCGCGAGCTCGATAGCCGCGTCGATGTTCTCGGCGAAGTTCTCGCTGCCGAGGCGGTCGCAGAAGCCCGCCTTGCGGAGCACCTTCATCGGCTGCTCGTGAACGTGGGAGAGTATGAGCCGCACGTCCCTCTCGCGGCATGAGCGCAGTATCGAATCGAGGTTCTTCGCGGCGGTGGCGTCGAGCGAGAGCACTCCGCCCATGCGCAGTATCATCGCGCGGGTGTCCTTCTCGACGGCGACCTCCAGTATCTTTTCGGCTCCGGCGAAGAACATCGGGCCGTTGAATTCGTAAATGAGAGTGCCTTCGGGGATGCGCTTGCTCGCCTCGGGGTAGTCCCTCCAGCGGCGGACGAAGCTGACCTCCGACATGCGCTTCATGAACAGCATCGCCGCCAGCACGAGGCCGACGCCTATCGCGACCACGAGGTCGAATGCCACGGTCAGTACGAATGTGACGATGAGCACCAGATCGTCGCTCTTCGGCGCGGTGCGGATGATGCGCACGAACTGCCTCCATTCGCTCATGTTGTAGGCGACCATTATCAGTATCGCCGCGATCACGGGCATCGGTATCAGCTTCGCCAAAGGCATCAGCACGATGAGGAACAGCAGCAGCACCACCGCGTGCGTCATCCCCGCGACGGGGGAACGGCCGCCGTTCTTGACGTTCGCCGCGGTCCTCGCGATAGCGCCGGTGGCGGGTATTCCGCCGAACACGCCGGAGCAGATATTGCCAATGCCAAGGGCGATGAGCTCCGTGTTGGAATTGTGTCTGTCGCCGATCATGCCGTCCGAAACCACACAGGAGAGCAGCGACTCGATCGCCGCGAGTATGGCGATCGTGAATGCGCTCGGCGCGACGGCGCGCATAGTCTCAAAGCTGAAGGCGGGGAAGGAGGGCGCGGGGAAGCCGGAGGGCAGATCGGGGTAGAGCGTGCCGATGGTCTTCGCCTCGAGCGGGGTGAAGCGGACGAGCAGTATCCCGACTATGACCGCGATTATCGAGGCGGGTATCTTGGAGAATATCGTTCCCGCCCTGCCGCGGAGCTTTCCGAGCATCGGCCAGAGTATCAGTATCGCAAGAGCGATAACGCCGACGGCGACCGCGTTGAGGTCGATTGTGCCTATCGAGCCGAACACCGCCTTTATCTTGTCGACCGTCTCTATCGCGACGGTCCCCGCTGGATATGTCAGCCCCAGAAAGTCCTTCAGCTGACCTATGGCGATCGTGATGGCGATGCCCGCGGTGAAGCCCACGGTGATCGTCATCGGTATAAACTTGATGAGCGAGCCGAACCGCAGAAGCCCCATTACGATCAGTATCACGCCCGCCATTATTGTGGCGATAATGAGGCCGGAGAGCCCGTGCGACGCGACTATCCCCGCGACGATGGTCGCAAAGGCGGCGGTGGGGCCGGAGATGTTCACGCTGCTCCCGCCGAAGAGGGCGATCACGAACCCCGCGACTATCGCGGTGTAGAGGCCCTGCTGCGGGGAAACGCCCGAGGCGATGGCGAGCGCAATGGAGAGCGGCAGCGCGATTATCGCGACGATAACGCCCGCGACGACGTCGTTGACGAGCTTCCCGCCCGTGTAATTCTTGAGAGAGGAGAAGAGTTTCGGCTTGAACAAACGCGTTTTTTCCTTCGCTTCCATTCGGATCGGATCCCCTTTCTTGTTCTTCCCGCCCGGGAGGTGTTCCTTTTCCCTTATTCTACCACAGATCCCCGCGCTTGGGAAGGGAAAATGGGCGCAAAAAAGGGAAGGATATCCTCCTTCCCTTTAAGCTGCCTGAAACTTACTTCACGAGCTTCCTCACGAGCCATACCACGAGGCAGGCGCCGCCGATGGAGAGCAGTATGCCGGTGATCCAGCCGCCGCCCACGCCGAGCAGGTTGCCGATGAGGCCGCCGACGAGACCGCCGATGATACCCAGTATCAGGTTCTTGAGGATGCTGGAGCTGTCGCCCTTCATGAGCTTGTTTGCCGCAAAGCCGCAGAGAGCGCCGATAACGAGTTCGACCAAGAGTTTCCAGATCATAATATGCCTCCCGTATTATTTGAAATACCTGTCCAAGAGGCCCTTCAGCGCCTTGCCGTGCCTTGCCTCGTCGCGTGCCATTTCATGCACGGTGTCGTGAATGGCGTCGAGGCCGAGCTCCTTCGCGCGCTTCGCGAGGTCGGTCTTGCCGGCGGTAGCGCCGTTCTCGGCGTCCACGCGCATCTCGAGGTTCTTCTTGGTGCTGTCGGTGACTACCTCGCCGAGGAGCTCCGCGAACTTGGCGGCGTGCTCCGCCTCTTCCCAAGCGGCCTTTTCCCAATAGAGGCCTATCTCGGGATAGCCCTCGCGGTGGGCGACCCTCGCCATGGCGAGGTACATGCCGACCTCGGTGCATTCGCCGTTGAAGTTGGCGCGAAGATCGTTGACGATATCCTCACGCACGCCCTGCGCGACGCCGACTACATGCTCGGCGGCCCAGGTCATCTCGGTCTTCTGCTCACGGAACTTGGAGCCGGGGACCTTGCACTGGGGGCAGAACTCGGGGGGAGTGGGGCCCTCATGGACGTAACCGCATACGGGACATACCCATTTCTTGATCATAATAAACCTCCGTATGATTATTTTTCGGCGGGACGGCCCGCCTTTTTTACACAGAAAATTATATCCAATTTGCGCTTCGCTGTCAATGCTTGAAATAGAGCTTTCCGTCCGTCACGGTGATGCTCCCGTGGGTGACGGCGTTCAGGGGCGGCTCCATCGCGGCGCTCGTAACGACGGTTATCGGCACGGGCAGATACCAGCCGTTCCCGTCGTGCAGCATGTCCGCCTCGCCGGGTATGGCGGCGATCTCGTACCTGATCCTGACGAGCGAGCCCGCCATCTGCACGCCGCAGTAGTCGAAGCTCGTGATGTACAGCGCGGCCACGGCGTAGGAGTGCCCGGCCTCGCCCATGGGGTCGGAGCCGGTCCCGCCCTCGTAAAGGAGGTTGACGGCTATCTGCGCCGTGTCGGAATACGGGGCTTCGTCTTCGTAGGTGGCGTTGATGGCGGAAAGCAGTCCGCCGCTCCAGGTGGAGGAGATGGCGGCGGGCGTCAGGAACGCAACGGGATGCTCAATGAGCCAAGTCCCCGCGAAGAGGCAGCTCCCCTCGTTGACGAGGTCGAGCGTCCAGTAGAAGCTGTCGCCGACGTGCATGGAGGAGCAGTCCACAACGGCGCCCGCGTAAACTGCCGCGTGGTCGTTGGGCGTCTCCGGCGTGGGCACGGGCGCCTGATGAGTGGCGGCCGGAGTTCCGGTGGGATCGGCGGAGCCGGGCGTGGGAGTCGCGGGCTTCGGCGTTTCCGCTGCGGAGGTCGGCGCCGCGGTGGGCGTGTTCGTCGGAGCATGGGTGGCCTCTCCGCCCTGGGAGCCGGTCTCCGCGGGGATCTCGGTCGGCGCGGCGGTCGGCGTGGCGGTAGGCCCCTCCGTCACGTCCCCGTCGGGGGAGCGGGTGACGACGGGCACGTCGGAAAACACGGGCTCGGGCGTCGCCGTCGGGCCCTGCGTGACCTCGCCGTCGGGCGAGGCGGTGACTATCGGCACGGGAGTGGATGCGGAGGCGTCCTTACCGTCGGGCTTCTTGCAGCCCGCGGCGGTCAGAACGAGCGCGAGCGCCAGCATCGCGGCCGTGTATCCTGCGAACCTTTTCAAATGAGCGGACCTCCTTGATGTACGGATCTCCGGCGTCAGGAGCCGGAAACGGGGGAGTGGAGCCCGTCGGGGAGCCCCATCAGATATTCCTTCTGCAGTATGGCGCAGTGATAATGGCTGCGCCAGCCCTTCTTTGCGAAAACGGTGGTGTATTCGTCCTTGATGAAATGCGCCTCGCGCCTCATGCCGATACGCTCCATCACGGCGAGGGAGGCGGCGTTCTTGTCGTCGCACCTCGCGTACACGCGGTGCAGGTCGAGGCCGAGGAAGCCGAAGCGGAGAAAGCCGCGCGCGGCCTCTGTCGCATAGCCCATGTGCCAGAAGCGCATGTTGAAGATGTAGCCGAGCTCCGCCTGCCGCATGTCATCCTTCAGCGTGAGGCCCATGGAGCCGATCAGCTCGTCCGTCTCCTTGAGGCACACGGCGAGATCCCATATGCGGCGGGGAGAGACGATCTGCGAGGCGAGGCGGCTCTCGATGAAGCGCTCGACCTCCTCCGGGGGTTCGGGCGAAAACGGCAGGAAGCACGTGTTCTCCACGTTCCCGGCGTACTCGAAAACGGCGGGAGCGTCGTCCTTCACGAACTCTCTCATATACAGTCTTTCGGTCTCGAAAACCACGGGTGATACGGGCTGCATGCTCAACGCCCCTTTCGGATGTTATCGACATATTATATCACAGCCGGAGGCGGAATGAAAGCCCCGCGGGCGGCGGCTGCGGCGCGGGTTTTTTTGGGCGCGATGGCGGAAAATCGTTGAATATCACTGCGGCGGATGGTATAATGATCCCAAACGGGCCTGCGGCTCCCGCAGGCCCCCCGAAATCGCAAAGGAGCAATAGAATGACACGCACAAGGAAGATCATCGCGGCGCTCGTCACGGCGCTCATGCTGCTCACGGTACTGCCCGCGGCGGCGTTTGCCGAGTCCGCGGCGCTGAAGCTGGACGAGATTACTACCAGAAAGCACTGGGAAAAGGTCTGGGCCCCCCTTGACGAGGTGGAGGCCGAGATGCTGGCGAAGGGCGCGGCTCCCGCGGAGTGCACGCTCGCCGTCTACAAGGCGGCGCTCGAAAACCCCGACATCGACAAGGGCAGCATCACCGATCTGGACGCCAACAGCTTCTCCTTCACCACGAAGGGCATGCACGGCGGCTACGACTACAAGATCCGCAACATCCCGCACGTTTCGAGCCTCACCCCCGAGGTGATGGAGGTCATCATCCATGCGGCTGCTGTCAAGGCGGAGGCGACGAAGGATTCCAACTCGCCCTCCAGCCCCAACGTGCTGCTCGTCAACCCCTATTACGGCTCCGATTCGAGCTTCACCAATCAGTACATACTCGAGGCGCAGTCCATCGCCGCCGCCACGGGCGGCACCTACACGGCGCTGACCGGCACCAACGCCACCGGCCCCAATATCGCGGCCGCCTATACCGATAAGGGCGTCGTCATCTACGACTCGCACGGCAACTGCATCAGTTCCAATCAGACCTCCTACCTCGACCTCCGTTCGAGCTCGGGCCTTACGTCCAACGACTACAACAACGGCTGGGCGTACAACGGCGGCAGCTTCTACGGCATCGACGGCAGGTACATTTTGAATCACGCCTCCGGAACGCTGTCCAACTGCATAGTCTGGATGGCAATATGCGAGGGCATGAAGAAGGAGGGCAAGGGCACCACAGGCACGGCTCTCCTGCAGGCGGGCGCGGGCGTCGTCTACGGCTACTCCCAGTCCGTCACATTCACTGGCGATTACGCCTATGAGGAGACCTTCTGGACGGAGATGAAAAACGGCGAGACAGTCGCCTCCGCCATTGCAACGATGAAGAGCGTGCACGGCAACTGGGATCCCGCGTATTCGTCCTCCTCCGGAGCGGCGTGGCCTATAGTGATGAGCTCCGTCGACGCGTTCCCCTCCAATCCCGACGGCGTGCAGACCGTTTACAGCGACTGGACGCTCTTCAGCGTCGATCCCGAGCCGATCGAGTCCGTCTCCGTTGCGGACATAATGGTCGAGGCGGGCGGCACCGCGCAGGCGGCCCTCACCGTCACGCCGAGATCCGCCGACTACACCGTGACTTCGTGGTCCACAGCCAACACCGGCGTCGCGACGGTGTCCTCTTCCGGCCTCGTCACCGGAGTCAGGACTGGCAGCACCACGCTCACCGTCACCGTTCACGACAACATCGCCGGCACGAACTTCACGGCAACAGCTCCCGTCACCGTCGTTGCGCAGGTCAGGTATGAGCTCGCCGACAGCATCGAGAGCGGCGCGGAGTACATCATAGTCGCGCAGAGCTCGATCTCCGGCACCTCCGGAAGCGCCGTGGGCAATTACATCATCTCCTCCTCCGGCCACTATCTGACCCCTGTGGCGGTCACGATCAACAGCGACTCCACCTGCTCCGTCTCCGCCGCGAACGCCTCCAAGGTGCTCTGGAGGGCCTCCGGAAGCGCCTCGGACGGCTGGGCGTTCTACAATGAGGAGGTCGGCAAATACATGGGCCTCGACTCCTCCCAGTACCTGAACCTCACCGCCTCCGCCCTCTACTGGACGTATACGAGCAGCAAATGGCTTGACAACGGCGTCGATTCGGACGGGTATTATTATCTCTCCTACTCGACGAACCCGGAAAGGTACACCACGGGCAAGAGCAGCTCGAGCAGCAACTACGTTATCAACCTCTATAAGAAGGTCGTAGTCGGCGAGCCGGAGCCCCAGACCCTTTACACCGTCACATTCGTCGACTGGAACGGCACGGTGCTCTCGACACAGCAGGTCGAGGAGGGCGCTGCGGCAGCCGCCCCGGCGGATCCCGTGCGCACGGGTTACACCTTCACCGGGTGGGACGTCCCGTTCGACTGCGTCACATCGGATCTCACCGTCACCGCGCAGTACAGCATCAACAGCTACACGCTGACGATCAGCTACGTCTACGCCAACGGCTCGCAGGCGGCTCCCGCGTACACCGGCGTCTTCGAATACGGCGCGGCGTACTCCGTCGTCAGTCCCGCCGTGGACGGCTTCACCCCCGACAGGGCAACCGTCACAGGCAGCATGAGCGCGGGCGACGTCACCGTCACCGTGACCTACACCGCCGTTCCCGCCGAGCCCACGCTTCCGGGCGACCTCAACGGCGACGGTATGCGCTCGTTCGACGACGTATCGCTGCTCGCGGCGCACATCGTCGGCGTGGCAGTGCTCGACGGTCAGGCGCTCGCCAATGCGGATGTCAACGGCGACGGCGCCATCAACTCGCTCGACATTTCGTACCTCTACAACCTCATACTCAACGGCTGAACCGCAGTATAAAGCAGGGCGGGCGCTCCATCGGAGCGCCCGCCTTTATTTGACAATACTGTTCTTTATATCCTTCCCGTCAGGAAATAGCTGACTATCGCGGCGCATTCGCGCAGGTAGTCGTTCGGCGTGATGTACCACACGCCCTTTGCGGGGATGCCCTCGGCCTCGATACCGAGGCTCCGCGCCGTTCGCTCGGACCGGAAAACATGGAACCGCGTCGTCGCGAACACGATCTTCGCATCGGGGCCGATATCGTCCCGTATGAGCCCGCTCGAGAACATGAAGTTCTCCTCGGTGCTCAAGGACCTGTCCTCGACTATTATCCGCTCCTCGGGGATACCGCGCGAAATGAGCCAGCTCCGCATTACGGAGGCCTCGGAGACGGATTCGCCCGGCCCCTGCCCGCCGCTAACGACGGCAGTGCAGCCGGGGTTCCTCTCAAGGTAGTCCAGCGCCGCGTCGAGCCGGTAGCGGAGCGTCAGCGTGGGCGTGTTCCCGCGGATGCCGGAGCCGAGCACTATCACGGCGTCGGCGCCGTCCTCCGGCTCCGTTGAGTTCGCGAGTATCAATCCCGTCGTCACTGCGAAAAGCAGCCCGAACAGCGCGTAGGCGAGCGACACGAGGAACGCGAGCGCGCGGAACACGCGGCTCTTCGCGCAGAGCTTTTTGAAGAGGGGCAAAAACAGGCCGATGACAAGGAGCGGCGCGCCGAGCACGGCAGGCATCAGCACGCCGAGGTTGACGCTGCTCCGCGTAAGGACGAAGGCGGTGTCCCATATCCCGGCGACGCCCGCCAGTATCAGCAGAGCGCGGCCGACGGGCGAATATCCCTTTTTGAGTTTTGCTGTTTCCATGTGAAGACGATACAACAAATTATCACATTTGTCAACCGCGCTGAAAAAGAATCGGCATAAAAACCGCTCCGGCTGTTGATTTGATACGATCCGTATGATATCATATATACAAGAAAACATCGGAGGTGATGAAATGATAAAGGTGCTGTTCGGCGGCAGGGGAGAGGGCATGTCCCGCGAGCTCTGCGATATGGCGAACGACCGTATGAAGGCCGCCAAGGGTAGCGTTGTATTCATCGACAAGGACGACAAGCATATCTACGATCTCGACAGCGGGATACGGCTCATCAACGCCTCGGATTACATGATAGAGGGGCCCAAGATGTTCTCCGGCTTCATATCGGGCATCTCCGCGCAGGATCACGATCTGGAGGCGGTCTACGTCTGCAGCTTCATGAAGATCGTTAAGCATCCGCTCGCCTCGCTGGAGGGGCTGTTCGCATTCTTCGAGTCCTTCTCCGACAGGACGGGCGCGGATTTCGTGATCGAGATCAACACGGACGAGGACTGCCCCGCCTTTGTTTCGAAACATTGTTCGAAATAATGCTTGACAAACCGCTTGAGTTCGATTATAATAACATGCGGCATCCGGAAAGGATCGCCGCATATTTTTATTAATACAATATCATTCGGTATCATTTGGAGGCATGATGGACATTTTCAATTTCCTTCGCAAGGCGATCCACGACCTCGTCGGCACACCGGAGGAGGATATCCGCCCGGAGAGCACGCCCGACGAACTCAATCTCGACCTGTTCGACGTTGAGGAGCTCGTGCTCGACGTAGAGAACGAGTACGACGTTTACCTTCCCGACGACACCCATTTCGACACCGTCGGGGAACTGGCGCAGAAGGTCGCCGCCGCGTAACTTCAGATCACGAAAAAAGCCGGAGCAGGGGATGCAACCCTCCCGGCCTTTTTTATTATCCGATCGTCTTTGGGAGCGCTTATCCGTGCATGTGATCGGGGGACCCGGGTGCGAAGAAGTACGCCCAGTCGGGATCCGCGGTCAAGCCGAATATCTGCTCCGCCGTGAGCTCTCCGTATACGTCGAAGGCCATCGCGTTCTCGCCCGGCTCGTTTCTGAGCTCCAGCCGGATGCCGAGCGCATCGAGCCGCGCGAGCTCCGCGTCGAGAGCGGCGCGCGCCGCCGCGGGATCGTCCTCCGTATTCAGCGCATCCTTCGCCGAGCGGTAAAGGGCGGCGGCCTCGTTGTATGCGTTCAGCTCCTCCTCGGATACGCCGGCGCTCCACTGCTCGTAAAACAGATCGGAGGCCGTGCGCTCGAGCCATGCCGCCGCTTCGGTATCGCCTCCGCGGCTGCGGGCGGTCATTTCGGCGTACTGCGGGATATAGTCGGCAAGCAGCCATTCGCGGTATGCGGCCTCGAACGCAGCCAGCGCGGGATCGTTCCGATACTCTTTATAGGACCTTCCGTTGTACTCGAAGTCCGCCGCGCCGGGACAATAGCGCAGTATCACCCACACGCTGTGAGGGGCTCCGCCGTCGCCGGCAAGCTCGAGCGCGAGCTCGTCGCCGAGCGCCGCCTCGCCCGGCTTGTCGAAGCCGTACGCGATAAAGAAATGCGTCGCGTCGGCCGCGGGCTCGGCTGTGGGCTCCGCTGTCGGCTCCGCAGTGGGCTCAGCGGTATCGCCGACAGGCGCGGGGGTGTTTTCGGCGGTCCTCCCGCCTCCCGTGCACGCGGCGAAAGTCAGCGCCGACGCCAAAAGCACGGCGATGATGATCGAATATGGTCTCCTCGTTTTGTTTATGACAGTCTCCTTTCCGACGTCGGCAGGGGCTCGCAGTGTAAGGCGCGGCGTATCAGCTTATACGCGCCTGTGACGACACAAGCGAGGGGGATATGCGTCGTGAGCATGAGCAGCGTATAGAGCGGGCGCAGCCCATGTTCGGCGAGGCGGGCGGCGATATCCTCATAAAGGGGCACGCCGTCTCCGCTGTAGATCAGCATGTAGTCGCATCTCATGATGTAATCCGCGGGTATCGCAAGCAAAGCCAGCAGCAGTATGGGGACCATAGCGCGGAGGGCGTCCTTCCATTCGAGCTCCTTATACCCCGAAACGAGCAGGAAAACGCCCGTCACGAACATCGTCGAGTGGAAGAACAGGGAATAGAACGCGCCGAAAGTGAAGAACGGGTAATAGTTGAGGCCGTTGCAGTAGACCACCCCTATCGCGCCGTAGAGCAGGCCGATGGTCGTGATGAACGACAGACTGTATTCCTTAACGCGGCCCCTGCCCCACGCGGCGGCGAGCAGGGTGTAGATGAACATGGAGCATGTGTAGAGCGGCAGCAGTCCGACCTTGTTGAATCCGCGGCCGGAGGTTATGTCGTAATAGCTCTCCCAGGAGATCTTACTGATCTCGTGCAGCACCATCACGATCGACAGGATCTTGAGCGCCGCGGCGATCCTGTCCCTGCGGGCGTTCCTCAGAAGGTATGAGAAAACGAACGCGAAAATGTAGACTGCGACTATGAAAACAATGTGCGGCGCGCTGAAAAGATCGGACTCGAAGCCCTCGATATCGTATTTGTAATCGAAAAAGTTGTAGAACAGCATATGATCCCGAGAAACCTATTTTCATTCGGGGCTTGCCCCGCATACATATAATATCATATCCGGCGCGCGAAGGCAATAAAAAAGGCCCGCCGTCAGCAGGCGAGGCGGAACATGATAATATGAAACACGAAGAGCGCCGCGCATATCACGATGGAGAAAACTGCGGCGGCTGTCAGCCAGCCGGTCTTTCGCCCCTCGGCGCGGGCCTTTTTGGCGTGGTCTATGCCGAACACCGCGAGCATTATCATGAGCGGCGCAGCGACGCCCGCCGATAACAGGAGATACATGAACGCATCCGAACTCGTCCTTTGGCCCGTCGCTTCGGTCGCGAAGGCCATTATCCCCATGGTCACGGGCAGCGCCAGCGCGTACGCAAGGGGCAGCAGTGTGAATATGTAAGCCCAAACGGCGTGATTCTTTTCCTTCATCCCGCGCTCCTTTCCCCGGAGCAGCGCGGGGCCCCCGGCGTACCGGGGGCCTCGCGGATCATGCTTTGGTTCAGTCTTTCTTAACGTCGTTCTCGTCGAATACGTCGCCGCACTCGGGGCAGAACTTGGGCGGATTCTCGGGATCGGCGGGTTCCCAACCGCACTTGTCGCAGCGGTAGAGCGGAGCGCCGGCGGGCTTGGCCTTGCCGCAGGCCTCGCAGAAGCGGCCCTTGTTGACCGCGCCGCACTCACAGGTCCAGCCCTTCGCCTCGGCGGGCTTGGCCTTGCCGCAGTTGGGGCAGAAATTGCCGGTGTTCACTGTGCCGCATTCGCAGGTCCAGGTCCCCTCGGGAGCGGGCTTCTTATTGCCGCAGTTGGGGCAGAAATTACCGTTGACCTGCATGCCGCAGGAGCAGGTCCACGAGTTCGCCGCGGCCTGCTGCGCGTTCTGCTGAGCGGCCATCTGATAAAGGCCGGTGACTGCGGAGCCGCCCGCGCCGGAAGCTGCGTTCAGGCCGGCGAAGCCCATGAAGGCGCCGCCCTCGTTCTTCGCCGCGTTCTCCATAGCGGAGGCGTAAGCGCCGGTGACGTGCGCCGCGGCCATTGCGGGATCGCGCAGAGCTGCGTGGGTCTGGAGCTCCTTGATCCTGTCCTCATCCTCCTTATCGGCGGTGACGGAGCTCACGCCGAAGGATACGACGGAAATGCCGCGCAGATTTACCCATTTCTCGGAGAGCTCGGCATTGAGGGCGTCGGCTATCTCGGTGGTGTGGCCGGGAAGCGCGCTGTACATGATGCCCTGCTCGGAGACCCTGTAAAGGGCGGGCTGGAGAGCGGTCAGAAGCTCGGTCTTGAGCTGGGAGTCGATCCTGTCGCGGGTGAATACGTCGGAGAAGTTGCCGCAGACGTTCTGATAGAAGGTGACGGGGTTGCTCACCTCATAGGAATACTCGCCGAAGCACTTGATGGATACGTCGGTCTCGAGGTTGATGTTCTTATAGAATACGTGGAAGGGAACGGGGTTTGCGGTGCCGTACTTGTTGCCGAAGATCTCCTTGGTGTTGATGTAATACACGCGCTGATCCTTGGCAGGGCTGCCGCCGTGCTTGAACCTGTCCCAGATCTCCTTGAAGGTGGCAGCGAGGCTTTCGCCGAACTTGCCCGCAAAGAGGGAGGGGGAGGTGGAGGTGTCGTAGATGTACTCGCCGGGCTCGGCGCAGAGCTCAACGACGGCGCCCTGATCGACGATGATCATGCACTGGCCGTCGGCAACGGCGATCTTGGAGCCGTTGGAGATGATGTTATCCTCGCCCTTGTAGTTGCTGCTGCGGCCGGAGATGCGCTTTTTGCCCTTGACGGCAAGCACATTTTCGGGGATCGCTTCGCAGTAGAAGTACTCTAGCCAGGTGTCGGCAAGAACTCCGCCGACTGTTCCGAGAGCAGCTTGTAAAAGACCCATGTTGTATTTCTCCTTTCGGTTATTCACACTGTATGCATAATAATGCATTTTTTATATTATCCGCCCAAAACGGACTTTTGTCAATAGCTTATATATTAAATTGAGGCGAAATCAAAAAAGAAGGGAAAGCGCGAGGCGCTTTCCCTATGCGTTAGTATTCATCTTTCAAGGCCGAGCTCGTCGCTGACCTCCCGCAGGAGCTTCGCGGTCTTCCGTATCTCCGCGTCGTAGGGGTTGGGCTTTTTGATCTCCTGCTCCAGCGCCTCGCGGTCGGCGTGCAGCGCTTCGAGCGAGCGTTCGGCCTCCTCGAGCCGTTTGGGTATGGAGTTCACGGCGTTGTCGAGACGCTGCGCCTGGCCCTGCGGGCTGTCGCTTATCTCGACCTGGCAGGGGACCTCGCCCATTATGAAGAACACCCTGTGCAGCCCGGAGGAATCGTTCGTCAGCACCAGCGGGAACCCGCGGAAGCGCCCGACGGGGATCGGCTCGCGGATGTAGGCGTTCTCGGTGACGAGCTCCAGCAGGCGCTCGCCCGCGTCGCGGCGGCGGGTGTAGACCTCGCCCATTATTACGATCGAGTAGCCGTCGGTGCGGCATGCCGCGAGATTTTCTATGTCGCGGCGGTATTTTTCGATTAGCTCAGTCAGCTGGTTCTCGCGCTGAGGCATCTTCAGGAGCTGTTCGCGCGCGCCGTCCTTCGCCCGCTCTATGCGCGAGCGGAGCATGGAGCTGCGCTGAAGCTCTGTCTCGAGCTCTATGCGGCGTTTGATGAGCGGGTTGCCGACGGCGAGGGACTTGACCTCGCTGTAGGTGAGGACGACCTCGTCGACCTCGTCGCCGCTCCTCGAGGGATGCTCGCCGTTGACTATCTGCGAGGTGAAGCGCTGCTTGTTCTCGAGCAGCTGCCAGGAGTACGCGTCGAAACTGCCGTTCGTGATGTAGCGGTAGATGGACACCTCGTCGTTTTTGTTGCCCTGGCGCAGCATTCGGCCCTCGCGCTGGGTCACGTCGGAGGGGCGCCAAGGTATGTCGAGGTGGTGTACCGCCCACAGCTTGTCCTGCACGTTCGCGCCGATGCCGAGCTTGAATGTGGAGCCGATGAGTATCCTCACTTCGCCCTTCCTGACCTTGTTGAACAGCGCCGTGCGCATCGCGTCGTTCACCGCGTCGTGCACGAAGGCGATCTCCTTCGCGGGGACGCCGCGCGCAGCGAGCTTTTGCTTCATGTCGTCGTAGAGGTTGAAATCGTCCTTCGGCGTGGACTGATCGAGGAACACGAGCTGGGTCACGGCGGAGTCGCTCTTCCATATGCCGAAAACCTTTTCGACGCAGGTGTTGAGCTTCGAATCGGGGATATCCTCGGCGTTGGGATCAACTAGGCGCATATCGAGCGCCGCCTTTCGGCCGTCGGTCGTGATCTTCAGCATGTTGTCCTCGGTCCTCGCCACGAGGCCGGATTTGACCTTTTCCGCCCTCGCCGCAAGGTCGGAAATATACTTCCTCAAAGCGGGGGAGGCGGGCACGGTGCAGTTGACGTAATTGACGTTGGAGGGCAGCTTCTGCTCCTCATCGCGGGAGAAGTGCAGATCCGCAATGTCGGAGAGCAGCAGCGAAAGCTCGGGCAGATTGTGGTAGCGGGACAGACGCCTCCTCAGGCGGTAGCCGATGCCGTTCGCCTCGACCTCGAACTCCTCGGTGACCTCGGAAAAGAGCTTGACCCAGTTGTCGAACTCGACGAGGTTCATCTCGTACAGCCGTTCGTAGGCAAGGTACAGGAGCATCGTGTAAAGGTCGGATACGGAGTTCGTGATCGGGGTGCCCGTCGCGAAAACCGCGCCGCGGCCGCCGTGCGTGCGCTGAATGAAGCGCACCTTGGCCATGAGGTCGTCGCAGCGCTTGGAGCCCTTCGTATTGAGGCCGGGCAGGGTGCCGTGCTTTGTCTCTATGCTGATGTTCTTGAAGTTGTGCGCCTCGTCGACGAAGAGCGTGTCCACGCCCAGATCGTCGAAGCAGATATCGCCCTCCGGAGCGGGGGCCTCGTCGTCCCAAAGCTTCTGCAGGCGGCGCTCAATGCGGGCGGAGTAGCGGTTGAGCACCATGTACGCGTCGTTGTATACGGCGTCCTTCATGGAGACCGATATCTCCGTCATACGGTCGATAAGGTCGCGCTCGCGCTCCTTCTTGGAAAGGGGTATGAGCGAAAAGCTGCCGTAGCCCATTATTATCGCGTCGGCGTCGCTTTCGATCATCTCACGCAGCACCTTCTGACGGCGCGCGGGGGAGAAGTCCTTCGGCTCGATCACCATGAGCTTCGCTTCGGGATAGAGCTTCAAAAACTCGGTGTGCCACTGATCCAGTATGTTGTTGGGCACGACGAAAAGATTGCGCTTCGAAATGCCCATGCGCCGCATCTCCATCGCGGAGGCGGCCATGGCGTAGGTCTTGCCCGCGCCGACCTGGTGGGCCAGCAGCGTGTTCTTCGAATTGACGATGCGGGAAACGGCCGCGAGCTGATAATCCTGCAGCTTTATATCCGGGTTCTTGCCCGGCAGCTTGAGATCCCTTCCGTCGTAAATGCGGGGGCGTATCGCGCCGAACGCCTCGTTGTAGTGATTGAGCAGGCGGGAGCGCCTCGGCTCGTCGCGGAACAGCCAGAGCGAGAACTTCTCCTCGATCAGGCGCATGCGCTCCTGCGCTATCAGAGTCTCCGCCTTGTTGATGCGGCGCGTGGGGCCGGACTTGTTCTCGGAATAGCTGGTGTCGTAGACGACCACCTCGCCCGAGTTCAAAAGCTTTTCGACTATGTCGAAGGCGTTCATGCGCTCCGTGCCGTAGGTGAGCCGGGCGCGCGTGAACTGCGCGTAATTCTTCTTGCCGTGGATGATGTAATGATTGGCCGCCTTGACGTATTCGACAACGAGGCGGGGCTTTTTTCCGCCGACGGGCTTTATGCCGATGAGCCATATTAGGAAATCGCGGTACACCCAGGAGGGGATCCACGGGCTGCCTATGGCGGCCTTTATGTCCTCCGCGGGGACGAGGGGAGGCATTATGCTGCCGAGCGCGGAGATGTTGACGGAGTAATCGACCGTGAACTCCCTTTCGGGGGCGCCGAACTCCTCCTCGCTCTTTTGGGCCTTCTTCGCCCTGTTGAGCTTCTTCAATACGTTGCCGGAGAGATATTCGTCCGCCGGCACGAGGCAGTCGAGCTTCGGGTCGTAGTAAACGAGCCCGACGAGCTTATCGTACGCCTCGGCGGGGGAAAGGCCCGTCCTCTCGCAGATGAGGCGCAGATCGACGCGCCCGCGCAGAAACAGCGAGAGCTCCAACGCCTCGGACGGAGTCATTATGGTACTTATGCCGGTATTTTCGGGCAAAGCGCACCTCACAAGCGAAGTTCTCCGGAAAGCCGTATCCCGGGAAATACGGATTATAGCACAAAAACGCAAATCTGTCAAGGGCTTCTCCCACTGCATGAAAAAGAAACCGAAAAAAACCGGAGCGGGGGCTCCCGCCGCGGGATTTCGCTCTGTACTTTTCGGCCGATCCGTGATACAATCGAACGGTAAACAAGGCCCAAGGCCAATCGAAAAACAGGAGGAACCACCAATGGCACAGCAGAAGAAGATTCCCAAGCGTTCCGAGGTCGAGAAGCAGTACACCTGGGCGACCGAGGATCTTTTCGCCACCGACGCCCTCTGGGAGGAGGCGCTCAACGAGGCGAAGGTCTATCCCGAAAAGGTCGCCGCCTTCCGCGGCAGGATATCCGAATCTCCCGCGGCGCTGCTCGAGTATCTGCGCCTCTGCGACGAGATCGCAGTAAAGGTCGAGCGCATCGGCAACTACGCCATGCGCAAGTCGGACGAGGATACCGGCAACAGCTTCTATCAGGGACTGCGCGGAAAGATAATGAACCTCTACGTGGCGATCGGCTCCGCCGATTCGTTCTCCACGCCGGAGATAATCTCCATCCCCGACGAGAAGATGGCCGAGTTCATGGAGAAGGAGCCGGGTCTCCGCCTCTATGAGAGGAAGCTCTCCAGGATCCGCCGCTTAAAGCCCCATACTCTCTCCGACGCGGAGGAGCGCATACTCGCCCTCTCCGGTCAGGTGACACACGCCCCCGGCGAGACCGCGTCCGCATTCCGCAACGCGGATATCAAGTTCCCCTCCATACATGATGCCGAGGGCAACGAGCTCGTCGTGACGCAGGGCTCCTTCGTGCCCCTGCTCGAAAATCCCGACGCAAACGTCAGAAAGGCCGCGTTCGAATCCCTCTATCACACCTTCGAGCAGTTCAAGAACACCTCCGCGGCGTTCCTCGATTCGCAGGTGAAGGGCCTCATCTTCAACGCCCGCGCCCGTAATTACGAATCCACGCTGCACGCAGCCCTCGACGCTACCGAAGTGCCCGTCTCCGTCTACCATAACCTCATAGAGGCCGTGCACGAAAACCTGCCCCTCATGCACAAATACGTCGCGCTGAGGAAGAAGCTCATGGGCGTCGACGAGCTCCACATGTACGATCTCTACACCCCCATTGTGGGCGACGCCGACCGCGAGATCCCCTATGAGGAGGCCAAGAAGATAATCAAAAAGGCGCTCGCGCCACTTGGCGAGGAGTACCTCTCCATACTGCAGGAGGGCTTCGACAACCGCTGGATCGACGTTTACGAGAACGAGGGCAAGCGCGGCGGCGCGTATTCCTCCTGCGGCGATCCGCACCCCTACGTGCTGCTCAACCAGAAGGACACCCTCGATTCGATGTTCACCATCGCGCACGAGATGGGCCATTCGCTCCACACCTACTATTCGCTGAAGAATCAGCCCGTCTGCCAGGCGGATTACGTGATATTCGTTGCGGAGGTCGCCTCGACCTGCAACGAGGTGCTGCTTGTCAGGTACCTGCTCGACAACACCACCGACAGGCGCGAGAGGGCGTATCTCATCAACCACTTCCTCGAGAGCTTCCGCGGCACTGTCTACCGCCAGACGATGTTCGCCGAGTTCGAGCTGTTCATGAACGAGCTCGCGGAAAAGGGCGAAAGTCTCACCGCCGACGCCCTGTGCGAGAAGTACTACGAGCTCAACAAGCAGTACTTCGGCGACGCGATCACCGTCGATCCGGAGATCGCCTTCGAGTGGGAGCGCATACCGCACTTCTTCTATAACTTCTACGTGTTCCAGTACGCGACCGGCTTCTCCGCGGCTTGCGCCATCGCGAACCGCATACTGACCGAGGGCGAGCCCGCCGTAGCCGATTACAAGAAGTTCCTCTCCGCGGGCGGCTCCATGGATCCCATCAGCATACTGAAGCTCGCGGGCGTCGACATGACCACCGCGGCCCCCATCAACGAGGCGCTCAAGCTCTTCGGCGAGCTCCTTGACGAGATGGAAGAGCTCCTTGACTGATCGGAAAAGCATTGAAAAAACAGCGGCGTCATTGCAGGACGCCGCTGTTTTTATTGTCCATCTTATTTCAGTTGCTTCCCCAGTACTGCACCTCATAGCCCTCCGAAAGAACGGTTTCGGTGAGCCCATCCGGCGTGATATCGTATTTCACAAAATGCCAGCTCCGGTCGTAGTCCTTTTTGCCGTAATATTCGCTTGAGTAAATGATCAGCGTATTCTCCGATACCCAGCAATCCGCCAGCATGATCCTTTTCACTCCGATCCGGAGCTCATTTCGGTATTCGAGCGGCAGCGGACCTTCGTAAATGACCTCTGTACCGTCGGCGCCATAGCGTATTATGCTGACGTTTACGGACTGATCACGGTCGTTCATGGCGAAGATGGACGTGTCGGCCGTGGCGATCACTCCGTTTCCGAGCGAAAGCAGGAAGGTGTTGCCCTCCCGGTCGCCCGTATCGAGCACGCAGGTCCTCGTGCCGTCCTTCTCGAGGCGGTACAGGCTGAGGACATAGGGATTGTCCTCGCCCTCCGGCTGCTCTGGATCGGCCCTGTAGGGATCGACGAAATACGGCGTACCGTCCGAAGTGACGATCGACCAGCGGTAATTGCTGAGCATCGGAAAGGATCCCACGCTTTGATAGAGGATCTCCGGCTCTGTCATCGAGGGGTCCCAACGGGCGATCTCGTCCGTGATCGGGAGCTCCGAGCGCCAATCATAGAAGTCATCCTCGGAATCCGCCCCGTCATAATCGGTCACGCCGTCGTAATCATAGAACATATAGGCGCTGTCACCGGCAAAAAATATCGTCGGCTGCGGCTGATTGATCGTTTCCCTTTCGAGGATCTCATAATATTCCCATGCCTTGACCTTCTGCCCGCATATCACCGTATCCTCCATCGGGATGCAGCCGTAAACGAGCTTATGGAAGACCGCGGCGTTTTTGATCTCCTGCCTGTAACCGGCGTGGTAGATCATCCCGCGGTGGATGTAGAGGCGGCGGTTGTGGTATTCGAGCGGCGTATCCGTCGGGTCGAATTCATGCACGAGCTCCTTTGAAGAGCCGTCGAGGTTCATGCGGTAAAGGCCGAATCTCATGCCCTTGGTCTGCTTGACATACCAGAGCTTGCCCTGATAATACTGCAGCCCTGGATCGGAGCCGATATAGCCCGCGCATTCGGCGTTATTGCGTTTTTCCTCGTGCACGCATTCCGGCCGGGGGCAGAGCACGCCCGTATCACCGGTCGCCTTATCATAATAGTAAAGAAAACCGTTGCCGTTGCGGCTGCGCAGATAAAAGGCGTCCTCCGTTTCCAGCATATCGCAGGTGATGAGCGAACCGTAACGGTTGTCGTAATCCGTTTCCGGATCGAACGCAGAGTCGCCGGTCTGCTGCGCCGCGGACTGCTCCGGCTTTTTGCCGCATGAGATAAGCGGTAATGCCAGCAGTATTGTCAGAATTATCGCAAGCGTTCTTTTCAAATTGAGCCTCCTTTTGCTGTTGATCGATCTGTTGAAGAGGATGTCGATCGCCGCACGTCGGGCCCGGGCGGATTCATCGCAGACCCGGCAAACAGGCTATGATCTCGGGCTTCGGCGTGCCGCCCGTTAAGTCGTAACGGACGAGGCAGTATGCAGCGCGTTCTTGGTCCTTTGCATCGAGCACGAACGAGATATAGATCGCTTCCGCATCGCCGTACATGCCGAAGTAACTGCTTGTTTCGTATCCCTTCGAGGGATCGAGTGCTTCAAGAAAGCTCGTATCCAGCGCGCCTTCGTAAATGAGCGAACCGTCCAGTCTGCGGACCTCCAAAGCCATATCGGGCATGCTGAAAACCGCCGCCGCTCCGTCGAGCATGAAGCATGACCAGGGATTGTCACAGAGGAAAGCTTTGCACAGCGCGCCGCTTTCAATGGTGTAAACCGTTTGCTCTCCATATACCGGTGCAGTCCAGATACGCTCCTCGGCGTCGATATAAAGGCGGAAGCCCGATCCCTTCTCGCCGATATCCAAAAGCTCGGTCCGAAGGATCTGCTCAAGCTCCTCCGTTTCGATATTCCATCTGTATATGCAAAGGATATTGCTCAGCACTTCGACGTGATCTTCAAGCTCCTCATAATCCTGAATATTATAGCTGATATAAACATAATTCCCGTGGTAGTAAAGCTTGGGCTCTGTGGGATACACTTCGAGCTTCTCCTTGAGGATCAGCCTTGTTTCTCCGGTCTGCGGATCCGCGCTTACGACGTCGATACAGTTAAAAAGTTCGCTGTTTTCGACTTCCTCATAATATCGCCATCCGTAGCATTTGCCGCGGTGATAGTCAAGCCTCTGCGGCATGGTGGCGCCCTGTATCTCTATGGGCGAAGTGTCCACGAGGGTGTCCATCCTCTTATCTGAACCGTCAAGGGCGACGGAAAAAAACGCATAACAATGGTGAGTGTGGTCGATCGCGAAATAGTGAAGCCTTCCGTCCCAGTAATTGAGGCTCGCGCCGCACATTTCTATCAGCCCGCTGCAATCCGTTCCGCCGGCGTCGTGCATGCACTCCGGTTTACTGCAGAGTACTCCGCGCTCTCCGCTTGCCTTATCGTAATAGAATAAATATCTGCTTGAATAACTGGCGCAGCAATAATACGCATCCTCCGTTTCTACAATGCAGTCATAGCCCATGCCGTAACGGTTGTCGTAATCCGTCTCCGGATCGTAGAAGATGGGCTTTTCGGGCACGGGCGTGCTCGGCTCGGCAGTGACCCCCTCCGGCAGAGGCGTATTGTCGGACGCGGGATCGCCGGCGGGCTTTTTCCCGCAGGAAACGGCGCACGAAAGCATCAGCGCCGCGAGCAGGAGCGCAAGGGCGGACAGAACGGATCGCTTTGATATTTTCATGTTTACCTCCCTGCTGATCGGAGCAGAGCATATTCTAATACATGTAGAATAACATGTATTCTACCAAATGTCAAATAATTATTTTGCCGGAATGGGGACGGCGGGAAATGATAAAAGAGCCGCCAAAGCAGCTCTTTTAATTCCTAATGATTTATATCCACCACGCAGAAGGGGTTGCCTTCGGGATCCTGCAGCACGACGTAATCCGCGTCGGGCGGATAATCCCACGGCTTTTTCACGGCGCCGAGCGCGAGCAGCCTGTTGACCTCGGCTTCGGGCTCGTCGGTAAAGATATCGATGTGATGACGGCGCGCGTGGGGCGAGCTCACCTTGCTCAGCGAAAGCTGGATCCCGTCGCCGTTCTTGGGAACGAGTATCGCCCAATCATCGGAGGCGGGGTATTTCAGCTCGTAATGCAGCGCCTCGCTCCAGAATGCAACGGCGCGGCCGATATCGACAACGCCCCATACTATTGAACCGATACGGATCATATTGACCTCCTTGGATCATCGGGGGTAAGCTGCTTTTCAATGCGCAGATGCGGATCGCTTATAAGCTCGATCTCTTCGGGAAAAGCGGATGATACGACGCAGCAGGCATATCCCGGCGTGCCGAAGAAAACGGGGAACCCCGCAAGGACGCCGCGGCGGAAGAGCCGCCCTTCGCTCTCGAATACGTCGCGGAAGCCGCCCGAAATGCCCTCGCCGGTCAGCTTGAAGAAGGCTTCCTTCATTACGAAGCGCCCCAGCAGGTATCCGACGCCGCTTCGCTCGTATTCCTTTCGCTCCGCGGGACAGAGTATCCTTCGCGCGAGCCCGCTTTCGACCGGACGACGCTCCTCGATATCGACGCCCACTGGGGCGGGGGAGTAAGCGCAGACGGCATAGTTCCCGGAATGGGAGAGCGAGACGAAGCCGCCCTCGATCACGGGCCTGCCCTTTTCGTCATACGAGTAGACGGGGGGCAGAAGCGCGTCGCCCGACAGCGCGAATGAGAGCGCCAGCTCCGCGGCATAGCTCTGCATGCGCTTTCCGGCGTCGGCTATTGCCTCAGCGCGGGCGAGCCTCTGCCCGGAGCAGAACCTTTCGGGCGCGGAAAGAAGCCCGGCGCAATCTTCGATATTCACTATAACGAGGCGTATCTTCATATAATGGATTGTACCCTCGCCGCGGCGTCCCGTCAACAATAATTTGGTGAAAAACGCGCTTGACATTCCCCGCCCGAGGTGCTATAATCTCATTCGCGAGCCAAATAGGGGCATGATGTAATGGTAACATAGCGGTCTCCAAAACCGTTCTTCTGAGTTCGAATCTTAGTGCCCCTGCCACATAAGAACCGTGATTTTGATACAATCTCACGGTTCTTTTCTTTTGCTTTTCAATTGAAAAAGTCAAATAAAACAAAGCTTTTTAGCCATACCGGAATCGTTGGCATAGTAAAAAAGTGTAAAAAATGCAAGCCCGACGGATCGCTTCGCTGGGCTTTTCATCAGCATGCAAGTTAGGTTCGTTTGTCAGAGGGGTAGTTCGTTTGACAGAGGGCGGTTTGTTTGACAGAGCCTCATTTCGTTTGATAGAGGGGGGGGAGTTCGTTTTACAGAGGGTATTTGGTTTCTTTTTACCAGTCATAAAGTGATGGCATTTAGGGCTCATTTATGGTACAATATAATTGGGTATAATCTTCACTTGAAGAGTTTTACAAGAGGGATTGATAACATGAGCGACTTGCATAGAAACTTCACGGAATCATGGAATATTCAATATGTCTGTGCTAAACAGTATTTTATTGATAATGGAAATTTGTTGGTTCCGGGCACTTATGAAACTGACACAGGATTGAAGCTCGGAAAGTGGATTTCTCACCAAAGACGTGCCTTTATAAAAGGTGTGTTGCCAAAGGATAGAATAGAGTTACTGGAAGAAATAGGAATGGTATGGTCGGTATATGATGCACAGTGGCTTGAATACTACGGCGTGGCAGTAGAGTATTATCGTGAAAATGGGAACTTATTTATTCCTCGCCAATACATTACAAATGATGGGCTGAAATTAGGATTATGGATTGTAACCCAAAGAAGACAACATTCGGATGGAATTTTAACCGCGGAAAGAATAGAACTGCTTGAAAAAATAGGAATGGTATGGAAAGTTAATGATAGACAGTGGCAAAACAACTATGACTTGGCCGCTGAATATTATAAGAAAAACGGCGACTTGCTCGTTCCTCAACGATATATAACAACGGATAATACACCATTAGGATCATGGATCTCTCATCAAAGAAAGAATTATCAAACAGGCAAATTGTCGGAAGATAGGATAGAATTGCTTGAAAAAATAGGCATGGTTTGGGATCAGCCAAGTACAATCTGGGAAGAAATGTATAAGTTAGCACAACAGTATTATGAGGAGAACAATAACTTAAGCATTTCAAACACAAGCTTTGTATACAAAAATGCTAGTTTGGGGAGTTGGATAGTGACTCAAAGAAAGAACTATACCTTAGGCAGACTCACTGATAAGCAAATCACCCTTCTAAATAAGATTGGTATGGAATGGGTGTATACTAACAATCCCGATTATGTATGGGAAAAGAACTACAATACGGTGTTAGAATTCTATTCCAAATATAAGCATCTTTATATTCCTGTTGGTTATGTTACCGAAGATGGAGTACGTCTTGGAGTATGGCTGTATGATCGAAAACTAGAGTACAAGAGGAATGCTCTTAGTGCGGATAGAAAAATGAAGCTGGATAGACTAGATAAAACGTGGCTAGAGCCAATTAATACTAAATCATCTTTCCCGGAGCAGGCGGTGCTGTTTTACATCAAGCAAGCTTTCCCCTCTGCAACAAAACTTAAATCTAAAGAAATAAGTGAAATAGATATATACATTCCAGAGCTAAAAACTGGGATAGAATATGACGGTCCTAGCCATAATAACAGGGTTGATGATGATATTAGAAAGAGCAGAGTATGTAAAGATAATGGTATTCAACTAATTAGGTTAAGAGCTATAGGTCTTCCAGTTTTAAATGATGACTCACATAAAATACTATTATCAGACGATTCGTTTGAGTCGTTAAATAATGGTATAATCGAATTGCTTAATTATTTGATGGGTAACGATAATAGCATTAGTGTCAGCGTTAAAAGAGATTACATTGAAATAGCAGACAATTACATTAAAACGATAGATCTGGATTGGTATTTGATGTTTGAGAAGTTAAGAGAATACAAAGCAGAACATGGAAATATAAACGTTCCTATTTACTACAAGACACACGACGGAATACTTCTAGGCCATTGGTTAAGTAATATAAGAAGCAGCTATAAAAATCCCACTTTCGGGAATACGAGACTAAATTCTAATAAAATCAAATTGCTGGAGGAATTAGGTATAGATTGGTCTCCAATAGAATCTCAATGGGAGAACATGTATTTGTTAGCAAAACAGTACTATAAGGATAATGGAGATTTATTGATTCCTGCTGATTATGTAACGGAAGAGAATATAAAACTAGGAAGGTGGATTGGAACTCAACGATATAATCATAAGGAACGCATATTATCAGAAGAAAAAAGCTCATTACTTGATAAAATAGGTATGGTTTGGTCGGTGGATGATTATGAATGGATGAAAATGTACGATTTGGCAACTGCTTATTATAGAAACAAAGGAGATTTACTGGTTCCAGATAAATACAAAACCAAAGATAAAACATCTTTGGGAGCGTGGATCGGGCGTCAAAGGAAGTTATACCGTGAAAACAAAATGCCAGATAAGAAAATAGGTTTATTAAACCAAATCGGCATGGTATGGTCGTTATCTGACTACGAATGGATGAAAATGTATAACTTGGCTGCCAGCTATTATACTACGAACGGTAACCTATATGTTCCCAAAGACTATAAAACAAGTGATAACTTTTATTTAGGAGCATGGGTTGAACGACAACGAAAACTGTATCAAGATAATAAACTGTCGAAAAATGAGGTGATTCAATTAAATAAGATTGCTATGGAGTGGTCAAAAACCGATAATAAGTGGATGAAGAATTATGAACTGGCCGTTTCGTATTATAACGATAATGGCGATTTGCTGATCCCTAGCAGGTATAAAACAAAAGAAGGCATTAACTTGGGGACATGGATTAAGAATCAAAGGAAACGCTCCAAGACGGGAACAATTACAACCGCAGAAAAGGAGTTATTGAATAAAATAGGTATGGTTTGGAAGCTGGGAGAAAAGGAAACATAATTGAGAATATATGGTCTGGCAGGACGGAACGCCTGCTTGGCAAAAAGCCTAAGCAAATAAACACTGGAGATGAAAAATGAGCAAGAAACACTATGGGAAATGTGCATTATGTGGGAAGATTGGAACGCTTTCTTTTGAACACATCCCACCAGAATGTGCCGGCAACGATTCTCTGATTAAAGCATATAGCTTTAAAGACTTATTGTGTGATGAAAAGGACAGATTGCCATGGGAAACAGAAGGGCTTCATTATGAGCAAAGTCAGAATGGCCACGGTAAGTATTCACTGTGCGAGAAATGTAATTCGTTAACTGGTCATCTCTATGGTAAAGAGTATCAAAAGTTTGATTTATTTGCGTTAAGAGTTGTTTCTGAAAACAAGGATCCTAACAAGTATTGTGCCGAGTTAAAAAAGGCTTATCCAAATAGGTTTATAAAACAAGTACTGTCATTGTTTTGCTCGATTGAGCCTGAATACTCTGCATATGATGAACTTCGCAGTTTCGTTCTGGATAAACACGCGAAAGGACTGGATAAAGATAAATTCAGGTTAACTATGTTCTTTGTTAGGAACGAAATACTTATGTATTCCGGAAACAGTAACCTAATTAGTTGCGATAAAAGCAAGGATACTATTGTGAACCAGCTAGTAGCTTACCCTTTGGGATTTCTGCTTTATCTTAATCCATCTAATCAGAAGAACTATGAGGGAACGGATATAACCCTTTTCGCAGACTATGATTACGACCATGAAGACGATATTGTTTTCCCAATAGATATACGTGAAGTAAATACAGGTTTTCCCCTTGATTTCAGAACAAAAGATGAATTACTTAAAGCAATTAATACAGAGAAAGTGAAAGAGCCAAGCTAAAAAACCGAAAAATGGTTTTTGCATCCATGTTTAATGAAACGCATCCCTTCCATCTTCATGCACCCTTCGCTCTGAAAATGCACCCGAAACGGCGTAAGGTTGCATTGTATCAAAATGACGCACTCAACCCAATAAAAAGCGGATACCCACCGGGTATCCGTTTTTTATTGGCAGCGAGAGCTTAAATGATGAACTCCGAGAATCCGCCGCAGACGGATTCTCTAAGCGTTCCGTCACGCAAGCGGGACGGTAAACAAGAAAATCGGAACGCGGAGTTCAGAATCTTAGTGCTCCTCATTGCGCGGAGTTCAGAATCTTAGTGCTCCTCATTGCGCGGAGTTCAGAATCTTAGTGCCTTTTTTGAGTTCAGAATCTTAGTGCCCCTGCCACATCTGTACCGTGATTGATAATGATACGATGTCACGGTTCCTTTCTTTCTCCTGCAACTAAAAAACCAACGAATGAAAGGCTTTTCATCTTCGCTATTGAGTTGGTCTATTCAGAAAAATGTAAAATCCAAGCCCGACGGTTCATTTAGCCGGGCCGTTTTCCATACACGCTGTTGCTTCTTCCCGCAGGCTATATTATAATGGTAATGCAGAACCGCCCCGGCGGAGCTTGGAGGCAACCATGAGAAAGACCGCTGCATTTGCTTATATTATTATTTTGTGTTGCACTGTATTGTGCTGCGCCTTGTCATGCAGCTGTATTGGTCCCGACAAGGACGTTTCATCCGAGACGGACATCCCGGCGGAAGTGACGGACGCGTCGACGCAGACCCCTGCAGAGCCGACTGAAACCATCACTGCAGCTCCGACGGAGGCCCCGGAAGATACACACTGTCCGGTGACCGTCGAATGGCTTGCCGCAGAGCTTATGTATCGCTGTTACGAGGGATGGATCGCGCTTGAGCAAGCCGACTTTACGGATATCATGGACAGGAACGCGGATACAGACCTGTTCTTCTATGCAAATCAGCTCGAGATCGAATGCGTAAGGATGGGGTTGCTCGATAACATTCTGAGGACTTCTTCGGGAGAGGCTTTCATTTCAAGCGTTATCGACGAATCGGAGACGGATATAACTGCGGACATATATGTATTTACACATGTGGAGTGGGCGGATCCCATGCAAAGCGAAGGGGCGGGCACGAGCATTCGGATCACTGTCGATAAACAGAGAATGGTAATAATCGCTTTCGATCAACCCAATATCCATGAGGGCATTTACTCGGTGCACCTTAAGCCGCTCGCCATGCGCTTCAGGGCGGATGGCTCTTCTTGGGAGGAAGCAGATAAAAACGCTTTCGACGAACTGCATTCGAGACTTGAAACCAACGGTGGCTTCTGAATCCACCGGCCGGCAGGGCCGAGAAGGGGAGGGGAACACATGCGAAAGACCATCGCGCTGATCGCGGCGCTCATTACGCTCCTTGCCGCGCTGTGCGGCTGCGGGGAGAAAAAGCCCAAGCCCGACGTGATAAACGACGGC
>JAFZRT010000010.1 GCA_017619735.1 Clostridia bacterium
CTCAAAAGGTATCTTTTTGCGCCCCTCTTCGTTGAAAATGCTCGAAAGACCGCTGACGGGTATTCCTGCGCTTTTCGCCTCGATGGGCGCAAAAATCTCCTCTTTTGAGACGCTTCGCGGTTTTCGGCCGCAGAGATCAAATAGATCCGAGGATCGACTCGTCCGCGGATCTGTTTTTGATTCTGTTTGCTTTACAGGCCGAAAACCTGCGTCTCCTTAAGTGAATGCACCCTTCTCCCTGCCTTTTCGGCTGCTTTTATTTCGCCTTCGGCTGCGCCTTTGCGACGGTGAAGGTGAAGCGGACGGAGCCGTTCTCGCTTACGACAGAGACCGTCTCGCCCATGAGGCGGAGCACCTCCTCCACTATCGCGAGGCCAAGGCCCGTGCCCTCCCCCGTGTGCGCGAGGTCGGCCTTGTAGAACCGCTCGAAGATGTGGCCGAGATCCTTCTTGCCGATCTCGGCGGGGTTCTCCACGAACACCTCCCACTTTTCGCCGCCGTCGCGCATGCCGACGGTTATCGTGCCGCCCTCCGTGCCGTGCTTGACCGCGTTGTCCATGAGCGAGAGCAGCACCTGCTCCACGCGGTCGGGGTTGCTGTTGGCGTAATACTGCCCCTCCGGCAGCGTGAGATCGACCCGCATGCCGCGCTCCGCGGCGGGGGCGCTCATCCTGTCGGCGACGTCGGCGATGAGCTCGTACATCTCGACGCGGGTCAGCTTCAGCGCGACGCCTCCGCTCTGCAGGCGGGAAAGCTCCAGCAGGTCGTTTATCAGCGTCGACAGGCGTATGCTCTCCTTCAGTATGTAGCCGTAGTAGCGGGCCCTGTCGCTCTCGTTTTTCACGAGGCCGTCGTTCAGCATATCGGCAATGCCGCGTATGGAGGCGAGCGGCGTACGCAGCTCGTGGCTGACGTTCGCGACGTAATCGCGCCGCGTCTGCTCGAGGCGCTCCGCCTCCGTCATGTCCATCAGCAGCGCCACCGCGCCCGCCGTACGGCCGTTCTCCTCGTCTATGGGCTCGGCGGAGACCCTTATCACCCTGTCCTCGCAGGGGAACGTCGCTATGCACTCCCGCCCGTCGGCGAGCACGCGCTTTGCGGCCTCGGCGATCCTTGCGGCCTCGGGCAGGGAGGAAAGCTCCGCGCCGGCCGCGCCGCCCAGAAGGCGCACGGCGGAATTGTTGTACCTCGTGATATTGCCGTCGGTATCGAAGGCGACTATGCCCTCGCCCAGACCCTCGAGCAGGGCGCTCAGGCGGTTGCGCTCGACGGTCAGCTCGCCTATCTTTTCCTGCAGGCTCTCCGCGAGTGTGTTGAACGATTCGCCCAGCTCGCGTATCTCGTGCGAGCCCTCGACCCGCGCTCTCTCGGCGTAGTTGCCGGCGGAGAGCTCGCCCGCGGCGCGGGTCAGTTTCTTCAGCGGATCGGTGAGCCAGCGCGTCATGAAGAATATCGGTATGAACATCGCCGCGCCCGCTATTGCGGAGGCGATTATAAGCACTATGAGCAGACTGCGCGAGGTCTCGCTGATGTCGCTCATGGGCCTTATCACGAAGAGCGCGCCGAGCGTCTCGCCGTCCTCGCTTATGAGCGGGACGCCCGCGACCACGCGCTTGGGGCCGATCTTCGTCATGCCGCCGCGCTCGCCGGTCACGGTCTCTTCATAGAGGGCGGTGCAGACGGCCATATCGTCCTCGAACGTGCTTCCGCCGTTCCCGTCTGAGGGGGGCTCGCCGGGCTTGCCCTGATCCTCGCGGTCGGGCGGGTCGAATATCGACAGGGGGTGCTTTTCGCCGACGAGCACGACGATGGACTCGTCCCGCGAGCGTATGAGGAACTTGTAGGAATCGGGCGTGAGCTCGCCGTCGAGATAGCTCAGCGTCTCCTCGGCGAGGCGCTCCGCCTGCGTGCGCATGGAGTTTGCGAGCACGCGCGCGTAGACGCTCCTGCCCATGGCGGAGAAGAGTATCACGGTGAGCGAGATACACACCGCGAGCGCCGCCGCGAACATTATGAGCATGGACGTGAGCAGGCCGATCTTTATGTCCCCGCTCCGCCCTTCCTTATTCCTTTTTGCTTTCGCCGTCACCGCCGTAGACCTCGAATCTGTAACCGACGCCGTAAACCGTCTTTATCGCCCAGCCGATCTCCTCCTGCGGGAGCTTCTGCCTGATACGCTTTATCTGCGTGTCGACTGCCCTCGTATCGCCGAAATAGTCGTACCCCCACACGAGCGAGAGTATCTTTTCGCGCGAGTAGACCTTGCCCGGATGGGAGGCGAGCAGCTGGAATATCTCGACCTCCTTGGGCGTGAGGGGGATCCTCTCGCCGTTCATGCGCACGTCGTAGTTGTTGATGTTGATCTCCAGCCCGCCGTACCTTATCACCTGCGAGGGCTCCTCCTCCTGACGGCTGAAGCGGCGCAGCACCGCCTTCACCCTCGCCACGACCTCGCGCGAGCTGAAGGGCTTTACGATATAGTCGTCCGCGCCGAGCTCCAGCCCGAGCACGCGGTCGATCTCCTCCGATTTGGCGGTGAGCATGATTATCGGCGTATGGCTCTTCTGCCGTATCTCGCGGCAGACGTCCATGCCGTTCTTTTTGGGCATCATGATATCGAGTATCACGAGATCGGGCTTTCTGGAATCGAAGAGGGAGAGCGCTTCCTCGCCGTCGAATGCGGAGACGCATTCGAACCCCTCGTTCCTCAGATAGGCGCCGAGCGTTTCGTGGATTATGCGCTGATCGTCGCATATGAGTATCAGCTGATCCGTGCTCATTTCGATCGTCCTTTCCGCCGGCGTCCGCAGAGCGCCGCTTTGCGGCCCCGGCTCCTTTTTGCTCATTATAAACCAAAGGCGCGGCGGTTTCAACCGATCCCGCAACTTGACATCTTTGCGTCACAAATTGCCGCAAATCGGGAGCCGGAGTACACATTCCGCGCTTTATGCCCCGCTTTTTTCACATTTGGGGCATTGCGAAAATCAAAAAAGGGGCTATAATGATATCGAGATCGTTTCCGGGGCGCAAAAGCTCCCCGCCTGCGAGAGGACTTCACTTACAGGAAAGGACGCCCCTGCGGCAGAAAGCTATTCGGGGGCGAAGGACAGAAATCATGGAAAACGAAAAGTTCAGGATCCCCGCCGGCGCGATAATCGCCTGCGTACTCATCATGCTGCTTCTGCTCGCGGCCATATTCGGCCTTGGCGGATGGCTGAAGGGCTTCCTTCCCGACAGGGGCGCCGGGCCCGTCCCGACCTCCGCTCCCGCAGAGACGCAGACCGTTACCGACGCGCCCTCCGGTCAGCCGACGGTACAGCCGACGGCCGACGCGACCGCGTCTCCCTCCTCCTCCCTTGTGGACGGCAGCACGCAGGTCTCCCCCGATACCGAAAAGACCGAGATGATCGCCAAGTGCATGAGCGCGGTCGTCAGCATCGATATAACCATGATGAACGGCACTGAGGAGGTCGAAGCCGGAAGCGGCTCCGGCGTCATAATCACGAAGGACGGCTATATCGCGACCTGCAACCACGTGGTAGAGGGCGCGGCCTCCGTATACGTGTTCCTCAACGACGGCTCGCAGTATAAGGCGGAGCTCATCGGCAACGACAGCGTGACCGATATCGCCGTGATAAAGATCACCGACGACAGGGAGTTCCCCTTCGCGGCGCTCGGCAGCTCCTCCACGCTCATGGTGGGCGAGGACGTGTATGTCATCGGCAACGCTCTGGGCCAGCTCTCCAACACCGTCACGGAGGGCATCATCAGCGGCCTTGACCGCGATATAGAGGTCGACGGTCAGAGCATGACGCTGCTGCAGACCAGCGCCGCCATCAACAGCGGCAACTCCGGCGGAGCCATGTTCCGCGCGGACGGCACGCTCGTCGGCATAGTCAACGCGAAGAGCAGCGGAACGACCTCCGGCGGCGCGACCATCGAAGGCCTCGGCTTCGCGGTGCCCATCGACCTTGCCAAGCCCATTATCACCGACATTATGGATTACGGCTTCGTCACCGGCCGCCCGTACCTCGGCGTCAGCACGAAGAACATCTCCTACGGCTACGGCATGTTCTCCTACTACACCTATCCGCAGGTCGTCTCCGTGATAGAGGGCAGCCCCGCGGCGCTCGCCGGCATACAGGAGAACGACATAATAATCGCCATTAACGGCGAGGCGGTCAACTCCTCCACGCAGCTGCGCGTGATGGTGAACACCTTCGCCATAGGCGACGAGATAACCGTCACCGTGCAGAGGGGCAACAACACCTACGACCTGAAGGTGACGCTGCAGGAAAAGACCTTCAAATAATACCGCTTGAACGTGGGTGATTTGATAAGGCAGATAGATGGAATAAACAGGAGATGATAACGATATGCTTTCCAAGGTATACTCATGTTATAAGACAGGAGAAATTATTGAGAGTGACGATTGCTTCCCTGCGGGCTTTTCGATAGTGAAAAAGTATCCTGTTGTGTATGCGGAAAACCTTCCCAGATTTAAGGGCGTTCCCCGGGCATACGGTCATCCGTTCGCTGAAAAGCCGGAGAAGCTCTATTTGGGACCCGACCGTGAAGGCATGGGAGCGTATGTCAAAAACATCCGAAGAAAACGCACCAAAGAAGAAAATGAGCGGCTTGCAGGATTACAAACCTTCGATGAGGAAGGGTCTTGCGTGATCACAAGCGAGGATGACGCTTTATTCCTGCTCGGATTATCCCTTGACTCCGATGATTTTGAGATCATACACACAAAGGTGGCAGGCAGCGATGACATCTATCCCGACGATTACCGTTTTCTTGGGTACGATATCTGTTACAAGGTCGACTGCGAAGGCGGGTTTTCAATTATCGGCGACTGTATGTTTATCTGCCGATGGCACGGCTGTGATGAAGAGGGCACCCTATTCCTCGAGGATTTTGAAAAGCTGAATGAAAACGGTCTGTTCGGTTCTTGGGATGATGCATATAGGTATATGGTTAAATACCTCAACCAAGATTGGTCTGAAAGAGGAAATTACGCCATCTATGAAGTAAGAGGAAAGAATACTGATTAACCAAGTAAGTGTATCAAAACATATTCATAGCGTCCGAACCCCGGGCGCTTTTTTGTTGCCCAGAATTAGGAAGGAAGTGATGCCATGGCAAAGAAAAAAGAATCTCCCCGCATAGCGTTTCGGCTTACGGAGAGAGAAAAGAAGCAGGTGCTGGGGATTGCCTCACGCTGCGGGTTCACGTTAAGCGAATACCTGAGGCCGCGGGCGTTGGGATTTGAACCGAAAGCGGTTCAGCCCGACGCCTATTTTGTTCTCTGCGAAAAGCTCGACCAGCTGACCGAGCCGCCGTTTTCGCAGGCGGTGAACGATGCGGCGATAAAGCTGATATCGTGACAAAAAAAGAGTGGTGGACCCGAAACAACGAATCCACCGCTCCTTCAAAAAACATCCTTATTGCGGTCAGGCAAACCATCCGCCCTGTTTTATTATGCGTTATTCCTTTTTCTCCCTCGGGGAGAGCTTTTTGAGCGTCAGGCAGCCGACGCCGTAGCCGATCGCCGCGCCGAGGGTGTTGAGTATGAGGTCGTCGAGCTCGCTCACGCCGCAGCCCAGCACGAACTGCGCCGTCTCGATGACGAGCGAGAGCAGGAACCCCGCGAGGAGCGCCTGCGGGAGCCGCCCGCCCCAGAGCCGCACCATGAATCCCGCGGGCAGGAACCAGATTATGTTCCCGCCGAAGAGATACAGGAAGTAATCCCATTTCCCCGCGCGCAGGAGCTTTAAGTAGAACGCGAAGGCGTCCGGCTCGAACTGGCCGGAGAACAGCCCATGGGAGAAGCAGCCGTCCCTGAACACGGTCAGCCGCAGCAGCACCGCGAGCCACACGGCCGCGGCTATATTCAGCGCGCGCTTCATCGGCTCTCCTTCATTATCCTGTTCAGCGCGTCGCTGCGGAACTGCGTCGTGTACAGGTCGTAGTAGTAACCGCGCTTCCTAATGAGCTCCCTGTGCGTGCCGGACTCGGTTATGCGGCCGTCCCTGATGACGAGTATGCGGTCGGCGGAGCGTATGGTCGAGAGACGGTGCGCGACGATGAAGCTCGTGCGGTTCTCGAGCACCTTCGTTATCGCGTGCTGTATGAGCTGCTCCGTCTCCGTGTCGATGGAGCTCGTGGCCTCGTCGAGCACGAATATCCGGGGATCCGCGAGAATGACCCTGGCGAAGGATATGAGCTGCTTCTGGCCGGTGGAGAGGCGGCCTCCGCCCTCGCCGACTTCGGTGTCGTAGCCCTTCTCCTGCCTGAGTATGAAGTCCTCCGCGTGCACGAGGCGAGCCGCGGCGTAGACCTCCTCGTCGGTGGCGTCGGGCCTGCCGTAGCGGATGTTCTCCTTTATCGAGGCGGAGAACAGGTGCGGCTGCTGCAGCACGTAGCCGAGGCGGTCCTGCAGCCAGAGCTGGCTGCGCTCGCGGTAGTCCACGCCGTCGATGAGTATGCGGCCCTCCGTCGGCTCGTAGAAGCGGCAGACGAGGTTGACAATGGTGCTCTTGCCCGCGCCCGTCTCGCCCACGAGGGCGATGGTCTGGCCGGGCTTCACGTCGAGATCGAAGTGCGAGAGCACCTTTTCGCCGTCCTTGTACCAGAAGCTGACGTCCTCGAAGGTGACGCCGCCCCTTATCTCCTCCCAGTTCTCGCGCTTGGGATCGAACGCCGTGCCGTATTTTTCGATGACCTCGGCGCTGTCTTCGATATCGCAGGGGGTGTCGATGAGGGTTATCACGCGCTCGGCGGAGGCCTGCGCGGACTGCATCTCGGCGAAAATGCCCGCGAGCTGCTGTATCGGGTCGAATACGCCCGCGGAGTAGGATATGAACGAGGCGAGCGTGCCGACGGTGATGGTGCCGATGCCGACCCAGAGCCCCGCGACGCTGCGGCCGCCGGCGTACAGCGCGAGAGCCGTGCCGACGGAGCCGAGGCAGAGCACTATGGGCGTGAACATCGCGGAGAGCACCGCGGCGCGTATCGCGGATCTGCGCATCCTGCCGGTCTCCTCACGGAACTCGGCGGTGTTGCGCTCCTCCCTGACGAGGGTCTTTGTCGTGACCGCGCCCATTATGCCCTCGTTGAGGGCGCCGGTGATCCTGGAGTTCTGCTTCCTGACGTCGCGGTAATGCCGCAGTATCTTCTTCTGGAAGTAGACGCAGATCACGGCGAGCGGCGGCAGTACGGCGATGACGAGCAGCGCGAGCTGCCACTTGAGGGAGAGCATTATCACTACGATGCCCGCGACGTAGCAGCCGGACCAGAGTATGTCGACTATGCTCCATGCGATGAGCTCGGAGAGGCGGCCCACGTCGGAGACCATGCGCGCCATTATGTAGCCCACGGCCGTCCTGTCATAGTAGGAGAAGCTCAGCTCCTGCAGCTTTTTGAACGCGTCCTGCCTTATGTCGTAGGCGATGTTGACCTCCAGCTTGCCGGAGCCCAGTATGAACGCCATTACGCCCAGTCCCTGCACGATGATGCAGGCCAGGTACACGAGCGCGAACGGCAGCACCTTTTCGGGATGGTTCCCCGCGATGATGTCGTCGATCGCGAAGCGGGTGAGCAGCGGATACGCGATATCCACCGCCGCGACTATGACGTTCGCGAGTATCGTCACGGCGACGATCTTCTTCGACCGGAGCGCGTATTTTATAAGTCTTTTCCAAAGATTGAAGTCGACCTTCTGGTCAAACTCCCTTTCCTCTATCGCGGAAGTCGATATTTCCATTATTCGTCGCCTCCTTCCTCTTCCAGCTCGTCCTCGAGCATGTTCTGGATATCCGCGATGCGCTTATAGAGGCCTTCCGTCCTAATGAGCTCATCGTGGGTGCCCTGCTGCACAAGGCGGCCGTGCTCGAGCACGAGTATCTTGTCCGCCCTGCAGAGGGTGGTTATGCGGTGCGAGATTATGAACGTGGTGCAGCTGTCGCGCCTGCCGTTGAGGGCGTCGCGGATGGCGGCGTCCGTCTCGGTGTCGACGGCGCTCATGGAGTCGTCGAGTATTATTATCGGCGCCTCCTGCATGAGCATCCTCGCTATTGCGACGCGCTGCTTCTGCCCGCCGGAGAGCGTGACTCCGCGCTCGCCTACCACGGTGTCGTATCCCTTTTCAAAGCCCTGCACCACGTCGTGTATCGCCGCGATGCCCGCCGCCTCGTAGACCCTCTCCGCGGGGGCCTCGGGGTCGACTATGCGGATGTTGTCCATGATGGTCCTCGAATAGAGGAAGGGCTCCTGCAGGACTATGCCAATGCTGCGCCTCAGGTGATGGCGCTCTATGTCGTTTATGTTGGTGCCGTCGATCAGTATCTCGCCGCCGGTGACGGTGTAGAGCCGCTGCAGGAGCTGCACGAGGCTCGATTTGCCGCTGCCGGTGGAGCCGAGTATGGCTATCGTCTGACCGGGCTCGGCGGTGAAGCTAATCCCGTCGAGCACGGGCTCGGTGCTGTCCTCATAGCGGAAGCTGACGCCGCGGAACTCGACCGCGCCCTTTATCTCCGGCGTGAGGGCGAGGCCCGGCTCGGTCTCCAGCGGGGCGGAGAGTATCTCGTCGATACGGCCGAGCGATACGGACGCCTTGCCCAGATCCGCCAGTATCCTGCCGAGCTGGCGGACGGGCCACGTGAGCATGCCGGTATAGGTGGTGAAAACGAGCAGCTCGCCGACGGAGATCCTCCCCTTTATCGCGAACAGCGCGCCGATGCAGAGGGAGATCATTATCTGCGTGTAGCCGAACGCGTCGGAGGCCGACCAGTAGTAGGCCATGAGCGCGGTCACGCGGAAGGTCTTTTTCTTGAAATCGGCGTTCTTCTCGGTGAAGCTGTCGAGCTCGCGCCGCTGCTGACCGAAGGCCCTCACCGTGCGCACGCCCGTCAGGTTCTCCTGTATCGCGGCGGAAAGCGTTCCCTCCGCCTCGTCCGCCTGCTCGAAGCTGGACGTGACCTTACGGAAATAGACGAAGGACGAGAGCGTGAGGAACGGCATTATTATCACCGACCACAGCGTGAGCATGGGGTCGATCCTCAGCATTATCACCGCCGCGAATACGACCATCAGCACCGTCCTGATTATCTCAAGCAGCTGATTCTGTATGAAGCGGCGAACGGTGTCCACGTCGGACGTGCACCTCTGCACGAGGTCGCCCGTCGATACGTGCTTGTGGTAGTCGAAGGGGACGTTCGCAAGATGCCCGTAGAGGTCGTCGCGCAGGTTCTTGGCTATGCCCTCGCCCGCGTACGCTATGCGGCTGCTCCTCAGGAAGGAGCTCAGCGCGTTTATCGCCCTTACGAATATCAGCGCGAGGCCCATTATCCACAGATGCTTCAGCAGGAACGCGGAGCCGCCGATGGACTCTATCCAGTCCATGAAGCGCTGCGGCAGGGACATGGAGCCCGCGGAATAGCCCTCCTCCGCATATGGGAGCAGAACGTAGTCGATGGTGAAGCTCGTGACTATGGGGATGAGGTACGCCGAAAGAACGGCGACGATGAGCCCCACGGCGGCTACTATGAAATAGCCCCACGTGCCGCGCATCATCCTCCCTACGAGCTTTATGTTTATGGGACGGCGCTCGGTATCGGCGCCCTTTTTCTTCTTTTTCTTTTGCTTGGTGTCCATATCTCCTCCGGGTATAAAGAAAGCCGCGGGCTTTTCCGCCCACGGCTGTATCGGCTCCTTAACGGGTCATACCCCTGCGTAAGGCCGCGCGAATATGCGATGGGCATAGTATTCCGTTGATACGGAAAATGCGGATCCCTGGATATTGTAAATGAGCATATTGTCGGCCTCCTTTCATAATATTTCCCGTATAGTATAACCCGCGCCGCGCGGTTTGGCAAGCCCGTCCGCACAATATATCATTACGGCATAAATATATTCCGCGGGCCCCGATCCAAAGTGTTGACATATCCTTATGCAGAGCATATAATATGCTTTGTTAGCACTCTGTTGTGTTGAGTGCTAACGACTCCCCCGCTCCGGCGGCATGCCGCGCGGCGGGAGCGCACGATCAATAATTATTTAATTCACAATAGGAGGAAGACAACTATGAAACTGAGACCTCTTTCCGACAGAGTAGTCATCAAGTCTCTTGAGGCCGAGGAGACGACCGCTTCCGGCTTCATCCTCACCGGCAACGCAAAGGAGAAGCCCCAGATGGCGGAGGTCATAGCCGTAGGCCCGGGCGGCAATATCGACGGCAAGGAAGTCACAATGCTCGTCAAGCCCGGCGACAGGGTGTTCTATTCCAAGTATGCGGGCACCGAAGTAAAGGTCGACGGAGTCGAATACACCATCGTCCGCCAGAACGACATACTGGCGGTCGTTGAGGACTGATACAGGAGGACATGATCATGGCAAAGCAGCTCAAATACGGCGAGGACGCGAGGCGTTCTCTTGAAAAGGGTCTGGACACCCTTGCCAATACCGTTAAGATAACCCTCGGCCCCAAGGGCCGCAACGTGGTGCTCGACAAGAAGTTCGGCGCGCCGCTCATCACCAACGACGGCGTCACCATCGCCAAGGAGATCGAGCTTGAGGATCCCTTCGAGAACATGGGCGCGCAGCTCGTCAAGGAGGTCGCCACGAAGACCAACGACGTGGCGGGCGACGGCACCACCACCGCCACTCTCCTTGCGCAGGCCATCGTCCGCGAGGGCATGAAGAACGTCGCCGCGGGCGCCAATCCCATGGTAGTCCGCCGCGGCATCGAGAAGGCCGTCGAGGAGGCCGTAGCGGGGCTTAAGGATATCTCCAAGCCCGTCACCGGCAAGTCCGAGATAGCTCAGGTCGCCTCCATTTCCGCCTCCGACGAGCGCATAGGCGCGCTCATCTCCGACGCCATGGAGAAGGTCGGCAACGACGGCGTCATCACCGTCGAGGAGGGCAAGACCATGAAGACCGAGCTCCGCTTCACCGAGGGCATGCAGTTCGACCGCGGCTACGCCTCCGCGTACATGGTCACCGACCCCGATAAGATGGAGGCCGTGCTCGACGATCCCTACATCCTCATCACCGAGAAGAAGATCACCAATATCCAGGACATCCTCCCCGTGCTCGAGCAGATCGCCAAGCAGGGCAGGAAGCTCCTCATAATCGCGGAGGACGTCGAGGGCGACGCGCTTGCGACGCTCGTCGTCAATAAGCTCCGCGGCATATTCACCTGCGTTGCCGTCAAGGCCCCCGGCTTCGGCGACAGGCGCAAGGAGATGCTGAAGGATATCGCCATACTCACCGGCGGCGAGGTCATCTCCGACGAGCTCGGCATGGAGCTCAAGGACGCTTCCCTCGCACAGCTGGGCACCGCGCGTCAGGTCAAGGTCGACAAGGAGAACACCACCATCGTCGAGGGCGCCGGCTCCGCCGATGAGATCGCGGCCAGGGTCAGGATGATCAAGTCGCAGATCGCGGAGACCAAGTCGGAATACGACAAGGAGAAGCTGCAGGAGCGCCTTGCGAAGCTCGCGGGCGGCGTTGCGGTCATCTCCGTAGGCGCGGCCACCGAGCCCGAGATGAAGGAGATCAAGCTGCGCATAGAGGACGCTCTCAACGCCACCAAGGCGGCCGTTGAAGAGGGTATCGTTCCCGGCGGCGGCGTGGCGCTCATCAACGTCATCGACCGCGTAAAGGCGCTTGAGGATCAGGTGTCCGGCGACGAGAAGACCGGCATCCAGATCATCGTACGCGCTCTGGAGGAGCCCCTCCGCCAGATCGCCGCGAACGCCGGCCTCGAGGGCAGCGTCATCGTCGCGAACGTCCGCGCCGCGGGCAATATCGGCTACGGCTACGACGCCGCGAAGGACGAGTACGGCATGATGTTCGAGAAGGGCATCATCGACCCGACCAAGGTCACGAGGTCCGCTCTGCAGAACGCCTCCTCGGTCGCCTCCATGGTGCTGACGACCGAGAGCCTCGTCACCGATATACCCAAGCCCGAACCCGCTATGCCCGCGGGCGATCCCGGCATGGGCGGAATGTACTGATAAACACCCGAAAGGGGGGGAGCGGAAGGGTGCATTCACTTAAGGAGACGCAGGTTTTCGGCCTGTAAAGCAAACAGAATCAAAAACAGATCCGCGGAAGAGACGATCCTCGGATCTGTTTTGATTTTCGCGGCCGAAAACCGCGAAGCGTCTCAAAAGAGGAGATTTTTGCGCCCATCGAGGCGAAAAGCGCAGGAATACTCGTCAGCGGTCTTTCGAGCATTTTCAACGAAGAGGGGCGCAAAAAGATACCTTTTGAGGCTGTGTATC
>JAFZRT010000011.1 GCA_017619735.1 Clostridia bacterium
CAGCGCCACGGAATTGAGATTGCCGTAGTTGCCGAACTTCATCGTTACCTGGCCCACGACGGTGACGACGGAGCCGGTCTCGGTCATTGCGAGCACCTCGGCTATCGTCGTGCAGTCGGGATAATCGTTGGGATCGATGGGATCGTCGGTCTCCTCGACAACGGCCACGTCCTCGGCGAAGGCCACGCGCAGCTGTACGGAGTTGTACATGCCCACGACGGCCGTCACGTTGACGGTGTCGCCCTCGACTGCGGTGACGACGGGCATCTTGTAGATGTTGATGCTCGACTCGCCCTGCGTTATCGGGGTGTTGCCGGAGTTGTTGATGGCGCCCATCACGGCGCTCTTGACGATCACGCGCTCGCAGAGGTAGTCCGCCGTGTTCGCAAGGAGCTCGGCTATCGTAACCTCTTCACAGGGGAGCGTATTGCCGGAGGAGAGCACCTTGAACTGCTCCTCGTTCGTGCCGTCCATGCCGGAGAGCTCGGGCAGTCCCTTGTAGGCCGCACGGGTGCCGACCGCCATCACGCTGTCGCCTATGGCAACGCCGGAGGCGTTGGCGTTGAGGAAAAGGTCGATGCCCGCGGTATCGTCCTGGATATAGACGTTCCTGCCGTCGATGAAGGTGACGGTACCGATGACGCAGAGGCCCTCGGTCCCGGTCTCGGCGGCCAGCGCCTCGGCGATCGAAATGCTGGCGGAAGGCGGATCCGTGGGTTCGGCAGTGGGTTCTGCGGTGGGTTCGGTACCCCCTTCGGGAGTGCCCGTGACGACGAGATCGTCCATGCGGAGGGTGCCGGTCCCGGCGATGGTGCCGCCGTTTGCGCTGACCGTGTCGCTGACGATGAGGCGGAGTATTATCGACTCCGCGCCGTCGCAGTCTGCGGGGAGAGTGCCCGCAACGATGCCCCATGCGGTGCCCTCAAGCGCGACCGAAGCGCCGTCGACGGCGATGAAATCGGTGCCGTTTACGCTGTAGTAGAGCGCTATGTTCTTGGGCCCTGTGTTGGAGGCGCGGAACGCGGCGGATACGCCGATCCCGGTATAACCGGCCGCGTTGACCGTGACCGTGTAATACTTGGGAGCTTCGGCGGACGCCTCATCCCAGCCGTTGGAGCTGATGGCTTTGCTGCTGCCGTTGCCCGCGGAATAGCTGAAGGCGATGCTGCTGTCCTCCCTCGCCACCGCGGCGGACGCGTTGTTTCCGTTCGCCGTGGAGGGGTTCGGCGTCTGGGCTTCGAAGTCCCAGCCGACGATCGTTTCCGCTTCCTTCGGGGCGATCCTGACGCCCTGTGCTATGGCGGAAAGGGGGACGAGCGATATCGCCATCAATGCCGCAAGCAGCAGAGCGGAGATACGTTTTGCTCTTTTCATTTATATCCTCCCGTTTGTTTATTTGCACACTGTTTAAGAGCGCATATTTATACATGGTTATCATATCATATTTCCGAAATGACCGCCATACCCGAATTCGAAAAACGGAATGTTTTTTTGTTGCGCCCCCCGTCAGGCCTGTTTGCAGTTTTTTACTTGCCGGCGCAAAGGTATATATTCGTCCGTTCGACGCGGTTCGATTGACTTTCCCGTTTTTCGCGGATATAATGGTGAGCGGACGGACGAATATCCCGTGCCGTCCGGGGGAAAATATCGGAGCTCAAAGCGCCCGGGAAGGCCGTTTATTATTTTGTTGATCCGGAACTCATTCATTTCCAAGGGCTTTTCCCATCCCGTCCCGGCTCCTTTTTTCCGTTTGCAAAAAACAGGATACGGAGGCTTTATGACGATCACTGTCATATGCGACGTGCTCGGCAAGGAAAACAACGGTACGACCATAGCCGCCATGAACCTTATACGTTCACTGCGCGCAAAGGGCCATACCGTCAGGGTCGTATGCCCCGACGAATTCCACCGCGGCGAAAAGGACTATTACATAGCGCCGACGCTCAACCTCGGGCCGCTCAACGGCTATCTGAGGAAAAACGGCGTGCTCCTCGCGTGGAGAAACAAAAAGCTGCTCAAGGAGGCCATGACGGGCGCGGACGCCGTGCATCTCATCACCCCCTTCCTTCTCTCGTCCCAGGCGGCGAGGATGGCGTACGGCATGGGCCTTCCGCTCACCGCGGGCTTCCACTGCCAGGCGGAGAACTTCACCAATCATCTGTTCCTGATGAACGACAAGATCGCGAACAAGATCGTTTACCGGTCCTTCGACCGCCACGTATACAGATATGTCGACTGCATCCATTTCCCGACGCAGTTCATCTGCAGCGTGTACGAGCATGAGATCGGGCGCCGCACGAACCACCGCGTGATATCGAACGGCGTCAACCGCGCTTTCCGCCCCGAAAAGCGGGAAAAGCCGGATGAGCTGAAGGACAGGTTCGTGATACTCTTCACCGGCCGCTACAGCCGCGAAAAATCGCACAAGGTGCTTATCGACGCGGCCGATCTTTGCGCGCACAGGGAGGAGATACAGCTCATATTCGCCGGCTGCGGCCCATTGGAGGAGAAGCTCCGCCGCAGGGCGAGAAAGCTCCCGAACGAGCCGATATTCCGCTTCTTCTCCCGCAGGGAGATGACCGAGGTGCTGAACTTCGCCGATCTGTACGTCCACCCCGCCGAGATAGAGATAGAGGCCATCGCCTGCCTCGAGGCGATCTCCTGCGGGCTGGTGCCCGTCATCAGCGACTCCCCGCGCAGCGCCACGCGCTGCTTCGCGCAGAGCGACAAGAACCTTTTCGAGTGCAATTCCGCCGCGGACCTCGCGAAGAAGATCGACTGGTGGATAGACCACCCCGCCGAGCGCGAGAGCTGCAGCAGAAGCTATCTCGGCTACGCGCGCCAGTTCGATTTCGATCACTGCATGGACGAGATGGAGCGCATGATAATCGAAAATGCGGAGGACCGCCGTGAAGCAAGGTGACGTTATCCGCTATAAGGACGAGCTCAATGACGATTTCGCCGACAACGGCATCACCGCCGTCAAGGTCGAAAAGGATTTCCCCTTCGCGCCGAAGAGCCTCGTCTGGCGCTTTTTCGAGTTCCTCGCATACAACGCGGTGGCGATCCCCCTCGTCGCGCTGATGTGGCTCTTCGCGGGCTTCACCATACACGGCAGAAGGAACGTCCGCGTCCTTGCAATGGAGCAAAAAAAGAACGGCGGCAAGGGATTTTTCCTCTATGCCAACCACACGCACTGGCTCGACGCGTTCGCAGGCCCTCTCGTCTGCTTCCCCACGAAGTCGCACGTGCTCGTTTCCCCCGACACCGTCTCGATAAAGGGCATACGCACCTTCGTACAGATGCTCGGCGCGATACCCGTGCCCACCGACCGCGACGCCGTGCCGCCCTTCGTTTCCGCGATCGGGCAGCGCATCGGCGATGGCCGCGCCGTGATGATATTCCCGGAGGCGCATATCTGGCCCTACTGCACCTTCATCAGGAACTTCAAGGCGGGCTCGTTCCGCTACCCCGTCAAGGAGGGCGTCCCCGCCGTCGCCGTGTGCGTCTGCTACAGGAGGCGGCGCGTGCTCGGCGGCGTCATCAAGGCCCCCCGCCGCGAGGTGTACGTCAGCGCTCCCTTCAGGCCCGACCCCTCGCTCTCCGATCCCGAAGCCAAGCAGAAGCTGCGCGACGAGATCTACGAATGGCTGAAGACGACCGCCAAAGCCCACAGCGATTATGAATACGTCCGCTACCTCAAAGCGGAGGAGTGAGGGAAATCGAAGCCATTCCTCTAAAAAAACAAAACGCTTTCTTAGTCCAGCACGCTCGCCGCACCGGGGGAACGACCCACGCGGCGAGCGTTTTTTCATTATAACTGTAACTTATACAGTCCTCCTCCCGATCTCCAACAGGCAGCCGTTCCCGTCGGCGGGTCGCGGCAGGCAACTCCTTTTGTTCGGTTAATTGCCTGCACGAACGCAGCAAAACAAATATATTATTTTATCAATGTTGACAAATATCGTTTAACGATATAAACTACGAATATCGATAAACGATATTGTTTGCGGAAGGAGGCGGAACCGTGCCCAAGGAATCATTGAGCAGCTTGACCGAGCCCATGTACTACGTGCTCCTTGCACTGACGGAGCCGCTCTGCGGAACAGAGATAATGGAAAAAGTCCGCGTCCTCTCTCACGAGCGTCTTTCGATAGGCCCCGGGACTCTCTACACAATGCTTGCCAAGTTCGAGGACAACGGTCTGATCGAGCCCGCAGACCACCCATCCCCCGGCTCGGGAAAGCGAAAAAACTATCTGATAACCGAAAAAGGAGCATGGATGCTCAAAGCCGAATACTCCCGTCTGAAGCGTCAGACAGAGGACGGTAAAGACATAATGGAGGCTCTCGGATGAATAAGACAAAAAAAGAATTTCTCCCCTTTCAATTCACCGATTTGGCAGCGCTGAACAAGCACTTTGAGGAAAAGGCCGCATCCGGGCTCATACTCAGAAGCTTCGGCCCCACAGCCGTCTGCCGTTACGAAGAATGCGAGCCCGCAAAGCTTCGCTATAACGCCGTCATTTGCCCCGTTTCCAAGAGCGCTTCACCGAGTATTTCAGAGGAAGCCCGCGGCTTTATCGAGTTCTGCGAAGAAAGCGGCTGGAACTTCGTCGATCACAGGAACGAAGTGTACGTTTTCTGTACGGAAGACGCCTCCGTGCCCGACATAGAGACCGACAGCCGCGAGCTCATCGCCTCCGTTGACCGTGCCGCATCGCGAAGCCGCTTTATATCTTTGGTCCTTATCGGGATGAGTTTTGCCAATCTCTGCACCTCCGTCCTGCGGTTTTTCGGCGAATCTCCCGACCTGCGTCCGTTCTCGATAGGAATGGTCTCCGGACAGGCCGTCCTGCTGCTGTCCGCTCTGGTGATCCTCATATGGAACGTCATCCGCGACCGCAAATGGACCGCCGCCATGTATTCCGCTCTCGACCGCGGGGAACCGATCCCCGATCCCGATCCGAACGTTCTCAAGAGGAGGCGTCTCACCGCGCTGGCAGGCATCATTTTGATAGCCGCTCTGCTTCTCGGGCTGATAACCTTTGCGCTGATATCATCCGAGCCCGACATCAGATGCTTTATCGTTTCCATAATGATCGCGGGCGTGGTGTTCGCCCTCCTTGCCGTGAAAATAAAGAACGTGAAGGTCGGCAAAGGAAAAAAAGCGCTGCTGTACTTTCTCGCATTCCTTGCCTTTATTGCGATCGGTCTCGTTCTCTTCGGGATATTCGGCTCGGTGTTCGGAGTCTTTGAAGAGACCGAAGCAGGCGCAGCTCTTGGGCGGTCTGCCGAGATCTTTCATCTCCTGTGATCATCCGGCTTAAAAACTCCGCCGAAGCCCACAGCGATCATGAATACGTCAAATACGTCAGGGAGTAATACTCCCTTTTTTTTCGACTTTTTTTCGATCACGCATTGCAATCATATATCATTTCTGATATAATTGCAGAACAAACCGCCACGGAGGTGTTATTATGAGTATTTTGGACGGATTGCTCGGCAAGATCAAGAAAGAGGTCGTCGATAAGGTCGCCGACGCCATCAAGAACGAGATCGGCGGCGAGAAGCCCGCGGCGCAGGAAGAGGCGCCGGTCGGCACCGTTATCCCCGGCGGCGTCCCCAGCGGCTTCGTCATCGGCGGAGGCGGCAACCCCGCACCCTCCGCTCCGGAGTACGAGGACGGCTGGTACGACGTCGTTCCCGCGGAGGAATGCCAGTACAACTACGACGGGCCGTTCATGGACTATTTCAAAAAGATTTTCGCGGAGGACTTCCCCGATTACGAGGTCAGGTACGATGTGCTGCAGGATTGGCGCAGATACAAATACACCTTCCTCAAGGAGGGCGGGACCGCTCTCGTCGTAGAGCTCATGTCAGAGAAGAGCTCCGTGACGCAGCTCCGCCGCGAATGCCTGCAGAACGGCATACCCTATCTGCGCTTCTACTTTGACCATCAGGGCTGGTGGAACACCCGCGCCTACGTCAGGGAGCGCGTAACGAACGCCCTCGTCAAATAAGGGCTGAACAACCGCAAAAAACAGAAAGAGAACGCGCTGCGTCTGCGATGGGCAAGGCGCGGGCGATCGATCACGGTCTCGCAGACGGCCCGCCCGCGTACGGTCCGGTACATTCAGGAACTTCCTGAATTTAAAGATTTCTCTTTCTGTTTTTTTATACCCTTTCGGGACTTTGCCATGCCGCTGCTCGATCAGCTCTCCGACGGCCGCGTTTGGGAAAGGTTTTACGAATACAAGACCTCCCTCGTCTGTACGGAAGCCGACAAAAAAGCGCTCCGCCGCTTCATAGACGAAAAGGCCTATCTCCCCGTGTGCGGCGCGATCGCCGGTGGAGCGGCTTTTCCTCTGCCCAAAAAAGCGATAATCAGCAAGATCTATTCGCAGAAGAAGCGCACAGTCTACACCTATCCCGAGCGCGAGAACACGGTCCTGAAGCTGCTGACATACCTGATGCTCCGCAGATACGACGGGCTTTTCGCGCCGAACCTCTTCTCCTTCCGCCCCGGGCGAACGGCGAAGGACGCGCTCCTGTCGCTGCTCAAAACGCCCGGCCTTGCCGGCATGTATTCCTACAAGGTCGACGTGAGCGACTATTTCAACTCGATCGACGTCCCCCGCCTGCTCCCCGTTCTGGAGGAGGCGCTTTCGGACGATCCCGGGCTGTTCGGCTTCCTCCGCGGGCTGTTGACGCAGCCCCTCGTGCTCGACAGGGGCGAGGCCGTTCCGGAGCGCAAGGGCATCATGGCGGGCACGCCGACGGCGTCCTTCCTCGCGAACCTGTACCTTGCCGATCTCGACCGGCATTTTTACGAGGCGGGCGTCCCCTACGCGCGCTACTCCGACGACATAATACTATTTGCCGGGAGCCGCGAGGAGTGCGGGGAGCACGCGCGCTGCGTAAGGGAGCTCCTCGCCCGAAAAGGCCTCTCCGTCAACCCGAAGAAGGAGGAGTTCTCCTCGCCGGAGGACGGCTTCACGTTCCTCGGCTTCATCTGCAGGGGCGGAACGGTCGACGTCGCCCCCGCCTCCGTGAAAAAGCTGAAGGCCAAGATGCGCCGCAAGGCGAGGGCGCTCGCACGATGGCGCGACCGCAACGGCCTCGACGGCGAGAAGGCCGCCAAGGCGTTCATCCGGGTATTCGACCGCAAGCTCTTCGAAAACCCCTCCGACAGCGAGCTCACGTGGACCTACTGGTTCTTCCCCGTCATCACGACGAGCGAGAGTTTGAACGTCATCGACCGCTATGCCCAGGACTGCGTCCGCTTCCTCGTGAGCGGCAAACGGACGAAGGCGCGCTTCTCCGTCCGCTATGAGGACATAAAGGCGCTCGGGCTCAGGAGCCTCGTCCACGCCTACTACGATTTTTCCGATGAGGAGAGGGCACGCCGCTCCCGCGGGCGGGATTGACGCGGCCCTCTTGCTTTTCTCCGCCGCATCTGATATCATCTTGCTCATGGACAAAAAACAGGCGATAAAGGTCTTTGCGGCCGCTTTGATATGTCATATCTTCTGGGGCTTCAGCTTCATGGCCTCGGACTACGCGCTGAAGATCGCGCATGTCTTTCTGCTGCTCTCGCACAGGTTCCTCGCCGCGTTCATCGTGATGAGCCTGCTCGTGCTGTTCCGCGCAGCCAGGCTCGATTTGAAGGGCAAGCGAGTCTGGCTCCTGCTGATACTCGGCATACTGGAGCCGGTCGTCTATTTCTTCGGCGAGCAGTTCGGCATTCTCCATTCCGGCACGGTGTTCTCCGGCGTGATGATCGCGATGATCCCCGTCGTCTGCACGCTCGCGGCCGCGCTGTTCCTCCGGGAGCGGCCCACCGCCGGGCAGCTGATATTCTGCGTGATCTCCGTCTGCGGCGTTATCGGCATAGGCCTCATGGGCAGCGGCTCCGGCACAGTCGAGCTCATCGGCGCGGCGGCGCTGATCGTCGCGGTGGTCGGAGCGGCGGGCTACACCCTGCTGTCGAGGAAGCTCTCGAACGAGTTCACCCCCTTCGAGCGTACCTATATGATGATCGCGGTCGGCGCTGCGGTCTTCACCGTCTGCGCGGCGGTGAAATGCGGCTTCGATCCCGCCGAGTACTTCCGCCCCCTCGCGAACGGCGGATACGTCCTCTGCGTGCTGTTCCTCTCCGTCTGCTGCTCCGTGATCTGCTACTTCATGGCGAGCTACGCCATAACCTATATGTCCGTCTCGCGCACCACCGTTTTCGCGAACCTCACCACCGCCGTATCGGTGTTCGCGGGGGTCGTGTTCCTGCACGAGCCGTTCTCGTGGCTCGGCCTCGTCTGCTGCGTGCTGATACTTGTCGGCATCTACGGCGTGCAGAAGACCGCCCGCCGCGACGGCTGATCCCTCCCCCGCCTCATATATTTCCTCCGTCCGGTCATTTCTCTGTTGACAACCGCCCCCGCTTTTGATATTATAATTATTGGCCCTTCCGAAAAAGGCGCTTGATAACAGAATAAAGATCCTCCGACTCCGCAAAATCCCGGAACCTTCCGTTCCGAGAGAGTCGATGGTGCAAAACATCTCTCCGTAGCTCAGCAGGATAGAGCGTTCTCCTCCTAAGGTAACGGTCTCACCTGAAAGCCGCGTGAAAAAAGACCGGAGCTGCCGCGGTTTTTGCGGTTGCCTGCCTCCCGAAATCCTCGATTTTGCGGATTTGGCACCCGGTTTGGCACCAAGCATCCGCCCGATGAAACGGTGTGCCTGCAATAAAATACATCTTCTCTCCGTAGCTCAGCAGGATAGAGCGTTCGCCTCCTAAGCGAAAGGTGTATGGAGGCGCCAAAATCGAATATGCACTTGTAGCTCAGCAGGATAGAGCGTCCGCCTCCTAAG
>JAFZRT010000001.1 GCA_017619735.1 Clostridia bacterium
CGTGGCGAAGAAGGCCAGGCCGGGGCAGTTCATAATCCTCCGCGCAGACGAAGACGGCGAGCGCATACCTCTCACGGTCGCGGGCGTCGATCCCGAGGAGGGCAGCGTCAAGATCATATTCCAGGTCGTCGGCGCGACCACCGAGATACTCAATCATTTGAACGAGGACGAATACATACAGGATTTCGCCGGGCCTCTCGGCGTGCCCACCCATACGGAGGGCATAAGAAAGGTCTGCATCGTCGGCGGGGGCGTCGGCTGCGCGATAGCCATGCCCGTTGCGCAGGAGTTCCACCGCCTTGGCGCAGAGGTAACGAGCATCATCGGCTTCCGCTCGAAGGATCTCGTCATACTGCAGGACGAATTCGCGGAGTGCTCCGACCGGCTGATTGTCATGACCGACGACGGCTCCTTCGCGAGGCAGGGCAACGTCACGATGCCCCTGCGGGAGATGCTTGAGGGCGGCGAACGCTTCGACATGATAATCGCCATCGGCCCGCTCGTGATGATGAAATACGTGACGCTTACGGCCAAGCCCTACGGCGTGCCCGTAACGGTGTCCATGAACCCCATCATGATCGACGGAACGGGCATGTGCGGCGGCTGCCGGATAACGCTCGTAAGGGACGGGAAACGCGTGACAAAGTTCGCCTGCGTCGACGGCCCCGACTTCAACGGCTACGAGATAGACTTCGACGAGGCGATGAGCCGCGCGCGCATGTATCACGATTTCGAGCGAAAAGCGCACGCGGACGCCTGCAATCTCTTCAGGGGGGTGGAATGACATGCCGAATATGGATCCCAAGAAGAATCCGATGCCCGTTCAGGACCCCTGCGTCAGAGCGCACAATTTCAGCGAGGTCGCGCTCGGCTATGATGAGCGCACCGCGCTCGACGAGGCCGCGCGCTGCCTGAACTGCAGGACTATGCCCTGCAGGGCGGGCTGCCCCGTCAATATCGACATTCCCGCCTTCATCGCCAAGATACGAGAGGGCGAGTTCGAAGAGGCATACCGCGTGATCCACAAAACGTCCAGCCTGCCCGCCGTTTGCGGGAGGGTCTGCCCGCAGGAGACTCAGTGTGAGGCAAAATGCGTCCGCGGCATAAAGGGCGAACCCGTCGGCATAGGCCGCCTCGAGAGGTTCGTCGCCGATCGGCATAACGAGATGATGCTGGAGGATCCCGCCCGTCCCGAGCCCAACGGGCACAGGGTGGCGGTGGTCGGCTCCGGCCCCTCGGGCCTGACCTGTGCGGGCGATCTCGCCAAAAAGGGTTATTCCGTAACGGTTTTTGAAGCGCTGCACATGGCGGGCGGCGTGCTGGTCTACGGCATACCGGAGTTCCGCCTTCCCAAAAAGATAGTCGCGCGCGAGGTCGAGACCCTGAAAAAGCTCGGCGTCGATATCGAGACGAACGTCATAATCGGCAAGACGCTCACCATCGACGAGCTGTTCGGGATGGGCTATGAGGCCGTGTTCGTCGGCTCCGGCGCGGGGCTTCCCAATTTCATGAACATCCCCGGCGAGAGCCTGAAGGGCGTGTATTCCGCCAACGAGTTTTTGACCAGGTCGAATCTCATGAAGGCGTACCTCGACGAGCCCAGCACCCCCATCATGAAGGGCGGCAGGGTCGCGGTCGTCGGCGGCGGCAACGTCGCGATGGACGCCGCGCGCACCGCGCTCCGCCTCGGCGCAGAGCACGTGTACATCATCTACCGCCGCTCGATGGATGAGCTCCCCGCCCGGCGCGAGGAGGTCGAGCACGCCATGGAGGAGGGCATCGACTTCCGTCTGCTCAACAATCCCGTCGAGATACTGGGCCATAATAACGAGGCGGATCCGCGCGACCCGAAAAACGGCTTCGTCAGCGGCATACGCTGCGTGAGGATGGAGCTTGGCGAGCCGGACGAGCGCGGCAGGCGCAGGCCGCACGAGATACCGGGCAGCGAGTTCGAGCTGCCCGTCGACGCGGTCGTTATGGCGATAGGCACCTCGCCCAACCCGCTCATCAAGTCGACGACCGACGGCCTTGACGTCAACCGGCACGGCGGCATCATAGTCGACGAGGACGGACTCACCTCCCGCCCGGGCGTATACGCCGGCGGCGACGCGGTGACGGGAGCCGCTACGGTTATCTCCGCCATGGGCGCGGGCAAGATCGCCGCGCGCGCGATCGACGCGGCGCTTTCCGGCCGGAAGGAGTAAAAACGGAGCGTTTTACGCGAAATATATAAGTGTTTTTTGCAAAAAAAGCTTGACAGGCGGGCGTTTTATGGTATAATGACCAAGCTTGAAGCAGAAGCCTGCCCGCTTCTCACTCGCCGTGTTCCGTCATGGCGCAGTCGAATTGGCAAAAAACTTGTACCTGAACGGAGTTTTTATGCGGGTGGCTTTGGCCGCCCGTTTGTTTTTGTTTCGAGCGAATATTTATCGGAGGTGAAACACCATAGCAGCTAACGATTTGATGATCAATGAGCAGATCCGCGATAAGGAAGTCCGCCTTATAGGCGAGGACGGCGAACAGATGGGCATCGTCCAGATCGCCGTTGCGCTCCGTGTTGCGGAGGAAAGGGGACTTGACCTGGTCAAGATCGCGCCTCAGGCGAATCCGCCCGTGTGCAAGATCATGGACTACGGCAAGTATCGTTTCGACCAGTCGAAGCGTGAGAAGGAACAGCGCAAGAATCAGACCGTCGTCGAAATGAAGGAAGTTCAGCTTTCAGCGACCATCGACACGCACGACATGGAGGTCAAGGCCAAGGCGTGCAACAAGTTCCTGCAGGCGGGAAACAAGGTCAAGGTTTCCATCAGGTTCCGCGGCAGGCAGGCTGCTCACGGTGAGATCGGCCTCGATGTTATGAACACGTTCCTGGAAATGGTGAGCGAAAACGCTACAGTCGAAAAGCCCCCCAAGCAGGAAGGCCGTAACATGTACATGTTCCTTGCGCCGAAGTCCTCTAAATAAGGGGCTCGGCAGCCGCTCCCCGTCAGCTTCCGGCGGGGGCACGACCCCTCGGGGAGCGGAAAACAGCCGGAACATCCCTTGGTTAACATTTATTTATTATAGGAGGAAATCCCATGCCGAAACTTAAGACCCATAGGGGCGCCGCAAAGCGTTTCAGCTTCACAAAGAGCGGCAAGATCAAGAGGAGCAAGGCTTACAAGAGCCACATCCTTACCAAGAAATCCACCAAGCGTAAGCGCAATCTGCGCCAGTCCGGCTTCATCGCGGAAGAAGAAGCGAAGAAGATCGGCGCTCTGATACCGTACAAGAAGTAAGGAGGAAACGAACAATGGCAAGGATTAAGAGAGCAGTCAACGCCGCGAAGAAGCGTCGTAAAGTTTTTAAGCTGGCCAAGGGTTACTGGGGCGCCAAGTCCAAGCTCTACCGTGCGGCAAGCCAGCAGGTAATGAAGTCCCTGTCCTACGCTTTCGTCGGCAGGAAGCTCAAGAAGCGCGAGTATCGCCGTCTCTGGATCGCCCGTATCAACGCCGGCGCGAGGATCTGCGGCACCAACTATTCCAAGCTCATCCACGGCTTGAAGCTCGCGGGCGTGGAGGTCAACCGCAAGGTTCTGGCCGATCTCGCCGTCAACGACATGAATGCGTTCAGCGAGCTCTGCAAGGTCGCCGATAACGCCATGGCGAACTGATGAGAAAACAATAAGAACTCTCCCTGCGGGAGAGTTCTTTTTCTGTGCGCGGATCAGTTCTTGAGCGCCGATTTAATGAGCTTGCAGACCTTCCTCGCGTTGGCGCGGAAGCCGATGTTGCAGACCGCGCGCTCGATCAGGAACATTGCGGGGCCGATGAGGAGCGTCCACCAGTTGCCGTCAAAGCCCTTCTTGAAGCAGAGCCAGAGCGAGAGGCCGAGCGCCGCAGCGGAGAGCGCGAGCCACAGGAACGAGAACATCTTGCAGCGGGGGAGGAGCTGCATATCCATATCCACCCTCGTGAAGGTGTTGGAAAGAACTCCGCTGCCGTCCGGGGAGGACTTGGATTCGGTGACCTCCGTGAGCTCTCCCGCGACGGTGGGTACGTATCCCCCGCAGACGCCGGTGTTGGGAGTAAGGCTGAAGCCGCCCTCCTTCAGCTTGCCGAAGAACTGCTTCGCGGGGCCCTGATCGTCCTTCGCGCGCTTCTTGTCCGCGGCGCACTCGGTCAGAAGCGACATCACGCGTGCAGCCGCGGCGGGGACCGTAAACTCATACTTTTTTGTGGGATTGTATTTCATGGGATCACCTCCGAAGGATATTATATCATACGCCCCGCGCATTGAAAAGAATAAATATTTATGGTGAAAAAGTTGCATTAGCCAAACGGGCGTGCTATAATGAAATATACCAAATATTGTCGTAAGACAAGGAGGAAAACAACGATGGCGGAAACCAAGACCCCCACGACTGAAAAGAAGCCCTCCGCCGCCGCGCTGAAGGCGGCGCTTGCTCAGCTTGAAGAGCAGGAGAGCGGCAAGAAAAAGAATACGGTCATATTCAGGATACTCGCGTTCGTCTGCTGGGCGCTTGCTGCGGTCGCGATGTACCTGCCGTACATCGGCCTGAATCTGCCCTTCGGCGCGATCCGCGTCCTCATGCTCGATCCGCAGAACAACTGGCTGCCCTGCATTATCGATATCATCGTAGCCGGCATACTCTGCGTCGTTGCTGCAAGGCTCTGGATCCACGCCAACCACATCCATCCCACCAAGAGCCATAACAAGGTCGTCCAGCTCATCTGGAACCAGCTCGGTATCATCATGGCGGGCATCATATTCGCTCCTCTTGCGATATTCCTTATCGTCAACAGGAAGGATCTCCCCCAGAAGACCAAGACGATCGTCGCGGCGGTCCTCGCCGTCGTATTCGTAGGCGCTTCCGCCGGCTCCGCGGATTATCATCCCGTTACGCAGGATCAGGTCAACGACGTAGTGCAGCAGCTCACCGAAGAGGCGGAGGGCTACGGCTTCACGGACGGCGACGGCGTAAGGTGGACGAAGTACGGCAACTGCTACCACATCTTCTCCGACTGCCAGTCCATCAGGAACTCCAACCCCGATAACTGCACCGACGGCTCCATCGAGGAAGCGGTCGAATCCAACCGCGCAAGGCTCTGCACCTTCTGCATCAAGAGGTATGAGGAGGCCAAGGCCAACGGCGAAGTGCCCGGCAAGATCGAGCTCACACAGAAGATCGGCGACCTCATAGAGGATATCACCGAGACCGGCGACGACAACAACGGCAACGAATAAGACCGGATATTGAAGCAACAGCTTCGAGCATAACGAAAAGCTCCGTTTGAAACGGAGCTTTTTTCGATGCGGAACCACGATTTAGACGCGGCGGGCGGCAGGGTCCGTCCCGGGCCGGTGGCCGAGCGAAGCGAGGACGGATGAGGTGTTTTCCCGGAGCGAGAGCCGCTTTCCACCTCATCAGTCAGCCTTTGCGGCTGACAGCTTCTCCTCAAGGAGAAGCCTTATTCCTGATCCCAGATCGAGTAGCCGATGATTACCTTTTTGCAGTCGGGACAGTTGTAAGCCACGGCCGCACAGCCGACGAACGGGCCCTCATCGGGTTCCGCAAGCCGGACTGCGGAGCTGCGGAACCGGTGGAGAGCGGTGATCGAGCTCTTTTTTTCTGCCCAAAACAGGCCGTCCCTGCCCTGAATATAGCCCTTCAGCATTTCTTTTCCGCAATATGGACAATTCATAGTGACCTCCTTGATAGCTGTGGTATTGTCGTGTTTAGTTTCCCCAGATTTCTCGCAGGGACTGACTTGAAACAGTAAAGATTATATCTCCGCCATGATTCGAGTAGACATGAGCGGCCCGAAGTATCCTATCGATAGACCAATCGTTGGAACGGAACTTCCGGTCATAAAGCGTTCCGATATCATAGAAATCCGAGGAAAAAGCACTGCCGACCGGACAGAAATAAAGCTTGATCCTGAGAAAACAGAATTGGTCCTGATAACACCTTTTGTAGGTAGAGCCGAGCTTCTTATAAACTGTTCGGGTAACGGTATTGGTAAATTGTTCAACATACCTGTTGTGAGAACCATAACTGATCGAAGATGGACCCGGAACCGAAACGACAGAAGAGATTAGAGAAAAAGGGATAGAGTATAATGGATCAGCAAAACAAAGAGCAACATTGATTATTCCTATGACCCAGTTATCCCAATCAGATACATTTGCAGCGGTTTTGCTTATTCCGTTTGTTTCGCGCCGCATATTGGAAACGGAGGTATAATCACAGTAATAATCATACCCCAAATAGGTCCCGAAATAAGTCATCGATCTCTTCGGGGTAAGAACCGTGTAGCTTTCCAACTGAACGCCGCATGATCTGTAAGCATCCAGCTCAGCCAAGCAAGCTTCTTCTACAATAGAATATCCACTGCTCGTAAGATCAAGGGATTTAACGTATTCGATAGCTGTATCGATAGTGTCCTTTTGGCCTTCGGGGGACGATGCTTTTCCATTGTCAGTCAGGTAAATGGTGTGATGAACGTACTTGTTGGGATCGAAATCTTCCCCGGATTCTTTACTGCTTGCTGCAGCAGGAAGGCTGCAGAACAATAGAATAACCGATAATACTGCTGGTAAAAGCTTCTTCATTGTATGCGCTCCTTTCCCAGAGTGCATACATCGTATCAAAAATGTGATAAATAGTCAATAATTATTTACAGAGAAGAACAAGAAAAAGAAAATTACAATAAAACAAACAATAATAGCAGGCGGCTTTCCTCACACCTCGTGCCCGAGCAGCGCCCTTGCGTCCTCTATGCGGCCGGCGTCGAGGAGCGCACGGATATCGGTAGAGGATATGCGCCTGCCGGAGCGCATGACGGGCGGGACTATCGCGACGCCGATCCCCGCCTCGCGGCATACGCGCTTCAAAAGCTCCGTATCGCCCGCGCCGTGCGCGCCGAAGCGGTGATCCTCGCCGCAGACTATCACACGCGCATCGAGGCGCCCTATAAGCACCTCGCGAATGAAATCGGCCGCGGGGATGGAGGCGACCGCCCTATCGAAGCGCGGCGCCGTCAGTATATCCACGCCGAGGGCGCTTATGAGCTCCGCCTTCTCTTCGAATGTGCAGAGCGGGAAGACCCGCTTCTCGGGCGGGAGGAAAGCGTTTCGCGGCAATTCGGAGAACGTGAACACCGCGGAGGCGATCCCCGCCGCGCGGGCAAGCTCCACCGCCTTGCCTATTACGGCGCGGTGGCCCAGATGCACCCCGTCGAACGTGCCGAGCGCGACGACCGTGGGCCTGTCCGATATGAAGTTGATGTCGTTTGAAATGAGCATTTATTATCTGTGACCCAAGTCAGGAGTTTGCCTCCTTCGCCTTTTTCACCGCGGGCTTCGCGGCTTTTTTCAGTGTGAAGGAGAAGCGCGTCTCGCCGTCACCGGACGAGGCGGAGATATCCTGCCCGTGCTGGTCGATAATGAGCTTGGCTATCGAGAGCCCGAGCCCCGTTCCCGACGAGCCGGAGGGGGTGTGCGCCTTCTCCGTCTTGTAGAACCGGTCGAACACGTGGGGCAGGTCCTCCTTCGCGATACCGGCGCCGGTGTTTGAAATGCTCACCCTTGCCGTATGCTTTTCGGGGCGGCATTCTACGGTCAGCTTCCCGCCGTCGGGCGTGTACTTTATCGCGTTGTCGATCAGGTTGTGCACGACCTGCGTGATCCTCGCGGAGTCGCCCTCGACGAATACGGGATCGTCGCGGAGGCGTATGTCCATATCGAAGCCCTTTGCGGCTATCCTCGCCTCGAATGTCAGTATCGTGCGGCGTATGAGCTCGTTTATGTCGAAAACGCTCATGCTCAGCTTGTACTGACCGGACTCGATCCTCGCCAGGTCGAGCAGGTCGTTGACCATTACCGTCATGCGGCGGTTCTCGTCGAGCACTATGCCGATGTAGGTGTCCCTGTCCTCCGCGGGTATGGTGGAGTCGAGCATCGCCTCGAGGAACCCGCGCATGGAGGTCAGAGGCGAGCGGAGCTCGTGCGAAACGTTCGCGACGAAGCTCCTTCGCGCGGCCTCCAATGTGTTGAGCTCGTCCGCCATGGTGTTTATTGAGCCGCCGAGATCGGACAGCTCGTCGTTGCCCTTGGTCTTGACGCGGCGGGTGAAATCGCCGTTCGCGAACTCCTGCACGACCTTCGTCATCTGCGAGATGGGGTGCGTGATGCTCCTGACCAGCAGGAACACCACCGGTATCGCAAAGGCGATGGCGACGGCGGAGAACAGCGCCACGCTCGAAAGTGCGCTCCTGATGGAGCGGTTGACGCCCGTCATGTCGTAATGGAAGAAAATAACGCCCAGCGTGCCGCCGTCCTCGGCGGTGATGGGGCGCATGGCGGTCAGCGTGTAAAAGCCCGTGTACTTCGACAGCAGGCCGTAGCTGCAGCGCTCGTAATCGCCGCTCTTGACCGACTCGATGCAGCTGTCGAGGTCGGCCTCCTCCGCGACGGCCCAGCGGCTGCCGGACTCGCCGCTGTAGACGCTGTAGCGGCCGAGCTCCGAAGAATCGAAGCAGAGCTGCAGATACGCGTCGTAAAGGCGGACGATTACCTGAAACTCCTCCCTCGCGGAGGGACGCTTGTCCACGTCGATATAGCGGGCCACGACGATATCGTTTATGTCGTCGACTTCCCGCAGTAGACGGCTCTCGGTCTCCTCTATGTAAAGGGAGCGGAATGCGGCCGATACCGCTATCCCGAGCACGACCAAAAGTCCAAGCACGAGCGCAAGGACGGCGGCGAGCATTCGGGAATGTACGGATCGGAACATTGTCGCTTTACTGGTTCCTCTTTATATTGAGGCGGTATCCCACGCCCCAGACGGTCTCAATATCCCAATCGGGACGGGAGCCCAGCCTGTCGCGCAGGCGCTTTATGTGCACGTCGACTGTGCGGCTGTCGCCGTAATAGCCGTAGCCCCACACGCTGTCCAGTATCTGATCGCGCGTGTAGACGCGGTTGGGATGCGTGACGAAGAAGTACAGAAGCTCGATCTCCTTGGGCGGCATCTCCTGCTTTTTGCCGTCGAGCATCACGGTATAGTTCTCGAGCGAGACCGACAGCCCGCCTATCGTTACGGGGTGGGTGTCCTCCGCGGAGGATGCGGCGCGGCGAAGCACCGCCTTGACCCGCGCGAGCAGCTCCTTCGGCTCGAAGGGTTTTACTATGTAGTCGTCCGCGCCGCAGTCGAGGCCCTGTATCCTGTCGGTGATATCGCCCCTCGCCGTCAGCATTATGACGGGCACGTCGCTCGTGCGGCGGATGTTTTCGAGCACGTCCCATCCGTCCATGCCGGGCAGCATGATATCGAGTATTATTATGCCGGGCTGGGACGAAAGCGCCATGTCGAGCGCCTCGTCGCCGCGTTCGGCGGTCATGACCTCGTACCCGTCCTTGACCAGGTACAGCTTCAATATCTGGAGTATGCGCTTGTCGTCGTCAACGACCAGCACCTTGGTTTTAGCTTCGGTTTTTTCTTCCATACGGACTCCTTATCTGGTTTCGACCTCTATGCCGTTCCTCATGAACAGCGCCGCGGCGACGCCGTTCCCTTCAACGAGCTTTCCGGAGAAGCTCCCGTCGTAGATGGTCCCCTTCCCGCAGGAGGGGCTTTTCGCCTTCAGTACAGCGCGGTCGGCGCCGACGGCCTTCGCTATGCGCAGCGCCTCGTACGCCCCGGCAACGAACTCCCGCGTGACGTTCCTGCCGTCGCGTGTCACGGCCCTGCCTCCGCCCAGCAGCACGTTCTCGCCCGATTGGGTAAGCTCCGCGGGCACGCGCGGCGTGGGCAGCCCGCCGAGCTGCTCGGGGCAGACGGCCACGGCAAGCCCCGCTGCGACCAGCGCGGCTATCTCGGGATCGGGGCTGCTCTTGCCGTCGTAGCGGCAGCATTCGCCCGTGAGGCATTTCGAAACGATCATCATCCGCCCGTCCCCCTTTCGCCGTAATCTTTCACAAATAAATTATACCCTATTGTTTTACGAAAAGCCAGCCCTTTTTGACCGATAGAAAAAGCCCCCCGCAAGGGAGGGCTTGATCCGTGCGTGAGCTATTTTCTGACGGAGCGCATGGCGAGCATGGTAGGCACGTTCAATTCGTGCAGGCGGCCTTCGCCGTTCGTGTCCTCGTAAATGTCGGTCAGCTCGAAGCCCGCCTTCAGCTGCCCGCCGATCTGCTCCGAGATCGTGTGGGAAAACTGCACCCCCGCGTCGTCCTTCTGCAGAAGCGCCATCTGCTCCGGATGTTCGAGCGGATCGAAGGGCAGACGGTTGACTATCCGCTCCTCCGCCTCGTCGACGAGGTAGTTCACGAAATGATCCGTGCCGGAGAGCAGCACGCCGCCCTTTTTCAGCACGCGGGCGCACTCGCGCCAGACGTGGAGCACGTCCTTAACGTAGCAGTTGGAGACGGGATGGAATACGATATCGAACTCCCCGTCCTCAAAGGGCAGCCGTTCGGTCATGTCCCCGCGGACGATCCTAATGGCATAGCCCTCGCGCTCCGCGACGGCGCGCTCGCTCTCGAGCTGCTTTTCGGAGTAGTCGAACACCGTGCATTCCGCGCCGAGCGCGGCGAATATCGGCATCTGCTGACCGCCTCCAGAGGCGAGGCCGAGGAGCTTTTTGCCCTTCAGCTCCCCGAACCACTCGTGCGGCACGGGCTTGGTCGGGGTCAGGAGCACGTCCCATTCCCCGCGCAGGGCCCTTTTATATGTCTCGCCGTCTATGGGCACGCCCCATTCCCAGCCCTCCTCGACCCAACGGTCGATCGTCGAGGCGTTAACGTCGGTGTATTTCATATCGTCTTCCTTTCGGAGACGGCGCTGCTGCCGCCTCCGTATCATTATAGCATATTCATCAGCATTATGCTGACCTTGTCGTTTTCGCGGATCATGGCGTAGACCGTTCCTCTGTCGGACAGCGTGAACGTTATGAAATCGGAGCTCTCTATCTCTGCCGAGGCGCCGGTGACCGAGCCGTCGGGACCTATCCTGAACACCTTCCGCGGGACGGGCTGATAGTCGGTCGACCGGAAGGCCTCCACGAAGAGGCCGCCGTTATCGTCCTCTCCCAGCAGCTTCAGGAACGCCCACTCGCCGAGGCTGAAGCTCAGATCCCGCCCCGTTTCGTTGTTGTGCAGCGCCGCGCCGTATCGGTTCCCGACGCCGGTCCAGGTCCCGCTGAACCCGTATTCGTCGGTCCGCTCAATGCTGCCGCTTGCGGGATCGTACACGTATGAGCTGATCAGCCGGTAGGATTCGTGGACTACGAACACGAGCTTGTCGCCGCGCTCGTACATGAGCATTATCGATCCGGCAAAGCCGTCGCCGCCGAACCACTCGCCGCTGTCGAACGCGTCCATCGGATCGACGGAGCCCCTTTCGAGCGGGAGCCCGACCGTGCGGCATTCATAGGTATACGGATCGAAGACGTGCATATTTCCGTACAGGTCGATCACGTAGATCCCGTAACTGCCGACAAGGAAGCGGATCGGCTGCATCATATGCACGGGGAATGGGATCGTTTCGAGAAGCCCGCCCTCGCTGTTGAAGCGGAGCACGTTCTCCGCGGCCGAGTTCAGGATATAGAGATCGTTCCCGATCACCGCAAAGTCCTCCGGCCCGTTGGATGCGTCGTCGAATATCGGATCGCGGAAATACACCTCGCCGTCGCCCGAGCCGACGTCCAGCGACGCCGCCCTCTCATAGAGTTCGTCCATCCTGGATTCGAAGGCCGTTCCTAGCTCTACGAGGTATACGCGCATCCCTTCCTTCTCGCATGCGATATGGTATGTCCTGCCCTCCGTGCCGAGGAACACGCTGCGGTGGCCTATCCAAACGTAGTCCTCAGAGGGCAGCCGCGCTATGCCGACGAGCTCGCCCGCCGGTGAGAACTTCTGCAGGGTCGTCTCGAACATCATGACCCCGGTCCCCTTGACGGGATCGGACACCATAAAGTACGCGCTGCCGTCCTCGCCGCAGCCGAGCATATCGAAGAATACCTCGCGGAACGCCTGCTCGTCGTCCATAAACTCCGTCTTCCAGTAGACCGTTTTATCGACAACGCGCGTTTCGAGCACGCGCTTCGTTTCGCCGGTCATAAGATCGTACATATCATAGCCGGCGCCGCTGTGCCAGGACCAGAGCCAGACGCTCTGTCCGTCGGAGGTCATTTGCTGTACGCGATCGGCACTGGATCCGTCGCGCAGGGGGATCGTGCGCAGGGTCCCGCCGGTTTCCCAGTCGATCTCATAGACGTTGTCGAGTGTGTAATCCAGCACGAACACGCTGCCGCCGAGCTTCGTCATGGCGGTCGGGTACCCGCCGGGGACCTCGATGCTCCGGACGAGACCTTCCCCGCCGAACACCTTGATCCGTTTGTTAAGCGAGTCGAGCACCGCGATATCGTCCCCGTCGATGAAGAAATCCTCGGGGCCGAGGGGCTCGCTCTCGCTGCCGCCGTCAATGCCTATCTCCGCGTCGCCCCGTCCGTAGGGGATGACCGGGGTGAGCGGAGTGAACACCGCGTAGCTCTTGTCAAGCACGAAGTAGACGTCGTCGTAATCGGTGCTGCCGCTGTCGATCATGGACTTGATGAAAACGAGGAGCTGATCGGAAAACACGCTTCCGAAGTCGATCTCGATCCTTCTGTCCTGACAGAGGATTATGTTCTCGGGCAGAGTGCCCTTATACGTCCTGTTGACCTTCGCCCGGAAGTAGGAGAGGCCGTCGGACTGGGACAGCTTGGAACCTATGGTGACCCAGCATACCGCGTCGGACAGCTCGAAAGCGCTGTTGGGGGCGTCGGTCGGCGGGGGCGTTTCGCTCTGCCCCGGTATCCCTGTCGGCGCGGGCGTGACGTCGGTCCCGATATGCGGGGTGTTGTGCACGGTTATTTCCTGACCGGGCCTCCCGGCGAGCTTCACTGCGGCGAATACCGCGGCAAAGGTCAGCACTGCGGCCGCCGCCGTGGCAAGCAGTATCTTCGCCGTCCTGCCGAGCCCGCGGCGCTTCGCGTCGGCCTTGCCCGCGGGCAGGCCCGCGCTGCTCATGACCGCCCTGCGGATGCGGGCCTCCGTCAGCTCGTCGGGTCGATCGGTCTCTATGTCCTTTAACAGCTTTTCCGTCTCAAGCGGAGAAGCTTCGTCGAATATTTCATTAAGAGTCTTCATTGCTCCTGTCCTCCCAATACGGTCCTGAGTTTTTTGAGCGCGCGGTGGGTCCTCGTGTCGACGGCGGAAACGCTCATGCCGAGTCTCTGCGCGATGGACTTGGACGGTTCTTCAAAGTAGTATTTGCGGATCACTATCTCCCTGTCGGGATCGCCCAGATCGTTTATCGCCGAAAACAGCGCGTGCTTCTGCTCGCCCCGTATCAGCTCTTCATCGAAGGAGGCGGCGTCCGCCGGCCGGTTTTCGGCCCCCGCCTCGTCGAGCGAGAGCGGCGAACCGTCCCGGAGCCGGCGCTTGTAGACCTGCGCCGCGCGGCGCCGGGCGATGGTGCAGATATAGCCCTTCACACTGCCCTTGGAGAGATCGTAAAGGTCGATGCTCCGGTAAAACTCCGTGAAGGTGTCCGCGACCGCCTCCTCTACGTCCTGCCTGAACGAGGGGTCCTGCAGCCTTCCCCGGATTATGGAATGAACGAGGCCGAGGTAATCGTCCATCAGCGCGGAAAGACCTTTGTCCGGCGATCGCCGGATGAGCTTTATCAGCGCGGTATCGTTCATACTGAATCCCTTTGCCTTTGAATATAAAGGCGTCCTTTCCGATGATATTTGACGGCCCGGGGATCCGTGCGGCCGCGGCGCCTGCGGCAGCGTCGGGCGCCGCGCCGGAAACCCGCGTCGGCCGCCCGCCCTTTCGCCGTCACTCACCATATAATTGGGCGGAGGCGTGGCAAATCTTACATCGTTCCGCAAAAAACCGAAAAAGGCCGTTCGGCCTTTATCGTGATCGCTTGTCGCCCTTCAGCAGCAGCCTCAGCGCCGCGGCCTGAAGGTCCATGGGCAGCGCCGAGAACAGACGGAGCTTCCATGAGTTGTTGATGAAATAACGGAACCGCGGGCGCTTCTTTCCCACGATGCGGCACAGGAACGCCGCGAGCACACGGGGGTCCTTCGCGCCGCCCGTCTGCTTCACGACGATGTCGCGGAAACGCTCCGTGATGCCGGGGTACAGCCGCGTCGTCCCGCTCATGCGGTCCATGGCGCGGATGGCGGACTTCGTCATGCCGTCGCCGAATGCGCCGGGGTAGACGGTGATGACGCGGGTGCCGATAAGGTCGAGCTCCAGCGCCAGCGAATGCGCGTACCCGTCGAGCGCGCGCTTGGTCATTGAATAGATGCCGTTGAAGGGCAGGGGATCGAGCGGCGCAAGCTCGCTCGCGACTATGATTATCCGTCCGCCGGCGTTCCTGACGAGGGGCAGCGCCGCGCGGGTCACGCGGTAAACGCCCATGAGGTTGACGTCGAGCATCCTTTTAAGCTCGTCCTCGGGGATCTCGGCGAAGGGATCCATCGTGTAGACGCCGGCAAGGTGCAGCAAGGCGTCGAGGCCGTCCGTTCGGGCGGCGACCTCGGCGGCGGCGCGCTCCACACTTTCGGTATCGGTCACGTCCATCAGCACGGGGAAGGCGCCCTCGGGCAGAACGTCCGCCGAGATATCCGCGGCGAAAACGCGCCACCCGCGGGAAATGAACTCCCGCGCGGCGGCGGAGCCGAGACTGCCTCCCGCGCCGGTGATGAGTATGCTCTTTTCGGCCCTGTCGGACGTCGCAGCCGTCATTTGACAAATCGGAGATCGATCCGCTCCCAGGGCAGATCGACGTCGGTGCGCCCGAAATGACCGTATGCGGCGGTCGGGCGGTAGATGGGCCTGCGCAGATCGAACCTTTCGATAATGGCCGCGGGGCGGAAATCGAAGGACCGCAGCACCATCGCCTCTATCTCGGCGTCGGGCATGGCACCCGTGCCGAAGGTGTCGATCCTGACGGAGACGGGCTTTGCGACGCCTATCGCGTAGGCGACCTGTATCTCGCACCTGCGGCAGAAGCCCGCGGCGACGAGATTCTTCGCAACGTAGCGGCAGGCGTACGCGGCCGAGCGGTCGACCTTCGTGGGATCCTTGCCGGAGAAGCTGCCTCCGCCGTGGCGGCCGTATCCGCCGTACGTGTCGACTATTATCTTCCTTCCGGTAAGGCCGCTGTCGCCGTGCGGGCCGCCGATAACGAACCTGCCGGTGGGATTGACGAACACGCGGGTGTTCTCATCCATGAGCCCCGCGGGGATCACGCGCGCAATGACGTGGGTTTTTACGTCCTCGGCGAGCTTCTCCATGTCGATATCGGGATCGTGCTGCGTCGAAATTACCACGGTGTCCACGCGCTTGGGAGCGCCGTCCTCGTATTCTATCGTGACCTGGCTCTTGCCGTCGGGCCTCAGGTAGGGGAGCAGGCCGGATTTCCTGACGGCGGTGAGCTGTCTTGTCAGCTTGTGCGCGAGCGAGATCGGCATGGGCATAAGCTCCTCCGTCTCGTCGCAGGCGAATCCGAACATCATGCCCTGATCGCCCGCGCCTATGTCGAGGGGATCCGCCTCGCCGTGCTTGGCCTCAAAGCTCTTGTCGACGCCCATCGCGATATCGGCGGACTGGCTGTTGATGGCGCAAATGACGGCAAGGCTCCTGCCGTCGAAGCCGTATTCGGGCTTGTCGTAGCCGATATCCAGCACGACGTCGCGCACGAGCTTGGGGATATCGACGTAGCAGTCGGTCGTGACCTCGCCCATTACGACGACCATGCCCGTCGTCGCCGCGACCTCGCAGGCCACGCGGGAGTTGCGGTCGTTTTTCAGCATTGCGTCAAGCACCGCGTCGGCGATGTTGTCGCAGACCTTGTCGGGATGTCCTTCCGTTACGGATTCGGAGGTGAACAGTCTTTTCGTTCTTTCCATTTTCTTTTCTCCTTTCGTCATTCAAACATTGCCCGCCAAGATCAAAAAGGAAGCGTCCGATGAACGCTTCCCGAAATAATCTTTTTACGCTCATCTTTACGGAGCATGCTCCGTCGGAATTGGCACCTTGCTCCCAACGGGAACAGGTTGCCGTGGCATCACAGGGCCGGTCCCTCAGCCACTCTCGATAAGGCAATATTCATTTTGCGGGGGATAAGCCCTCCCGCGAGACCAATATAGCATAAAGCCCCCGATTTTGCAATAGGGGCGGCAAAAAAACCTCCGCCGGCGGGGAATGCGCGGGCAATTTTGCACTTGACTTATTCCGTGATGCGGTGTATAAGTTTTAATATGAAGAACGTAATTGTCAAAAGAGCCGCCGCGGCGCTGCTTGCCGCCGTGTTCGCGCTGATATGTGCGGGCTGCGCCCGTCACAAGCACATCGTCGTGCAGTCGGTCTGGACGGACGATTTCTGCTTCTCCGTATATGAGGACGGCACCGCGGACGTCACCGCGTACGTCGGCTCGGATGAAACGCTGGTGATTCCCGACAAGGTCGGGAAGAACACCGTCATCGGCTTCGGGACTAAGGCCTTCGACGGATGCGGTACTATAAAGACCGTTATCATCCCGCCGACGGTCACGAGCCTCCCCGCAAAGCTCTTCAACAACTGCCCCGCGCTCGGATCCGTCTATATCCCCAATACCGTCACGCAGATAGGCAAGAACGTCGTCTATGACTGCCCCGAGTTCGGGAAGGTCATGTACGGCGGTACCGAGGAGGAATGGGAGCTGATCGACGTCGGCTCCGTGCCGTGGACGGATAATTATTCGCTCGTAAACGCAGAGCTGATCTGCGGATACTCCATCGATTGAAAGCCCGTAAGGGCTTTTTTGTTTTTGCGTTACCGCCGCTCACCGTTTCCCGATATATGGGGTGAAGGCCTTTGAAAAGAGGAGGGAAGCTTCCTTGGACGACAGGAGAATAGTGGAGCTCTTCCTTGCGAGGGACGAGTCGGCGCTCAGCGAAGCGTCCTCGCAGTACGGCGCGCGCCTTATGAGTATCGCCATGGGCGTTGTCGGCGACCGCGCCGCCGCGGAGGAATGCGTGAACGACGCGTATCTCAAAGCATGGAACAGCATCCCGCCCAACAGACCGTACGGATACCTGTTCAGCTATCTCGGCCGCATCGTGCGCTGTACCGCGATCGACCGTGCGGAGCATGAGCGCGCGCAGAAGCGCGGCGCGCCGGTCACGGAGCTTACGCGTGAGCTCTCGGAGTGCATACTCGCGGACGTTGTTCGTCACAAGGGTCATGCCCTCCGATCTGGCGTGCGCGGCAATCAGCATATCCAACGGTCCAATCGGTGTTCCGCCGCTCTGAAGATAGGCGCGGATCTCACCGTACTTAGAAGCCGCTGCCGCTCCAAAGGGAAGAATGCTCAAGGGAACCAGAAAGCGAAGCAACGCCTGCTCGTTCTTTATGGGATTGGCGCTGTGCTTCATTCCATACCACGTCGGATAGGCCGTTCGCTTTTGCAGCCGTATATGTCAGTGCAACGGTGACAATATACCTCTCGACAACCGGAAGATCCTTTGCTTTCACACTTTCAACCGCGAATTTACCAATGCCATTCCATGAAAAGATAGTTTCAATAGCAAAACTTCCGCAAATCAATCCGC
>JAFZRT010000012.1 GCA_017619735.1 Clostridia bacterium
CTACTACTGCCAAAAGTCCGGCGGCGTGTGCGCCAAGAAGGACGACATGCCCGAGATACTGCAGAAGATGATCGACGCGGACGTTATCGTGCTCGCGAGCCCCGTCTATTTCTACTCCATCGACGCGCAATTGAAAGCCCTTATCGACCGCACGGTCGCCCGCTGGACGGAGGTAAAGGACAAGGAGTTCTACTATATCATGACCAGCGCGGACGATTCCAAGGCGGCGCAGGAGCGCACGCTCGAGTGCTTCCGCGGCTATGCCGACTGCGTCGAGGGCGCGAAGGAGATGGGCGTTATCTACGGCGTCGGAGTCTACATGCCCGGCGAGATACTGAACACTCCCGCCTATACCGAGGCCTATGAGATGGGCAGAAGCATCAAATAATCAGCAATACTTGGGAGGAAAAAACAATGCAGAATTTCAATTACATGACGCCGACCCGCCTCATATTCGGCAAAGGGGTCGTCTCACAGCTCCCCGAGGTCATGAGCGCATTCGGCAAAAAGATACTGCTCACCTACGGCGGAGGCAGCATCAAGAAGATCGGCCTTTACGATAAGGTCAAGGAGCTTTTGAAGGACTGGGAGATCGTCGAGCTTTCCGGCATCCAGCCGAACCCGAAATACGATCCCAGCGTTCTCGAAGGCGTCAGGCTCTGCAAGGAGCATGATATCGACGTCATCCTCGCCGTTGGCGGCGGCAGCGTGCTCGACTGCTCGAAAGCGATAGCGGCGGGAGCCAAGTACGACGGCGATCCCTGGGATCTCATCTCATACAAGGTCAAGGCGCATGCGGCGCTGCCCATCGTGGACATAATCACCCTTGCCGCCACGGGCAGCGAGTACGACGCGGGCGGAGTCATCTCCCGCACCGAAACGAACGACAAGATCGGCTACATCGATCCGCTGCTCTATCCCGCGGTATCGTTCCTCGATCCGACGTACACCTTCACCGTGTCGAAGAAGCAGACCGCGGCGGGCTGCGCGGACGCCATGAATCATATTATGGAACAGTATTTCTGCGAGGACTCCACCCTGCTGAACGACGGCTTCATGGAGGCGGCGCTCAAGAGCCTCATGGTGAACACGGTCAAGTGCCTTAAAAATCCCGAGGATTACACGGCGAGAGCCGAGATGATGCTTACCTGCACCTACGGCTGCAACGGCATCTATTCCCTCGGCAGCAGCCAGTCCGGCTGGCCCTGCCACGGCATGGAGCACGCGCTCTCCGCGTATTACGACATCACCCACGGCGAGGGCTTGGCTATCATCACTCCGCGCTGGATGAAGCACATTCTCAGCGAAAAGACCGTCTCACGCTTTGTGAAGTACGGCGTGAACGTGTTCGGCATCGATCCCGCTCTCGACGACTTTGAGATCGCGGAAAGGGCGATAAAGGCTACTTATGATTTCTTCGAGTCGATCGGCATCCCGATGCACCTTCGCGAGGTCGGCATCGACGAATCGCGCATCGGCGAGATGGCGCATCACGTAGCCGAGAACGAAGGCCTTGAGGAGGCATGGGCTCCGCTCCTTGAAAAGGATATCGCCGAGATATTCACGGAATCGCTGTAAACTTAAGCATTGCAGGCGATATGAACCGCTGTTTTGAAAGGACATGAAATGATTACTATAGAAGATTTCGACAAGGTGGAAATGAGGGCGGGAACCGTAATCGACGTCAAGGATAACAAGAAATCCCGCAACCCCGCTTACGTTGTTTCCATCGACTTTGGAGAGGAGATCGGGATCAAAAAATCGTCGGCTCAAATCACAAAGCTATATAAGCCCGAGGATCTGATAGGCACTCAGGTCATATGCTGTGTGAACCTGACTCCTATCCATATCGGTTCCGTAAAAAGCGAGGTTCGCATACTCGGAACGGAATCCGAACAGGGCGTCGTACTGTTAAGACCGACGGAAACTGTTAAAAACGGAGATAAAGTATTCTGAAGGTAGATATCGAAATGAAGCAGCAGCGCGTTTGAAATGGACGCTTCGGCATGGTATAATCGCTGTGATGATAATTATCTGAATGGAGCGAAGCTGTGACACAGGAAGAAAGACTTGCTTTTCTTGTCGAGGCCTTCAAAAGAGACTCGATCAAATACGCCGACTATCCGACTCCCGCTGATACTGAGGGAAAACGGAGGCTTTTGCGTTCGCTGATGAATATACGCATGCCGAAGCCTCTGCCGGATGAGGTCGTCTCTATTCAGGACGAATACCTCAAAAATAGCATTCGGGAGAACGGCATAGTCTCGCTTGCGGATATCCCCACGCTTGCGGACCGGGGAAGTGTGATCGGAAATTCAGACAGACTATCCCTCTGGCAGGGCGATATAACGCGCCTTGCCGTGGACGCGATCGTCAACGCCGCAAATTCGCAGATGCTCGGGTGCTTCGTACCGATGCATACCTGCATCGACAACTGCATCCACACATTCGCTGGCGTGCAGCTGCGCGCGGAGTGCGCAAGGCAGATGGCCGAGCTGCGTTCCGTTTACGGCAACGACTATGAACAGCCCACCGCCGTTCCGATGCTGACCGAAGGTTTCAACCTCCCCGCGAAGAAGATCATCCATATCGTCGGGCCGATAGTCTCGGGCAGACTCACCGCAAAGAACGAAAGGGAGCTTGCGGAATGCTATAAAAACACGCTTGACATGTGCGCGGAAAACGGGCTCCGCTCGGTCGCCTTCTGTTGTATCTCGACGGGCGTATTCGGCTTCCCGAAGGAGCGGGCGGCCCAAATCGCGGTTGAAACCGTGACGAAATGGCTGAAGACGCATTCATATGACATTGACCGTGTGATATTTAACGTATTCACGGAAAGGGACAGGGAGATATATGAGCGGATCCTTCGATGACAACGCATATCTCGGTACGATACAGAAGGGCATAAACGCCGTGCGTGGGTTACGCTCTGGCCTTTCCGTCTGCTCCGGCAGCAAAGAGGAGAATATCGCCCGCTTAAAGTATGAGCTTGCTTCCGCCGACGCTATAGTCATAGGCGCCGGCGCGGGGCTTTCTACAGCGGCAGGCCTTACATATTCCGGCGAACGCTTCGAACGCTATTTCTTCGATTTCAAAGAGATTTTCGGCATAACCGATATGTACTCCGGCGGCTTCTATCCGTTCCCCGATGACGAGACCCGCTGGGCATGGTGGGCAAGGCATATCTATTTCAATCGCTATATCGACCCGCCGAAGCCGGTCTATAACGACCTGCTCAAGCTCGTAAATGACAAGGACTATTTCGTGATAACCACGAACGTCGATCATCAGTTTCAGCGGGCGGGATTTGACAAAAAGCGCCTGTTTTATACGCAGGGCGATTACGGGCTTTTCCAGACGGTAAACGGCAGGAACGGTAAGACCTACGACAACCGTGATTGGGTGATCCGTGCGATGGCCGCGCAGAGATTCATTCCCAATGAAAACGGCGTGTTTGAAGTGCCGGAGGACCGCCTCATCTCAATGCGGATCCCCACCGAACTGATACCGCGCTGCCCGGATGACAGAAGCGCAGTCACGATGAATCTAAGATCCGACGATACCTTTGTCGAGGACGCGGGCTGGCACGAGGCGTCGAAACGCTATGCGGATTTCCTAAAGGCTCATGAAGGCCGGCACGTTCTGTATCTCGAGCTCGGCGTAGGTGCGAATACGCCGACGATAATAAAGTACCCGTTCTGGGCTCTGACGATCGAGAACCCCAACGCCGTCTATGCCTGCATCAATTACGGCGAAGCGTTCTGCCCCAAGCAGATAGAAAAATGGTCGATTCTTATTAACGGCGATATCGCCGAGATAATCGAAGCGATCTGAACGACAAATTAACGATCAGCCCCGGCCTTTTACGGCTCGGGGTTTTCCTTATCTGCAGCCACAGGACGGTTCAAGTCCTCTTGCCCGCACTTTTCCCCCGAGAGGTATTCGCGTAAAAAGCACATTAAAGACTCCCTCTTTATACGGCTTTATGTTTGAAAAGGCGCTGCAGCGTGGTATAATCATATTGAACAGATCATTACGATAACGGAGGCCAAGCAATGACGGTCATCATCGCGTGCAGCTCGCTCAGGGAGTACGTTGAATACGCGCAGAAGAAGGTCGGGACTGACCATCCCGTGTATTATCTAGACCGCAAATACCACCGCGATCCCGCTGAGATGCGCTCTCACCTGATCGGGACGATCAGGAGTCTCCCGGAGGATACCGAGACCGTGCTCGTCGCTATGGGCTTCTGCGGCGGCTCGTGGGAAGGAGTCAGCGCGCCTTGCCGTATTGTGCTGCCGAGGGTGGACGACTGCGTTTCGCTGCTTCTGCAGACGGGCGACGAGCCGAGATCGGATCTGAAAACGCCAAGGCATCTATACGTCCGCGCCTTGGATCCGTCGACCGAATCTTTCAAAGCGATTTTCGATCAAATGACGGCGGATAAGGATGATGAGACGAGGCGTCGTTATCACGAGGACTGGAAAAGTTATTACGACTGCGTCTCCATCATCGATACGGGCATCAACGATTGCCGCAGGAAGGACTATTTCGATACCGTTAAAAAGGACGCTGACTGGCTTGACGCAAGAACGGAATACGTCTCCGGCGGCGCTCATCTTATCGAAAAGCTTCTTCGCGGGGAATGGGACGAACAGTTCCTCGTGCTTGAGCCGAACACGGCTGTATCAAAAGACGAAATGCTGATCGTATGAGGGAAAATGAAGAGGCGAAATATGACTCAACGCGAAAGAATGATAAAGGGTCTGATTTACGACCCGATGGATGAAGAACTTTTGAAAGAGCAGTTCCCTTTTCAGGACATGCTCTGGGAGTTCAATCAATTAAAGCCATCCGATATCGTGAAAAAAGAACAATACATGAAGGCGGTATTTGCCGAATGCGGCGAGAAATGCTATATCGAGCTGCCCTTCCACGCCAACTGGGGCGGCAGCCACGTGCATTTCGGCTCGGGTGTTTACGCCAATTCCAATCTCACTCTCGTTGACGACGGGCACATTTACGTCGGGGACAAAGTGATGTTCGGCCCGAACGTGACTATCGCGACGGCAAATCACCCCATCGATCCCGAGCTTCGCGCGAGGGGGCTGCAGTACAACAAGGACGTGCGTATCGGCGAGAACGCGTGGCTCGGAGCGGGGGTGATCGTCGTTCCCGGCGTCACGATCGGAAAGAACGCGGTCATCGGCGCGGGAAGCGTCGTTACGAAGGACATTCCCGATAATGTCGTCGCGGTCGGCAATCCCTGCCGGGTGCTGAGGGAGGTCTCGGAGCGCGATAGGAAGTACTTCTACAAGAATGAGCCGATCGACCGTGAGGAACTGGAATGAATGAAACCGGATACGGAGGAACAGCCCATGGAACAGTCTTTCAGACCAATGCGCCGCTTCAAGCAGGCGATTTCCGAGGAGGAATGCAGGAGCCTTCTCAAAACCGAAAAGCGGGGCACGCTGGCCGTTATCGGCGACGGCGGGTATCCATACGCCCTGCCCATCAATTTCTATTACGATGAAGCCGAAAACAAGCTCTATTTCCATTGTTCGCGCGAGGGACACAAGGCCGACGCAATGAATAGCTTCGATAAGATCTGCTTTACCGTACACGACGCGGGAGAGCAGCGCGGCGACTGGTCATACTACGTCAAAAGCGTTATCGTGTTCGGCAGAGCCAAGCAGGTCGAGGATCCGACCGTCAAATACGAAAAGGCCCGGGCTTTCGGCATGAAGTATTATCCGAGCATGGAGGAGCTCGACGCGGAGCTCAAGCGGGATCTCGACCGCGTCCGGATCATGGAAATAACCATCGAGCACATGAGCGGCAAGCTCGTGCACGAGAAGTGAGGACAATTCATTAAACAACGCGGCAAAAAAAGATGATACTCGCATATCTTCCAGTAGGCGGAAACGGTGCATCCGAGTATCTTCTCCCGACAATCTTTCCGGAGGGGATAGAGACCGTTCCGCGCCGTTTTGCGATCACCTTTCGCAACAGATGGATGATCGCGCAGTCCGACTGCGTTGTGACGCACGTCACAAATCATATCGCTTCCGGCGCGGCGCAGTTCAAAGCGCTTGCCGAAAAGCATGGGAAAACGGTCAACAAAGGCGAGTACAAGAAAACGAAGCTCCCGCTTGCCGAAGAGCTCATATTCGGGCTCATGGCATTGGGGAAGGAAGTATCCGCATCAAGCGTTTACGGCCTTCTGAAGGCTCACGGTATCAGCGAACGCACGGCAAACGAGGCGAAGAAGAATCTCGGAATCGATTCCAAGAAGCAGAAGGACGGCAGCTGGGCCTGGCTCCCGCCGAAGCAGGAGACCGAACAGCTCTCCATTCAGGACTAAGATTGCTGCTCTCGAACGGCGTTCCGATGAAGCAGATCCAGGAGTGGCTCGGCCACAGTGACTTCTCAACGACGGCGAATATTTACTCGCATTTGGAGTACAGCTCGAAGTTGATTTCGGCGAATTCGATCTCTCAAAGTCTCAATGAGTGACCGCCGTTCTCTCGGGGAGAGAACAAAGCGATGTTCAAAAAGCTAATTGAATACTGGGAAAACCGGGTGCTTTTGTTCTCTCCTTTGACTTGATTTAATGATTATATTCTGGCCCAAAATGTGCAAAATCCGGCGAAAATCGAGCATTTTTAGGACGACCGTGCGAGAAAGCGAGAGAAAAAGAAAAGCCAGAAAACCTAATGATTTACTGGCTTTTCTTGCCTGAAGAATGCTGTTTCAACAGACTCGGGGTAATCATCAGATTCCGTAAAGCGCACATTGATCCGATGGTTTCACAGGAGAACAGTTGTTTCGTCCTTCTCAATAGTTTTTTGATCTTTCCGCTATTCCGGGAAACCTTTTGAGTTGCCTCATTTGTAATTTGCTTCCGGCTATGCAGACCCGGAGAAGGATCGATCACTATACTTTTTGAAATCCTCTGTTTGCTCCGGGATGACGTTGCAGACTTTCTCAAAGATCTCAAAAGGCGCAGGCGGATAACCGTGCCTGCTGATGTATCTCACAGCTTTTTGCAGGGCAGATCGTTGATCATCATCACGCCCTCTCGGAACGTGAGCTTTGCCATGCCGGCTTTCCTGCCGAATACGTTATCGCCGAGGGGGTAAAGCTTGACGATCTCTTTGCCGCCAAGGTCGTCAAGCACCGACGCGAAGAGTTCACCGTCCTTCAGCATGACCTCCTCTATCATGAGGTCCTCGTCGTTCATCTCGTATCTGCCGCAGAAGCTCTCCCAGTTCGTACGGTCGGGCTCCGATATCGCGATATCCTCAAGCGCGATCAGGGGCTTGGGCTCCTCTCCGCTGATGATCGCGTCCAGACCGGTCACAAAGCCGTTGTACGCCCGCGCGTCCGTATGATCGCGGTCGCAGAGGGTGATGAGCACGGCGTCCCGATCGAGCCAACGCTTGATAAGGGCGGTGTAGCCGGGCAGATACCCGGTGTGGAACGCAACGATATTCCCGTCGTCATCGGGCATGAGCCCCCAGCCGAAGCCGTAGCCGTTGCCGATCTCGCCGTTATTGAGGCGCACGGGCTCGGTCATCGTTTCCTGTTCTTCCTCCGTGAGCAGCGAACATGAGCGCAGCGCCCTGTCCCAAGCATACAGGTCGAGTATGCTGCTCTTGACGTAGCCCGCGCCGTCCGTGCCGTCCATACCGGCGACGACGTCCTTCCACCTAGACTGCTCGGCAAGCTTCCATTCCCCATCCTCGAAGACCTGCCCGAGAGCGAGGTTTTCGATCGTGAGACCGTCCTTGATGCGGTGAATAAGCAGGGTATTTGTCATGCCGGAGGGCTCGAATACGCGCTTTTTGAGGAACTCTGAAAACGGCATGCCCGAGAGCTTCTCGGTGAGCATGGCAAGAAGGGCGTAGCCGGTGTTGCAGTATTCCCAGCCGTCGCCCGGCGCGAAATGCGCCGGTTCGCCGCAGTCCTTAAGGAAGGGCAGCACAGCGCTGTTGTCCGGTATCCCACCGCCCTCGGTGATGAGACTCATAAAATACGGGATATAATCCGGAAGTCCGCTCGTGTGGGTCAGAAGATGCCTGATCTTCACGCCCGTGTACGGGATCTCAGGGAAGTGATCCGTGATCGCGTCGTCGAGTGTGAGCAGTCCGTCACGCACAAGCAGCATGATTGCGGTCGCCGTCATCGGCTTGCTGACCGAGCCGATATCAAAGAGCGTATCCTCTCGAACGGGTATAACGCCCGCGGGGTCGCAAAAGCCGATCGCGCCCTTCGACACTATCTCACCGTTCTCGGCATACAGCCAGCTCCCCGAGAAAGCTCCCTTTTCAAAGGCTTCGCGGGTCAATTTTTTCATCATCGCGTTCTTATCCATGGTTGACTCCTTTCGTCTGTCCAATAATACTTTATAAACCTTTATTTCGTATCGTCCATGTTTTCTTCGGCTGAAACGCTTTCCCACAGCGAGGCGAGCGCATCTATGCCGGAGCCCTTTGCGACGTTCTCAACGGCCTGCGCCGCCGTCGCGCCGACGTCGTCGTATGCGCTTACGTCCCCGACGCGGTCTACAAAGCGGATGTCGGCCGCCTCGTAGCTGGGCTTAGCGTCGAAGAACGCGGCAAGCGTCTTCGCGCTTAAGAGCGAAGCGAGCGCCTCTTCGTCCTTGCCCTCAAGCAGCTGCGTGCCGGCACGCGCCGTCAGCAGTATGCTGCAGACCTTATCGAGGTAATTTGGCTTTGAGCCCTTGCGCAGTCCCGAAAACACGTCGACGGCCCAACTGAGTATCGCCTCCGCGGAAGCGTAGTCGCCTCGCTGCGTGAACACGTTCATGCAGCCGATGACTGTATCGCAGAGCTGCGTGAATATGCTTGTGAACGCCTTTGAAAGATAGGGCGCTGCCTCATCGGTCCTCTTGCACACGGCGAGGATATGGCCTATATCGTGGTCAAAAAGCCCGCCGGCATTGGACTTTTTCAAAAGCTCGACGCCCTTTTCGGTCTCGTCCACAGCCAGATATACGCGCGCGATCTTTCCGCAGATCGTCTGATCGCCGATCTCGGGATCCCCGTTCTGCCCGAGTAGCATACGGGACCGCTCAAACAGCTCAAGCGCACGCCGGAGCAGCGCACGGTCCCCGCTCTCAAAGCCGAAACCGCTGTAAAGGAGGGCGCATTGGTAAACGATACGGAAGGAATAGTGATATTTCTTCAGCGCCTTTTCCGCTTCCGCGAGCCCTTCGCGATCCTTTTTTCGGCGGTATTCACGCAGGCGCTGTTCCATCGTCTCAAGGCGGTTGTCGTTCATCCGATAGCCTAAAAGCGCGTCCACCGAAGTGTCGAAGAAATCCGCCATCCTTATGAGCAGCAGTATGTCCGGCATGTTCAGTCCCGATTCCCATTTGTGAACCGCGCCGACGGTCACACCGAGCACCTCGGCAAGCTGCTCCTGCGTCAGCCTCCGTTCCTTGCGCAGCGCGCGGATATTGCCCGAAAGTCCGATCTGCATCCTCTTTTCTCCTTTGCTTTTATAATATCATTATAATTGTTGCCACATATTGAGTGAACACACCGTTTATACTAAAAATAAAATTATTTTTATACCTGAGGTATAATTTACGATCTTTGCAGCGGTATAAATTTCACTCGATAAGCAAAACACCGCAAAAAACGGAACCATATCTATGTTATCATATAAATAGTTTTTTCTACCATACTGAGCACGGTGTTTCTATACATTACAACAAGAATTGTCACCCCGTATGAGGTGGCAAAACTTCTGAGTACTGATTGGTTTGGCGGAGAAGCAGGGATTTACGAACCCCGCGCTGCGAGGAGATGATTACATAAGGGCTAATTTACGCAGCGCTTAGAATTTGCTTTGCAAATTCGAGGGTTCAAATATGTTATTCAAGAAAATACAGACTCCTGCGATGCAGGAGTCTGTATTTGTGGCGGAGCGGGTGGGATTCGAACCCACGGTAGGTTGCCCTACACCTGATTTCGAGTCAGGACCGTTATGACCACTTCGATACCGCTCCACGGTATTTTTGCCTCTCCAAGCCTCCGGAAAAAGGAGAGAATTGGAGGAGAGAACAAACGAGAATATTCAGTTTTCAAGCCTCAAAAAGCCTAATAAACATAAGGACTTTTTGAGCGGAGCGTTCCAATTGGCTTGAACGTTTTCGAGTCAGGACCGTTATGACCGCTTCGATACCGCTCCGTTTGTTACCGATGTATTATACAGCATAGGTCACGGGATTTCAACTTGATTTCGAAGATATATATCGCCTTCCCGCGTCGGATCCCTTTCGGCAGGATCACTTTTTGCTCTCCTCGAGTATCACGTCGAAGGCTTCGCGCATGGACTTTGTCGCGATCAGGCTGCCGAAGCTGTATTCAAAACCGTTGTATTTGAACACGAGCGTCTTGATAATGAAGCCCTTAAAGCGAAGGCCCTCGGTCTGCGAAAGAGGGATGCGATACAGTACACGGCCGGGCTGGCTTTTGGCGTCGACGTCCCTTATCGTGAGTTCCCCGCCGTTGACCGCAAGCAGCACCATGCCCCACGTTCCGTTTGGAAGCATGGCGGCATTTCCGCAAAACGCGGCTCCGCGCTCGTCGCAATAACCGCCCTCAACATATTTCATCTGAGATTTATCCATAGCCGCCTCCCGAAATGGTTTTGTCAATTGTATCATAAAGCCGTAACAGTGTCAATTGCGGCGGCTAGAGGGTGTGTTGCGGCGTAATTTTGAGCGGCGAGATTTACGAACTCCCGCTTCGCATTTTCTTGTGCGTGGTCCGGCTTTTTTGCGCGAAGCTATACAGATACTTTTGGACGACAGAAAAAAGTGTCGTGGAAAGTATCTCCGTCGATACCTTCTACGACATTAAACTCGTTTTTGTTGTCGGGATTCAGATAAGGTCGAGCATCAATCCCTCGCCCACGTATTGCGGACTGTATTTCAGTCCGAAATACCTTCGCCATTCCTTCTCGCTCACTTGCTTCAATCTCTCGCTCGCCAGAGTGGAAGTCGGAAACGTCTCTTTCAGATAGCTCGTCACTTGTTCTTTGTACTCGTCTAAAGTCTTCGCTGTAAACTCGTCCATTCTTCTGCGCTCCTTCCTTCGCGTTTTCTACATTGTAAGCCGCCTTGTTTTTGGTGTCAAGGCCCTATTTTTCGGCGTCGTCCTTGCGCCATGCGACGCGCTCGCCTTTGAGCCGCTGGTCCTCAACTTCGCTCCTATACTCCTCCATTTCCCTCGTAGCGTGAGCCGCTTCAGCCGCCTTGGCGCGGGCTTACATGTCTTCCATTTCGGAGTAGCCGCAGTCAGAATGTTCTTTGAGGTAGACTTGGCTCATTGCGCTGTACGCCTTCTCAATGGTGCGCTGGAGCTTGTATATCTTGCCGCTTACGGAGGGCTCTCGGGACAGCACTTTCGCCATGCGGCTCACCGTGTCGCGCAACTGGTTTACGAGGCGGGCACGTGCCTTCTGGTTCTTCGGGTTACTGTCGCGGATGATGCGGTCGAGGAAGGTGTCATCGACCAGCACTTTCTCGACGAGGTGCGCGGCAAGCTCGCTCTCGTACATTGCCCGAGCGTCTTCCACGGTCTTGTAGCGGTCGTTCGTCTCAAAGACGCGAACGCCATCCTCGCCTATTGTCCGACGACCCGAAGATATCCGCTATCTCCGATTTGGGAAGCCCCATGCTCGTGGGCGCTCTCCCCGTGACAGGCGGGAGCGACGGCGAGGGCAATCTCACGGGCATCACAGACGAGGACGCGGCCTACATCCGCAAACGCATAGTCCACATGGGCACCCGTCGCCATCCCGAGGGCTGGCAGATGCTCACGCAAGTTGCCTATTGACAACGTGCCGTCCCACGTGATAACATCCGAGACGGAGGTGAGCACCATGTCATATAATGCGGAATACAATGCACGCTATAAACGTGAGAAGTACGACCAAATCATGCTACGCGTCCCGAAGGGTATGCGGGAGAAAATCGCAAAGCGGGCCGCCGAGCTCGGGATGAGCGTCCAGCGGTATCTGATAGAGCTTTTCCTTGCTGATGCGAAGGGAGCCGAATGACAAAAGAAAAGGGCGGGCTTAACGGCCCGCCTTTTTTTGTGCTTCTTTGAACGCGGCTATTGCCTTTCGGTGCAGTTTACGCTCGTAATCCTCCGAGAAATGGAGCGTCTCCGCGCGCTCTCTCGGGGATAGGGTTGCAATGGCAGGACGTGGACATTGCGCATGACGTGATACGCGTAACGCGCGACTATGCCTGGAAGACCAACAGCGTCGATACGCTCAAGACGGCCAACGCGAGGCGGGATATCCCCATCGTGCCCGAGCTCAAAGCGATATTGCTGGAGCATCGTGGGACAGGCAATGCGTATGTGGTGAGCTCGCCCACAGACCCGAGCAAGCCGATGTGCGAAGCCACGTTCAAGCGCAGATGGAAGTCCATACAGGCGCTCGTCGGGGATGATGTGACTACGCGCACGTTCCGCAACAATTTTGCGACTGTGCTGTACGACGCAGGCGTGGACGTGTTGACGGCCTCGAAGGTGATGGGACACGCCGACCCGACCACGACCCTAAAGATTTATACCGATCTCGACCGAAGCCGCAAGGTTCAAAGAGGATATGAAGCGGTAAGAAATGCGTTCGATTCAAGTGAAAAGTAGGCGAAAAGTAGGCGAGATGTTTCACGAAAAGCTAAAAAGCAAAAAGAAAAAGTCTTGATTTTATTAATGAAATCAAGACTTTTTTGTTGGTCGGAGCGGCGAGATTTACGAACTCCGCGCTGCGATCTGCTCCCTTCGGCTCTGTCTGCGTGCCGCAGCGCCGGAATTTGCCCTTGGCAAATTCGGAGTTCAAATAACGAGCTACGGAGGCCACAACAAAAGGGAGTGCTTTGCACTCCCTTTTGTTGTGGTCGGAGCGGCGAGATTTGAACTCGCGACCTCCTGGTCCCGAACCAGGCGCGCTACCGAGCTGCGCTACACCCCGTTATTCAATATTATCGGCAAATGCGGAAAGCTCACACCGCCCGCATTCGCCCTCCTCGGAAACCCGGCCTTCGCAAAAAACGCGGCGCGGCTGTCTTTTTGCGGGCTTCGAGTCCCGTGATTAAAGCCAATTCATACCGGCCCGGATGGGCCGGTATGAATTGGAGCCAATGCAGGGACTCGAACCCTGGACCTGCGCATTACGAATGCGCTGCTCTACCAACTGAGCTACATTGGCTTGCACAGTTATTTATTATAACAGATTCTGCGGCGCTTGTCACTACCCGATATCGAAAAATAGGCCCGACGGCGCAAATATATTTTGCCCCCGGGCGGATGGACTTCATATCAAAAACTGCAGGGCGACCTAAATAAACCGGTCGCCCTGTGTATGCTTGCTTGTCGTTTCGTTTTGTCAGTCGACCATCTCGATAGGCGCTTCGGGAGCGTTCCTCTTGACGGAATCGATGCCGTTGAGGCAGCTCTTCATGGCCTTGTAGCCCTCGGATACCGCGACGATCTGGCCGTTCCTGGCCTTCAGACGGAAGCGGATCTCGCCTGCCTTATCGGTGTAGACCTCGAACTTGGGGTTCTTCTTGACCTCGTAGCCCTCCACGGTCTGATCCTCGATGGGAGCGATGACGGAGTTCCTCATAACGCTTGCGATGCCCTTGCGGCAGGACGCCTCGGCCTTGTAGACCTCGGAAGTGGCAATGACCTCGCCGTTGGTGGCCTTAAGATCGAACTTGATGCCGGTCTTGGTCTTCTTGATTAAAAACTTACCCATAACAAAGTCCTCCTGTTAAGTGGTTCGTACTTAATATACAACATTATTCTCCCGTTTTCAAGTGCTCATTGTCATTTTTGCAAAAAAACTTGCGTGCGCGCGCCGTCTTGACCGGACGATTTCCTTATGATATCATTACATATATTCCATTTCGGAGGTGTATCGAGATGCTGATCTTGGCAATCAGTCCGTTTTTTAATTGGCTAATGGACATTTTGAGGGCCATCGCCGCCGTCAGGACGCCGCTTTGGGACGGCATTATGAACGCGATATCCATGCTCGGTCAGGAGACGGCGTTCATCGTTATAGGTATGATAGTGCTCTGGTGCGTCGACAAGAAGTTCGGTTACCGCTTCCTGTTCATGTACATTGCCGGAGCGGCCGTCAACCAGTTCCTGAAGGCGATATTCATGATCCCCCGCCCCTGGGTGCTGGATCCCGATTTCAAGATCGTCGAGGCCGCAAGGGCCGACGCCACCGGCTATTCCTTCCCCTCCGGACACACGCAGTCGGCCGTGCTCATGTACGGCGGCATTGCGCAGCGCATTAAGAAGGGCTGGGCGTACGCCGCAGCCGCGGTGCTGGCGCTGCTCGTAGCTTTTTCCCGCATGTATCTTGGCGTGCACACTCTGCTCGACGTGGGCGTCTCCCTCGTTACGGGCCTGCTCATAATCATTCTCTGCAGCGCGCTGTTCGATCGGATCGGAGACGGCTTGAAGCCCTACGCCATAGCGTCCGGCATAGTCGCCGCGGTATCGCTCGGGCTCATCGTGTTCATTATGACCTACTGCAGGGCGAAGGGCGGCCCCGACGCGACGCAGGTAAAGGACGCGTGCGTGCTCTTCGGCACCGCGTTCGGCCTCTTCGCGGGCAGCTGTATAGAAAAGCGCTTCGTGAACTTCAGCGTCTCCGCCCGCTGGTGGGTGCAGATAATAAAGGTCGTGCTCGGCATCGCAGTTATACTCGGCCTCAGGATCGGCCTGAAGCCCCTGCTCGGCGCCGTCTCCTCCTCCCCGCTCATGGACTGCGTCAGGTATTTCATAATGAGCTTCGTCGCGATAGCCGTGTATCCCCTGCTGTTCAAGCCCCTGTCGAAGCTGGGACGTAAGAAGGAAGCGGCTGAAGCATGAAGTGCTGGCTCATAAACGAAAAGCTCACCCCCTGCGGTAAGGAGCAGCTGTCAAGCGGCGGCGCGCAGTACGCGGCCGTGCTCTCGACCGAGGAGTGGCGTAGCGAAAGGGATCATTTCGGCATGGTGATCGACATGGAGTCTGAGCTGTTCGACCGCCGCGAGACGAAGGCGATAGTCGGCCTCGACTCACTGACGGGCAGCTTCCTCATTCCCGACAGGCAGGATATCTCCGGCAAGGAGCACGCGTTCTCCTTCGCGCTCGATGAAAAGGGCATCGTCATTATCGACGACGAGGGTTACGCCGAAAAGCTCGTCGAGGATATCGGCCGCACCAAGAAATGGCGTCTGCCGAGCCTCGAACGCTTTATCTACGACCTTCTGGAATCGACCATTTCGCAGGATCTGTACCTGCTCAATTCCGTGGAAAAGCGCCTCGACGCCGCCGAGAAGCAGATACTTGCCGGCGAATACGAGGAGTTCCCCGCGGAGCTCAACGACATAAGGGGCGATCTTTTGGATCTGCGCCTGCATTACGAGCAGCTGCTCGATCTGGGGCAGGAGCTCGAGGAGAACGAAAACGAGTTCTTCAAGGAGGAAAACCTCCGCTACTTCCGCCTTTTCACCGACCGCGTGTCCCGCATGAAGGACAGCGTCACGGGCCTGCGCGATTACGTAGCGCAGCTGAGGGAGCTCGTCCAGTCTCAGCTGACCGTCAAGCAGAACAAGATAATGACCATACTCACGGTCGTGACGTCGATATTCCTGCCGCTGACGCTGATAGCCGGCTGGTACGGCATGAACTTCAAATACATGCCCGAGTTCGACAAGCCCTACGCCTACCCCATCGTGATAGGCGTCTGCGCCGCGATAGTGGTCGGCTGCCTCATCTGGTTCAAAAAGAAAAAATGGATGTGAAAGGCATAAAAAAAGCTGTGCGGCGCACAGCTTTTTTGTTATTTCATCAGCGGACGGCGAGCTCGTATTCCGTGACCTCTTTGAACCTCTCCCCCGCGCGCAGCAGCGTCGTCGGGAATTGCGGCCTGTTCGGACTGTCGGGGAAATGCTGGGTCTCGAGGCATACGGCGCCGTTCCTCAGCTGCTTCGCCCCGCCCTTGAGATGCGGCGCTGAGTCCATATCGAGGAAGCCCGCCGTGTAGACGTGCACCGTCGGCTGAGTCGTGCGGCAGATGAGCGCCGCGCCCGTCTCCGGCGAATAGAGCTCCGCCGCGAGGCGCATGCTCCCGTCCGCGCCGGTTATTGAAAAGCTGTGGTCGAGGCCGCGTGTAGCGGAAAGCCGCTCGTCCTTCAGCGCGGTGCTCAGCTCCCTCGGCCAGACGAAGTCGAACTCGGTGCCCGCGGTCGGCAGGAGCCGCCCCGTCGGTATGAGGCCGGCCGCCGTCTCCGCATACCTGTCTGCGTTGACGCGCAGATAATGCCCGCCGACGTCTCCCCCGCCGTTCAGGTTGAAATAGCTGTGGTTCGTGAGGTTAAGCACGGTGTCCGCGTCGGTCTCCGCCTCGAAGGTCAGGCGCAGCGCGGAGCCCGCGAGCTCATACAGCGCGCTCACCCGGAGCGTTCCCGGGAAGCCCTCATCCCCGTCGGGGCTCGCGAGGGTGAAGCGGACGCCGTTTTCCGTTTTCTCCGCGTGCCAGAGCCGCCTGCCGAACCCGCCGTGCAGATGGTTCGCGCCGTCGTTCTTTTCGAGGAGGTATTCCCTGCCGCCGAGCGTGAAGCGCGCGCCGCCGATCCTGCCGGCATACCTGCCGACGACGGCTCCCAGGGAGCTGCTGCCCGCGGCGTATCCCGCCGCGTCGCCGTAGCAGAGCACCGTGTTAACGCCGCCGGCGGAAAGCTCCGTCAGCGCCGCGCCGTAGTCGGTGACGCCGGCCCTTATCACCCCGTTGTCGAGCGTGAAAAGTCTTGCTCCGGGGCCGAATGCTTTTTCGAATATATTTGTCATACTGGCATTATAGCACACGAAACGGCATTTGAAAAGCCGGAGCGGAAAAGCCTCGGCAAAGCGCCGACTTTTTCCCGTAAAAACAGCCGAAAAGCCGTATCTCGCACCGTTTGACACGGGCGGCGGCGAAATGCTATAATTCATTATCATTTTTGATTTCGGAAGGTATTATCATGCTCGAATTCGTCTCGACCTGGGCCAACGGCCGCTTCGGCCTCGCCGGCTCCATAGTGCTGTTCGTGATCGGCTTTGCCTCTCTCATAAAGGGCGGCGACTGGTTCGTCGACGGCTCCGTCGGCATCGCCAAGAAGTTCCGCATTCCCGAACTGCTCATCGGCGCGACCGTCGTCTCGATAGGCACCACCCTGCCCGAGGTGATGGTCTCCGCGACCTCCGCCGCGAAGGGCATCAGCTCCATCGCGTACGGCAACGCCATCGGCTCCGTCATCTGCAACACGGCGCTGATCGCGGCAATCACCGTTGCGATACGCCCCGCCGCCGTCAACAGGAAGGCGCTGACTCTGCCCGTCGTCTGCTTCTTCATAGCGGCGGTATTCTACGCGGGCGTCGCGTATTTCGCGGGCGAGTTCTCCCGCCCCGTCGGCGTAATACTGCTCGCCATGTTCGTTGTCTACATGGTCATCACCGTGCTCCACGCCAAGAAGCATCCCGACGAGGCGGAGGCCGAAGAGGGCTCCGACAAGGAGCTCGGCCTCGGCAAGAGCGTGCTGTTCATAATCCTCGGCGCGGCGCTCATCGCGATAGGCGCTAACTTCCTCGTCGACAACGGCACCATAATCGCGCGGAGCTTCGGCGTGCCGGAGACCGTTATCGCGCTGACCTTCGTGGCGCTCGGCACCAGCCTGCCCGAGCTCGTCACCGCCATCACCTCCCTCGTGAAGGGCCACGGCGCGCTGTCGCTGGGCAACGTCATAGGCGCCAACATATTCAACCTCGTGCTCGTGTCCGGCATGGCCATCACGATAAAGCCCTTCGCCGTGCCCGCGGAGAAGCTCATAGGCGGCATGAACGCATCCCTCGTGATCGACATTCCCGTAATGATGGGCGTCATGGCGCTACTCACTCTGCCCGCGGTGTTCTCCGGCAGACTCAAGCGCTGGCAGGGCGTGCTCCTGCTCGCGATATACGCCGGATTCGTCGTGTTCCAGTTCGTCGGATAACGGGTGGAACGCCGATAATATAATCTCAAAAAAGTCTTGTATTGTTTGAGAATACGGAGTAAAATACCTCTTTGTGGAAAAACCGCAGAAGAGGTATTTTTATGAATGAAAAGATAAGGAACATCGCGATAATCGCTCATGTCGACCACGGCAAGACCACCCTCGTCGATCAGCTCCTCCGCCAGAGCGGCGTATTCCGCTCCAACGAGGCGGTGCAGGACAGGGTCATGGACTCCAACGACATCGAGCGCGAGCGCGGTATAACGATACTGTCCAAAAACACGGCGGTCAATTATAAGGATTACCGCATCAACATCGTCGACACTCCCGGCCACGCGGATTTCGGCGGAGAGGTCGAGCGCATACTGAAGATGGTCGACGGCGTGCTCCTCATGGTCGACGCCTTTGAGGGCTGCATGCCCCAGACGAGGTTCGTGCTCCGCAAGGCGCTCGAGCTCAAGAAGGTCCCCGTCGTCGTCATCAACAAGATCGACCGCCCCGGCGCACGCCCCTACGAGGTCGCCGACGAGACGCTTTCGCTCTTCATCGAGCTCGGCGCGGACGACGATCAGCTTGAGTTCCCCATAGTCTACGCCTCCGCGAGGGACGGCGTATCCGGCCTCGATCCCAACGATCTCTCGCCCGATATGCAGCCGCTGTTCGACACGATAATCTCGGCAGTGCCCGCCCCCTCCTGCGACGAGGCGCTGCCCCTGCAGGTGCTCATCTCCGCCATCGACTACGACGATTACGTCGGCCGCATAGGCATCGGCCGCGTCGAGCGCGGCGTCGCGAAGAAGAACCTGCCCGTATGCGTGGGCGTTCCCGGCTCCGGCTCCCGTCCCGCGAAGCTGACGAAGCTCTACCGTTTCGAGGGGCTTCGCCGCACCGAGGCGGACTCCGTCGCGGCGGGCGACATCATCGCCGTTGCGGGCGTAGCCGAGCTCTCCATCGGCGAGACCATCTGCGACGCGAACGTTTTCGATCCCCTGCCCTTCGTGCATATCGACGAGCCGACGCTCTCCATGTATTTCATGGTCAACACCTCCCCCTTCGCGGGCAAGGAGGGCAAGTACGTCACCAGCCGCAACCTGCGCGAGCGGCTTTATAAGGAGGTCCAGACCAACGTCGCACTGCGCGTGGAGGACACCGACTCCACCGAGGCGTTCAAGGTCTCCGGCCGCGGCGAGCTGCATCTTTCCATACTGATCGAGACCATGCGCCGTCAGGGCTATGAGTTCGCGGTCTCGCGCCCCAAGGTCATAATGAAGCACGACCAGTACGGCCGTCTCATGGAGCCCATGGAGGAGCTGACGATCGACGTGCCCGCGGAGTACATGGGCCCGGTCATGGAGGGCCTCGGCCGCAGGAAGGCCGTCCTCTCCAACATGATCAACGACAACGGCGGCGGCGTGCGCCTGATATTCGACATACCCGCGCGCGGCCTCATGGGATACCGCTCCGAGCTTTTGACCGACACCCGCGGCAACGGCGTTATGAGCCACATTTTCAAGGGATACGCCCCCTACTCCGGCGACATCGAGGAGCGCCTCACCGGCTCCCTCATCGCCTCCGAGACAGGCGACACCAACGCTTACGGCCTTTTCAACACGCAGGACCGCGGCCGCATGTTCGTGACGGCGGGCGTCCCCGTATACGAGGGGCAGATAGTCGGCGAGTGCGCGAGGAACGAGGATATCACCATCAACGTCTGCAAGAAGAAGCACATGACGAACACCCGCGCCTCCGGCTCCGACGAGGCGCTGCGCCTGACCCCGCCCGTCATATTCTCGCTCGAGCAGTGTCTTGAGTTCATCAGGGACGACGAGCTCGTCGAGATCACGCCCAAGTCGATAAGGATGCGCAAGCGCTTCCTGTCGAAGGATCAGCGCGTGAAGGACTTCAATCGCCGCATGGCCGAGAAGGCGACCGTCGAGGAATAACGAAAACATGGCCGGGAGCTTGCCTCCCGGCTTTTTCGCACCTTTTTTCCTGCGCAAGCATAGTTTTTACGGACGCGGATCAACTTTTTTCACATCGGACGGCCTTCCGCTCTTGATTGCGGGGCCGCGGTCTGTTATAGTATTTCAAAAATCAAGGAGCTCATGATGGGATCTGACAATACGAACGGAACAAAGGCCGCCTTCGAGAGCGAGCTTCGCGAGGTCGAGGAGCACATACTCGACGACTACGGCCTGGAGCGCGTCATAGACCGGCTGGAGCCCTACACCCAGCCCGACGGGAACGTCATCCGGGAGCTTATCGAAAAGCTCCTGCGCGTGGTGTTCCCCGGGTATTTCAACGACCGCACCTACCGCATCTACAACCTCAAGAACAGCGTTTCGAACCTCGTCGAGGATATCGCCTTCCATTTGAGCGGGCAGATCGCGACGGCGCTCCGCTGCGGCGAGCAGCCGACGGAGGAGGGCGGCGAGCGGGCTCGGGCAGAGCGCATAACCGCCGAGTTCCTCAGCCGCATACCCGCGATACGCGCGCTCGTCGACACGGATCTTTCCGCCGCCTTCGACGGGGATCCCTCCGCCGCCAGCCGCGAGGAGATAATCATCGCCTACCCCGGCCTCTACGCCACCGCGGTAAGCCGCCTCGCGCACGAGCTGTTCACGCTCGGCGTGCCGCTCATACCCCGCATAATGACCGAGTATGCGCACAGCCGCACGGGTATCGACATACACCCCGGCGCGACGATAGGCAAATACTTCTTCATCGACCACGGCACGGGCGTCGTGATAGGCGAAACGACGGTCATAGGCGACGGAGTGCGCCTGTATCAGGGCGTCACGATTGGCGCGATATCGACCCGTCTGGGGCACCGCCTGCGCGGGCAGAAGCGCCACCCGACCATAGAGGACAACGTCACGATTTACGCCGGCGCGTCCATACTGGGCGGCGACACGGTGATCGGGCACGATTCGATAATCGGCTCCAACGCGTTCATTACCCGCTCCATCGCCCCGGGCACGAGGGTGAGCATAAAGAATCAGGAGCTCGTTTTCAAGAGCGGCAAGGGTTATGTCGCCCCTGAGGAGGCGCCCGTCTGGTTCTACGTTATCTGAACGACACGGCTTAAGCCGGGAAAGGTGTTTTTATGGCAAGGATATTCTCTTCCGCCGACGAGCTCATCGGCCGTACGCCGATGCTGGAGCTCACAAGGACCGAAAAAGCCGAGGAGCTCTCCGCGAGGCTCTTCGCGAAGCTCGAATACTTCAACCCCGCGGGCAGCGCGAAGGACCGCGTCGCCCTCAGCATGATAAACGATGCGGAAAGGTCGGGCAAGCTCCGCCCCGGCTCCGTGATAATCGAGCCGACCTCCGGCAACACGGGCATCGGGCTTGCGTTCATCGCCGCTCTGCGCGGATACAGGTCCATTATCGTGATGCCCGAGACCATGAGCCAGGAGCGCCGCCGCATGATACAGGCGTACGGCGCGGAGATAGTGCTTACCGACGGCAGGAAGGGCATGAAGGGCGCCATCGACAAGGCGGAGGAGCTGGCGAAGGAGATCGACGGCAGCTTCATCCCCGCGCAGTTCGACAACCCCGCAAATCCCGCCGCCCATTTCTACGGCACCGGCCCCGAGATATACGAGGACATGGGCGGCCGTATCGACATATTCGTCGCGGGGATAGGCACGGGCGGCACGATAACGGGCGTCGGCGAGTATCTCAAGAGCCGCGATCCCTCCGTCTGCGTGGTCGGCGTGGAGCCGGCCTCCTCCCCCGTGCTCACCTCCGGCAAGGCCGGCCCGCACGGCATACAGGGCATCGGCGCGGGCTTCGTGCCGAAGGTGCTGAAAAGCTCCGTGCTGGACGGCGTCATCCCCGTCAGCGACGAAGACGCTTTCGAGACGGCGCGCCTCATCGCCTGCCGGGACGGCGTATTCGTCGGCATATCCTCCGGCGCGGCCGCATGGGCGGCGATTTCCCTAGCCAAAAGGCACGAGAACTCCGGCAAGAACATAGTCGTGCTCCTTCCCGACGGCGGCTCGAGATACCTCTCCACCGCCCTGTTCGAGGACTGAGAACGTCGCATCGCATCCAAAAAGCTCCCTTTGTGGAGCTTTTTTGTGAATAATCTGTAAAAGCTGCCCCGTCCCGCCCCCGCGGGGAGGCCGCTCCGCCCGCGCGAGCTTGATTCGCACATATGTTTCTGTTATAATATATGTGTAGAAAAATCCCCTTACGGAGCCGAAAAATGAAGGAAAGCTTTTATCGCACGGCAATGCTGCTGGGCGAAGACGCAGAAGAGATACTCGGCGGCGCCCACGCGGCGGTGTTCGGAGCGGGCGGAGTCGGCGGACACGCCTGCGACGCTCTCGCGCGGTGCGGGGTCGGCCGCATTACCGTGGTCGACTGCGCCAGGGTCAAGCCGAGCAACCTTAACCGTCAGGTCTGCGCCGAGAAGGCGACCGTCGGCATGGACAAGACCGAGGCCATGAAGCGGCATATCGAGGCGGTCTCCGACTGCGCGGTCACCGCGGTCAGCGCCTTTGTCACGGCCGAGAACGCGGCCGAGCTGATTCCCGCGGACGCCGACGTCGTGATCGACGCCGTGGACAACGTGACGGCGAAGCTCGCGTTAATCGCCGAATGCATACGCCGCGGGATACCCGTGCTCTCCTCCATGGGCGCGGGGAACCGGCTCGACCCGACCGCGGTGCGGCTCGCCGATATCTACAAGACCACGACCGACCCTCTGGCCCGCGTCATGCGGCGCGAGCTGAAAAAGCGCGGCGTTAAAAAGCTCACCGTCGCATACTCCGTCGAGGAGCCGAAGGTCCCCGTCATGGAGGCCCCCGATCCCGATATGAAGCGCAATGCTCCCGCTTCCGTCCCGTTCGTGCCCGCAGTGTTCGGCATAACTCTCGCGGCGGCGGCGGTCGATACCATTCTGAAAAAAAGGAAGACCGAGAATGAACAATAAACCTATGATATCAAAAGGAAAGGCGGGGCTTGCCGCAAGGATCGCGGCGTGCGCGCTGTGCGCCGTGTTCCTGATCGTCTCGATCCCCGTCACGGGGGCCGCCGCGCTCTCCGCCTCGCTCCGTCCCGATGCTGACGGCGCCGCGAGGGTCAGGACGGGCGTATCCTCCGAAACGGGCGATCCCATACGCGGCATCGCCGGCATAGACGACGTGAAGGCCCCCTCCCCCACGGAGGACTTCACCACGATCCGCGTGCTGATATCCACGGGCAACACGTCCTACATCCATCTGGATCTCGGCACGAGCTATTATATCCCCGACGCGAACGTCACCCTTACCGGCACGGAGGCCTCTCCCCGCCTCATAAAGGTCGCCGTTTCCGACGGCGGCGTCAAGATCACCGACCGCAGCACGGGCGACGTCATCGCCTCCGGCGAAACAGTCGAGCTCGAGCGCGTGACGATAGGCTACGAGGCGGGCGTCGCAAAGCTCACCTACTGCGAGAACAGCAATACCCTTGACAGGATGTACCTCGGCGATCTCAGGTTCAGCGCCGCTTCCGGCAAGGTGCGCTTCATCAACACAGTCCCCATGGCGTACTATCTGTACGGCATAGTCGGCTACGAGCTCAACACCTCCAGCTATCCCGAGGCGCTGAAGGCGCAGGCCATAGCGGCGAAGACATACGGCATATTCTTCATGGACTTCTCCGAGGGCTCCGAATACGACGTGCAGGACGGCTGGACGAGTGCGCTGTATCAGGCCTACCGCGGCTTCCGCGAGAACCGCCTCGTCACTATGCCCTACTGCATCTGCGTCGCGGGCGAGGCGCTGACCTATAACGGCAGGTTCATACCGACCTTCTACGGCCACTCCGACGGCGGCGAGACCGCCCTTCCCTCGCAGGTGTTCGGCAGCAGTCAGTACGACGTCGGCTACGACGTGTACATAGACGATATCGAGTTCGACAACAACTCCGGCAGCAAGCAACTCATCAACGTCGAATACGGCGGCGTCGGCGATTCCAGCCGCTTCCGCGACTTCATTTTAGGCAAGATCAACGACCTCTTCGGCGAGGATTCCTTCGCCGTGGTGTCGATAAACGACCTTTACACGTTCGATCCGGTCGAGGGCACGCAGCGCAACATGCGCAAGCTCCACGTGACCGCGACCGTCAAGCACTATATCGAGGTCATACCCACTCCCGAGCCCACGGAGGAGCCGACTCCCGAGCCGGAGCTCGACGAGGAGCCCGATCCCACCGAGACCGCGGCCCCCACCGACGAGCCCACGCCCGAGCCCACGGCGACGCCCGGGCCCGTACAGGTGGAGGTCGAGGAGGAGTTCACTTTCGAGTGTCCGACGAGCCAGCTGAGGAGCTACGCCCTCTCCGATATAGACGGCAGCGGTGACAACTACTCGAGCAGCAAATACGTCTTCACGTCGAACTACAAGCTCTACTGGGGCAAACAGACGGAGAACGGCTACACCCTGATATTCTCCCGCTACGGCAACGGCGTCGGCCTTTCGCAGATAGGCGCGCTCGCCCGCGCGAACCCCGATACCTACGCGCAGGATTACCGCGAGATACTTGCGTTCTACTTCCCTCATTTCGACCTCGTCGAGATAACGGAGCAGACTCCGGAGGAGATGGGCGGCCCGTCGCCGACGCTGGCTCCGCCCCTCGCATACGCCGTCTGCACGGACGACAACACCAATTTCCGCATGGGGCCGTCCACGAGCTATCCCAGCATGGGCAAGGTCCAGACGGACGAGCATCTCGATCTGCTTGAGGCGACCTCCAACGGCTGGTACAAGGCCCGCTGGAACGGCATGACGGGCTATATCATAATGGACTACGTGCGGATAATACTGTTCCCGTCCCCGCAGGACGGGCTGTACATACTGACCGACGGCACCACCGACACGACCTGCAACCTGCGCTCCGAGCCCTACATCCGGAGCACCAACGTGATAACGCGGCTGCCCGCGGGCACCGCCTTCACGAGCTGGATGCACTTCGGCAAATGGCATTACGTGACCACGGAGAACGGCTATGCCGGCTTCGTCAGCTCCGCCGTCGTGACGTTCTCCGACCCGTATGAGTACACCGGCGTCGAAAGTCTCGTCTACAAGCAGTACCCGACTCTCCCGCCGCCCGGCTCGTCGCTGAAGCCCGCGCTCCCTCCCGCCTTCGGGAAGGAGCAGCCGAGGGGCTGAGGACCGACTTTCGGGACGCCTTGAAGCATATGCTTCCGGCGTCCTTTTTTCACGGCAGATCGGTCGGGATGAGGTTCAGCATATCGTCCTCGTTCGCGACGTTCGTATAGACCTGCGGCACCCTGCCGACGACGACCGTCTGGCAGAGGGGCACGGTGCCCTCGACCTCCACCCTCTCGTCCCGCCCCGCGAGGAGCAGCACTATCTCCGCCCGGAGCGTCAAGTCGACGGTGAAGAGGCTCTGGTTGATGCCCGCGGACACGAGGCGCGGAGCGACGCCGTACCCGACGGCGCCCGCCGGTCGGAAGCAGACCTCGATCTCCGGCCCGCGCCCCGACAGGAGCGCGGCGCCGCTCAGCGTGCCCAATTCCACGCCGACGCCGACCCTGCCCGCATCCGACAGCCGTTCCTGAGCGTCTGCGGTGATACGGGCGGCAAGCGCGGCGAGCTTTGCCGGATCGGCGGTTATTATGAAGCTCTCCTCCCCCGTCTGCATGACGGAGAGGAGCTCGCCGCCGTCCTGTGCCGCCTGCGCGGCCGCCTCGGTAAGCGCCCGCCACGCGATCTCCGTCACGCGCTCCCGCGCAAGGCAGACGAGCGGCCGCCGTATCGCCGCGTTCACAGCCGCAAACGCCGCAAACGCTAAAAGAACGGCGATGAGCGCCGCAAGGGCGGCCCTGCCCGCAGCCCGCTTCCTTCTCCATGCTTTTATGACCTTATCCGCGTCCATGCTGCAGAATATGCCGCCGGGGCCTTTTTTGTTAAAACGCAACCGCGGGTTGGCATTTTTCGGGCGTTTGCAACTCATTCTTTCGGTGACAAGCGCGTATCCGTATGGTATAATACCGTCATAAAAACGATCGGAGGTGATCCAATGTTGGATAGATCGGCAGTCAACGCCGTTCTGAATGAAGCCCTAAAGACCGGCGGCGATTATTCCGAGCTCTTTATGCAGGATTCGGATTTCAACAATATCCGCATGGTCGACGGGAAGGTCGACAGCGCAAGTTATCAGCGCAGGGTCGGCGCGGGCGTCAGGGTGCTGAAGGGCACCAGATGCGCCTATGCATACACCGCGGACACGAGCGAGGCGGCGATCATGGAGACCGCGCGCGCCGCCGCTGCCGCGATAGAGGGAGTACCGGAGTATTCCGTCCGCTCATTTGAGGTGAGGAAGGGCGCTCCGGGCTATGAAAAGAAGTTCGCCGACGTGACCAACGACATGAGGATAGAGCTCCTCCGTTCCGGCACGGCTGCGGCAAGGGCCTATTCCGGCGAGATAACGCAGGTGGAGGCGAATTACCTCGACGCGGATCACCGCATAATGGTCGCGAACTCCAACGGCGTATGGGCGGAGGACAGGCGTCCCCGCACCCGTCTCATCATCGAGACGGTGGCTATGAACGGGACCGAGGCGCAGACGGGTTATTCCGCGCCCGGCCTCGGAAAGGGCTTTGAGGCATACCGCGAGCTCGACCCCGCCGCGATAGGCAGGGAGGCCGCGCGCATAGCGGTCACAATGCTCCACGCTCCCGAATGCCCCGCCGACAGCGTTCCCGTAGTCATCGAATCGGGCTTCGGCGGCGTTATACTGCACGAGGCCTGCGTCCATTCGCTCGAGGCGACGAGCGTCGGCCGCGGCAATTCGGAGTTCTGCGGCAAGCTCGGACAGCAGATAGCCAGCCCCATAGTCACCGCTGTCGACGACGGCACTCTCCCCGGCGCGTGGGGCTCGATCGCCTACGACGACGAGGGCACCCCCTCCCGGAGGAACGTGCTGATCGAGAACGGCATACTGAAGACGTACCTCGTGGATCTTCTCGGCTCCCGCAGGATGAACGGTCATCCGCTGACCGGCTCCTCCAGGCGTCAGGATTACACCTTCGCCCCGACCTCCCGCATGACCAACACGTTCTTTGCGGAGGGCAAGGACGATCCCGAGGAGATGATAAGGAGCATGGGCGAAGGCCTTTACGCCGCCAACATGGGCGGCGGCTCCGTCAACCCCCTGACCGGCGAGTTCAACTTCGCCGTGCTTGAGGCGTATTGGGTACGCGACGGCAGGATACTCACCCCCGTCCGCGGCGCCACGCTCATTGGCAAGGGCTCCGAAGTGCTCATGAAGATCGACCGCATAGCCAATAGCGGGCTCGCTCTCGCTCCCGGCATGTGCGGCTCGGCTTCGGGCTCCGTGCCCGTCAACGTAGGCCAGCCCCGCATCCGCGTGTCCGAGATCACCGTGGGCGGCAAAGGAGGCAAATTATGATGACATTCGACGAATTCAAGAAGAAAGCTTTCGATATCTCCGCCGAGCTCGGCTGTGAAGCTGCCGAGGTCTACTTCAACGACGGCGAGACCTTCTCCGTCAACGTGCTGGGCGGCGAGCTCGACGAATACTCCGTCGAGCACTCCTTCGGCCTCAACCTCCGCGTCATTTACGGCGGCAGGGCGGGCTACGCCTATACCGAGATGCTCGACGATCCGAGAGCGCTCGTGCTGCGCGCCGTCGACAACGCGAAGGCCGTCGAGAACGACGACGTAATGCCCATGCAGGGCAAATGCGAATACAGGCAGATCGCGAAGCCCGAATGCCGCGCTTCCGGGCTTACCCCCACGGAGAAGATCGCCTATGCCGAAAAGCTCGAAAAGGACCTCATGGCCGCGGATCCGCGCGTGATCCGCACCATGTACTGCGCGATACAGACGACAAAGTCCACCACCCGTCTGCACAACACGCTCGGCCTTGAGGCGGACAACACAGAGGAGTTATCGGCGTCCATACTCTGCCCCATCATGCAGCAGGACGGCGTCGTAAAGGATTCGTTCATAGTCAAGACCGGAAACGAGCTTTTCGATACCGACGCCATGATAAAGGAGGTCGTGCGCAAGGTCGCCGATCAGTTCGGCGCGTCCCCCGTGCCCTCCGGCGAATACAGTATCATCATGCAGAACGAGGCCATGGCGAACATGCTCGCGGCGTTCTCCCCCATGTTCTCCGCCGACAACGCGCAGAAGGGCATGAGCCTTCTCGCAGGCCGCGAGGGCGAGACCATAGCCGCCGACTGCGTGACGCTCATGGACGATCCCTTCTATAAGGAATATCCCCGCGCGTTCGACGCGGAGGGCGTTCCCTCCGTCACCAAAGAGGTCATTTCGAAGGGCGTACTGACGACGCTGCTCCACAACCTGCAGACCGCGGCGAAGGCCGGCACGGCCTCCACATCCAACGCGGGCCGCGGCGCCTCCGGCCCCGTCACCGTCGCCCCCTCGAACTTCTACATAGTGCCCGGCGAAACGGACTACGACAGCCTGCTCGGGCGCATGGGCAGCGGCGTCGTCATCACCGACGTCAGCGGCCTGCATGCGGGCCTCAACCCCGTGAGCGGCGACTTCTCGCTGATCGCGAAGGGCCAGCTCGTCGAGGGCGGCAGGGTCGTCCGCGCCGTCGATCAGATCACCGTCGCGGGCAACTTCCTCACGATGATGAAGAACATCGCCGTCGTCGGCTCCGACCTGAAGTTCGGCATGCCCGGAATGAGCCGCTTCGGCTCCCCGTCGCTGCTCATCGAGAAGCTGATGGTCTCCGGCGAATAAGGAACAATAATAAAAGCCGCGGAAGCGCATGAGCTTCCGCGGCTTTTTCCATGCCGTTATTTCCTGTACCGCCTGCTGCGGGCCTCCCTGACGAGCTCCGCGCCGTTCGTCTCCAGATAATCGGTCGAGGCGAAGAGTATGGCGTTCTGCCCGTCGGACAGTATCACGCATTCCGTCGACGGATGATCGCCGAACAGATACCCCGTGTAATAGTCCCGGGTTATCACGTCGTGATCTATGCGGATCGGAGCCCAGTCCGGCTCCGTGGCGGCGCTGCACACCTCCCCGCAGGCGGCGAGCTTCACCGCTGCGACGGAGCAGAACATTGCCCCGTTGATCCTTATGCACCTGTTGAGGAGATCCCGTTCCTCGAGCTCCTTCTTTATATCGCGCGCCGGCCCGCCGTCCTTCTCATCCTCCGCGACCATCGCAAGCAGGTATTGCCCGCCGTTTTCGAGTATGAACCAGCGTTTGGGATCCGCGTCGAGCACGCGGTACATGCGGCATCCGTCATACCTTTCGAAATCGATGTGATACGGCATCGGCTGTTCCTCCGACGCTCTGAATCTGCCGCAGTACTTCCCGACCGCGGCGATATTCACGTCCGCGCAAAGCATGATGGTCCGGCCGTCCCTCCTCAGCGTTATGGGGAGCACCGCCGTGCTCCAGTCGCCATCCGCCAGGTCGTATTGCCGCAGTCTCTCCCTTTCGGGTATACTGCGGCCGCAGCCGGCAAGCGCCGCGGCGAAAAGTATCGCCAGAATTATGCAGAGCGTCTTTTTCATATCCGTGCCTCCGTTCGGGGCGGGCCCCCTCGTCTATAAAGACGACAAACGGTATGAAAGTGTAACTCTTTCCGCGGCAAATATCAGCGGCCGAATATCGCGAACGCTCCGTTCACCGCGAGGCAGGCCGCGGCCCCTATCGCCGACGGGAGCAGGAACGCCGCGAGCGTCCACGCGGGGCTCTTTGTCTCCCTTCTCACAGTTAAGAGAGTGGTCAAGCAGGGCGAGTGGAACAGCATCAGAAGCGTCATGCAGAGCGCCGTCTTAACCGTCCAGCCGTGCAGCACGAGCGTCTCATGCATAAGCTCCCCGCCCGCGGCGAAGGTCCCCGCGCCTCTATAGATCATGAGCAGCAGAGGCATAACGAGCTCGTTCGCGGGGAGGCCGAGTATGAACGCGGCGAGCGCCGCCCCATCAAGGCCCATCGCCCTGCCCGCGGGGTCGAGGAACGCGGCGCAGGCCGATATCGGCGGCTCGCTGCCGCAGTTCGCGAGGAGCCATATGATCACCCCCGCGGGGAACGCCGCCACGGCCGCCCGTCCAAGCACGAAGAGGGTCCTGTCGAGGAGCGATCTCACTATTATCTGCCCCACGCGCGGCGTCCTGAACGGCGGCAGCTCCAGCACGAAGGACGACGGCTTGCCCTTAAGCAGCGTCACGGAGAGCAGCTTTGACGCGAGGAAAGTCGCCCCGAGCGAAAGGAGTATCGCGGCCGTTAGTATCAGCGCGCCTGCCGCGCCGCCGAGCGCGCCGAGCCCCGCCGTGAAGAACATGGCTATAAGCGCGGTGAGCGTCGGGAAGCGGCCGTTGCACGGCGTGAGCGAGTTCGTGAGTATCGCGATGAGCCGTTCGCGCGGGCTCTCGATAATGCGGCAGCCGACCACGCCCGCCGCGTTGCAGCCGAAGCCCATGCACGCGGTGAGCGCCTGCTTGCCGCAGCCGCCGCAGCGGCTGAAGCTCCTGTCCAGATCGAAAGCTATCCGCGGCAGCAGGCCCAGATCCTCCAGCAGCGTGAACAGCGGGAAGAATATCGCCATGGGCGGCAGCATCACCGAGATAACCGTCACGAGCGTCGCGAGGCCGCCGTCGCACAAGGCCCCTGCCGCAGCACCCTTAAGCGGCGTTTTTTCGAGCAGCCGTCTGACGAGGCCGGGCACGGGCGAGAGCAGCTTTGACAGGAGGCGCGAGGGGTAATTCGCCCCCTCCATGGTCAGGAAGAACACCAGCGCCAGCAGCGCGAGCATTATGAGCGTCCCCGTGAATCTGCCGGTCAGCACCCTGTCGAGCTTCAGCCGGCGCGCGCTCCTCGCGTCGCCGTCGCGCTGAACGGCCGCTGCGGCAATGCGCTCCGCCTCGTCCCATAGCGGGGCGGCCTCCGCTTCCCCCTTCGCCGTCTCCTCACGCAGGGCGGCCCGGCGTATGGCCCTCACGAGCTCGGCAAGGCCCTGTTTGCGCGCGGCGTTGGTCGCGACGACATCGACGCCCAAAATCGAGGCGAGCTTTTTAGTGTCGACGGCGATTCCGCGCTTCGCCGCCTCGTCCACGAGATTGACGCAGACGACCGTGCGTGCCGTCACATGGAGCGTCTGCAGCACGAGGTTCAGGTTCCTTTCGAGGCAGGAGGCGTCGCACACGACCACCGCGCAGTCCGCCGCGCCGCTCATGAGGAATCCGCGGGTCACCTCCTCCTCCGGCGAGGTCGGCGCGAGCGAATAGCACCCCGGCAGATCCACGAGCGTCATCCGCCCGTGCGCGGCGCGGACGCGCCCCTCCGCCCCGTCGACTGTCTTGCCCGTCCAGTTGCCGGTGTGGCGGCGAAGCCCCGTCAGCGCGTTGAAGAGCGTGCTCTTGCCCACGTTGGGATTCCCTATGAGGGCGACGCGCAGGCCACCCCTTTCCCGCCCGGTCATTCCCATGCCCCGCTCCGGGTCACGAGCACTTTTTCGGCGTCGCTCCTGCGGAGCGCCACCGCAGTCCCCCTCACCGAATACGCCGCGGGATCCCCGCCCGGCGCGGCGAAGAGCCACACGAGCTCCGCTCCGCGCGTCATTCCGAGGCTCTCGAGCCTATCCCTTATTCCGCAGTCAAGTATCCGCTCCACCCTGCACACTCCGTAGGGCGGGAGCTCCGCAAGCGTTGTCACCGCCATTTCCGCCTCCCGGTAAGTCCGAATCCGTTCAGTCAATACTATGCCGCGGGGCGGAAGTCCGTGAAAAGCGCCGCCGGCTTTTTTATTTGTTGACAGCGCCATATCTTTGAGATACAATCAGTATGGAGTTATATGCCCCAGAGGTTTTTGGCAGTTTGAAAACATCGGTTAAGATCTTAATATGCTTGGGAACGGCGCTTTTGTGCGCGGTCGTTTCGGTATTCTCGCGCCTGCTGCTCCTGCCGTTCATAGCGCTGACCGCATACATGGCGTCGCAGTGGGGGATCCTCTTTCTCCTCCCGCCCGCGGCTGGCCTGGCGATAGGCATAACCGCGGCGTTCGGGCTCGACTCATCGTCGATACCGATGCTCGCTTTCCTCGTGCTCTCGGCCGCGTTCCTCACGGCGTACGGGAAGAAGCGCTTCCCACACCGGTACTGCGCGCTCGGGCTCGCGGTCATTATAACGCTCGGCATATACCTCTCCCTCGCTCTGGGCTCGATACTCGCGGGCGACCCGCCCCATACCGAAGCGGCGAGGATTTGGTCGGAGGTATGGGAAGCGGCCGTGCCCTCCTCGCTTTCGGAGTCTGCCGCGGAGGAGTTCCGCGACATTGGCGCGCGGACGGCCCTGCTTCTGCCCGACGTGCTGATGTGGATATCGGTGATGCTCGGGGAGGCGCTCTCGATAGCGCTCATATTCCTCTTCCGGCTCTGTCACAGGATATTCCGGACCGAACCGCAGAAGATGGCCCGGTTCGCCGACTGGCGGCTGCCGAAGAGCGCGATCCCCGGCGGGATAATACTGCTCCTCGGCATCGGGCTCGCCTACATACTGAAGCTCGACGGAGCGAACGCCGTCGCCTATGCGTTGGGCTTCATAGTCGCCTCGCTCTTCTCCGTGCAGGGGCTCGCGTATCTGTTCTTCGCACTGGAGACCTCCAAGGCGCCCGGCTCCGTAAAGACGGTGCTCTGCGTTTTCTGCGGGCTGACGTTCCCCTACTGCATGGCGTTCCTGTCGTTCATCGGCGTCAGGGAGCAGATACAGAAGCGCCGCAGGGCGATAACCGACTATCTTAAAAGCATCAGTAAGGTCACCGAGTTTGAAAAGCGCTCGAACGAGCTTGCAAAATACGGCTACATCCGCGAGGATCTGCCCAAACACGAAAAAAAGGACGCCGCTCCCCGTGAAAGCGGGGACGGAGACGATAACGGCCCGCGCGGCGAAAGCTCCGCGGCGGACAATAAGGAGGATCGTTAAATGAAGGTTTTACTGCAGCAGGACGTAAAGGGCACTGGCAAGGCGGGCGACATAGTCAACGTTTCGGACGGCTATGCCCGCAATTTCCTGATACCCAAAAAGCTCGCCGTTCCCGCGGACGCGGGCAACATCAACGCGGCCAACATCAAGAAGTCGGCGCAGAAGCACCGTATAGAGATGCAGCGCAGGAACGCGCGTGAGCTCGCCTCCGGCATGAGCGACCTCACCGTCCGCGTCTATGCCAAGGCCGGCGAGAACGGCCGCCTCTTCGGCTCCGTCACAGGCAAGGAGATCGCCGACGCTTTGAAGGAGCAGTACGACATCACCGTCGACAAAAAGAAGATCCGCATACCCGAGCCCATCAAGAGCACCGGCATCAGCACCGTCAGCGCGCATATGTTCGAGCAGACCGACGCCAGCTTCAAGGTGGAGGTAATCGCAATAGAGGATAACCGGGAATAAACGGCCATGAGCGAAGAATTATTTGATCTTCCATACAGCGAAGAAGCCGAAAAAGCGGTGCTCGGCAGCGTGCTCCTTTCCCCGCAGGCCGCGGAGAAGGCGCTGGACAAGCTCAAGCCCGAGGATTTCTTCAGTCTGCGCAACCGCGACGTTTTCGCCGCTATGAAGTACCTGTGGGACAGGGGCGGCAGCATCGACGTAGTTACCGTTATGGACGCGCTCGAAAGGCTCGGCAAGCTCGAGTCCTCCGGCGGGCTGGAATACATCACGGAGCTTTCCGTCTTCACGCCGACCGCCCTCAATGTAGAGCACTACATCTCCATCGTAGAGGAGGAGAGCACGCGCCGCCGCCTCATCAAGGTCTGCACCGAGGTCGCGCAGGAAGCGAGGACCGGGACCCGCGAGACCGCGAAGCTGCTCGACGACGCGGAGCGCCGCATATTCGAGATCGCCGTCCGCGCCTCCGACGAGACGATAGAGCCCATCGCCCCCATCTATGCGAGGGTCTACCGCCGCATAGGCGAGCTGATGCGCATGGACGGGCAGAGCACGGGCCTGCCCACGGGCTTCATCGACCTCGACATACTGACCTCCGGCCTGCAGAAGAGCGACCTCATAATCATCGCAGGCCGCCCCGCGAGCGGCAAATCCACGCTCGCGCTGAACATCGCGACCCACGCCGCTCTGAGGGAGGGCGCGACCGTCGCGTTCTTCAACCTCGAAATGAGCAAGGATCAGCTCGTATCCCGCGTAATGGCGACGGAGACGGGCGTCCCGCTTTACAATATCCGCACCGGTCACGTCGCCTCCGAGGAGCTGCTTGAGATCGCGAAGGGCTTCAACCGCATAGGCGACGCGGCGCTGCTGCTCGACGACACGCCCGGCATCTCCGTTGCGGAGCTGCGCTCCAGGTGCCGCCGCATAAAGGCGCGTCAGGGCCTCGACCTCGTCATAGTCGACTATCTGCAGCTGATGCAGGCGACGGGCCGCGCCGAATCCCGCGTGCAGGCCGTTTCCGAAATGACGAGGAACCTCAAGATACTTGCGAGGGAGCTCGACGTGCCGCTCATAGTGCTGTCCCAGCTCTCCCGCGAGCCGGACAAGCGCTCCGACCATACCCCGCTCATGAGCGACCTGCGAGAGAGCGGCTCCATCGAGCAGGACGCCGATATAATTATGATGCTCTACCGTCCCGCGGCGTACGTCGACACGCAGGAGTACGCCGACAACAACAACATCGCGTACCTGCACGTGGTCAAGCACAGGAATGGCGAGACCCGAAAGATCGACCTGACCTGGATACCGGAGCTCACGAAGTTCGCAAGCTGCAGCCACATGGACGAACAGTAACGGCCGATCATGGCCGGCAGAGGGAGACGTTTCGCAATGAAATGTCTCCTTTCCCGACACAGCGGTTCAGCGGTAATTTTATGAGGAGGGATCGTTTTGAAAACATACGTCAATCGGTTTCACGGCGATCACCTGTATCTGGAAATAGATGAAAACGAAACGGCCTCGCTCCGGAGCTCCGATTTTGACGGCCTGATCGAAAAGCACCGCAGACCGCTGCAGGTCATGGTCTCGTCGGACAACGTGCGGCTGATCGGGCTGCTTGTGCGTTCCGGCTTCGTTTTGAAACGGAAATGCTATGAGATGGACGTCTGCCGCGCCGATCTCGCAGCCCCCGCTGCCGATGCGTCCGAGGCCGTTTTCGAAGCGGTAAGAGGAACGCCCGACTACGCGGTCTGCGCGGAAAAAATGTATCGCTATTACGCCGACACACATGCGGCTGTAAGCCCTCTTACGGCGTCTCGCGTGCAGTTTGAAGGATCGTTGCCCGATACCGTATTGTATTCGAAGAAAAACGGTCGGATCGTTTCCGCCGCTTTCATTGAATGCAGCGAGATAGCGTATGTCTTTTCTTGCGGGACGGAAAGCTTCGCTGATTTTGCCGGCCCTCTGCTTGCGGCCATGTTCGCGAGATATGACCGCATCGTTTTCGAAGCGGACGACACGGACCCGGCCGCGGCCGAATTGATGGGAGCGTTCTCCGTGCGGCCCGAAACGAGCTTTGACACATACGTCAAATATCCGTAAAAGCGGCGGCCGGCCCGAACGGCGTCGCATCATACGCCGTTTTTTCAAAAAAAGGATTGTGCTTTGCCGCGGAGCGTGCTATAATATGCCTGCTTCGGGGCAGGGTGAGATTCCCTACCGGCGGTAAAAGTCCGCGAACCCGCTTCACTGCGGGCCGACCCGGTGTGATCCCGGGACCGACAGTGTGTGCCGTACTATCGGCATAAGTCTGGATGGAAGAAGGCAATATTTCGTTCATCTGCCCGGAGACTGCGTCTTCGGACTTTTTATTTCAAGGAGGACAGATGGAGACCCTTAAAAAGACCCTCGCCGCGGCGAAGGAGAATCTCGGCTTTCTGCTCGTGTGTCTGCTCGTTTTCGCGGGCGTTTTCGCAGTCGCGATGCTCTTCGAGCGGCTGCTCGTCAAGGAGCGCAAAAAGCTCTCCGACACGCACTACATCACCTACACCGCGCTCTTCTCCTGCATGGCCGCTGTGCTGATGCTGCTGGAGTTCCCGCTCTTCTTCGCGCCTGGCTTTTACAAGCTCGACATAAGCGAGCTGCCCGTTATGATCTGCACGTTCTATCTGGGGCCGGTCTCCGGCGTCATCTGCGAGTTTTTGAAGATAGTCCTCAAGCTCATCATGAAGGGCACCTCGACGGCGTTCGTGGGCGATTTCGCGAACTTCGCGGTCGGCTGCACGTTCGTGCTCCCCGCGAGCGTGATCTACCACGCGAAGCCCAGCAGGAAGACCGCGCTCATAGGCCTTGCCGCGGGCACGCTCATAATGACCGTGTTCGGCAGCGCGTTCAACGCCCTCTACCTCATTCCCAAGTTCGCGAAGCTCTTCCACATGGAGCTTGACGCGATAGTCGCCATGGGCACGGAGGTCAACCGCAGGATCACGAGTCTCCCCACGCTCGTGCTCTGGGCGGTGGTCCCGTTCAACCTGATAAAGGGCGTCGCGGTCTCCGCGCTCACTTTCCTGCTCTACAAGCGGATATCGCCGCTGATGCACCTCGGCGATTCCAGAAGGCAGGCGCGGCGCGCAAGGTAAGCATGAAAAAGCCCGGGAGTTCCGCTCCCGGGCTGTTTTTTATTTCCCCGATCTTCTGTTGTAAAGTATCTGCCACAGCAGCAGTATCGCCTGAGCCGGTATCCCGATGAGGAATATCGTCCACGGCTGATGCTTTATGAAGAATATGAACAGCGCGCCGAGTATGGTCCAGACGCAGGCCGCCATAAGCGCAAAGCTGTTCTGCATGCGGCCCCATAGAATGTTGAATATGAGCAGCACTATCGCCGTCGCGGGGACTGCGATGAGGAAGCATATCCACGGACGCGGATACTGCGGCGCAAACACCGTCAGCAGGGCGAACGCCGTCACAGCGGCGAACCATACCGCCGCGGCCGCCATGAGAGTAACGGTGAACTTCCTTTCGGAGCGGAAGCCGAATATGCTCGCGAGCTTGGCCATATTGGTCTGCTGCTCGTGAGCGGCGGCGCGGACGCCGTCGTCCGCCTGTTCGGTGGGCGTCTGCTCCGCGCCGGGATCGGAGATAAGGCGGTCGACGGTCACTCCGAAGATATCCGCCAATCTTTTGAGCACGGAGATATCGGGCACGGATTCGCCCCGTTCCCACTTCGACACCGCCTTGTCGGTGTAGTTCAGCTTCTCCGCCAGATCCTGCTGGGTCATGCCCGCCTTCTGCCGCAGCGCCGCGATATTGGATGCTATTATTCTCCGTAATTGCTCCATTTTCTACCCTCGGTCTACCTCGACTCTACCGCCGGTAGGGTCGTTCTACTGTCGATTATAACCTGTTTACCGAACTAAATCAAGCGTGGGTTTTGTTTTCGCCGGATCGGGATATAATAGCAGTGAAGGGAGCATTTTCTATCCATGGCAAAAAAACTCACGATACTCGGCGACTCCATTATGAAGGGCGTCATGTATAACAAGGAACGCAACCGTTACGTACTGTACAACGACGGCTGGTTCCTTGACGGCGCGCTCGAAAGGGGCGTCGAGATCGAGAAGCGCTGCCGCATGGGCGCGACCGTCGAATACGGCTTCGACAGTCTCTCCGCGATCCCCCGCGGTTCCTCCGTGCTCATAGAGTTCGGCGGCAACGACTCCAATTTCAACTGGAGCCTCATCGCCGATTCGCCGAAGGCCGAGCACCGCGCGTTCACCCCGCCGGAGGACTTCTACGAGCGCTACAAGAAGCTCGTGCGGGGCGTCATGGATCGCGGCGCTGAGCCAATCGCCATGAACCTCATTCCCATCGACGCCGGCTCCTATTTCAAATGGATATCCCGCACCGCAAACGGCGAAAGGGTGCTCGAATGGCTGGGCGACGAGAACATGCTTTACAGATGGCACGAGTATTACAGCCGCGTGATAGAGCGCGTCGCCGGCGAGATGGGATGTCGGCTCGTCGATCTGCGCGGGCAGCTGCTGCTCGACAGATCCTACTGCAGCATGATCGGCGCGGACGGCCTCCATCCGAACGAAAAGGGCCACGAGCTCATTAGGAAGCTCCTGCTCCCCGCGATAGTCTGACCCCTCAAAACACTGTTTTCCTCAATGAAAGAACGGCGGGGATCGATGCTCCGCCGTTCTTTTATCATGCTTTATTTCAGGTTCTCCCTCACCGTGTCGAGGGAGCGGTTGAGCTTTGCGAAATCGACGCTCCCGTCGGGCAGCACCGAGGTCGACTCCACCGTGGCGTAGCCCGAATATCCGCTTTCGCGCACCCTTTTGAAGAACGGTCCGAAATCGACGTGGCCTTCGCCGATGTGCCTCACGCGGAGATCGCCGAAGTCCTTATAGCCGCCGCTGTAATCGTTGACGTGCAGGTGCGCCGTCCTCCCCGACCACAGCTCGACGCAGTCGACGGTCGCCTGCGTCTCCAGATGGAACTCCGCCATCTTGGTATCGACGGTGAACAGGGCGTCGGGGTATTCCGCCATAATCCGCCTGATATGCGTCAGCGGCGTTTCGACGGCGCAGACGACGTTTTCCACCGTGAGCGTCACGCCGTGCTCACGCGCCTCCCGCATGAGATCGCCGAGCACAGAAATGTTCACGCCGATATTCCGGTCGGAGGCAGGCCCGCCCCACAGATGGAGCACCATGAGTCCCGCCCCGAGCTCACGCGCGATACCGCAGCCCGTCCTGAACCGCGCCCGCGCCTCCTCAATATCCTCCGCCGAGCCCATGCTCAAAAGCTCGCCTATGCGCTTGTCGGCGTGGAGCACGGGTATCGGTACGCGGAGCTCCGTTGAAAAGCTCTTCACGGTCTCCGTTATCTCATCGAGCCGACCGTCCCACGAGGGATAGATCATGAACTCGATCCCGTCCGCCTTTATATGCGGCCAGAACTCCCTCAAAAGCCGGGGATCCCTGCCGTTGAATCTCGTTATAAGCGCTCCGGAGGAGCAAAGCACGCCCTTTATCATGAATGAATGCCGCCGTTCCGTTTTTTTCTCATTATAAACCCGCCGCGCCGCCATTACAAGCCGCCGGCTGCCGCCCGCAATATATATTGAAGCGCCTCCGCGCGGGTATATGAATGAGCCCTTTTTTGTGATATAATCAAGCAAAACTATCATTTGGACGGTAACAATGGAACGATCGAAAGAACCGCGCGGCATAAAGCGTTATGCCGGCTTCGTCGGCGGCTACTGGCTCCCGACCGTGCTCACGCCTATTTTCATGATATTCGAGGTCGCTCTCGAAGTGCTCATCCCCCTGCTCATGGCCGCCATAGTCGACGGCGGTCTTTACGGGCGGGATGATTTTCTTCTGCGCTCGGTGATCCCCGCGAGCCTCGTCACGGGCTCCATGCGGCTGATATTCACCTTGGGCGGGCTGATGGTGGTCGCCGCGCTGCTCTCGCTCTCCTGCGGCATGCTCGGCGCGCGCACCGCCGCCGTCGCTGCCATGGGCTTTGCGAAGAACCTGCGCCGCTCGATCTTCGACAAGATACAGAGCTTCTCCTTTGCCAACACGGACAGGTTCTCGACGTCGTCCCTGATCGTCCGCACGACGACCGACGTCACCATGATCCAGAACACGTTCCAGCAGATAATCAGGATATTCGTCCGCGCGCCGATGATGATGGTCTTCGCCGCGATAATGGCGTTCAACATCAATTCGGAGCTCTCGTGGATATTCATGCTCGCCATACCCTTCCTGCTCGCGGCGATGCTGATACTCATCACGAAGGGCCATCCGCGCTTTATGAAGATGCTCAAAAATACCGACGCGATGAACACCTCCGTGCAGGAGAACCTGATAGGCATGCGCGTCGTCAAGGCGTTCGTCAGGGAGGACTACGAGAAGGAGAAGTTCCACGCCGCGGCGGGGGATCTCCGCAAGGCGCAGATACACGCGCAAAAGATATTCTCCTTCGCCCCCGCTATACAGCTCGTGATCATGTGGAGCTGCACGATAGTGCTGCTCGCCCTCGGCGGCATGAGGATAATCCGCTTCAAGGCGTTCGGCCCCGGCGAGCTCACCAGCCTCATGACCTACACCACCCAGATAATCAGCTCCCTCGCCATGGTCTCGTTCTTCGTGATATCGATCTCCATGGCGAAGGCCTCCGTCTCCCGCATAAACGAGGTGCTCGACGAGGAGCTCGACATCATCGGCGCCGATTCCGACCTCAAGGTCGAAAACGGCGAGATCGAGTTCCGCGGCGTCGATTTCAGCTACACCGGCGATCCCGAAAACCTAACGCTTTCCGGTATAAACCTGCACATCCGCTCCGGTGAGACCATCGGCATAGTCGGCGGCACGGGCGAGGGCAAATCCACCCTCGTACAGCTCATACCGCGCTTCTACGACGTCCTCTCCGGCGAGGTGCTCATCTCCGGCCATAACGTGAAGGAGTACTCCCTTTACGAGCTGCGCGAGGGGGTTTCCATGGTGCTGCAGAAGAACATGCTCTTCTCCGGCAGCATACGCGACAACCTCCGCTGGGGCGATCCCGACGCCACGGACGAGGAGATCGAGGCCGCGTGCCGCATGGCCTGCGCGCACGACTTCATAATGAGCTTCCCCGACGGGTACGACACCGACCTCGGCCAGGGCGGATGCAACGTATCGGGCGGGCAGAAGCAGCGCCTCTGCATAGCGAGGGCGCTCCTGAAAAAGCCCAAGATACTCATACTCGACGATTCCACTTCCGCAGTCGACACCGCGACGGACGAAAAGATCCGCCGCGCCTTCCGCGAATACATACCCGGCACTACCAAGCTCATAATCGCCCAGCGCATCGCCTCCATAATGGACAGCGACCGCATAATCGTTATGGACGAGGGCCGCGTCACCGATATCGGCACGCATGACGAGCTGATGGCAAGGAGCGTCATCTACCGGGAGGTATACGAATCCCAGATGAAAGGAGAGGATGAATAATGGCAAGGCAGAACGAGATAATCGCCAACCATAAGGGCAAGCGCCGCCCGGAAAACTTCTTCCGCACGATAGGCCGCCTCCTCTCCTATTACAGGAACTGCATGTGGGCGCTGATATGCGCCGTGCTGTGCATACTGGTCTATTCCGCCGCGACTATAATCGCGGGCTATATGCTCGATCCCCTCGTAAAGGTGCTGGAGAGCGCTCTTGACGACAAGGCGGGCATACACATCGACGAGCAGACCGCCAAATACACCGTGCTGCTGATCTACATGGGCGCGCAGTATCTCGTCGGCGCTCTGACGAACTTCGGCCTGAACCGCCTTATGCTCACCTGCACCGCGGTCGTTATGGAAAAGCTCAGGACGGATCTCTTCGACCGCATGCAGGAGCTGCCCGTCAGCTTCTTCGACGGGCACACCCACGGCGAGCTGATGAGCTATTTCACCAACGACGTCGACGCCATCCGCGAGATGCTGAACCACAGCGTGACGCAGCTGCTCATCTCCACGGCTTCGCTCGCGGGCGTAATAGTCGCGATGGTCTCGCTCTCCGCCCCGCTCTTCCTCATCGTGCTCGTGCTCGGCACGCTCGTCGTGCTCATCACCAAGTTCATCGCCTCGCGCTCCGGCCGCAGCTTCGTCTATCAGCAGAAGGCGCTGGCGACGGTCAACGGCTACATCGAGGAGATGATGGAGGGCCAGAGGGTCGTAAAGGCCTTCAATCACGAGGAAAAGGTCATGGCCGATTTCGACGTGATGAACGAGGACCTGCGCAAGGTCGCGACGAGGGCGAACACCCTCGCCTCCATTATGGGCCCGATAATGAACAACCTGTCGCACATATTCTACGCCCTGACAACGACAATCGGCGTGCTCTTCGCCGTCAACGGCGAGCTCATCAACAAGCTCAGCAAGAACTCGAGCTTCGACTGGTCGCGCGTGGGCGTCGAGGGCGCGGTGCTGATAACGTTCCTCTCCTTCATACGCCAGTTCTCCAACCGCGTGTCGGAGATCTCCCAGCAGTTCAATTACATACTCCTCGCCCTCGCCGGCGCTGAGCGCGTGTTCAAGCTGATGGATATGCCGCCCGAGATCGACGAAGGCGCAGTCACGCTCGAAACGCTCGAAGACGGCAGCAGGGTCTGGCACGTCATTGGCAAGGACGGCGAAGTGACCCGCATACCGCTCGTCGGCAGGGTCGAGCTCCACGACGTCGACTTCAGCTACGACGGCGAAAAGACCGTTTTGGAGGACGTTACTCTCTACGCGAAGCGCGGTCAGAAGATCGCCTTCGTCGGATCGACAGGCGCAGGTAAGACCACCATCACGAACCTCATTAATCGCTTCTACGATGTCCGTGACGGCGAGATAACCTACGACGGTATAGATATCAGGGATATCAAGAAGGACAATCTGAGGGGCACTCTGGGCATGGTGCTGCAGGACACGCACCTCTTCACCGGAACAGTAATGGAGAACATCCGCTACGGCAAGCTCGACGCCACCGACGAGGAATGCATCGCTGCGGCAAAGATCGCCAACGCGCACTACTTCATCTCCCACCTGCCGGAGGGCTACAATACGATGCTCTACGCCGACGGCGCGAATCTTTCGCAGGGGCAGCGCCAGCTCATCGCCATAGCGAGGGCGGCAGTGGCCGCGCCCGTCGTGCTGATACTCGACGAGGCGACGAGCTCCATCGACACGAGGACCGAGAAGCTCATAGAATCCGGCATGGATAAGCTCATGGAGGGCAGGACGGTGTTCGTCATCGCACACCGCCTCTCCACCGTCAGGAACTCCAACGCGATAATGGTGCTGGAGCACGGCAGGATAATCGAGCGCGGCGACCATGCGGATCTCCTCGCCCAGCAGGGCAAGTACTATCAGCTCTATACCGGCGCGTTCGAGCTTTCATAAGGAGGCCCCATGCTCACTGTCAACGATTTCCCGACCGTATCCACAAGGGAGCAGCTGGCCTCGCTCGTAGCGGAGGCGGGCTTTCTTCCCTTCTTCTCCAGCGGTATCGCGGGCTTTTCACTTCGCGACCACATAGACCCCGCCGTCTGGTTCAAGGATGGCGTGGACGGCCCGTGGGAGTGGAAGGCGGACGTAGGCGTTTACGGAAAGCTTTTCCGCGGCAAGGCGGTCTTCATGACTCCCGAATGGTACGGCATACTCGCCTGCTATCGCCGCGACGGCTACGATTTCGAGGGCATGTACGAGGACGGTCTGCTGCCGCACGGCGCGCTGCCCATAATGAGCGAGCTCGAAAAGGGCTCCGCCCCCGGTATCTCGATGGAGAGCATGGGCGGGCTGAACGCTCCGCGCATGGGTGTCATCAGCTCCGACCTGCGCGCGCGTACCGGCATGACGGACAAGGCGTCCGGCTTCGACCAGATAATCAATCTGCTGCAGATGAAATGCTTCGTGATCCCCACGAGCTTCGAATACGCCGTCGACCGCCGCGGCAACCCCTACGGATGGGGCCTTGCGCGGTACTCGCTGTCGGACGACCGTTACGGCGTTCAGATCGCGGCCGCCGAGGAGCGGTATTCCCCGAAAGAGGCGAAGGAGCTCCTTACGGAGCGCGTCATGGCGCTCTGCCCCGACGCGGCCCGCAAGCAGGCGGAAAGGCTTATAAAATAAAAAAGCCCCCGGCACAGCCGAAAAGGGCAAAGCGTAAAGATAAAAAAGATCCGGGGGCGTTTCCTTAATCCCCGGATCTTTTATTCGGTTCACCAGGTCTCGTTCTGCAGCTTCGTCATGTTCTGCTTTGCGGATTCGATCTCCTGCTGCTGCGCCTGCTTGGTCTCGTACATGCTGCGGCTCTGCATCTCCTCGAACACGCAGAGCTGATCATCCGCGCACTCGCTCATGTGCCTTGTCAGAAGGCGGCGGAGCTCCGGCGACGCGGACTCCGTGCAGTTGCCCGCATAGGTCTTGACCATGTCCTTTTCGGTGTGCAGAAGGTCGGTCAGCAGTTCCCTTTCGCTCATGTTCTCATTGCTTTTCATTTCGTTCATATTCCCCTCCTCAGCTGCGCGAATCCAGATAGTTCCTGAGCGCGTCGAAATGCCTGCGGTGATGCTCGGCGTGATTCGAAGCCATCGACTTCAAGGCCTGATCCTGAAATCTGGACTCATAGACCTTGCACTTCTTGTACGCGAGCGCTTCCGCGTACATCTCGTCCTGCACTACGCCGAGGTCCTTGGTACCGATATGCCCCTGACCGGAGCCGTCCATGAACCACGGCTGATTATTGTTGTTCTGCATAGCTGCCTCCTTGTGATTGATGTAGGCTTATTCTGTGCGGAAGCACTTTTTTTATGCATAAAAAATCGCAGGAACGGTATTCCGTTCCTGCGATATCGAAGCTTGTTCAGATGAGCTCGATGAGAGCCATCTCAGCGGCGTCACCGCGGCGGGGACCCAGCTTCAGGATGCGGGTGTAACCACCGGTCTTGCCGTCGTACTTGGGAGCGAGCTCGTTGAAGAGCTTCTCGACGACGGGGTGATTGGCAGCGGTGCGCTTCTCGAAATCGGCGCGCTTTTCCTTGTGCTGCTGTACCTCGGTGATATTGTAGAGGTAGGCCATGATCTGCCTTCTCGCATGGAGCTTGGAGGGCTTATCGACGTTCACGGTCTTCTCTATCTCGACTTCCTGCTGCTTGTCGTTGACCGTCTTGATGGTCTTGGTGACAGTCTCTGTATTCTTATACTCAGCCACGGCCATGGTGATGAGCTTCTCGACAATGGGGCGGATCTCCTTCGCGCGGGTCTCGGTCGTAACGAGCTTGCCGTTCCAAAGAAGAGCGGTGGCCATGTTGCGGAACATAGCATCACGCTGATCGGTGGGCTTGTTGAGCTTACGGTTAGGCATAACTTTTTCCTCCTAAATTAGTTGCCGTTCGGCATGTAAAAATCAATCGTCGCTTTCTCTGAGGGCAAGTCCCAGACCGGCCAGCTTCTGCTGGACCTCCTCGAGGGACTTACGGCCGAGGTTACGCACCTTCATCATCTCCTCCTCATTGCGCTCGACCAGCTCCGCTACGGAGTTGATGCCCGCGCGCTTGAGGCAGTTGTAAGACCTGACGGAGAGATCCAGCTCTTCGATGGGAGTCTCCAGGAGCTTGGACTTGTCGTCGCCGCCCCTCTCCTCGAAGATGGTGTCATGCTGGCTGCCCTCGGTGAGGTTGATGAACAGGCTCAGATGCTCGGTCATAATGTTGGCTGCCTTGGAGACAGCCTCCTCGGGACGGATCGCGCCGGAGGTCCAAACCTCGAGTGTGAGCTGATCGAAGTCGGTGGTGTTGCCGACTCGGGTATCGTCTACACGGAAGTTTACCTTGGTTATCGGTGTGAAGATGGAATCAACGGCTATTTCACCGATGGACATTCCGGGCTTCTTGTTCTTATCGGCCGAAACATATCCGCGCCCCTGATCGAGAATTATCTCCATATAGAGACGGGCATTTTCGCCCAGAGTTGCGATGTGCAGATCGGGGTTGACGATCTCAACGTCGGCATCCGTGATGATATCGGAGGCCTTGACCTCGCCTTCACCCGTGGCGTCAACGACGACACGCCTGGCGCCCTCGCCGTGGATCTTGGTGCGCAGTTCCTTGAGGTTGAGGATTATCTCGGTGACATCCTCTTTCACACCTTCGATGGTGGAGAACTCATGGAGAACGCCGTCGATCTTGACGGAGGTTGCAGCGACGCCGGGAAGCGAGCTAAGGAGCACACGACGCAGACAGTTGCCGAGGGTAGTACCGAAACCGCGCTCAAGGGGCTTTACCTCAAAGCGGCCGTAACGTTCGGTAAGCTCAACGCACTCAATTTTGGGTCTTTCAATTTCCAACATCAAACTCTCCCCTCTCTTTCTTAAGCGTACAGGGTGTTGCCCTTTAAGGGGGCAACGGTTCTCAAATCATTACCTGGAATAGAACTCAACAATGAGATGCTCCTCAATGATAACGTCGATATCGTCACGCTGCGGCATAGCAACGACAGTACCCTTAAGGTTCTCAGCATCGAGGGTGAGCCACTTGGGCATCTTGCCGTCGGCGCCCTGCTCGCGGATGGCCTTGAAGCATTCCATATCGCGGCTGCTGTTGCGGACGGAGATCACCTGACCGGGCTTTACGATGTAGGAGGGAATGTCGACTTTCTTGCCGTCGACGGTGATGTGGCCGTGTACAACGAGCTGACGGGCCTGCGCGCGGCTTGCGCCGAAAGCGAGACGGTAAACTACGTTGTCAAGGCGGCGCTCGCACAGACCGAGAAGGTTATCGCCGGTTACGCCGCGCATGTTGGTAGCCATATCGTAGTACTTCCTGAACTGGGACTCAAGCACGCCGTACATCCTGCGGACCTTCTGCTTCTCGCGAAGCTGGATGCCGTAGTTGGACTGCTTGCGCTGACGAGCCTGACCATGCTGTCCGGGAGGGGTGGCGCGCTTCGTAAACGCGCACTTCGCACTGTAGCAGCGCTCGCCCTTGAGGAAGAGCTTGCAGCCTTCCCTGCGGCACTGCCTGCAAACGGAATCAGTATATCTTGCCATAATCGTTTGCCTCCTTTATACACGCCTGCGCTTGGGAGGACGGCAACCGTTGTGGGGGATCGGCGTAACGTCTTTGATCATGTTGATCTCAAGACCCGCCGCCTGCAGCGAACGGATTGCGGACTCTCGGCCGGCGCCGGGACCCTTAACATAAACTTCTACAACACGCATGCCGTGCTCCATGGAGGCCTTCGCGGCCTGCTCCGCGGCCATCTGCGCCGCGAAGGGAGTGCTCTTCCTGGAACCGCGGAAGCCGCAGCCGCCGGCGGAAGCCCAGGAGATGGCGTTGCCGTTAAGATCGGTGATCGTAACGAGAGTGTTGTTGAAAGAGGAACGGATGTGAGCCTGACCGCGCTCGATGTTCTTCTTCTCGCGGCGCTTACGGGTGGTAACTTTCTTACCCTTTACCTGCTTAGCCATTTAGCGTTTCCTCCTTACTTCTTCCTGCTCATCTGACGCTTCGGGCCCTTACGAGTCCTCGCGTTCTGCTTGGTGGACTGACCGCGAACAGGCAGGCCCTTACGATGGCGGACGCCACGGTAACAGCCGATCTCTATGAGGCGCTTGATGTTGAGCGCAGTCTCACGCCTGAGGTCACCCTCCACCTTGAGGTTCTTATCAATGTATTCCCTGAGAAGATTGACATCGTTCTCGGAAAGATCCCTGACACGGATGTCGGGATCAACGCCGGTTTCCGCCAGGATCTTTTTGCTCGTGGAAAGGCCGATACCGTAAATGTAGGTAAGGCCGATCTCAACACGCTTGTCCCTGGGCAGATCTACGCCACTAATACGTGCCATTAGGTTTTTTTACCTCCGTAAAATAATGAAAATGATTCGTTATCCGGGAATTACCCTTCCCGTTGGGGGGTATTATCACCTGCCGGTTCCCGATTTCAGCATGAGCCGAGCAACCACTATTCGGCTCATATCGAAACCGGGCAGCCGCACCGGACAGGAAATGATCGTACATCCTTAGAGAAAGTATCCACACCTCGCGCGAGAGAAGTGAGTTCTGCGCGAGCGAACATCCCTCGATGGAAGTCGGGCGGCGCTGTCAGCGCTTATCAGCCCTGCTTCTGCTTATGACGGGGATTGTCACAAATGATCATGACGCGGCCCTTGCGCTTGATGATCTTGCACTTTTCGCACATGGGCTTTACAGACGGCCTGACTTTCATGGTTTCTCCTCCTTAAGTATTTGAAATATCCAACAATGAACCGATCGCTCAGTTCTTTGCACGCCAGGTGATGCGGCCGCGGGTAAGGTCGTAGGGAGAGAGCTCGACTGTGACCTTGTCGCCGGTCAAAATACGGATGAAGTTCTGACGAAGCTTGCCCGAAATGGTGGCGATTATCCTATGCCCGTTTTCAAGCGTGACTTCGAACATGGTGTTGGGGAAAGTGTTGGTTACGATGCCTTCTACTTCGATAACATCCTGCTTGGACATTCACAAGCCTCCTTCTTTTCAAAGATCACAGTTTAGGTCCTGCCTGACCCTTTTCAGTGAATGGATGATAAGCGAATCATCCACACGCCGCCCCTCAAGAAGCAGCTTCGCGATCTCATCGTCCCTCTCCGGAAGGAGGGTGAGATGCTTCGGCTTCTTGGCCTTGGGCTTCGTGACGGGCCGCCTTTTGCCGTCGCAGAGGAGCAGGAGCTCCGCCCCTTCCCCGCTTTTCATGGTTCCGGTCACCAAATATATTTTGCCGGAATCGTGCCCGCAGCGGGACACGGCATAGTGCCCAAGGACGTTTTTGCTGCCTTCAGGACCCGATAAAAGGCCATAACTGCAAGAATTATTGCACATTTTGGAACCTCCGTTCGGAATACATGACGCAACTGATTAATGATATCACATTATTGCACTAATGTCAATACCTCGGGAGATTCTTTTCCGACGATAACGGTATTCTCGTAATGGGCGCTGGGCTTGCCGTCCGCGGCGGACGCGGTCCACCCGTCGGCGGCGATAACGATGCGCCAGGTGCCGAGATTTATCATGGGTTCGATGGCGAGCGTCATGCCCTCGTAAAGCTTGGCGCCGCGGCCCATCCTGATATCGACGTAGTTGGGGACCTCCGGGGGCTCGTGCATGCTGGTACCGATGCCGTGACCGACCATGTCGCGCACGACGCCGTAGCCGTACTCCTTGGCATGGTTCTCCACAGCCCTCGCGATGTCGATGAGGTGGTTCCCCTCTATCGCCTGCGCGGCGCCGAGGAAGAAGCACTCCTTCGTGACTTCGACGAGCTTCCTGACCTCCGGCGCGACATTGCCGACGAGGAACGTCCTCGCCGCGTCGCCGTGCCAGCCGTCCACTATCGCGCCGCAGTCGATACTGATGATGTCGCCGTCCTTCAGCTTCACCTTCTTGGAGGGGATGCCGTGGACGACCTGCTCGTTGACGGAGGTGCAGATCGAAGCGGGATACCCGTTGTAGTGCAGGAACGAGGGTATTCCGCCGTTTTTGCGGATAAAGACCTCCGCCTCGCGGTCGAGCTCATAGGTCGAGATACCCGCCTCGACGAGTTTTTCGAGGTGGTTCAGCGTCTCGCCGACGAGCCTGCCGGCGACGCGCATCTTATCGAGCTGCGAATGTGATTTTATCGTGATCCTTTCAGACATTTTCATCCTCCGCGGGGCCGCCCTCCAAAACGCTTAAGGGCGCAGGAAACAGGCGGTTCCTCCGCTCACATAGTCGGCAGCCGGTATCAGTTGTCGACGTCGTCGCCCCTGTAGGGGTCTTCCTCTTCGAACAGGTCGAAGATCTTCTGCGCGACCTCCTCCACGGCGCCGTTGCCGTCGATCCTGGAGAGCAGTCCCCTGCCATCGAAGAAATCGATGAGCGGGAATGTCTGCTCGGCATAGACCTCGAGGCGGTGCTTCACCGTTTCGGGCTTGTCGTCGTCCCTTGCCGCGAGGCGCGTGCCGCACTCGCTGCAGTAGAACTCGTCGCCCTCATCGATATCCACGCTGTAGGTGCGCTTGCAGGCGGGGCACACGCGGCGCCTTGCCATGCGGTCGATGATGCTCTCGTCGGGGACCTCTATGCAGACGGCCCTGTCGATGTCCGAGAACGTAAGGAGGCTTTCCGCCTGCGCGATAGTGCGGGGGAAGCCGTCGAGCAAAAAGCCGTTCTCGCAGTCGGGCTGCTGTATGCGGTTCCGGACCATGCCGATAATTATCTCATCGGGGACGAGTTCGCCCTCGTCTATCAGGGCTTTTGCCCTGATCCCGAGGGGAGTCTCAGAAGCGATTTCAGCCCGCAGCATATCTCCGGTGGAGATATGTGCGAGCGAATATCGTTCAGCTATCCTGGCCGCCTGGGTGCCTTTACCGGCACCCGGCGGGCCTAAAAGTATTAGCTTCATATTGAGCTTTTCTCCCTTAACCGAGGAAGCCCTTGTAATGACGCATCAGCAGGAGCGAGTCGAGCTGCTCCGCGGTCTCCAGCGCGACGGAAACCATAATGAGGATGGAGGTCGGGCCGAAGTGGCTGAGGAGGTCAACGCCCAGGATCTTGAGCAGTATGGACGGGATGATGGCGATCAGGCAGAGGAACAGCGCGCCGAACATGGTCAGACGGCTGGACTTTCTCTGCAGATAATCGCTGGTGGGCTTGCCGGGACGGATGCCCGGGATGAAGCCGCCGTTCTGCTGCAGGTTCTTGGAGATCTCCACAGGATTGAAGCTGATGGAGGAGTAGAAGTACGCGAATCCGATGATGAGCAGACCGTAGAGGATGTAGTAGATCGCGACGCCAAGGGGCTTCTCGCTGGAGGAGCTCAGATAGTTCCTGACGAAGGTCGGGAACGCGGCGTTCTCATTGGACCAGAACTGGGCGATCATAGCCGGGACCTGGAGGAGAGTCATGGCGAAGATCAGCGGCATAACGCCGTTGGCATTCGCCTTCATCGGGATATGCGTGGACTGACCGCCGTAAAGCTTGCGGCCGACCACGCGCTTGGCGTACTGAACGGGTACGCGGCGGACCGCCCTGTCAACAAGGCAGATACCGGCGACCAGTATCACGGTCACCAGCAGCGCCACGAGGGGCGCCCACCAGCGGAGCAGACCGAACTCCGTGTTGGAGATGTAGGAAGTGCTCCAGGGGAGGATCTCCCAATAACGGAATATCCTTACGAACACGTCGGGAACGGAAGCCACGATGGATGCGAAGATCAGCATCGAGATACCGTTGCCGATACCCTTTTCGGTGATGCGCTCGCCCATCCACATAAGGAACGCGGTACCTGCAGTACAGCAGATGGCGATCGTGATGTAGGTGATAACGAGGTTGGCGGAATCGCTCTTGAAGAGCTTCAGCGTATTCAGGATCGAGCTGGACGTCGCGTTCTGCAGCGTCACGATGATGGTGATCGACTGAATGGCTGCGAGGCCGATACCGACATAGCGGGTGATCTTCTCGATCTTCTGCCTGCCGTCCTCTTCCTTGGAAAGGCGCTCGAGGGCGGGGATGGCGATCGTGAGGAGCTGGATAATAATGGAACCCGTGATGTAGGGAGAAATACCCATTGCAAACAGGGAGAACTGGCTGAGGGATCCGCCGCTGAAGAGGTTCAGGAATCCGAGCAGGTCATAGTTCTTGATGTTTGCGGCCAGCGCCGTTGCGTTGACGCCGGGGATGGGGATGAACGAACCAAGACGGTAGATGACGATGAGCAGGAGGGTGAAAAGCATCTTTGTACGGATGTCCTTGACCTTCCATGCATTGATGAATGTCTTAAACATTACTCCACCTCAACAGTTCCGCCGGCAGCAACGATAGCGTTACGGGCTGATTCCGAGACCTTAGCCGCCTTAACGGTAAGGTTCTTTGTAAGCTTGCCACGACCCAGAACTTTGAGTCCGTCCTTTTCGATCTTGCGGATCACGCCCGCCTCATAGAGGTACTCGGCGGTGATCACGGTGCCGTTATCGAACTGCTCGAGGGATTCGAGGTTGATAACCGTGTATTCCTTAGCAAAGTTGTTATGGAAACCGCGCTTCGGGAGCCTGCGGGGAAGGGGCATCTGGCCGCCTTCGAAACCGTTCTTCTTGGCGCCGGAACGGGCCTTCTGACCCTTATGGCCGTAGCCGGAGGTCTTGCCGATACCGGAACCGGTACCGCGGCCGACGCGCTTCTTTGCTGCAGTGGAACCAACTGTGGGCTGTAACTCGTGAAGTTTCATTTCTGCACCTCCAATCAGACTTCTTCCACCTTGACAAGGTGCTTTACTTTGAAGATCATGCCACGGATGCAGGGATTGTCGGGCTTGATGACCGTGGAGTGGACCTTGTGGAGACCCAGCGCCTTTACGGTAGCCTGCTGATCCTTGAGTGCACCGATGGTGCTCTTTACCAATTCGATTTTAAGGTTTGCCATTGCTTTTTCCCCCTTATTCGGTGATCTCGGCAACGGACTTGCCGCGGAGCTTGGCTATCTCCTCGGCAGTCCTGAGCTGCTTGAGGCCGTCCAAGGTCGCCTTGACGCAGTTGGCGGGATTGTTGGAACCGTAGCTCTTGGTACGGATATCCTTGATGCCGGCCATCTCGAGGACCGCACGGACGGGACCGCCCGCGATAACGCCGGTACCTTCTTCAGCGGGGAGCATGCGGACATGGCCCTTGGAGAACTTGCCCTCGACAGCGTGAGGGATGGTGGTCCCGACGATGGGAACATTGATGAGGTGACGCTTCGCATCCTCGACGCCCTTGCGGACGGCTTCGGGGATCTCAGCGGCCTTGCCGGTGCCGACGCCTACCCTGCCCTTCTCATCGCCGATAACGATGAGCGCGGCAAAACGGAAGGTACGACCGCCCTTAACGACCTTGGCAACACGGTTGACCGCCACAAGGCGCTCCTGAAATTCCGGGACTTCCGGAGTGAAATTACGCTTCTGCTGCATTTTGTTACCTCCTTAGAAATCCAGACCACCCTTGCGGGCGCCGTTTGCCAGTGCCTCGACACGGCCGGTGTAGAGATAGCCGCCGCGGTCGAAAACGACCTTTTCAACGCCCTTGTCCTTGGCGCGCTTGGCGACGGTCTCACCGACGAGCTCGGCAGCCTGCTTCTTGTCCTTGCCTTCAAGCTGGGTCCTGACCTCGGGATCCATCGTGGAAGCGGAAGCGATGGTGACGCCCGCTACGTCGTCGATGACCTGAGCATAGATGTGCTTGAGGCTGCGATATACGTTGAGACGGGGACGCTCAGAGGTGCCGCCGAAATAATGGCGGATACGTGCGTGACGCGCGACCCTGACCGCATTCTTGTCAATCTTACTGATCATAGTTTACCTCCAATTACTTACCCGTCTTACCGACCTTGCGGCGTACGAACTCACCGGCATAGCGGATGCCCTTGCCCTTGTAGGGCTCGGGAGGACGAACCTCGCGGATGTTCGCAGCGATCTGGCCGACCTTCTGCTTGCTGATACCCTTAACGGTGATCCTGTTGGGAGCGGGAACGTCGAAAGTGATGCCGTCCTTCTCCTCAAACTCAACGTTATGGGAATAACCGACTGTGAGAACGAGCTTGTTGCCGCTCTTCGCAGCCTTGTAACCGGTACCCTCAATCTCGAGCTTCTTCTCGTAGCCGCTGGTAACGCCAACGACCATGTTATTGATAAGTGTACGGGTGAGTCCGTGCAGGGCACGGTCCTGCTTCTCATCGGTAGGACGCGCTACCTTGAGAGTTCCATCCTCCTCGGTGATGCTCATGCGAGGGGAGACCTTCTCCGAAAGCTGACCCTTGGGGCCCTTGACGGTCACGACGTTGTTCTCGACCGTGATTGTCACTCCGCTGGGTACGGTTATCGGATGTTTTCCGATTCGAGACATTGTTTTACCTCCGTAAGTATTTGTTGTTGGGTGTCCTTACCAGATGTAAGCGAGCACTTCGCCGCCGACGCCGAGCTTCCTGGCCTCACGATCGGTCATGATGCCGCGGGAGGTGGAAATGATGGCTATGCCGAGTCCGTTCAATACCTTGGGGAGCTTATCCTTGCGGGCATATACGCGGAGACCGGGCTTGGAAACGCGCTTTAAGCCGGTGATGACGCGCTGCTTGTTGGGGCCGTACTTGAGTACGATGGTCATCATCTTCTCGACGCCTTCCTCGTTGACGGTGTAGGACTTGATGTAACCTTCGTTGAGGAGAATCTCGGCGATGGCGAGCTTCATGTTGGAAGCGGGCACGTCGACCGTTTCGTGCTTTGCGACCAGCGCATTACGAATGCGGGTGAGCATATCAGCAATAGGATCTGTAATAAGCATAATGTTCCTCCTTCAAAGATTACCAGCTGGCCTTGCGGACGCCGGGGATCTCGCCCTTGTACGCGAGCTCACGGAAGCAAACGCGGCAGAGGCCGTACTTCCTGAGAACGGAGTGGGGGCGGCCGCAGATGCGGCAACGGGTGTACGCCCTGGTGGAATACTTGGGTTCACGCTGCTGCTTGAGCTTCATTGATGTCTTAGCCATGAATTAGTTCCTCCTCTCAGGCGTTGATGTTGGTGAAAGGCATGCCGAAGAGCTTAAGGAGTTCCTTCGCCTCTTCGTCGGTCTTGGCGCTCGTTACGAAAACGATGTCCATACCGCGTACCTTATCGACGTCATCATAGTTGATCTCGGGGAATATCAGCTGCTCTTTGACGCCCATGGCATAGTTGCCGCGGCCGTCGAAGCTGGTATCGGAAACGCCGCGGAAGTCACGTACGCGGGGCAGTACGATGTTCATGAGCTTATCCATGAAGTAGTACATGCGGTCTCCGCGGAGGGTGACCTTGGCGCCGATGTTCATGCCCTGACGTACCTTGAAGTTCGCAACGGACTTCTTGGCCTTGGTGATGACGGGCTTCTGACCGGCGATCTGACCGAGCTGCTCGAGAGCGGCGTCGATGGCCTTGGGGTTATCCTTGTCGGAGCCCAGACCCATGTTGAGAACGATCTTCTCAAGCTTGGGGATCATCATCTTGTTGGGGTAGTTGAACTTCTCGTGCATGGCGGGAGCAACTTCCTCGTTGTACTTGACCCTGAGGCGGGCGGGTTCGGTGAAAGCGGCAGCTTCCTGCTGGCCCTTCTTCTTCTTGGCGGGGGCCTGAGCCTGTTCCTTCTTAGCCATTACTGTCCTCCTCAGTCAATGTTCTTGCCGCAGTTCTTGCAAACGCGGACCTTATTCATCTTGCCGTCCTTGCCTTCTACGAAGGTATGGCCGACGCGGGTGGGCTTTTTGCAGGAGGGGCAGACCAGCATCACGTTGGAAACGTGGATGGTGCCTTCCTTTTCGATCCTGCCGCCCTGTTCACCCTGCTGACGGGGCTTAGTATGGCGGATGACCATTGCACGACCCTGTACGACAACGCGCTCTGCGGAGGGGTCGACCTTCAAGACCTTACCGGTCTTGCCGACGTCCTTGAGGTTGTTGCCGGCAATAACCATAACGGTGTCGCCTTTTTTAATGTTCATAGCATATCCTCCTTACAGAACCTCGGGTGCGAGGGAGACTATCTTCATATAGTCTTTTTCACGAAGCTCCCTGGCGACCGGCCCGAAGATACGGGTGCCGCGGGGCTGCTTCTGATCGTTGATGATGACTGCTGCGTTATCGTCGAAGCGGATATGGGAGCCGTCATGGCGCTGTACGCCGGTAACGGTGCGGACAACGACCGCCTTGACGACGTCCTTCTTCTTGACGGCGCCGCCGGGGGTGGCCGTCTTGACGGAAGCAACGATCACGTCGCCGATGCTTGCGAACTTCCTCTTGGAGCCGCCCAGCACACGGATGCACATGATCTCTTTAGCGCCGGAGTTGTCGGCGACCTTTAACCTAGTCTGTGGCTGAATCATAATTTACCTCCAAGATTACTTAGCCTTCTCGATGATCTCGACGACGCGCCAGCGCTTATCCTTGGAAAGCGGACGGGTCTCCATGATGCGGACGGTATCGCCGATGCCGCAGTCATTGTTCTCATCGTGAGCCTTGAACTTTGTGGTCTTGTTGACCATCTTGCCGTAGAGGGGGTGACGAACCTTGGTACGGACGGCGACGACGACGGTCTTATCCATCTTATCGCTGATGACGATACCGGTGCGGGTCTTACGGTAACCCCTTACGAGGGTCTCATTGTTTTCCATAATTCTTTACCTCCCTCATTAGTTGGCGGCCAGACGCTCGTTGAGGACCGTCTTGACCCTTGCGATGTCACGCTTGCACTCGCCCAAACGCATGGGGTTTGCGAGCTGACCTATCGCCTGCTGGAAGCGGAGATTGAAAAGCTCTTCCTTGAGCTCCTTCTCGCGAGCCTGAAGCTCCTCGACGGACAGCTCCTTCAGCTTCTGGAATTCCTTAGTCTTCATTGGACTCTACCTCCACCTTCTTAACGATCTTGCACTTGAGGGGCAGCTTGTGGATAGCGAGACGGAGAGCTTCCCTGGAGGTCGCTTCGTCGGTGCCGGCGATCTCGAACATGACGCGGCCGGGCTTAACGACTGCTACCCAGTATTCGGGCGAGCCCTTACCGGAACCCATTCGGGTCTCAGCGGGCTTCTCGGTAACGGGCTTGTCGGGGAAGATCTTGACCCAGACCTGGCCGTTACGCTTGATGAAACGTGTCATGGCGACACGGGCTGCCTCGATCTGGTTGCTGGTGACCCATGCGGGCTCCAGAGCGACGAGACCAAATTCACCGTAAGTGACGGTATTTCCGCGCAGAGCCTTGCCCTTCATGCGGCCACGATGGACCCTCCTGCGCTTTACTCTCTTAGGCATCAACATAGTTTACTCGCCTCCTTACGCTTTCTTGGCGTTCCTCTTGCCGAGGACCTCGCCCTTATAGACCCAAACCTTGACGCCGATGCGGCCGTAGGTGGTCGCAGCTTCGGCAAAGCCGTACTCGATGTCCGCACGGATGGTCTGACGGGGAATGGAACCGTCGTGAACATCCTCGCTCCTGGCGATCTCCGCGCCGCCCAGACGGCCCGCGCAGGTGATCTTGATGCCCTTCGCGCCCGCCTTCATGGCACGGCCCATGGCCTGCTTCATGGCGCGGCGGTAAGAGGTGCGCTTCTCGAGCGCGCCGGCGATGTTCTCAGCGACGAGCTGAGCGCATGCGTCGGGATTGCGGATCTCCATGATGTTGACGTTGACGGGACGGCCGACGAGCTGGTTGAGCTCGGACTTGATGGCCTCGACGCCGACGCCGCCCTTGCCGATCAGCATGCCGGGACGGGCGGTGAAGATGGAGACGGTCGCCTTGTCGGCGGCGCGCTCGATCTCTACCTTGGAGACGCTTGCTTCGTAATACTTCTTCTTGAGGAACTTGCGGATCTTGTTATCCTCAATCAGATAATCTGAGAAATTCTTCTTGTTGGCATACCAACGTGTGTTCCAACCCCTGATAACGCCTACACGGAAGCCATTCGGATTAACTTTCTGACCCATAATTTACTCCTTCTCGTCCAGAATAACGGTGATGTGGCTGGTGCGCTTCCTGATGTGGAAGGCGGAACCCCTTGCCCTGGGGCGATAACGCTTGAGCGTCGGGCCCTGGTTGGCGAAGATCTCCGCAACGTAGAGATTGTCCTTCGAAAGCTCGAGGTTGTTCTCGGCGTTTGCGATCGCACTGCGGAGCACCTTGAGGACGGGCTCAGCCGCAGCCTTGGGGGTGTAGAGGAGTATCGCCTCAGCCTCTTCGACTGACTTGCCGCGGATAAGGTCGATGACGACCTTGACCTTACGGGAGGAAATACGGATATACCTTGCGGTGGCGTGGGGACGCTTTTCGGCGTTTTCGCGACGCTGAGCCGCTTTTTCCTTAGACCTTGTTGCCATAAATCTCTTTTCCTCCTATCTTACTTGCCGCGCGTGGTCTTCTCGGAGCCGCGATGGCCGCGGAAGGTGCGGGTGGGGGCGAATTCGCCCAGCTTATGACCGACCATATCCTCGGTGATATAGACGGGAACATGCTTCTTTCCGTCGTGAACGGCGATGGTGTGACCGACCATATCGGGGAAGATGGTGGATGCTCTGGACCATGTCTTGATAACGGTCTTCTTACCGGTCTGGTTCATTTCCTGGATGCGGGCAAGAAGCCTGTCGGACACGAACGGTCCCTTTTTGACTGACCTACTCATTTATTTATCCTCCCTCTTGATTATTTGCCGTTCCTGCGGCGTACGATGAACTTGTCGTTGACGTTCTTGGTCCTGCGGGTCTTATGACCGAGCGCGGGCTTGCCCCAAGGAGTCACAGGGCCGGGACGGCCGATCGGGCTCTTGCCCTCGCCGCCGCCGTGGGGATGGTCGTTCGGGTTCATGACGGAGCCGCGGACCGTGGGACGGATGCCCATGTGGCGCTTGCGGCCGGCCTTGCCGAGCATGATGTTGGCAAAGTCGATGTTGCCGACCTGACCGATCGTGGCCTTGCAGCCGAGGGGGATGAGCCTGACCTCGCCGCTGGGAAGACGTACCTGAGCGTACTTGCCTTCCTTAGCCATGAGCTGAGCGGCGTTGCCGGCGGACCTGACGAGCTGAGCGCCCTTGCCGGGGAGCAGCTCGATGCAGTGGATCATCGTGCCGACGGGGATGTTCTTGAGGGGGATCGCGTTGCCGATCTTGATATCGGCGCCTTCGCCGGAAACGACGGTATCGCCGACGTTAAGGCCGAAGGGAGCGATGATGTAGCGCTTTTCGCCATCCGCATAGTGCAGAAGAGCGATGTTCGCGGAACGGTTGGGATCGTACTCGATGGTGGCGACCTTGGCGGGAACGTTGTCCTTGTTGCGCTTGAAGTCGATTATGCGGTAGTAGACCCTGCCGCCGCCGCCGATGTGGCGGGTGGTGATGCGTCCGCGGTTGTTGCGGCCGCCGGTACGCTTCTTCGCCTCGAGCAGGGAACGCTCGGGAGTGGTGCAGGTGATCTCCTCATACATGGAGACCGTCATGAAACGCTGACCGGGGGTCGTGGGCTTTATTTTCCTAATAGCCATCTTAACTCCTCCTTACTGCATGCTGTCGAAGAACTCGATACCCTTGGAGTTCTCCTTGAGCGTGACATAAGCCTTCTTGGTGGAGGCGCGGCGGCCTTCAAAGCGGCCCTGCCTCTTGACCTTACCGATCCTGTTGACGACGTTGACCTTTTCGACCTCTACGCCGGCAAACACGGCTTCAATAGCCTGCTTGATCTCGGTCTTGTTAGCCCTCTTGTCGACTATGAAGGTGTAGGTCTTATCGCCTATCATGTCGTAGCTCTTCTCGGAGAGAACGGGGCGGATGATTATATCGTGGTAATTCATGCGTATACCTCCTCGATCTTGCCGGCGGCTTCCTTGGTGATAACAAGGGTGTCGTGCTTAAGGATCTCATAGGTGTTGAGAGCGCCGACGAAGGAGATCTCGACGCCTTCGATGTTGCGGGCGGACTTCACGACGTTCTCGTCGTTCTCAGCAAGAACGATCAGGGGCTTAACGGCCTTGAGAGCGTTGAGGGACTTCGCCATTTCCTTCGTCTTGATCTCGTTCATCTCGATCGCGTCGACAACGACGATCTTCTCATCGGCGACCTTGGAGGAGAGAGCGGAGCAAAGAGCGACGCGCTTCAGCTTCTTGTTGAGGGAGAGACGGTAGTCGCGGGGCTTGGGGGCGAATACTACGCCGCCGTGGGTCCACTGCGGGGACCTCGTGGAGCCCTGACGGGCGCGGCCGGTGCCCTTCTGACGCCAGGGCTTCTTGCCGCCGCCGGAGACCTCGGCCCTCGTCTTGGCGCTCTGGGTGCCCTGACGCTGGTTCGCGAGGTAAGCGACTACGTAGGAGTGCATTGCGGAGGCATTGATCTCGGCGCCGAACACGGTCTCAGCAAGATCGATCGTGCCGATGTTCTCGCCCTTCATGTTATAAAGATTTACATTAGGCATTGTTCTGTCCTCCTTACTTTACGGTGCTCTTTACGAGTACCAGACCGCCGTTGGCGCCGGGGATGGCTCCCTTGATGAGGAGAAGGTTCCTCTCGGCGTCGCTGCGGACGATCTCGAGGTTCTGGACGGTGATGCGCTCACGGCCCATGTGGCCGGGAAGGTGCTTGGTCTTGAAGACCTCACCGGGGTAGGTGCAGGCGCCCATGGAGCCGGCAACGCGGTAGGAATGGGAACCGTGGGTCTTGCGGCCGCGGGCCTGGTTCCAACGCTTGATGTTGCCTTCGAAGCCCTTACCCTTGGAAATGCCGGTCACGTCAACGTGCTCGCCCTTTTCGAAGACGTCAGCCTTTATGACGTTGCCGACCTGATACTGACTGCAGTCGTCAAGGCGGAACTCCTTGACGTAACGATGAGCTTCAACACCGGCCTTCTTCAGGTGACCCATCTCGGGCTTGGTGATGAGCTTCTCTCTTACGGGCATGAAAGCCATCTGGACCGCGTCGTAACCGTCATGATCGACTGTCTTGATCTGGGTTACGGGGCAGGGACCGGCCATCACAACGGTCACGGGGACCATGGTGCCGTCCTCACGGAAGACCTGGGTCATGCCGATTTTCTTACCCAATATAGCCTGTTTCATCGTGACACCTCATTTCAGAGCTTGATCTCGATGTCGACGCCGGCGGGAAGATCGAGCTTCATCAGCGCATCGACCGTCTTGGCGGAGGGCTGGATGATGTCGATCAGGCGCTTGTGCGTGCGCATCTCGAACTGTTCTCTGGAGTCTTTGTACTTGTGCGTTGCACGGAGGATGGTTACTACTTCCTTCTCGGTGGGAAGGGGGATGGGGCCGGAGACCCTGGCACCCGTACGCCTTGCCGTGTCAACGATCTTCTCTGCGCTCTGGTCGATGAGCTCGCACTCATAGGCCTTGAGCTTAATGCGGATCCTGTTGTTAGCCATTTTTAACTCCTTCCAATTTTTCACGGAATCGCCGTGCCGTAATATTGCGGAGCGTATCGTCCCTCTGTATTCCCCTTATAATAAGGTAGGCACAGTTCGACTTTCGCCGCTCCCGGCAGTACACTCACCCGCGCGTTTTCATATACAAAAACTTATCGGGCGGTTTCCCGCCATGCCCCCGATTGGGGCCATCCCTCAAAAGTTACCCGGCTGGCGACCGGCAATCTCCCTCGGGACTACCGTTGCTGCTCCGATTGACTTTTAGCTGCTGCCCGCCGCACAGTCGACGGGATCGCAGTTGGCATCAAAAGCCGCACATTGCGCAAGCTTACTTATTATACATGTTTTTTTCCTTTTTGCAAGCCCTATTTTTCATTTTTCCAAATATATTTTGTAATGTACACGCAGCCGCGTGTTTCGCGGCTGCGTGGATCGTTCCCGATATTCGGATAATAAATTTTACTTGGCGTTTTCCCTGTTCCCCAGCACTCCGGGGTTCTTTATGAGCAGCGTCTGCAGCAGCGTGCCCAGTATGCCGCAGCATACGAACTCGCCGACGAATACGCAGGCGGCGGTTATGAGCAGCGCAGTCCCCGTCGGGTATGCCGCGAGCGTCTGATCGAGGCCGTAGCAGTAATAGACGACGAAGGGCACTATGAAAGTGTTTGAGAGTATGGGCGGGACGGGCGCCATGAAGCGGTGCCTGCGCAGCAGATACGTTCCGATCGCGCCAATGAGCGTCGCCAGCGTGCCGAAGACCACGTCCCACGGAGCGCAGGCGGTGACGATATTGGATATCAGGCATCCTATCGCGAGGCCTGGAACGGCGGCGGGCGTGAAGAACGGAAGAACGGTGAGGACTTCCGACAGTCTGAACTGGATCAGGTTCTGTCCGGACAGCCCGAGCAGGGCGCTGAGGTAGGTCAGCACGACGTAGAGGGCGGCGATGATCGCGCCCTGCGCCATGAACTTGGCGCTGAAGCGCACGGGTTTCTTTTCCATATTTTGTTTTTCTCCTTAGTTTTTTTGTTTGGGATTTCCCCCGGGTGAGGATGGTTTCGAACTCACCCGTATGACGAGCCCACCTGCGGGGGACTTATCTTCGCGTTATGTCCCTTCTCTGGAACTGCATGAGTCCGCGCTTTGTTTCCGGTCTCGGGAGCATTATGCGTATCGCGGAGTGGATGTTCTCGATGAACACCTCATGCCCCGCCTCCACGAGCTCGCCGTCGAGTATCCAGTTGACGGGCTCGTCCAGTATGAAGCGCACCTCGCTGCAGGTGAAGCGGTGCATGTACTCGTTGTTGAAGTCGCTCGTGCTGAGGCCGCGGGCGATCCAGCCGAGCTCCATCGGGGTATCGGGATAGTCTATGAGCATGACCTCGAAAAGGCCGTCGTTCAGATCGACCGAGCCGCGCTTTGTGTAATTGATGACGCCCACCACCGACGGCGTGTTGCTGACGGAGGCGAAGGCGTAATCGCCCGTTATCATCTCTCCGTTTATTATGACGCTCGTGTGATTGGGGCGGATATTGGCGATGGAGTTCATGCCGCTGCCGAGATACGCGAGGAAGCCAAGCGCGTTCTTCGCCTCCTGCGGGGTGGAATAGCTGATGTCGGTGAACGCGCCGAACGAGGCGAGGTACGCGTAGTGCCTGCCGTTGAAGCAGCCGACGTCGATCTCCGACGGCACTCCGTTGAGGGCGGTGTCGATGAGCAGATCTATACGCTTGGGCAGGCCGAGGGCCGTGCCGAAGTCGTTGGTCGAGCCGGTCGGGATGTAGCCCAGCACGGGCCGCTTCTCCTTTTCGACCTGCATTATGCCCCTTATGACCTCGTTCATTGTGCCGTCGCCGCCCGAGAGCACGAGCAGCTCGCACTCCGCGCCGTATTCCGCGGCTATCCTCGTGGCGTCGCCGCGGCAGGTGGTCGTAAAGGCGCGCGTCTCATAGCCCGCGTTCGACAGCGCCTCCACGACGGGCGCGATCACGCTCATGGCGCGGGTGTTGCCGGATTTGGGATTGACGATCAGCAGCGCGTTTTTGCGGCTGTCCCTCGTGTATTCTTTTGAAAGAGTTCCTTCCATCAATACCTTCCGTAGAAGAGCTCGTGTATGTACTGCTTGTTAAGATCTATATTTATCTCTATGACCGCCATGCCGCGTTCATACGCATACGACCAGGATCCCGGGCAGGGTATCGTCGCCCTGGCGATGCCGTTGGCTCCCGGGCCGAAAACGATGTTCGTGGCGAGGGCTATCATCTGCCAGGGGGAGAGGTTCGTTTCGACGTAATCCATGAGCCGGTAGACCATGGACGTCATCGAGGCGATGTCGCCCTCCTGCTTCGCTCTCTGGAGGAACGCGGTCATGACCGTCCTCTGGCGCTCCGTCCTCGACCAGTCGCCGTTGCCGATGGTACGGTTGCGGCAGTGTCTGAGCACCTGCTCGCCGCAGAGGTGATATATGCCCGTCTCGTTGAGCGTGATCTGCTGATCGGAAGGGCTCATCCCGTTGTAGTACTGGACCTCCTCCTCCGTGAGGGGCACGTCGAGGCCGCCGACCGTATCGACTATCCTGACAAGGTTCTCGAAATCGGTGAGCATGTAATACTGGATGTCGAGCTCGAAGTTTTCGTTGATCGTATTGATCGCAAGGCCGATCCCGCCGAAGCGGTACGCGGTGTTGACGCGGTTCCACATATTCCTTCCGGGGATGTAGAGCCAGGTGTCGCGCAGCACGGATACGGCCTTTATCGTATTCAGGCGCTGATTGTAGGATACTATGAGCATGACGTCCGAACGCCCGGTGTCGCCGTTGCCCCTCGTATCGGAGCCCAGTACGAGTATGTTGACGACGTCGGGATCTATCGGGTTCTGCAGATAGATGGGATCGTTATAGATGAGCGACGGATCGAGATACGGGTCGTAATCGCGGGAGAGATCCGGATCGCCGTCGATCCTGTTTAGGCCCGGATCGGGCGTGTCGTACGGCGATACGGTGGGCTTCGCGACGGTCTTTATCGCGTGTATGCTCATGCCGTACATCTTGATTATGGTGAAGAGACCGAAGCCCACTATGATCAGCACCAGCAGTGCGAGCACGGCCAACAGTATCTTCTTGGGTTTGGACAAACGCTTGATCTTGCGCTTAGTGGTTTCCATTTATTTCCTCCGACCGAATATTCCCCCGTTTCGGTCAATCGATCCTCAGTGCTTATTTCTCGTATCCCATGGGATTCGCTGACTGCCAGCGCCATGTGTCCTCGCACATCTGGGCAAGGCCGCGCTCCGCCTTCCAGCCGAGCAGTCTTTCCGCCTTGGAGGGATCCGCGTAGCAGGTGGGGATATCCCCCGCCCTTCTGGGCGCGAACTCGTACTTGAGCTCCCTGCCGCAGGCCTTCGAGAACGCCTCGATGACCTCCAGCACGCTGTAGCCGTTGCCCGTGCCGATGTTGAACACCTCGCAGCCGCTCCTGCCGACTATGAAGTCGAGCGCCTTTACGTGCGCCTTCGCAAGATCCGTCACGTGGATGAAGTCCCTTATGCAGGTGCCGTCCCGCGTGGGATAGTCGTTTCCGTTGACGAAGAGCCGCTCGCGCCTGCCCGCAGCGAACTGCGCGACGTAGGGCAGAAGGTTGTTCGGTATCCCGAGGGGATCCTCGCCAATGCGGCCGCTCTCATCCGCTCCGATGGGGTTGAAGTACCGGAGCAGCACCGCGCCGAGCTCCTTCCTCGCCCTCGCGGTATCGCGGATGATGACCTCCGACATGTGCTTGGTCATGCCGTAGGGGTTGGTGCAGGCGCCGGTGGGCATATCCTCCCTGAGGGGCATAACGTCCGATTCGCCGTAGACGGTCGCGGACGAGCTGAATACGATGTATTTTACGCCGTGCGCGGCCATGACCTCGAGGAGGTTCATGGTCGAGAGCAGGTTGTTCCTGTAATAGAGCGTGGGCTTTTCAACGGACTCGGGCACGCATTTGAGCCCCGCGAAATGGATAACGGCGTCGGGCTTCTCCGCGGCGAAAAGGCCGTCGAGCTTCTCCATGTCGCAGACGTCGATCTCATAGAAAGCGGGCTTTCTGCCGCCCAGCTCCTCTATGCGGGGGAGCACGCTCCTGCTGGAGTTCACGAGGTCGTCGGCGATAACGACGTCATGGCCCGCGCGCATGAGCTCCACGGCGGTGTGCGAGCCGATATAGCCGCAGCCGCCGGTCAGCAGCACCTTGAGATTATTCGACATCGGAGTACACCTCCGGCTTGAGAACGCCGATATAGGGCAGATTGCGGTAGGTCCCGGCATAGTCGAGGCCGTAGCCGACAACGAACTCGTTGGGAACGACAAAGCCGCAGTAATCGGGTGTGATCTCGCACTCGCGGCGGCTGGGCTTGTCGAGCAGGCAGGCGATCTTCAGCGAGGCGGGGTTCCTCGTGCCGAGGAGCCTCGTCAGATGGTTGAGGGTCTTGCCCGAATCCATGATATCCTCGACTATGATGACGTGGCGGTTCTCGATGCTGGTGTCGAGGTCCTTCTTGAACCTTACCATGCCGTGGCTCGACATGCCGTCGTTGTAGCTCGAAACGGCCATGAAGTCCATCTCCATATAGTCGCTGATGTTCCTGCACAGATCCGCATAGAAGGGCACCGCGCCGCGCAGCACGCATACGAGCAGCGGGTTCTTGCCCGCGTACTCGCGGGAGATCTGCTCGCCCATTTCCCGGACGCGGGTCTGGATCTGCTCCTCCGTAAGGAGGACGTACTGGATGTCGTTCTCAAGTCCGAATTTTCTGATCATGGCCGTAAACCTCCGTTTGGATTATTGTTCGGATCATTCTTCGTCGGAAAGGCGCTTAATGAACTCCGCCTTAAGCATCCATTCCGTGTTCTCGTCGACCTTGACGAGCTCGCTCGCGGAGTATCCCGCGACGTAGAGCACCTCGCTCCCGCAGGCGATGAGCGGGATACGGTCGCGCTTCTCCCTGTCGACCTTGCGGTCGATGAGGTATTCCTTGAGCTTGCGCTTGCCGGGGGATCCGACGGGCTGGAACCTGTCGCCCTTGCGCCTCGTGCGGATGGCGGGCGCGCCTTCGAGCGCCTCCATCTTATCCATATCTATAAAGCAGACGTCGCTGCTCTTTCTGAACCCTTCGGTGCCCTTCACGACGACGACCCGCATGAATCCGGCGGGGGTGCTTATCATCCCCTCGCGCAGGGGGATGTTGAAGGGCTCCGTCTCCTGAGGCGTGCCGAACTTCAAAAGATCGTAGCTCGTCCTCACCTCTATCCGCGGGAGGGTTATCCTGACACCGGTGCGGGCCTTCAAAAGCTCCGCCACCGCTTCGACGTGCACCCTCTCGATATCGACTATGGCTCCCGCGTCGGCAAGCGCCATCCTGATCACCCTCGTCTTTATGGGGTACGGCAGAGCGTCCACGGGCTTGCGCAAAAGCCCGTCCTCGCGCTTTGCCGCCTCGTACGCCTTGCGCGCCTCCTCGGAAAGATACGCCTCGTCCTGCGCAAGGAGCTCCGACATGCCGCAGAGCGTGGGCACCACGGCGGGGTTGATGTGCTTCTCCAGATAGGGCAGCACGTCGAGCCGCAGACGGTTCCTCGATCCCTCCGGGACGAGGTTCGTCTCATCGGTGCAGTGGAGCACGCCCTCGTTTTCGAGGAAGTCCTCTATCTCCTGCTTGCGGACGCCGAGGAGAGGCCTTACTATCGTGTCGCGCTTCGGCTTTATGCCGACGAGCCCCGCGAGGCCGCTGCCCCTTACGAGGTGCAGGAGTATGCTCTCCGCGTTGTCGTCCATGTGATGGCCGACGGCGATGGCGCCGCAGCCGGTCTTTTCACGCATGCGCTCCAGGAACTCGTAGCGGAGTATCCTGCCGGCGGTCTCTATCGAAAGGCCGTTGTCCCTCGCATAGGCGGGCACGTCGCCCGTTTCGAAATAGCAGGGCACTCCCCTGTCCTCGCAGAGGTCGCGGCAGAACAGCTCGTCCTCCTCCGCGCCTACGCCCCTTATTCCGTGGTTGAAGTGGGCGGCCTTCACCGTCCACCCGTGACGCGGCGCGAGCTTGCAGAGCACGGTCAGCAGCGCCACCGAATCCGCTCCGCCGGAGAGCCCGACGAGCACTGCGGCGCCGTTGGGAAGCAGCCCGTTTTCCTCGATAAAGGTCTCCACCCTGAAGGGGAACTCTTCCGCCTCCGCCGTGATCGGGTTGGCGTCGACATATCTCGTTTCGGTCCGGCCCTTGGCGCGGTTTACTGGATCGCTCATGGCTGTTCTCCCTTCAAAAATGGCTTTTTGACGATATCCCGCTGATGATACCATCTCATTTTACATTATACAGCATGTCGGATCCGATTGCAAGAGAATGAAAAACGGCGCGGAGCCGCTAAATCGTCCGCCCCCTCGGCGGATGCCGCCCATTTACAGCGCCGGGCATTTCATGGATACGCCACCCTGAGATCCCCGGTGAAAAACGTGATGCCATGTTCCGTGTTGCTCCGGCAAGCTTTGCATGATATAATCAACGTGCAGTGCCGCATAAGCAGTCAATGGAGGAAAAACGTGATGAATAAACTGAGCACGTTTGAAAAACGATGGTTGAAGCTTTTTGCATCCGACATCTCTAAAAGTGATATAAGAAAATACGTCCTTGACGCCGGCTTTATATGGCATGTCTTTTCGTGGGAATTGAAACCGAGCGGCTCGTTTTTGGCCGGAGAAGCCGCAAGGCAGGCCTTTGACTCGGCAGACAAAAGCAACGCAACATACTATGAGCCCTTTCCTTTGAACGGACCTCACGAGACGCAATATAACTCTCCGTCAGCAAGTCAGCTTGACGATCTTGAAGAGGTTTACATTATCTCTTCGGACAATAGCTGGACATATATTAAGACGCACGAAAGAAATCTCGGCCCGTACTTTTATAGAGCTGACATTCAAAACCGCGACGCCGATCCGGAGTATCGAAAGATGAAGCCGACAGTTTTTTCATGCGAGGAAACGGGAAAAATCGTTGAAACCGACGAGCGCCGGCCGACCTGCCCTATCTGCGGCAAAACTGTTTTCAAAGAGGTCTGCGATTGTGATATTTGCATGCACTGCGGATGGGAAAACGATGACCTTTTAGACTATGATTCTCCATCTCATCTCGATCTTGCCGACTATAAGAAGCGTTATGAAAAATACCTCCTGCTGTACCCGGATTACACGTGGGAAAAATACGGCAATCCCGAAATAACCAATGAGGACGAATGCCGTCTTGCACACAGGTACTGCGCGGCGAATGAAGCATATGTGCATGAAAGTGATAAGTGCGGCTGTTTCTTTTGCCTGAAAACATTCGGAGCGCGGGATGTCGTAAATTGGCTTGACGACAGTGACGGCAAAACGGCTGTTTGCCCTTATTGCGGTGTTGATTCCGTGCTTCCGGACAGTAAGGCCGATATCAGCGAAGAATTCCTTGAAAAAATGTACAAGGAATGGTTCGGGAGAACAACAAAGCTATAAATGAAAACAGCATACTCCAAGCGTCCGACCTCGGGCGCTTTTTTGCTGCCCAAATACTGAAAGGAGTTGACGCCATGGGCAGATCCCCCTGTCTGCGGTCTGCCCTGGAGAAAAACGCGGGCGCCTCCGTCAATATTTCTCTTTGGAAACGCTCCTTGTTGCCGTTTTCCCATCGGTATGCTATAATCCTTTCACAGAAAGCCACGAAGGAGCGGAACATGAAAGTTATAGGCGCGCAGGAGCGCATAGCGGACTGCATCGAAATCAGGCGCAGGGTCTTCGTCGAGGAGCAGGGCGTTCCCGAGGAGCTCGAGATCGACACGCTTGACGAAGCCGGCAGCGGCTGCGAGCATTTCCTCGTGCTCGACGGTGCGGATCGTCCCGTCGGCACTTTCCGCGCGTATTGGGAGACTCCGACCCGAGTGCACCTCCAGCGCTTCTGCATGCTGAAGGAGGCGAGGGGCCGCGGCTGGGGCCGTGCGGCTTTCGCCTATGCCGAGGGGTATTTCTCCGCAAAGGGCGCCCGCTCCATGACCTTCGGCGCACAGTGCACCGCCATCCCCTTCTACGAAAAATGCGGCTGCCGCTGCGTCTCGGAAGTGTTCCTCGACGCCGGCCTCCCGCACAGGACAATGGAAAAGCGGATATGAAAAAGCTCCCGATCGGGCCGCCCGGTCGGGAGTGTGTTTTATTCTTCACCTGTAATATCGACCACCACGATCTCCGGCGGATTGAAGAGCCGCGGGACGCCCTTGCCTCCGGCAAGGCCGGTCGTCAGTATGCACGTCGCCGTCTTGCCCTCGAACATCCCTTTCGCATAGGGCGGGAACCATCCCACGTACGGCGCGTACAGGCCCCTGTCGGTGAACGGGATCATCGCGTTGCCGCCGTGGTAGTGCCCCGAGAGCACCAGATCCACCGGCTCCCTGTCCTTTTTGTTCCAGTCGAGCCATCCCGTCGGGATATGATCCAGCAGGAGCTTGAAAAGCTCCGTATCCTCGAAGGCCTCCGCAAAGGCAAGCTCCTCCCGACGCAGCTCCGGGTCGTCGATAGTCATGAACGGCTGCCGATAGTAGCCGAGATTGCCGCCGATCCTCACGGGAGTGCCGTTAATCTCGACCTCTGCGAATTCATTGATCAGCACAGTCGCCCCGCATTGCCGCAGGAGCTCAGGCAGATCGGTGTCGTTGGCCTTCATGTAGTTGTACTCGTGATTGCCGAGACTGTAATACACGGGCGCGATCTTCGCCGCTTCTCTGACGAACGAGCACATCCTCTCGACCTCGTCGTCATCGGCCGTCTGCGAAATGATATCACCGGGCAGCGCGATTACGTCGGGGTTTTCCGCCGCGATCTTCTTCAAAAGGCGGCCGTTGTCCTTTCCGAACTCCCGACCGTGCAGATCGGCGAGGAACACCACCCGGAACGCACCCTCCGCCTTCTCCGATCGGACAGTGTAACGGCTGACCGTCAGATGCAGATTTGAGTACAAAAACTCTGCGACGGTCAGGAGAATTATCGCTGATAGTATAATGCACGCCCACAGCAGGCGTTTTTTCTTCTTGGTCATGGTCAGGCGGCCGGGACCAGCGCTGCGGCGGAAGCTAAACCGTTATTTGCCGCGGTGCCGCAGTTCGGCCTGATACTCCTTATAGTCCTTATCGGCGTCGTTGATTATCTCGCCCAACGCCAAATCGTGGCCGCCCCTCTTGTCCTCCGGCGGCAAGGTCATATAGTCGCCGTATTCGACAGTCAGCACCTTGTCGTATCCCTTTGGTACAGAGAACTGCTTCCCCTCGAACACATGCTTGTCCGTGATGATAATATCCGAATACTCATATCTCTTTTTGGGATTCTGCAGCGGGGATACAATACCGTTCTCCTCGGGCTCCCGGGCATATTTTTTCAGGATCGCATCGATAACGATATGCCTTATCCCGCAGGGGATCATGTTGATCAGCTTTTGTCTCCTGCCCCTTGCCTTCTCGCCCATCATGTCAAGGTACTCTTTCAGAAGCAGCGATTTGGCAGTCGCGATCGCCTTCTTCCTCTTTTGTATCTGCTTTTCGTCCCTTTCAGCGGCGACCAGCGCGAAAACGTCGATGCACATGCCCCAGTGGATGTCGTAATCCGCCTGCTTGACCGGCATGCTCGTAGTCCCGTTTGCGCGGATCTGAGTCCAGAGGAGCGGGAACCTGTGATCGGTCCAAATGCTTTGGGCATGATATTTCTCTGCGTATTCCCTGTTGATAACGTCAATGAGCTTCCTGTAATCGTTCCACGGAACGGCAATATCCACATCGTCGTCCCACGGGATGAACCCGTCGTGGCGGATCGCGCCAAGCAGCGTTCCGTAGTGCAGGATGTACTTGATGCCGTGTTTATCGCAAATGGAGGCGATGTCCTCCATCATGCCGAGCTTGTAGAGTTGTATTTCACGAAGATCCATTATTCCCTCTGTTCGGATGAATATCCAAATAAGCCGATTGTGCCTAATGCTGATTCAACAGTATAGGAGCTGGCCTTTATTTCGAAGAACCTCCCACAGGTTCATAATTCGACTTGATATAGCAGATCCCGGTCTCGCTCAGTAGATCCCTGATCCTGTCCTGCTCTTCAGGCGAAGCCTTTGAAGACCAATAGATCCAGTCATGTTCGAGGAACGGGACATTTTCCTTTTCCGTTTCCCGTTTTTTTCTGTATTCATCAAAAGTGCAGACGAATCGAGCAGGATTCCCCGCAAAAACACTGTTGGACGGAACGTCCCGACTCACCAATGAGTTTGCGCCGATAATGACATTGTCGCCTATCGTCACACCGCACAGGACCGTAGTTCCCTGTCCGATAAAAACATGATCTCCAATGCGGACTCGGCCCATTTTTGTTATTCCGTTCGTCAGCGCAGGGCTTGCGTCATGAGAAAGAATGACCACATTTGTCGAGATGATGCATTCCTCGCCGATCTCGATCAGCCATGGAAACATTCTGTCTATGCCCCACGGGCTGTGCATCCTTTTCTTTGAGGAATCTGCTATTTTTAGACCTTTGGCCTCCAACTCCGCAAACGGATCTGCGCTTTCGGCATTCGGCACATGCTTGGTGAATCTTTTTATTATTCTGTTAATGATCCTCTTCATAGCATCCTATACCTGCACCTGTCTCAACGTATCCTTTTCGCCGGCACTCCGCCCCAGACGGAATCCGGCGGGCAGTCCTTTATCACGACCGCATTTGCGCCGATCGTAACGCGATCCCCTATCGTGATCGGCCCGAGCACCTTCGCTCCGCAGGTGATTGTCACGTCGTCGCCGATGATAGGGCCTCTGGAATCATCCCTATAGCCTATGGTTACCTGCTGATTTATCCAACAGTTTTCTCCAATCGATTCCGCAGCGATATATGTGCTGAAGCCGTGCTGTATAAACAATCCGCCGCCAATGTTTGCAGTAGTAATGTATAATGAATCCATGGGGGGATAAAGCATCCTGACCCATCCCCTGTAAAAGCGGTTTTTGATCCTATACTGGTACAGGGAGCGAAACGCTTTATCAGCAGCCAGCAGTTCAGCCAGCGCATGTTTGTCGTTTCCTTCTATTTTGAGAACAGACTTCCAACGCTTCAGATCTTTCATAAAGCGTTCATCCTTCCATGGTATTCCCGCTTCGATAAGGAAGAACTTGATTTTTCCCGCCAGTTTCCTCATTCTTATTCAGGCCTCCTTCCCATTTCAATCGAGACTGTTTTTCGTTCCGGTTGGAAATATGATGATCTTTGAATTATTCAGTGCATTACCTTCTTCGCGGGTACGCCGACATAGGTGCCGCTTTCTTCGATCGAACGATTTACTACCGCGTTTGCCCCGATCACGGTATTATCTGCGACGTTAACGTCCCCGATTATCACCGCGCCGTATCCGAGCTCGACATTGCTGCCAAGCACCGGGGTTTTC
>JAFZRT010000013.1 GCA_017619735.1 Clostridia bacterium
CTCAAAAGGTATCTTTTTGCGCCCCTCTTCGTTGAAAATGCTCGAAAGACCGCTGACGGGTATTCCTGCGCTTTTCGCCTCGATGGGCGCAAAAATCTCCTCTTTTGAGACGCTTCGCGGTTTTCGGCCGCAGAGATCAAAACAGATCCGAGGATCGTCTCGTCCGCGGATCTGTTTTTGATTCTGTTTGCTTTACAGGCCGAAAACCTGCGTCTCCTTAAGTGAATGCACCCTTAGAGGTGCTTTTATTATTGTGTGCGCCGCAAAGCGCCCGTGCCGGCCGTCAGAGCGCGGCCAGCCGGCTTTTCAGCAGGGGGATCCCTTTCTCGATCCACCACAGGTTGTCGACTCCGCCGGAGCTCATACCTCCGTGGGCGAACTCGTCCACAACGGCAAAATCGCCGTATTCGTCGGTCATGGGCTTGCCCGAGACCGAATGATACTCCTTCCTGATCCATGCCTCCAGCTCGTCCGGGGTGATGATATCCATATCCTCCGCAAGCTTTTTCAGGTGAGCCCAGAAGTACGGATCTCCCCTGAAGCCCCATTGTTTGGGCCTTTCCTCAAAAATGACAGACAGCTTCATTTCGTTTCACCTCCGTTTAAGTTCCTGCGGCATCATTATATCATCCCCCGCGCCGCGGTGCAACAGTAGCGCACGGGGAGAGTCTGTGCCGCAGGCACGCATCATTAGCGATGCGACATCACTGCCGAAGGCAGCATCATTTGCCCGACAGGGCAAACATCATTCAAAAACGCGTGATTTGGAAGACAAATCACGCGTTTTTGCTGGTGGTCGCAACAGGACTCGAACCTGTGACCCCATCGATGTGAACGATATGCTCTACCAACTGAGCCATGCGACCGATCTCGTGCACGAAGTATTATACACCCCTCACGCGGGTTTTGCAATAGCGAAAATCGCAAAAGAATGAAAAAAGCGGCGCTTCGGGCGTCCGGCCCCCTCCCCGCTGTTGAATATCGGGCGCGCATCTGTTATAATTACCGCATAAAGCAGCGGAGGTATCGGCATGGACAAACGTGTGATACTCCTCAACGGGCCGTCGAGCAGCGGGAAATCCACGCTTGCGGCGGCGCTGGCGGAGCGTATAAGGGCGAAGACCGGCGAGAGCTTCGGCGTCGTCTCCATCGACGATTTCATGAAGATCGCCAAGGACGAGGTCATCTACGAGGACGACGTCTGGGAGATAGCCGGCGACATGATAGGCGCGGCGCTGCGGCTCCTTGAGGGCGGCTCGGGCGTCATTATCGACCACGTCATCACGAGCCCGCGCATATACGGCGGCCTCGTTTCGGCGCTGGAGCGGTACGGCCTTCTCACCGTGCACGTGACCTGCGATCCGGAGGTGCTGAAGTCGCGCGAGGCGGCCCGGGGCGACCGCCGCAGCGGCACCGCCGATTCGTCCCTCGAATACCTTTACCCGAAGGACGGCTACGGCATGGAGATCGACACGGGCGTTTCCTCCCCCGCGGAATGCGCGGAGGCGATATTCCGCCGCCTCGTGCGGGAGCGCGTCTCGCTGCGCGGCATGGTCCGTGACGATATCGGGGATTACGTGCGCTGGTTCACCACCGTTACCGGATGGATGGACACGGACGCTCCCTGGGAGCGTGAGACGGCCTCCGAGGAGGAAGAGCGCAGGGCCTGGACCGAATACTATGACGCGGTCGGGGACCTCCCCGCGGACGCCGAGAGGCGCAAATACGAGATAGAATACCGCGGCGTGCACGTGGGCTGGGTCTGCAGCTACTTCGACCTCGACTACGTGCCCAATCCCGACATGATACCCGCCGTGGGCATAGACATTCCCGAGGAGTCGGCGCGCGGCTTCGGCGTGGGGACCGCGGCCCTCGGCATGTTCATCGACGAACTGCGCAGGCGCGGAGCAGGGCGCGTTTTCACGCAGACCTGGTCGGGTAACGCGGCGATGCTGCGGACGGCCGGGAAGCTCGGCTTCGTCCCGTACGCAGCCGCGGAGGGCATACGCGAAGTTGACGGGAAGGCGTACGACGCGCTGACGCTGGTTCTGGATATGTGAATCGTGAAAAATGAAAAGCGGCCGTGAGATCACGGCCGCTTTTTGGTCCGTTCTGTTCAGTTGACCGCGGAAGCCATGCGAAGGATCAGGAGCGCGTCGGCGGTGTTGATGACGCCGTTGCCGTCAACGTCCGCTACCGCGAGCTGCGCGTTGGTGAGGGTCTGCAGACCGAGCACGTAGCGCAGGAGGAGCAGGGCGTCGGCAGAGGAGATCTCGCCGTTCTTGTCCACGTCGCCCATGAGGGGATCGGGACCGCCGCTGTATTCAACGTCGTCGACGTAGATGCAGTCGTCGTTGCTGTTGACGCTGTAGTCCTTCGAATAGGTCCACTGGAAGGTGTAGGTGCCGTCGGAGGCGGCGGTGTAGGTGACGGTCGTCCATTCGGAGGCGCCGGTGATGGTGCTGCCGTACTGGGTGCCGTTCACGAAGAACTTGCCGTTATCCCAGGCGTTGCTGCTGGAGCCTTCGCAGGAGGCCTTCCACCTGAAGGAGAGGGTCTCGCCCGCCTGCATTTCGAGCACGAGCTTCATCGTGGAGGAGGCGTTCGCGACGCCTTCGCAGCCGGACTTGGCAACGGCTTCGCCGTCCTTTATCGTGGCCACCCAGGGATAGTTGGGGGTAGTGGACTCGAACTCGAGTATGCCGCCGTCGACATTGGCCGCTTCGTTGAGGGTCGGGAAGTGGAGGACGTTGACGTTGCAGTACTTCCTGCCGATGGTCTGCTCGTTGCAGATGATATCGCAGTAGATCCTGGTGGAACCGTCGCCTACGCCGGTGACGGTCGCCCTGCGCTTGGTGCCGGAAACGGTCGCGATGCTCTCGTCCTCGGAGCCCCAGACGAGGTCGTAGTTGTTGGCGTTGTCGGGGATGCGGGTGAAGTTGACGGTGTTGGTGTAGCCGTTGTAGACCTCTACGAGGTTGGGCTCGAGATAGCCGTCCTCGATGTCGACGGGCTCAAGGTCGCCGCCGAAGAGCTGCCAGTCGCTGTTGACGATCTGATGGCTGTCGGGGTTGGAGGGGAACGGATCGTCCGGGCTCATGACGATGGGCCATGCTGAGCCGGAAGAAGAGGAATACGCGGGATCCCAGTTGCCGTGGGTGGCGGTCATAATCTCGAACGCCTCGGCAACGGTGGCGTTGTTGTTCTTCATCTCGTTCCAGAAGGTCTCCTCGTACTCATAGTCGCCGACGAAGGAGACGGACTGGGAATAGCCGTAGACGCAGCCCGCGCCCGCCTCGAGGAGGGCGTAACCGGTGACGCCGTGGCCTGCGGCCATCATGCCTTCGCAGATAGCCATCCAGACGATGGTGTTGGGCAGCTCGGAGGTGATGTGGTTCTGGATATAGCGGCCGTCGATGTAGGCGGCGCTGCCGGCGTTGTATGCCCAGCCGTTGGTGTAGTCCTGGGAGGTGATGCCGGCATTGGTGGTGAGGCACAGATAGGAGGTGCCGTTCATGCATCCGCCGTGGGAGTCATAGATGACGATACCGCAGTCGGGGAAAGCGGCCGCGATGGCGGGACCGGTCGCGTCATAGTGCGCGAGCTCGGTCATGTCGCCGCCGGTGGCGGAGGCGATGGAGTTGGCCTCATTCCTGTACTGGTTGGTGAAGTTGCCGTCCTGGCCGTAATAGGGGCCGACGAGCAGGACGTTCATGGAGGTGGGGCCGTTCTTGGTGTTGACGATCTTGCCGGCCGTCTCGGTGACGGTGGTCAGCAGCGCGTCGTTCATAACGGAGATATGCTCGACGTTGCGGGCCCTGTAGTCGTAGGAGCAGCACATGCCGTCAACGGTGAAGAAGAAGCCCTTGGAGGTGAGGTCGCCGTAGCTGCCCTTGTCGATGCGGGGATCGTTGAGGGCCGCCTTGTAAACGGCAAGGACTACCTCGGTCTTCTTAGCGCCGGAAGCCAGAGCCTGGCTCTCGACCGCTTCAAGATCCGCCCAGACCTGATCGAGAAGGCCGAGCTTCGCCTTCTCGGCGGCGGCGGCCTGAATGCCGTTCGCCAGAGAGGCGGCGGGGACTATTGCCAGCACCAACAGCGCGGTCAGTACCAGGCAGACGATACGCTTCATAGTCATACATTTATTTTCCTTTCATGGGATTCAAGCTATTTTATCACAACGCGCGCGCTTTGTCACTAACCAATTTCCCGAAATGCAAAAAAAATCGGCGGCATTTCTGCCGCCGAAGACCCGTTTTTTACTTTTCGTCGGGTATGAGGCCCTTCCTGGTGAGATCGATCTTGCCGTCGGGCTTTATGTCGATGACCCTGACCAGTATCTCGTCGCCCAGGGAGACCACGTCCTCCACCTTCTCGACGCGGTGGTTGGCAAGGCGGGAGATGTGCACGAGGCCCTTCTTGCCGGGCTTTACCTCGACCTGCGCGCCGATGGGCAGTATGTTGACGACCTTGCCCAGTATGACGTCGCCGACCTCGATATCCTTGACAATGGAGTCGATTATGCGCTTCGCCTCGGCTGCCGCTTCGGGATCGGTCGACGCGATGAACACGCGGCCGTCGTCCTCGATGTCGATCTTGACGCCGGTCTTGGCGATGATGCCGTTGATGGTCTTGCCGCCGGAACCGATGACCTCGCGGATCTTATCGGGATTGATGGTGAAGCGGAGTATGCGGGGAGCGTAGGGCGAAAGCTCGGGCCTGGGCTCCGAGATGCATTCCATCATCTTGCCCAGTATGAAGAGCCTGCCCTGGCGGGCCTGCTCGAGAGCCCTGGTGAGGATCTCCTCGTTGATGCCCTTGATCTTGATATCCATCTGGATAGCGGTGATGCCCTCACGAGTGCCGGCCACCTTGAAGTCCATATCGCCCATGAAGTCTTCCAGACCCTGGATATCGGTCATGATGGCGATATTGCCCGTGGTATCGTCCTTTATGAGGCCCATTGCGACGCCCGCGACGGGCTTCTTTATGGGGACGCCCGCGTCCATGAGGCTCATGGTGCTGGCGCAGATGGATGCCTGGGAGGTGGAGCCGTTGGAGGATACGACCTCGGAAACGAGGCGGATCGCATAGGGGAACTCGTCCTCGGAGGGGATCATGGGAAGGAGCGCCCTTTCGGCGAGAGCGCCGTGGCCGATCTCACGCCTGCCGGGGGAGCCGAGGCGCTTTACCTCGCCCACGGAATAGGGGGGCATGTTGTAGTGATGGATGTAGCGCTTGAAGTCCTCCTCGCTTATGCCGTCCAGGGTCTGCCCGTCGCCGAGCGTGCCCAGGGTGGTCATGGTCATTACCTGGGTCTGGCCCCTGGTGAACACGGCGGAACCGTGCGTGCGGGGCAGTATGCCGACCTCGCACCAGATGGGGCGAACTTCGGTCATCTGCCTGCCGTCGGGACGGATGCCCTTGTTGATGATCTTATCGCGGAGGATCTCCTTCATGAGGTTGTAGAGGATCGCGTCGATATCGGCGGCGGAATCGGGATACTCCTCGGCGAAGTGCTCCTTGACGTCGGCCGTCACCTCGGCGGTGCGGGCCTCGCGCTCCTTGCGGTCGAAGGTATCGAGCTGCCAGACGACCTTTTCGCGGGCGTACTCGACGACCTTTGCCTTGAGCTCCTCATCGGGAACGTGGATGTCGGGAACTATCTTTTCCTTGCCGACCTCGGCCTGGATCTTATCGATGAAGGCGACGATGTCCTTTATATAGCAGTGCGCGAGCAGTATGGCGTCGAGCATCTCCTTTTCGGTGACCTCGTTTGCACCGGCCTCGACCATCATGACGGCGTCGCGGGTGCCCGCAACGGTCAGGGCGAGACGGCTCTTTTCGCGCTGTTCGGAGTTGGGATTGATGATGTACTCGCCGTCCACGAAGCCCACGGAGACTGCGCCGATGGGGCCCATGAAGGGCGCTTCGCTGATGGAGAGCGCGATGGACGCGCCGATCATAGCGAGTATTTCGGGCTGAACGTCGTTCTCGACGGACATGCAGGTCGCGACGACCTGTACGTCATTGTAGAAGCCCTTGGGGAAGAGCGGGCGGAGAGGACGGTCGATGAGACGGCTCGTGAGCACCGCTTTTTCGGAGGGACGGCCCTCACGCTTGATGAAACCGCCGGGGATCTTGCCGGCAGCGTACATTTTCTCCTCATAGTCGCAGCTCAGAGGGAGAAAATCCGCGCCCTCGCGGGGCTGCTTGGCGACGGTCGCGCATACGAGGAGCGCAGTGCCCCCGCATGAGATCATGACCGAACCGCCGGCCTGCTCGGCATATTTGCCGGTGACCGCGGTCAGCTTACGACCCGCAAGCTCCATTTCGAATGTTTTCTGCATTTTCTTAATGCTCCTTTTATTTTAACTTTTAGTGTAAACCTTATTATCCGGGAGAATGCTCTTTTGAAGGAAACGGGCACTTTTTTCCTTCAAAAGAAAGTGGGTACTCCCGCCCACTTTCCATTGACTGATCGATATTACTTTCTGATGTTCAGAGCGGCGATGATGGCCCTGTAACGCTCGATATCGGTGGACTTCAGGTAGTTGAGAAGTCCGCGCCTCTTACCGACCATCTTCAGAAGACCGCGGCGGGAGTGATTGTCCTTCTTGTGGTCCTGCAGATGAGCGGTGAGGTGATTGATGCGCTCGGTGAGAAGAGCGATCTGGACCTCGGGGGAGCCGGTGTCACCCTCATGCAGAGCATAGGTGGTGATGATCTCGTTCTTGCGTTCCTTTTCCATTTTGTGCCTCCAATTATTATTAGTATCCCTGCGGGCTGCGTAGGACGCCGGAGTAATCGCCGAACGAAGCGGGCAGATCGCTTCCGTGCATGAGCACAAAAGCATGCTATTATAACACGCCTTATACGCGCTTGTAAATAGTATTTTACAGTTTTATTCGGTATATTTTGAGTTTTTGAGCAGATCCCGCGCGGCCTTCACGTCGCTTGCGATCTGCGCTTTCAGCTCCTCGGCGGAATCGAATCGGATCATCCCGCGGAGCCGTTTCACGAACCTGACCGTCATCGTGCTGCCGTAGCAGTCGCCCTCGAAGCCGAGCATATGCGTCTCGACCGTGAGCTCGCTCCCGCCGACGGTGGGATTGCGGCCCACGCTCGTCACGGCGGGATACGTACGGCCGCCGAGCTCCGCCGCGGAAGCGTACACGCCCTCGGGCGGGAGCTGCCGCCTGTCATAGCCCGTGAGGTTCGCCGTGGGGAAGCCGAGCGCGGTGCCTATGCGGTTATGCTTCGTCACCGTGCCGGTGAGCTTCATGCCCTTTATCTGGTGCGCCTCGTCGCCGAGCCACACGGTTATCCGCAGTTCGCCGCCGCGGATGACGCCGATGCCCAGGAATTCGCCGTCGAGGTACACGCGCAGGGGCGTATCCTCCCTGCCGTCGGCGCAGCCGATCGCCGCGCCGTGTATGAGCATACCGGCCTCCTTCCTCCCGAGGCCCGCGAGCCGAAGCTCCGGTATATGGGAGACCGCCCTGTCCATGGGTATCACGGCGGAGGCGAGGGTGCCGTTCTCCTTCATTTCGGAGAGCTCGGCTATGGAGTACGAATCCTCCAGCGTGAACGCGCCGGAGCGGGTCCTCAAAAGGAACGCCATATGCGCGGGCACGCCGATCTTATCGCCGATATCCCTGCAGAGAGTCCTTATATAGGTGCCCTTGGAGCAGACTATGCGGATGAGGAAGCGGCCCTCCCCCGTCCTTCTCAGGAGCTCCAACTCGTATATCGTGACGCGGCGCTTCTTCTCCTCGACGGCTCCGGCGAGCTCCCCCGCCCTTGCGAGCTTGTAGAGCTTCACGCCGCCGACGCTCAGCGCGGAATAGACGGGCGGTATCTGCTCGATCTCGCCGGTGAAGGCGGGCAGCGCAGCCGCGAGCTCCTCCCGCGAGACGCTCCGGTCGGAGGCGCTTATCACCCGGCCCGTCGCGTCCTCGGTATCGGTGGCGGCGCCGAATGCTATCTCGGCGACGTACTCCTTCTTCTTGTCGACCAAAAAATCAAAAAGACGGGTCGCGCGGCCGATGCACACGGGCAGCACTCCCGCAGCCGCGGGATCCAATGTGCCCGTATGCCCGACGCGTTTTTCGTTGAAGACCCGTCTGACGTCGGTCACCGCGTCGGATGAGCTCATCCCCGGCGGTTTAAGGATACAGATAACTCCCTCTGTTTCAGTCATTTTCAAGCTCTTCCGTGACGTCGCGGAGCACGTTCGCGACGGTGGTCGAGAGCGGCTCCCTTGACGTGTAGCCGGCCGCGGCCGCGTGACCGCCGCCGCCGTATTTGCCGGCGACCTTGCCCACGTCGGCGCATTCCTTGGAGCGGAGACTGACCTTGAATGTGCCGTCGCGCCCCTCCCTGATGAATATGGCGACCTTAACGCTCTCCACGTCGCGCACGCTGTCGACTATGCCTTCGCAGTCCTCGTTCGTGGCGTCGAAGCGGTCCATATCCGCAACAGTCAGCGTCGCGATGCCGATCCTGCCGTCGAGCTCCAGCTTCATGTTGGAGAGCACGAAGCCCTGCAGCCTCGTCTTGCTGAAGGGGACCGTCCTGTAGATATTGCGGTTGATCTCGGTGATGTTGAGACCGTTTTCGTACATCTCGGCGACCATCCGCATACAGCGCGGGGTGGTGTTGCTGTACGTGAGGTTGCCCGTGTCGGTGACTATGCCCGTGTAGAGGCATACCGCGGCGGCGTACTCGATCGGCTTGTCCATGAGCTTATACAGCTCGTACACGACCTCGCAGGTGGCGGAGGCCTCCGGACAGATGAGGTTCGCGTCCGCATAGCCCCTGTTGGTGAAATGATGGTCTATCGCCATGGTGTGCTTCGCGCCGCGGAAGATATGCTCGGCCTTTTTGAACCTCTGCATATCGGCGCAGTCCACGGCGATCACGCAGTCATAGCCCTTCGCCCTGTCGGGGAGGACGACCTTGTACGCGCGGGGAAGGTATTTGTAGATATGGGGGACCGGCTCCTCACAGATGACCTCCGCCCTTTTGCCCATGCCGGTAAGCAGTATGTGCATCGCGAGCGCGGAGCCCAGCGTATCGCCGTCCGGCGACACGTGCGTGAGTATGCTGAAGGAATCGTAGCTTTCGATGCCCTCGATTATTGAGTTAAAGGCCTCGATATCATTCATTGTCGTTTCCGTTTTCCTTTCGCTCCGCGGAGAGGCGGTTCAGTATCTCGGATATCCGGACGGAGTATTCGATGGAATCGTCCAGACGGAACTCGAACGTGGGGATATGGCGAAGATCCATCCTGCGGCCGATCTCCCTCGCGATGAAGCCCTCCGCGCGGTTGAGCTGCGCGACGGTCTCCCGCCGGGCGGCGTCGTCCTCGTCATAGACGGAGATCTGCACCCTGCAGAGCTTGAGGTCGTTGGTGACCTCGGCGCGCATGACCGTTGTGAGGGGCGATATGCGGGGGTCCTTCATGCCGCGGACTATCTCGCTCAGCGCCTTCCTGATCTCTTCGTTTATCCTGTCGTATCTGGTATAACCCATTTGTCCTTACCTTATCGCTTTACTTCTTCCATTACGAAGGCCTCTATGACGTCGCCCTCGCGGATGTCGTTGAAGCTCTCGATGCCGATACCGCACTCGTAGCCCTGCGCGACCTCCTTGACGTCATCCTTGAAGCGCCTCAGCGAGGCGATCCTGCCCTCGTGTATGACTATGCCGTCGCGGACCACGCGCACCTGCGCGTTGCGCTGCACCTTGCCCTCGGAGACGTACGCGCCCGCGATGGTGCCCACGCCGGACACCTTGAAGGTGTTCCTGACGCTTATGGTGCCGAGAACGACCTCCTGATATACGGGCTTGAACATGCCCTTCATGGCGTTCTCAACGTCCTCTATCGCCTGATAGATGACGCGGTAGGTGCGGATGTCGACCTTCTCCTGCTCGGAGAGGGCCTTCGCGCCGGAGTCGGGACGCACGTTGAAGCCGATGACTATCGCGTTGGAGGCCGAGGCGAACATGACGTCGGAGGCGGTTATCGCGCCGACCGCGCCGTGTATGCACTTGACCCTGACCTCTTCGTTGGAGAGCTTCTCGAGCGCCTGCTTGACCGCCTCGACGGAGCCGTCGACGTCGGCCTTTATGACGATGTTGAGGTCCTTGACCTCGCCGTCGGAGATATGGCTGTAGAAGTCCTCGAGGGAGACGCGGGACAGCTGCTTCATCTGCTCCGCCCTGATCTTGTTGCGGCGCTCCTCAGCGACGAGCTTGGAGAGCTTGTCGAGGTCGGCGACTATCATCTCGTCGCCGGCGGAGGGGACTTCGTTGAAGCCGAGCACCTCTACCGCGGCGGAGGGGCCCGCCTCCTTGACGCGCTTGCCCTTGTCGTCCATCATGGCCCTTACCCTGCCGAAGGCGACGCCCGCGACGATGGGATCGCCGACCCTCAGCGTGCCGTTCTGCACGAGCACCGTCGCGACGGGGCCGCGGCCCTTGTCGAGCTGCGCCTCGATGATGGTGCCGCGCGCCTTGCGGTCGGGATTGGCCCTGAGCTCGAGAACGTCCGCCTGCAGGAGGACCATTTCGAGCAGAGTGTTGAGGTTCATATGGGTCTTTGCGGAGACCCTTACGCAGATGGTGTCGCCGCCCCACTCCTCGCAGAGGAGACCGTGCTCGGTGAGCTGCTGGAGCACCCTGTCGGGGTTGGCTTCCGGCTTATCCATCTTGTTTATCGCGACGATTATGGGAACGCCCGCGGCCTTCGAATGGTTGATGGCCTCTATCGTCTGGGGCATTATGCCGTCGTCCGCCGCCACGACCAGTATTACGACGTCCGTTACCTGAGCGCCGCGCGCACGCATGGCGGTAAACGCCTCATGGCCCGGGGTGTCGATGAAGGTGATCTTCCTGCCGTTGCAGGAGACGGTGTATGCGCCGATGTGCTGCGTGATGCCGCCGGCTTCGCCCGCGGTGACGGAGCTGTTCCTGATGGCGTCGAGCAGCGAGGTCTTGCCGTGGTCGACGTGGCCCATTATGGTCACTACGGGCGGACGCTCGACGAGGTTCTCCTCGCTGTCGTTCGCGCCGACGGCCTCCTCGAGCACGTCCTCCGCGGTCTTGGGGAGCTGGAGCTCGAGCTCGATATCGTAATCCGCGGCGATGAGCTCGCAGGTGTCGAAGTCGATCTCGTTGTTTATCGTGGCGATGGTGCCCATCATGAAGAGCTTTTTGATGATCTCCGCTGCGGGCTTGCCGATCTTTTCGGAGAGCTCGCGGACGGTGATCTGCTCGGAGGTCAGTATCGCCTTCTCGATCTTGACGGGCTCGGGCTTATGCTGCGGCTGCTGCTTCTTGGACTTCCTGCGGCTGCCGTAGCCGTTCTCGTCGTCCCAGCCGTTGGCGGAGGGCGCGGTCTCCTTCATGATGGTCTTCTTGTTCTTGGGCTGCTTCTTGTCGTTGTCGAAGGTGCGCACGTACTGGCCCTTGTTCTCGTGGCGGTTGTTCTGCGGTATCACCACGGGAGCGGGCGCGCCGCCCCTGGGCTTCTGGCCCTGCTTTTCGCCGGGCTTGCGGTCGCCGCGGGGCCTGTCGCCGGCGGGCTTGTCGCCGTAGGGCTTATCGCCGCGGGGCCTGTCGGAGGGCCTGTCGGTGCGCTGACCGCGGGGAGCTTCCCCGCGGGGCTGCCTTTCGGCGGCGGTAGACGCCTCGGAGGGGGTCTTCTCCGCGGGCTTCGTCTCGGGCTCGGGCTGTTTCTCGGCGGGCTTTACGGGCTCGGCTGCGGGCTCCTCCGCGGGAGTCTCCGCCTTTGGCTCGGAGGGTTCCTCCTCATCCGGGCCGCTCGAATAGACGCCGCGCTGCTCGCCCGACTCCAGAAACTCCTTGCGGCGCTCCTCCCTTTCGCGATCCGCCTTGGCCTTCGCCGCGGCTTTTTCGGCCTCTATGAGCTTGCTCTCCTGGCGCTTTGCCTGCTGGAGCGAGGCGCTGACGTCGCTGTGGAGCTGCTTAATGCGCTCCAGAAGCTCGGCAGTTTTCGATTCCAGCTGCTTTGCCGATTCAATAAGTTCATTCTTTGCCATTCTTTATACCCCCGAATTACTGTTCGTTTTCATTGCGGCAGCTCATTATCATACGAGCGAAGCCGCTGTCCGTTATGCAGACGATCGTGTGGGCCTCACGCCCGACCGCCCGGCCGACGTCCTCCGCGAATACGAGCGGGACGCCTGCGTTTTCGCAGATGCTGCGCCAGTGCTTTTTCGACTGCTCCGATGCGGCGCTGTCGAGCACCGCCGCCATCGCTCTGCCGCTCCTTAACGCCTTTTCGGCTGCGAGCCGGCCCGACGCCGCCCGACCCGCCTTCATGGCGAAGCCGAGGGCCGCGCGCAGTCTTTCGTCTTTATTCTCCGTCATACTGCGGCACCCGCCTTTCGACCTCCGCCGCGAGCCGTTCCATGGCTTCGGGCGTAAGAGTCGTTTCGAGCGCCCTGTCGAGCGCGCGGCTCTTTACCGCCTTCCGCAGGCATTCCGCGTCGGGGCAGACGTACGCGCCCCTGCCGTTCATCTTGCCCGTCGGGTCGACCTTCGCCTCACCCTCCGGCGTCCTGACGACGCGCACGAGGCTCCTCTTTTCCTTCATGGTGCGGCAGCCGACGCACATCCGCATTGGTATCTTCTTTGCCAAACCTCAGGACCTCTTATTCGTTGTCCTCCGCCTCTTCGCCGGCGGGCTCTTCCTCGAGATCGCCCATCTCCTCATCGGCGACGGACTTGGACTTGATATCGATCTTCCAGCCCGTGAGCTTCGCGGCGAGGCGGGCGTTCTGCCCCTCCTTGCCTATGGCGAGCGAGAGCTGATTGTCGGGGACTATGACCTTGGCGGCCTTCTCGTCCTCGTTGATGTAGACCATGAGCACGCGCGCGGGCGAGAGCGCCTTTGCGATGTAGACGGCGATGTCGGGATCCCACTCGATAATGTCGATCTTCTCGTTGTGGATCTCCTGAACTATGCGCTCTACCCTGATGCCCTTGGGACCGACGCAGGCGCCGACGGCGTCCACGTTGGGATCGAAGGAGACGACGGCGACCTTCGTCCTCTGGCCCGCCTCGCGGGCGATGGACTTGATCTGCACTACGCCGGACTGGATCTCCGGCACCTCGAGCTCGAACAGGCGCTTGACGAGGCCGGGATGCGTCCTCGAGATGAGGACCTGCGGCGCCTTGTTGTTGCGCTGCGCCTTGAGCACGTAGGCCTTTATGCGGTCGCCCGGGCTGTAGGTCTCACCCTGTATGACCTCGTTGAAGGGGATTATGCCGTCGGTCTTGCCGAACTCGACGTACACGCCGTTCTTCTCCACGCGCTGTACGATGGCGGTGAGGATCTCGCCCTCCTTCTCCGCGAACTCATCGAATATCGCGCCCTGCTCGGCCTCCCTGATGCGCTGTATGACGACCTGCTTCGCGGTCTGCGCGGCTATGCGGCCGAAATCCTTCGTGAAGGCCTCGACCTCCAGAACGTCGCCGACCTCGTACAGGGGGTTGATCTTCTTGGCCTCCCTGACGGAGATCTCCGAATTGGGGTTCTCGACGTTCTCCACAACGGATTTGGAGGCGTAGATGCCTATGGAGCCCGTCTCGGGATCCATGGAGGCGCGCACGTTCGTATTGACGTTATAATTGCGCTTGTAAGCGGAGACGAGAGCGGCCTCTATGGCGTCGATCAGAACCTCGCTCTTGATATTGCGCTCTTTTTCGATCTGCTTCATTGCGAGTATAAGCTCGTTCGAGTTCATTTTTGTTTCTCCTTCTTAAAAGTCTATATGTGGCCGGAGCTGCGCCGCCGCCTTCTTGGGAAGCGTGAAGCTGCCTTTTTCGGTCTCTATCGTGAAGGTCTCCCCGTCGTGGGCGAGGAGCTTCCCCACGAAGTTCTTTTTTCCGCCGAGGGCCTTTTCCTTGGGCGGGGCGAAAAGCTTTACGTCGATGCTCTTGCCGATGTTCCTGTCGAAATCCTTGCCGAGCTTCAGCGGGCGGTCGATGCCGACGGAGCTGACCGTCAGGAAGTACGCCTGCTCTATGGGATCCGCTTTGTCGAGAAGCGGCTCTATCGCGCGGCTGACCTTTTCGCAGTCGTCGAGGGTCACGGGATCCGGAGCGTCGATCGTGATCAGCAGCTCCCAGCTGCCGTATTCCTTATTGAACTCCACGTCGTAAAGCTCGTACCCGAGCGCCTCTATCGCGGGCCCGACGACGCCCGCGACCGTTTCGGTGATCTTCAATGGCCGATCCGTCCTTTTCAAAATATAAAGAGCGGGTTTTGCCCACTCTTCAAAAACAAGCATGATGCTCATTTACGGAAACAATACGGGATACCGCGCGGCGCTGACCGCTCCATCCCGCAGCAACACAGCTCACTATAACACAGTTTATGCAGTTTTGCAAGCTTTTTTTCGGAAAACTCAACAAATATCTTATTTTGACCCGCGCGGAGCCCCCTCCGCCGCCCCGAAAAAGGCCGTTTCGGCGGCTTTCGGCATGCGGCGCATAAAGGCGGCCTGCGGCGGAGCGTGACGCCGTCGTCAAAAAAAGCGTCCGCGCCGTCACAAAACGACCCTTTCCCCTTTTAGTTCCTATGGAAATGCGAAAAATGCGGGGTTATTATCTTGTCATAAGGCGGAGGAAGTCCGATGCTCCCCGCCGATAAAGGCGAAATACGGAGGTGTTGAGAAAATGAGCGAATATCGGGTGCTGTTGGCGGACGGGAACGCCGGCTTCAGGAGGGCGGTCTCGGAATATTTCCGCGCGGACAAGGACGTAATAAGGTTCGTGGAGGCCTCGGACGGGCAGGAGGCGCTTGAAAAACTGCGCGAGGAGCGCTTCGACGTGCTCATATCGGAGCTCGTGATGCCCAAGCTCGACGGGCTCGATCTTCTGGAGGCGCTTATGGACGAGCCCTCCGCGAAGCCCGACGTGGTGATGATAGTATCCTACATGCGCAACGACGGGCTGCTGCAGCGCGCCTTCGCCAAGGGCGCGAGCTACGTTATGCTGAAGCCCGTGGAGCCGGAATACCTTTTCAAGCGCATGCTCGATCTTCTGAACAGCGGCGACGCGGAGGCCGTGAGATCGGCCGCCTTTTCCCCCGCGGCAAAGACCCTCGACGAGAAGATAACCGCGGTGTTCCTCTCCGTAGGCATACCCGCGCACATAAAGGGCTACCACTACCTGCGCGAGGCGATACGGATGGTGTTCTACAAGCCGGAGCTGATAAGCCACATAACGAAGGAGCTCTACCCCGGCATCGCGAAGCGCTTCGGCACATCGCCCTCCAAGGTCGAGAGGGCCATACGCCACGCGATAGAGGTGAGCTGGACCCGCGGCAAGATAGAGAACGTGAACCGCCTTTTCGGCTTCAACGTGTACGGCAAGAACGAGAAGCCGACCAACGGCGAGTTCATAGCCCTCGTCGCGGACAAGCTCATAATCGAGGACGGGCGCGCCGCGCTCACCCCCGCCCCCGTGAGCGGATCCCGCAGTATGGGTATGTAGGAAACGGTGTTCGCCTCGCTTTGGGCGGGGCTCGTCCGTTCGTTTTTTCACAATGGAGCGGACGCGCCCCCGGGCGTCTCCCGCCCCCGGCGGACATGCTGTAAAATATTTATACGACGTTTTTTCGTTTTCCGCCGTCCGCGGCGGAGAGACGGCCTGCGCGGGGTTTTTCCACATCGGTTTTTAACATGCAAAAACCCCGTTTGGGCTGAGAAAAGTGGATAACTCTGTGGAAAATGTGGAAAACTCCACAAAATATATGTCCCCGCGGCGCTTAAATATTACATTTTCTCGCTGTTAATATATTGCCGGAAACAGTTTCCGGGGCGGTTTTTTCTTTGGGGAACGACCCGAAACGGGCTCCCGCAGGAGCCGCGGCGGCGGCTTCCGATTTTTTCCATGCGGCGTATGGAATAATGCGGGCGGCCGCTGCAGAAGCTAACGGCAAATGCTTGAAATGAAAAAGCGGGCATGAAAGGAGTACATAAAATGGATACACTTGCACTTATCCTGATCGTGATCGGGGCTTTGAACTGGGGCCTCGTCGGGATATTCCAATTCGATATCGTCGCGGCTGTCTGCGGCGGGATGAGCGGCGTGCTTTCCAGGATAATCTACACGGTAGTGGGACTTGCGGGGATATGGGGGATAACCATGCTCTTCCGCAGGCGCAACCGCGCGGGTATCATGAGCGAGCAAGACTGAATATGCGGCAAAAGAATACCGGCCTGCCCGACGGCAGACCGGTATTTGCTTACCGTTTTTTCCCCGGCATGGACGCCGGGGCTTTTTCGTTCGCTTATTTCGCGTATTTGCCGATGATCCCGAGTATTATCCCGGTCGCCAGTTCCATGCCCTCGACGGTGATATGCTCGTAGGGGCCGTGGTACGCGTAGCCGCCCGTGCCGAGGTTCGGGCAGGGCAGGCCCATGAAGCTGAGTCTCGCGCCGTCGGTGCCGCCCCTTATGGGCGCGGTCAGCGCCTCGAGCCCGAGATCGCGCACCGCCTCGCAGGCGTTGTCGATGAGGTGGAAGCAGGGCTTGATCTTTTCGGCCATGTTGAGGTACTGATCCCTTATCGTGACCTTGACGGTGCCCTCGCCGTATTTCGCGTTGAGGAGCTTTTCGATGTGGAGGAGGGTCGCCTTCCTCGCCTTCATTATCTCGGCGCTGTGGTCGCGGAGTATGTATTCCATCGCCGCGTGCTCGGTGGTGCCGGAGATATCGCAGAGGTGATAGAAGCCCTCGTAGCCCTCGGTATCGCGGGGGGTCTCGCCGGAGGGGAGCATGGAGTTGAACTCGCAGGCGACGAGCAGAGCGTTTATCATGATGTCCTTCGCGGAGCCGGGATGCACGTTGAAGCCGTTGATCTCCACGCGGACGCCCGCGGCGTTGAAGTTTTCGTACTCGATGACGTTCTCCTGCCCGCCGTCGACGGTGTAGGCGAACTCGGCGCCGAAATGCCCGACGTCGAAGTTGTCGGCGCCCCTGCCGACCTCCTCGTCCGGCGTGAAGGACACGAGGAGCCGGCCGTGCGGGATGTTTTCATTGATAATGCGCTCGGCCGCGCTCATTATCTCCGCTATGCCGGCCTTGTCGTCCGCGCCGAGCAGCGTCGTGCCGTCGGTGACGATGAGCGTGCGGCCCCTGAGGTTTTTAAGGTGCGGGAAGTCGGCGGGCTTCAGCACTCTGCCGCTGTCGCCGAGCACGACCTCTCCCCCGTCGTAATCCTCTATGATGCGGGGCTTTACGCCCTCGCCCGAAAAATCGGGCGCGGTGTCCATGTGCGCGATGAAGCCGAGCGCGGGCTTTGCCTCATACCCGGGGGTCGCGGGGATGGAGCCGTAGACGTAGCACTTGTCGTCGACGTGCGCGTCGGCTATGCCGATCGCCTTCATCTCCTCCACGAGGAGCTTCGCAAGGTCGAACTGCCTCGCCGTGGAGGGGACGGTCTGCGAATCGTCGTCGGACTTGGTGTGCACTGAAACGTATTTCAACAGTCTTTCGTATGCTTTCATGTCTTTCCTCTTTTTCAAAATCGGCGCCCCGCCGGAAAGCGGAGCGCCGTATTCGCTGTTCTTTTACTCGTGATCGACCTTGTTCATGTGGAGGATGAGGTCGACGAGCTTGTTGGAATAACCCCACTCGTTATCGTACCAGGCGACGAGCTTCACGAAGTGATCGTTCAGCATGATGCCGGCGGTGGCGTCGAATATGGAGGTGCGGGGATCGGTGTAGAAGTCGCTGGAGACGACGGGCTCGTCGGTGTAGCCGATGATGCCCTTGAACTCCTCGGACTCGGAGGCGGCCTTCATGGCGGCCTTGATCTCGTCATAGGTGGTGGGCTTCTCGAGCGTGCAGGTCAGGTCGACGACGGAAACGTCGATCGTGGGAACGCGGAGGCTCATACCGGTCAGCTTGCCGTTGAGGGAGGGGATGACCTTGCCGACGGCCTTCGCAGCGCCAGTCGAGGAGGGGATGATGTTGTGCGCCGCAGCTCGGCCGCCGCGCCAGTCCTTCTTGGAGGAGCCGTCGACGGTGAGCTGAGTGGCGGTGATGGAATGGACGGTGGTCATGAGGCCTTCCACGATGCCGAAGTTGTCGTTGATGACCTTGGCAAGAGGAGCCAGACAGTTGGTGGTGCAGCTCGCATTGGAGACGACCTTCATGTCGGGGGTGTAGGTCTTGTGGTTGACGCCCATAACGAACATGGGAGCGTCGGCGGAGGGAGCGGATACTACGACCTTCTTGGCGCCGCCGACGAAGTGAGCGGAGGCCTTCTCGGTGGTGGTGAACTTACCGGTGGACTCGACGACGTACTCCGCGCCGCACTCGGCCCAGGGGATCTCCTTGGGATCCATGCAGTTGTAGACGTTGATGACTTCGCCGTTGACGATGAGCTTGCCGTTTTCGACCTTTACGTCGCCGTCGAACTTGCCGTGAACGGTGTCGTACCTGAGCAGGTAGGACATGTAGTCAACATCGAGGAACGGATCGTTGATGCCCGTAACGATGATGTCGGGGTTCTTGATAGCCGCACGGAAGACGAGACGACCGATACGACCGAAACCGTTGATACCAACTTTTGCTGCCATGATAGAATACCTCCGAAATATGATTTTTATATTGATCTTTATCATGCCGCCGTTCGTGGCGGGCGCGGCCGTTCGACCACATTATTATTATACCACATTTTTCCGGATTAACAAGCGTTAAATGATACAGTTGATAAATATAAATCGCAATGCTATCATATAGGCGGAGCATATGCCGCGGGCGGCGACGTCCCGCCCGACACCTTTGCGGCGTATGCCGGAGGCGTTGATGTATCTTATCGGCGGAGGCCCGCTCCTGACCCGCGCGGGCGATATCCCCTTCATCGAGGACGGCGCCGTCGCTGTCGACGGCGCGTTGATCAAAAAGGTCGGCCCGCTGAACAAGCTTGCGGCCGAGTTCCCCGAGGCGCGGTTCATAGATGCGGAGGGCGGCGTCATAATGCCCGGCTTCATAAACGCGCACACGCATTTCTATTCCTCGCTCGGACGCGGCTTCCGCATGCCGGGCTTCGACCCGAAATGCTTCCGCGAAGCCCTCGCCGGGCGAAGCTGGAAGCTCGACCGCAGTCTCCTTTTCGAGGACTGCGTGATGAGCGCCTACGCGTCGGCGATAGGCGCGATACGGCACGGCGTAACGACCGTTATCGATCACCACGCGAGCAGCGGCTGCGTGAACGGCTCGCTGATAGGCGTCGCTGGCGCGGTCGGCGAGGCGGGCATTCGCGCCTGTCTCTCGTTCGAAACGAGCGAGCGCTGCGGCATGGACGTCTGCCGAAGGGAGATCCGCGAGAACGAGGGGTTCATCGAATACTGCGCGCAGTACCCAAGCGGCCTGATACGGCCGATGTTCGGCCTGCACGCGCCGTTCACGCTGTCCGACGGCACTCTTGCGGAATGCGCGGAGCGCTGCCGCGGACGCGCGGGCTTCCACATACACGTATCGGAGAGCGTCGACGACGGCTTTGCGAGCATGCAGCTCTGCGGCAAAACGCCCGTCGGGAGACTTCGCGACAGCGGCATACTCGGCGAAAAAACGCTGCTCGCGCACTGCGTGCACGTTTCGGAAGGCGAGCTCGACGTCATCGCCGGGACGGGCTCCATGATCGCGGTCAATCCCATGTCCAACATGAGCAACGCCGTCGGCTGCGCGCCCGTGCGCGGTATGCTGGAGCGCGGTATCACTGTCGGCCTCGGCACGGACGGCTTCACGCAGTCCCTTCCCGAGAGCGCGAAGGCGCTCGCGCTGATGATGCGCATGACCGAGGGGCGGCCCGCCGTCGGCCTCGGCGAGGCGGCGCGCCTCATGGTCCGCGGGAACGCCGGGATCGCCTCCCGCCTGTTCGGCGCGGATATAGGCGTTCTGCGGGAAGGCGCGGCGGCGGACGTGATAATACTGGGCGGCCGCCCGCTCACGCCGCTTGACGCGGATAACGCCGACGATCAGCTGATATTCGGCATGAGCGCTTCGAACTGCCGAATGACGATGGCCGCAGGCAGACTGCTGATGCTGGACGGGAAGCTCCTGACCCTCGACGAGGAGGAGCTGCGCAGGCAGATATCGGAGACCGCGAAAGCCCTCTGGAAGCGGCTCGAAGCCGCGGCGCCCTTCGAATGAAAGCCGCCTCTCGGGACATTCCGCTGAAATAACAACAAAAAGCCCGGTTTGGATACCGGGCTTTTATTTTGCTTATTCACTCAGTCGGGTCACTCCTCCACCCTCTCGATGTCGGCTCCGAGAGCGCGCAGCTTCTGCTCGAGGCGCTCGTAGCCCCTGTCGATGAAGTGGATGTTGCGGACGATGGAGGTGCCCTCCGCGCTGAGCGCCGCTACTATCAGCGCCGCGCCGGCCCTGAGGTCGGTGGCCCTGATATTGGCTCCGTAGAGCTTCTCGACGCCCTCGATGGTGGCAGTGCGGCCGCTGACGTGGATGGATGCGCCCATCCTGACGAGCTCGGGAACGTGGTTGAACCTGTCCTCGAAAATGTTTTCGACGATGTAGCTGTTGCCCCTGGACTTGGTGAGGAGCGCCATCATGGGCTGCTGCAGATCCGTCGGGAAGCCGGGATACGGCAGCGTCTTTATGTTGACGGCGCGGAGACGGTCGCCGCCCTGCACCTGCAGGAAGAACTCCGTCCCGTCGTCGCCCTCGGTGACGCGCGCGCCGCACTCCATGAGCTTTGCGGAGATGGCCTCCAGATGGGTCGGGATTATGTTGTTGAGCACCACGTTGCCCTTGGTCGCGACGGCGGCTATCATGAAAGTACCCGCCTCGATCTGATCGGGGATTATCGCGTAGCTGCAGCCGTGGAGATCCTTGCGGCCCTTGATCCTTATTACGTCGGTGCCCGCGCCCTTTATGGACGCGCCCATCATGTTGAGGAAGTTCGCCACGTCGACTACGTGGGGCTCCTTGGCGGCGTTGGTGATGACGGTCGTGCCCTCCGCGCGGCAGGCGGCGAGCATTATGTTGATGGTGGCTCCGACGCTCGCCATGTCGAGGTAGATCTCCGCCCCGGTGAGACGGTCGGCGTGCGCGTAGACAATGCCGTTCCTGATCTCGACGTCGGCGCCGAGCGCCCTCATGCCCTTTATGTGGAAGTCGATGGGACGGTTGCCGATCGAGCAGCCGCCGGGCAGCGCGAGCGCCGCGTGGCCGTAGCGGCCGAGCATCGCGCCCAGAAGATAGTACGAAGCGCGCAGCTTGCTCACCATTTCGAAGGTGACCTCGTAATCGTCGATCGTGGTGGGATCGATGCGCATGCAGCCGTTGTCGAGGAGCTCGACCTCCGCGCCCATGAGGCGGAGTATCTCCGTGAGCACGTGCACGTCCTCTATCAGGGGCAGGTTTTCGATAACGCAGGGCTGCCCCGCGAGTATGGCGGCGGGTATTATCGCGAGCGCGGCGTTCTTCGCGCCGCTGATCGTGACCTGTCCCTCAAGGGGCTTTCCGCCGTTGATCCTGTAATATGCCATAGATATATGCCCCCTTTTGGGGCGTCCTCCCGAAAAAACAGATTGGATAGCGAATCAGTATAACACAGCCGGCGCCTTCCGTCAACCTTCGACGTTGAGACCGGTCAGTATTTTCATCGGATTATATGCCGTAGCGCGGATCCTCAGCTCAAAATGCAGATGCGGGCCGGCCTCGTCGTCGCCGACGCAGCCGATAACGGCTCCGGCCTCCACCTCGTCCCCTATGGAGACGTACGCCTCCGCGAGCTTGGCGTAGCGGGTGCAGACGCCCCGCGAATGCTCGATCTCCACCATGAGGCCGTACGCGCCGCGCTCCATTACGGAAACGACCCTGCCCGCGGCGGCGGCCCTTACGTCGTCAAGGTATCCGGCGGATATGTCTATGCCGTGGTGGAAGCCGCCGTCGAAGGGGCCGTAGAGCTTCGTCACCGTCCCATCGCAGGGGATGACGAAGCGCATGCCCATCGCCTCGTAGGGGATGCTGCCGTAATCCGGCCTCACGCGGAAATTGGCGGGAAAATCCCTTCCGCCGACGCGGATATCGCCGTTTATCGCCTCCATGACGGTATAGCTTTCGACCAGATGCGAATCGGTCTTAACGCCGTTGATGAACACCACGGCGAACGTCTGCCGCTCTATGCCGTCCCTGCCGTAGACCCTGACCACGCGTATCCCGCGGGGCAGATAGCTGTCGGTCAGCACCCTGTCGGAGTGGGGTATCACCTTGTCCTCGAAATAGGTGGCGAGGCTCCTGAACACGAGGGGCGTATCGCTGCCCGTGAGCATCGCGAAAGCCGCGTCGTAGCCGACGGTCTCCGCGCTGTCGCTCGCCTTTTCGAACTCGACCTTTGTCATGAGCTCCGTCACCGCGTTGTCGGGAAGGCGGCCCATGTCCTCAAAATGGCGCTGGACGTTCTTTATGAGCTCCTCCGCTGCCTCGCGGCTCGCCATTACGAGCACGGGCATGCCGCTGATCACGATGGTGGTCTTGGAGTAGGTCTGCACGGGCCTCTGCGTCGCCGCGGGGCGTGTCGGCTCCGCAGAGGGCGCTTCGGTCGGCTCGGGCGTCGCCGCCGGCTCGGGCGTGAAGGTCGCCTCCGCGTCGGGATCGGGGCGCGCCGCCTCCCGCATGCTCCTCGCCGCGCCGATATACGTCAGCGCGGTCAGCAGCACGAGAAAGGCCAGCGCGAGGATCCATATCCTGCTCTTCCCCGCGGGGGCCTCTATTCTTTTGACCTGTTCCTTATTTTCCATCTGAGAAAGATATCACTGCTGCGGTTTGTAGCTGTCCTTCAGGCCGACCGTGCGGTTGAACACGGGCAGCTCCTCGGTCGTGTCGGGATCGGCGGTGAAGTAGCCGACGCGCATGAACTGATACGGCACGCCGGGGACCGCGCCCCCGAGGAAGGGCTCGGCATAGCCGCGCTTCACGGTGACGGAGGCGGGATTGATGCTCTCGAGCAGATGCTCGGTGTCGATCTCGCTCTCGGTGAAGAGCGGTTCGTAGATCCTGAACTCGGCCGGCACGGCGGAGGCGGCGGGGACCCAGTGGATGGTGCCCTTGACCTTGCGCTGGCAGTCGCCGCTGCGGCTCTCGGGATCGTACTCGGCGCGGATGAGCGTGACGCGGCCGTCCGCGTCCTGCTCCCAGCCCGTGCACTTGATGATGTACGCGCCCTTGAGGCGCACCTCGCCTTCAGGCTTGAGGCGGAAGAACTTCTTTGGCGGATCGATCATGAAATCGTCGCGCTCGATATAGAGCTCGCGGCCGAAGGGGACCTTGTGGGAGCCCATGTCCTCCGCTCCGTCGACGGGGAGGTTCTCGATATCGATATCCTCGGTGCGGCCCTCGTCCCAGTTCTCGATGACGAGCTTCACGGGGTCGGTCACGGCCATGGCTCTCACGGCGTTGGCGTTGAGGTTCTCCCTGACGCAGTGCTCGAGCATGGCGGCGTCGACCACGGAATCGGCCTTCGCGACGCCTGCGCGGGCGAGAAAATCCTTTATCGCCTCGGGCGGATAGCCGCGGCGGCGCATCGCGCAGAGGGTCGGCATGCGGGGATCGTCCCATCCGGCGACGGCGCCCGTCTCGACCATCATGCGCAGATAGCGCTTGCTCATCACGGTATTGGTGATATTGAGCCGCGCAAACTCGATCTGGCGGGGCTTATGCTCGAACCCGCACTGTTCGACGACCCAGTTGTAGAGCGGCCTGTGCGCCTCGTACTCCAGGGAGCAGAGCGAATGGGTCACGCCCTCAATCGCGTCCTGTATGGGGTGCGCGAAATCGTACATGGGATATATGCACCACTTGTCGCCGGTGTGATGATGGGATCTGTGCAGTATGCGGTAGAGCGCGGGGTCGCGCATGTTGATATTCGGGGAGGCCATGTCGATCTTCGCCCTCAGAGTCCTTGCGCCGTCGGGGAACTCGCCCGCCTTCATGCGCATAAAGAGGTCGAGGTTCTCCTCCACGGAGCGGTCGCGGTAGGGGCTGTTGATCCCGGGCTCGGTGAGGGTGCCGCGGTATTCGCGGATCTGATCCTTGTCGAGGTCGCAGACGTAGGCGGCGCCCTTTTTGATGAGCTTTACCGCAAGCTCGAAGCAGGTGTCGAAATAATCGCTGCCGAAGCAGAGCTTATCCCATTCGAAGCCCATCCAGCGGATGTCCTGCTTTATGGCCTCGACGAACTCGACATCCTCCTTCACGGGGTTGGTATCGTCAAAGCGGAGGTTGCACGTGCCGCCGAACTTCTCCGCCATGGAGAAATCGATCCACATGGCCTTTACGTGGCCTATATGCAGATATCCGTTGGGCTCGGGCGGGAAGCGCGTCTTTACAACGGGGTATTTTTTGAAATCCTCCGCTATGAATTCTTCGATGAAACTGCGGGATACGTTGGTATCTTCCATAACCGCCTCCATGTACAAATTTGTTCATTGTAGATTATCCATCAAGACGGGTGGTCTGTCAAGTCCGAATCGCCGCTTTTGCAAAAATCGAACAAAAGAATTTATAAATACTGTATACAAAAGCGCGGAAATATGGTATAATGATCCAGATCATTATATGGAGGTGTAATCATGATCTGTCCCAAATGCGGTTACGTTCTTAAGGATGAAGATAAGTTCTGCATCAACTGCGGCACTCCCGTCGGAAACGCGGACGTAGAGTTCCCCGTTCCCGAAGCGGCGGAGGCGGCGGCTCCCGCGGCCGCGGCTGCCGTTAATGAGATCGAGAAGTTCGAAAACGAGCCCGTGAAGCCCGAACCCAGGAAGGTCGAGTTCCCCGCTCCCGTCGACGCCGAGCCCGCTCCCGAAGGGAAGCTCGACAGGCCCCTCTCCACATGGGGCTATATCTGGCGTCTCTTCCTGTTCGCGATCCCGGTGCTGGGGCTGATCCCCCTCTTTGTGCTCGCGTTCTCCCACGGTGTGAACAAGAACAGCAAGCATCTGGCCTCCGCCATACTCATAATGCTGCTGATCCTCGTCATACTGCTGCTCGCCGGCGCCGTCGTGATGCTGATCTTCCTCGATCCCATGGCGATAAAGGAATATCTGCAGAACGTCATGAACGCTCTGACGACCATTCCTCAGTAATCAGCGCATCAAAAAGAGCTCCCCGAAAGAGGAGCTCTTTTTCTTTTCGTCGTCAGGCCTTGAGCCCCGTCCATATGAGGAACGCGCGCTCCGCCTGCTTCCGCAGCATGAGCGAGCCGTCCGCCGCCGGTATCCCGAGGCGCTCCGCCTCCGCCGTGAGTGCGGTGCGGCCCCCCGCAAGGTAGACCATGTCGAGCACCGCCGCAGGGCGCATGGACCGCAGGAACCCGAGATCGGCGAAGCTCTCCCCTCCCTCCATGCCGAGGGGCGAGGCGTTGATGAACAGGTCGTAACGCCCGCAGAGCCCGCCGAGCGTCATTTCGGGGAAGGGGCTTTCCCCGCGCTTTTCCCTCACGAAGAGGGTCGGGCTGCAGCCCGCTTCCGAGAGCGCGTGAGCCGCCGCGAGAGCCGCTCCGCCGCGTCCCAGTATCGCCGCCGTCTTCCCGTCGGGGTCCGCGCCGATGGCCCTCAGCGCGTCGACAAGGCCGCCTCCGTCGGTGTTGTGCCCGATGAGCAGGCCGCCGCGGCGCTCAACTATATTGACCGCGCCGCACGCCTCCGCCTCCGCGGAGAGGCCGTCGAGATACGGTATTATCGCCCGCTTGTGCGGCATTGTCACGGCAAAGCCCGAAAGCGGCTGCGCGATGCTCCTGATGTACGGGAGCTCGTGCGGCTCGACGAGTATCCTTATAAAATCGGCGTCGATCCCGTGCTTTTCGAAGAGCGGCCGGTAGATCTCCGGCGAACGGCTGTGGGCGACGGGACTGCCTATCACGGCATAGCAGCGCATAAACTCCCCTCCTTTTACGGATCATTATACCACATTCCGTGAAAATGTGGTACAATACAAACGACGGGGCGCAAACGACTCTGCCCCGAACGAAAGGACGGCGGCATGAAGATCCTTGTTTTGAACGGACCCAACCTCAACATGACGGGCAGGCGCGAGCCGGAGATCTACGGCACGCGCAGTCTTGACGAAATAATGGCCGACCTCGCCGCGTACGGCGCGGGCATGGGTATCGAGGTGGCGCACGCGCAGTCAAACCACGAGGGCGCTCTGATCGACGCTCTGCAGGCCGCGGGCGGCGTATACGACGGCGTGCTTTTGAACGCGGGCGCGCTTACGCATTACTCCTACGCCCTTCGCGACGCGATCGCCTGCTGCGCCGTCCCCGTGGGCGAGGTGCACATGAGCGACATACTCTCACGCGAGCCGTTCCGCGCCGTTGACGTTATCGAAGCGGTGTGCGCGTTCCGCATAATGGGCTCGGGCGCGGAGAGCTACAAGCTCGCGCTCGACAGCATTGCGGGACTGCTGAACGAACAGCATTAGGCGGATCCGGGCCGCCGGACGCGGCGCATCCCATTATCCGGGCGCCCCGGCGTCCGGCTTTTTTTTACAGAAAATCGGCCGCCCGTATCGGGCGGCCGATAAGCCGTTAAGCTTCAGTTACTGATCAGTCCTCTTTCTTGCGGAAGATCGCAACACCGGCACCGGTGGCGATAGCAAGGATACCAAGACCGATGAGGCTGGCAGCGCCGGTTACAGGGGGCTGCGGGCCGGGACCGGGCTCGTCGGAGGGACCGGGCTCGTCAGAGGGACCGGGCTCGTCGCCGAGAGGAGTGACGATACCGTTGTTGGCGACGTACTCGATGGGAGTGCCGTTGCTGGCGCCAACGGGCATGTACTCGAACTCGTTGATCTCGACCTCGATGACGGTGGGCTCGGTGAAGTCTTCGCAAACGGTGAAGGTCACGGTAACGATGACGCCGTCGCCGGTGATGCCGTCAGTCGGGCAGATAACGCCGATGCTGATGACGCCGGGGTTGGTCTCGTAATCGATGACGCAGGCCGCATCCTCGGGGATCAGACCGCCGACCTCAACGTTGTTGACGGTGAGGACTTCGGGATCGTAGACGAGGTTGGCATAGAGGGTATGAGCCTCGTAATCGCCTTCGAGGGTGAAGTCGAGGGTGATCTCGGAGCCGCCGGCTACGCCGTACTTGCTCTCCATGGTGAATACAGCGGGCTCGATCTCAGCGGGGGTGATCTCGCCGTTTACGATCTGGAACTCGATGGGCTCCTCCTCGGTATCGGGCATATAAGCGAACTCATTTACCTCGAGGGTCACGGGGGTGGGAGCGTCGAAGTCGTCGGCTACCTTGAAGGTAACGGTGACAACATCGCCGTTGCCGGTGATGCCGTCAGTCGGGCAGATGATACCGACGTAGATCGTACCCGGGGTGCGATGCTCGTAATCGATGCTCGCGAAGGCGTCCTCGGGAACGATGTCGCCGATCTCAACGTCGAGAACGCTGAGGACCGCGGGATCGTAGTTGATGACCGCATTGAGGATATGTGCCTCATAGTCGCCGGCAAGGGATACGGGGATCTCGACGGTCGCGCCGCCGGGAACGTTCTCCTCGCTGCCTACCGTGAAGGTGGCAACGCCGGGCTCTACGGGAGGCTCAGAGGGAGCAGTGGTAGGAGTGGGGGTGGGATCATCGCTGGGAGCCGCAGTCGGGGTGGGAGTGGGCTCAGTCTCGGCGAGGTTGATCGAACCGTTCTCTACGATGTAGGGGATGTCAGTCTGAGAACCGCCAAGAGGGAAGTTATAGAACTCGTTGATGGTGATGGTTACAGGCTGATCCTCAGTGCAGGATTCCTTGACCTTGAAGTTGATGGTCATGAATACGCCTTCACCGGTGAGAGCATCGGTGGGGCAGATGACGCTGATCTTGACAGCGCCGGGTACCGTGGTGTAATCCTTGACGGCCATGGCGTCCTCGGGACGGTTCGCGAAAACGGGACCGTTCGTCAGAGACTGGACCTCAAGATTTTCGGGATCGTAGTTGATGTCCATGTTGATGCCGTGAGCGGCGTATTCGCCCGCAATGGAGATATCAACGGATACCGTGTCACCGGGGTTAACATCATTCACGGTGGCCGCCGTGAATGTTACCTCACCCTCAGCAGCTGCGGGGATGGCCACGAGGCCGAGAACCAGCATTGCCGAAATGAGGAGAGCGAGGAATTTCTTCATTTGGAGTACTCCTTCCTGAAAAATTATTTGTAACCGTATGCCGAGCCGCGCGAATCAGGCATATTGTCGATCGCCCAATTCGGCATAGGTACACAATTACGAGATAAATATACCACACATTCTTTTAACTTGCAATAGTTTTTTTCCGGAGTGTGAAAAAAAAGTTTTTGGAAATCACCGTTCACCGGGCGGCCTCCGCGCCGTTCCCGCGCCGTTCCCCGATGCGGAAAAACATCAGTGTTCGTTTGTGTTTTTTCCGTCTCTTCCTAAGCCCTTTCCCGCCGCGCGGAGCGGCAAAAAAAGAAAGCGCCCCGGGCGGCGCCAGAATATATTTGCCGCGTCCCCCAAAGAACGCGCGCTCCCGTCACCTGCCGGGGAAGCCGGAGGTATACGCCCGTTCACCCGAAGGGAGAGCGAAGAGCGCGGAGGCGCCGCCGAAAGCGGAAACGAGCGCCTCTCCCCCGTCCCTGCCGAGTATGAAGCAGGCGGTGGACAGCGCGTCCGCGTCCATGGCGGAGAAGCCCGGGACGAGCACGGAGACGGACTCCGTCCCCTCCGCGGGGAAGAGCGTCGCGGGATCGATTATGTGGCCGTACCGCTTCCCGCCGACGGTGAAGCAGCGCAGATACGAGCCGCTCGTCGAAAGCGCCGCGCCGGAAACGGGGACCTCGGCAATGAAGCCGCCCTCGCCCGCAGGGTCGCTGATACCGGCGATCCAGTCGGAGCCGTCCGGCTTTTTGCCGTTCGTCAGCACGGCCCCGCCGCAGTTGAGCATGAACGGCGCGCCGAGCGCGTCGAGCTTTTCCGCGGCCCTGTCCGCGGCGTAGCCCTTGCCTATCGCGCCGACGTCGAGGCTCATAGCGGGATCGAGCAGCGTCAGTTCGCCCTCGCCTATCACCACATTGTCGATATCGCAGTGCTTCGAGGCCTCCTCGAGAGCGGCCGGATCGGGCGGCGAGGCGTTTTCGGGATCCGCCTCCGCCGCGGTCCTGCAGTCGTGCCAGAGCTTCAGCACGGCGCCCATTGCGATATTCAGCGCGCCGCGCGTAGTCTCGTAATACCGTTTGCCCGCGGAAACGAGCGCGATAATGTCGGGATCGACCTTCACGGTCTCCCCCGCCCGGCGGTTGACGGAGGCGAGGTTCGCGACGCCTTCATATTCATTATAGATATCGAACAGCGCGTTGAGCCGCGAGAAGCAGGCCTCCGCCTCCTCCTTCGCTCTTTTCACGAGCGCGGCGTCGTTCGAATAGACGGTGAGCGTTATCACGGTGTCGAAGTAATCGAAGAAGGCCGCCGTGTTTTTGCGCGGGGCCGTGGCGCACGCGGACGCGAAAAGGCAGACCGCGGCCATAATGACCGCGGCCGCGGCTAAGAGGCGTTTGCCGATCCTTTTCCGCATTTTTCTCCCCTCTAAAGACCGGGACTGCCCCATGGGAGCAGTCCCCGTGATATCATTTTTTGTCGCCGTAGCGGGAGTAGTCGCCGTATCTCCCGTATCTGCCGTAGCGCGAATAGCGGGCGTATTTGGAGTAGCCGCCGTAGCGGGCGTA
>JAFZRT010000014.1 GCA_017619735.1 Clostridia bacterium
GACGCGTGCTCATAACCACCGATCAGTGGGGACTTATGGAACGCGGGCTGTATTTTATGAACAGCGGCAAAAAAAAGTCTTATTACGGCTGCGGGGGCGTCATCTGCACCGTCGGCGCCGTCGGGGAGGATCTGAGCCGGATGCGCGCCGATCTAACGAAAGCAGGGTTCGAGTTCGTCGGCGAAAAGCTCGGATACAGACCGCAGGTCGCCCCTGCCGCGGGATTCGAGGAGATCGACGGCATTGCCGGCTACGCGACGGAGGATCCCGACCGGCACAACGTATGGTTCATGCGGCAGAGCGACGCGCCGATATACGCCTCGTTCAAACTGCCGGAGGGCTGCTCGCTCATGGCGTACAGGGGAAGCGAGACGCGCCTGCACCTGTGGTTCAACGACGGCGAGGGCTGCTATATCTGCGATCCGGAAGGCGTGCTCATAGGCAGCGTCAAGGCGTACAGAGGCGACACGGAGCATTACTCGGGCGACGATCCCGCCCGCATACTCCTTGAAGCGATGACGGGCCACTGGCGCATATGGCCCGACGAGAAATACGAGCCGACGGCCGCCGTTACCGGCATGAAGGCCGCGGTCACGCTCGCGGAGGGCGTGGTATGGGAGCCCGAAAAGACGATGGCGGAGATGGAGCGCCTGCTCTGCGACGCGGTCGTAGCGTACAACACCGAGACGCACGACTATATCGAGATCGCTTTCGACAGGGGGCTCTTCACGGACGAGCAGCTCAAGGATATCGCGCGGAGCATCGCCGTGGGCGGCGTGCAGCCGTGACGCAGGATGAAAATGACGAAACGCCGTTTCCCAAACGGCGTTTTCTTCTTGCAAAAAAGGAAGGCATGGGGTATAATGGAGGAAACCATTATCGGAGGATCAGTTTATGGATAAATTCGCAAATGACGCCGGCATCCGCGTGCCGGAGATCATGTTCCCCGCCGAGGGCGTCGATCTTTCAAAGTGGGCCTGCGTGGCCTGCGATCAGTACACCTCCCAGCCCGATTATTGGGAGGGCTGCGAAAAGGTCGTCGGCGACGCTCCCTCGACACTGCGCATAATGCTCCCGGAGATCTACCTTGACAAGCCCGGCGAGGCGGAGCGCATTGCCGCCATCAGGAAGACCATGGACGAATACATGGCCAACGGCACCCTGCGGAACCTCGGCGAGGGCTTCATGCTCACGAGGCGCACCGTCGACGGCAAAACGAGGAACGGCCTCGTCGTAGCTCTCGATCTCGAATGCTACGACTACAACAAGGGCTCCACGACCCTCATCAGGGCGACGGAGGGCACCATCGTCGAGCGCATACCCCCGCGCCTCCGCATCCGTGACGGCGCTCCCCTGGAGCTGCCCCACATACTCGTCCTCATCGACGACGAGAAGCGCACCGTCATCGAGCCCATTTACGAGGCCGTGAAGGAGACCCCCAAGTTCTACGATTTCGAGCTCATGCAGAAGGGCGGTCATATCGAGGGCTGGTTCGTCAGCGACGAGGAGCTCATCAAAAACGCCATCGCCGCCGTCACCGCGCTCATCGATCCCATGAAGTACGGCCGTGAAATGGCGCCCCTGCTCTTCGCCATGGGCGACGGCAACCACTCCTTCGCCACCGCGAAGGCCAACTGGGAAAAGCTCAAGGCCACCCTCCCGGAGGAGGAGCGCCTGACCCATCCCGCGAGATGGGCGCTCGTCGAGCTCGAGAACGTGCATGACGAGGGCATAGTGTTCGAGCCGATACACCGCGTCGTGTTCAACGTCAGCGTCAAGAAGTTCCTCAACGACCTCAAGACCAAGCTCGCGCAGCAGAATCCCGGCGGCATCGTCGATATCCAGCTCTTCGAGTCCGAGCGCCGCTTCAACAGGAACATCGAGCGCGCGGTCGCAGAGGGCGGTCACGTGATCCCCATCGTCATACAGGGCAAGCGCGGCTTCATCGCAGTCAAGCGCCCCGCCGCTCAGCTCGAGGTCGGCACCCTGCAGGCGGCGCTCGATCCGCTGCTCAAGGAGACCAAGGGCGCGACGATCGACTACATCCACGGCGCGGACGTCGTGAACGATCTCGGCTCCAAGGTCCACAACATCGGCTTCCTGCTCCCCGCTATGGACAAATCCGCGTTCTTCAAGACCGTCGTGTTCGACGGCGCGCTGCCCAGAAAGACCTTCTCAATGGGCGAAGCGCACGAGAAGAGATACTACCTCGAGTGCAGGAACATTATGAAATAACGACCTTTTGCCTCTCCGCCCTCCGGGGCGGGGAGGTTTTTTAGGTAATAAAAGAGCGAAAAGCTCGAAAGGAGAACAAACCTCTATGAGAAGATCCAAACGCAGGCTGATCGCGACGCTGGCGGTATGCTTGATATTCGTCGCAGTGTTCGCGGTCATGGCATTTGCAGAGGGTGAGGACGGAGCCGCGGAGAGCACGTCCCGCTTCTACAAGACATTCTGGTCCCTGCTGCCTCCCATAATCGCGATAGCGCTCGCGCTGATCACGAAGGAGGTATACACTTCCCTGTTCATCGGCATTATCGCCGGTGGTCTGCTCTATTCGAACTTCAGCTTCGAGGGCACGCTGACACATGCCTTCAACGACGGCATAGTCGCCTCCGTCGCGGACGCGTATAACGTCGGCATACTGGTGTTCCTTGTTATTCTCGGAATCATAGTTACGATGATGAACAAGGCCGGCGGTTCCGCCGCGTTCGGAAGATGGGCGGCGAAGCACATCAAATCGAGGGCCGGCGCGCAGCTCGCGACCATCGCTCTCGGCGTGCTCATTTTCATCGACGACTATTTCAACTGCCTGACTGTCGGCTCCGTCATGCGCCCCGTTTCCGACAAGAGCAAGATCTCCCGCGCAAAGCTCGCGTACCTCATCGACGCGACCGCCGCGCCCGTCTGCATCATCGCTCCCGTCAGCTCCTGGGCCGCGGCCGTATCCTCCTACGTTGAGGACGGCAACGGTCTGCACCTGTTCATCAAGGCGATCCCCTTCAACTTCTACGCGATACTGACTATAGTCATGATGCTCTTCCTCGCGATATCCGGCCTCGATTACGGCCCCATGGCGAAGCATGAGAGGAACGCGAAGGAGAAGGGCGACATATTCTCCGGCATGAAGAAGCTTGCCGAGACCGCCGATGAGAACGCCAACCCCAAGGGCAAGGTCATCGACCTCATACTCCCGATCGTGGTGCTCATCGTCTGCTGCATAATCGGCATGATCTACTCCGGCGATTTCTTCAAGGGCGAAAGCTTCATCGACGCATTCTCCAATTCCGACGCATCCGTCGGCCTGATGCTGGGCTCCGCCGTGACGCTCGTGATCACATTCTTCTATTACCTCATCCGCCGCGTGCTCACCTTCAAGGAGATCACCGAGTGCATACCGGAGGGCTTCAAGTCCATGGTCCCCGCGATACTCATACTGGTATTCGCATGGAGCCTCAAGGCCATGACCGATTCCCTCGGCGCGAAGGAGTATGTTGAGATGGTCGTCAAGGGCTCCGCAAGCGGCTTCCAGCACTTCCTGCCCGCGATAATCTTCCTCATCGCGTGCGCCCTCTCGTTCTCCACCGGCACGAGCTGGGGCACCTTCGGCATACTCATCCCGATCACCCTGAGCGTGTTCCCGCTCACCGATCCCCTCGGCGTGGTCTGCGTCAGCGCCTGTATGGCCGGCGCGGTCTGCGGCGATCACTGCTCGCCCATCTCCGATACGACCATCATGGCGAGCGCCGGCGCGCAGTGCGACCACGTGACCCACGTTTCGACTCAGCTGCCCTACGCTCTGACCGCGGCGGGCGTCAGCTGCGTCGCCTACATCATAGCGGGCTTCCTGCCCAATGCGCTCATCACGCTGCCCATCGGCATCGTGCTGATGCTGGCGACGATGATAGTCGTCCGCCTGTTCAAGGGCAAGGAAAAGGTCAAGGCCGAATAAACCCGGAAAGCGAAAAAAGGAAAGCGCGCTGCGCTTTCCTTTTCTTTCGCCAAAATATCCCCGTTCCCGCCCTCGCAGGCGCGGTCAGCGTCAAGTGATGCGATGTATAAGTCCGCTCGGGAACAACAATGCGCTTATGCCTTGTCGGGGCGAAACGATGAACAACGCGCCGCCCATGCGCCAATGCAGTGAGTCCGTTTAGCCTCAGTCTCGTGGAGGTTCGACGCTCGCCCCGCGTATGCTACTCAACTTGTTTACTGAAGATCGCTCGTCCAGTTCGCCTGCTGGAGCGCGTTGTCCGTCAGGCGCAGATCGCGGCTCATATCGTCCACCTGCTTCTGCAGCTTGCGGACGTTGACCGTGCTGAGTATCTTTATCTCGTTCCGCGTTGCGCGCCCCGCGAGGTTCGAAGCCTCGGAAAGGAAGCTGCGGTACACGGAAAGCTTGAGGTTCAGCGCGTCGCGCTTGGCGATGAGCTCGGTCAGCGTCGCGCCGCCGATCCTCGTGTTCGCGTTGGTAAGGTTGATGCGCGCCATCAGCTCCTCCAGCCGCTTTACGCAGCCGTCGAGCTCGGCGACGAGCTCCGTCGGATCCTCCGCGGGCTTCTCGCCCTCCTGCACGGTCGCGTTGCGGGAGAGGCGGTACCGGAGCTGGTCGATCCTCCTCGAGAGGTCGGCGCGCTCCTGCAGTGCTTCGGCAAGTTTCATATCGATATTTCGCCCTTGGGGCGTCCTTTCCCGGCCTTGGGCCGAATTATTTGGATCTCCTCCTTCTTATAAGGAAGAACACGTAATAGAACAGCGCTATGTAGACTATGAACAGCAGCACGACTATCATGGGATAGAGCACGGGGCTGCCGTTCACGAGGTTATAAAAGATATCGTACGGCGTACCGTCGCCGCGCATGAGGAACATGTAGTTGTAGGGGATCAGGCGGTCCGCTATGTACGCCGCGGCGCAGAAGAAGAGCATTATCGCGAATGTGATGGGGATATTGCGCTTCTTCATATCCGTCATGCGTGCGACGCCGATGTAGATCGCGGCGAAGCCGGATATGGAATGCGTTATTCCCGATACCACGTTGTCGAACGAGAGCACGGGGTAGCAGCCGTAATTCTGGCCCGCGCCGTATGTGCCGAGCACCGCGCCGAGCAGGCCGAATATGAAAACGAAATCGACCGCCGCCTCCCGCACGCGGCCCTTGGAGAACGCGGCGAGGGGGAGCGTGATGAGCTGTATGCTGCAGAGGAAGAGCGGCAGGTTCAAGAGCCATGCCATGGGGTCGTGACCGCGGAAGCAGAGGAGTACGATCTTGAATATCTCGAAGGAGTCGATGAGTATCGCAGCCCAGGCGAGCACGCGGTTCTTCTCCCGCAGGGACTTCGGCCTGTTCTTAAGGCCGAGCACGACGGCGAGCAGCGTCATCACCGCCATCAGCGACGACACGAATACTATGTGCTGCCAGGAAAAATAACCTTCCGGCGCGCGGGAATACCCGCCGAAACCAAAGAACTCCTTCATCACTGCCACCTCATATTTGTTTTCATCGACAAAATTATACAGAAAGGGAGGGGGAATGTCAACAAAGCCCTGCCTGACGAAAAAGGAAAGCCCAA
>JAFZRT010000015.1 GCA_017619735.1 Clostridia bacterium
ATGGCTTCCAATCTTGCGTCGATTGTGCGACTGTTTCCGACATGGAATCTCAGGGAAGCCGACGGGTTATGGTGTGCGGCGTTTGTCTATTATTGCTGCACGACAGCGGGATTCGAAATCCCGTTCAGACCTGAGGAGTGTAAAACCTGTCATCTGGCTGGATGCCTTGGCTGGGAAGAGTTTGCTTTAGGCGATCGGCGGATCGAATACCATAAAGGGCAGGAAGGCTATGTTCCGGAAGCGGGAGACATCGTGCTCTATGACAGGGTGTTCGAAAACAAAGAGCACGACCATATGGGGATCGTCCTTGATAAACGGGAGGGTACGATCCTTGTTGCAGAAGGAAATGTGAACAATATATCCGGAATTATCGAGCGCCCTATTGATGAGCATATCCGTGCGTATATTCGAATTCCGGATGGGTATCGGTATAGAGAAGAGTGACAAATTTCATTTTATAGATATGTTTCTCCGGGACGGTCATTTCGAGACGGTATGCTTATTGTCCAAACTTCATGAAGCAAAGAATCATATCAACATAAAGGTAGATATGGACGAGCTTGATCTTACAAGTGCGGAAGCTAAGGCAACATAAGCTGCCCGGACAGATTTTTGAGTAAACTATAAGGAAGATATTGATTATGAGAGCTAATATAGATTTTAAGAATTATACTGACAGTGATTATGAGGCCTTGTGCTCTTTTCTGATTGCATTAAATGAGAACGATGACAGGCATATTAACTGGAACTGGGCAAGGCTGGAATGGATGATTGAACATCCTGAATTTGATAAGAGCTTAAAGAATTCCATTGGCCTTTGGACTGTGGATGGCAAAATCGTTGGCGCTGCTATCTACGATATGTATTTTGGCGAAGGCTTTTGTGGAGTACTTCCGGAGTATAAAGATTTATATAAGGCCGTTCTGGAATATGCCTGCAAAGAGCTTAGGGATGATTCCGGCTTCGGACTGGCAATCTGTGATGAGAATACAGATGAAATAGAGATGACAAAGAGTCTTGGATTTACACCTTCGGACCTGGATGAGACCATCATGGAAAGGAGTCTTTCTGATTCGCTTGAAGCAAAACTCCCGGATGGCCTTAAGCTCTTTTATCCGGATCCTGTGAAGGATGCTTATGACCTTCAATGGCTTTTCTGGCAGGGATTTGATCATGGTGATGATAAAGCTGAATTTGAGCGTGAAGAGGAGATTGTCCCAAGGGTCAGGAAGCATTTTAATAAGGACTTAGGTGTTGCAGCAGTAAATGAAAAGGGAGAAATGGTGGCCTGTTGTCTGCTCTGGTATATGGCAGGGACTGATTATGTTTATGTTGAGCCTGTCTGTACTATACCGGCATACAGAGGGAAGGGCATTGCAAAAGCTTTGATATTTGAGGCGTTTCGCAGAGCCAAAAAGCTTGGAGCAACCAGGGCCTACGTGATTTCCAATATGGAATTCTATGAGAGGCTTGGCTTCAGGAAGAAACATCATTATTCATTTTATTTTTGGAAGGATGGCGAGTAAGAAGATACATGATAAAAATAGAGACAAAAAGGCTACTCCTGTATCCGATATCAGATGAGGAAATGCAGAAAGTTATAGATGACGAGAAAGATCCGGATATGAAAAAGGCATATTCCGAGATGCTTCAAGGCTGCCTTGATAACCCGGAAGACAGAGTATGGTTGCCGATATGTTCCTTCTTGAGCATTATGTGGATACGGTATGCTGCTTGTACCGCCAAAAGAAGGACTTCATTTCAGTGCCGTACGAGCCGCAGGATACGGACTATCTGCAACAGCTGAAATAAGATTGACAAATCGCAATTTGTGAGGAAGAAAATGAACATGAAATATGAGATCAAGCCATTAACCGAGGAAGAGGAAACCTTCATCGAAGAAAAGATCAATGTATATGGCGATTCAATGGCGCCATCGGAACCTCACACAGAGGAAGAACAGCTTGTTTTCAAAGTGGAGGATGAAGATAAAAATGTCATCGGCGGCTGCATCGTGAACATTCATGCATGGGGCAGGGCGGTGCTTGCCGAGCTTTGGGTGGACGGTCAGTATCGCCATCACGGCCTCGGCTCTATGCTGATTCGCGCGGCTGAAAACGCCGCCAGAGAAAAAAACTGCTATTATTTGTGCCTCGGAACCACAGATTTTCAGGCAAGACCCCTTTACGAAAAACACGGATTCCATGTGTTTACCATCAACAAGGACATCCCTATGGGGCATGTTAGCTGGTCCCTATCGAAACGACTGGACAAAGATATACCAGACTACCTACCGACAAACAACACCGCTGCAGAACATTATCAGGTCAAGGCCGGCACCAAAGAAGACACCAGGATCATCGACAAGGGGCTCGATGAGTTTTGTGAGGAGGTCGTGCCTGACAAGCACGAATATATCACGCTCAGCAAAAAGCTCATTGATGCGGACGGAAATCTGATTGCTGCTGTGATTTGCGGGATTGACGAAGACGACACTGCCTTTGTCGACGGTATCTGGGTAGAGGAACGGTATCGCAGGCAGGGTATCGGTTCTTGGCTTTTCAGTGAAACAGAGCGCGAAGCGAAGGAAAAAGGCGCCTACGTAATTCTGTCCTATTGCTGCGACTGGGTATCCGCTTTCTTCTTCCAAAACGGGTTTACACCAAGAGGCAAGCTTGAGAATTATCCCAAAGGGCACACGGCCTATGAGTTGGAGAAGCGGATCTGAAGGGAACGTCCTGTGTGACAAATTCCAGCTTGCCGATATGTTCCTTCTTGAGCATTATGTGGATACGGTATGCTGCTTGTACCGCCAGAAGAATGACTTCATTACTAGACTCTAATTTGCGGGGGAACTATGGAAACGATCAGGAACGGTATCATGGATGCAGACAGAACTGCTTTGATCAGAAAAGCAACCGCAGACGATCTATCCCGTATTGCAGAAATACATGTTTTTAACTACCGTCTGTATTTTTATCCTATATTCAAATCGGATGAATATTACTTTAATGAACTTGGCGTTCCCTCTCTGATGAATGAGTATGGAGCCGGTCTTGACGACCTGTATGTTTATGATGACGGAGCAGTCAAAGGTTTTATCAAGATCGAGGGAACATATATATCAAGGCTGTTCGTGGAGCCTGTTCTTCAAAATGCATCGATCGGTTCTCAACTGTTGGAATATGCAGTAAAGAAACATGATGCGGATCATCTCTGGGCTCTTGAAAAGAATGTAAATGCTATACGTTTTTACGAAAGACATGGGTTTACAGCAACCGGAGAGAAAAAGCGTGAAGATGGGACCGAAGAGTATCTTGTAATGTTACGCAGAAGGATATAAAATGACGGAACTGAATAATATAACGGAGGAAAACTTCCTCGAAGCGTTCGGCCTTAAGCTGGCTCCGGGTCAGGAGACTTTCGTTTCCCATCCGATAAGGAGTCTTGCGCAGGCATACGTTTACCGGGATCAATGCCGGCCATTCGGCATATACGCCGACGGCAAAATGGTCGGGTACGTCATGGTCATCTATGATCACGATATACCCGAATACGATATTTGGCACATGATGATCGATGCGGAAATGCAGGGCAAAGGATACGGCAGCGACGCGCTCGACCGCGTTATTGAGTTTATCAGGACAAAGCCGTTCGGCGATTCCGATCGCGTTGCTCTGACCTGCGGCAAAACAAACGCCGCCGCAAGGAAGCTTTACGAAAGAAAGGGCTTCCGTGCGACGGGCGTCGAAGACGACGACGAAATTGAAATGGCTATGCATCTGTCATAGACGTTACCATAAAGAAAGGAACAGTCACTCGATATGAAAGAATGTTATTATGTCTGCAGCGAGGATGCTCCGGGAGCCGAGGAGTTTTCTCTCAACGGATCGAAAGGGAAAAGCTCGATATGGCTTACAAAGCGCGAATGCCCCGAAGAGCTTTTCTCCGATATCTGCTCCGATGTCAAGGATTGGATCATCGAAGAGATATACACCGAGGATGACGATCACGGGGACGCGTTCCGATATTTCGACCGCAATGAGATAACCCATCCCGTTTCGGCGGAAAACGCGATAGTCAAGGACGGGCGTTTTATCGGTGCGGTTTTCCGCAACAGGGCGCGCGGCTCTCTGATGCCCGTACTTATCGGAGATGATTACTTTTCCGGCAGTACCGAACGCTTGAGCGAGACTCACGAACTTGTAAAACAGACGAGAGCCCGTTTGGTGCGCAGGGCCGATTGATCAACGTTATATCTTGTAATGGCAAAATGGATTTTCTCAACACCGAAGGCCTCGAAACAGAGGAAATAAAGCTAGTATTGAAAAGGACTGCCGACGGCGATCCGAAAAGGAACCGGGTGCCGGCATACTATTTCGATATCTGCGGCAAAGGCGGTGAACGAATGGGCTCGTGCGACCTGCGTATCGGGTACACGGAGGGCCTCTATTACGGCGGCCATATCGGGTATTCTGTCGACGAAGCGTACCGGGGCCGTCACTATGCCGCCAAGGCGTGCAGACTGCTTTTCGAGCTTGCGCGGATGCACGGCATGGAGTATCTGTACATCACTTGCAATCCTGCGAACACGGCGTCAAGGAAGACCTGCGAATATCTCGGCGGACAACTCGTCGAGATAGCCGAGCTGCCCGAAGACAACGATATGCGCGTCAACGACGGCGAGACGCACGAATGCATCTTCAGATTCGATCTGTAAAGGAGCGAAAATGGACCGAAGCGAAATAAGCATAAACCTGACAGATACCGAATGGCCGTATACCTATACCGATCATGACCGGCAGATAGTCAGGGCGATCGTATTCGACGATAACGGACTTTTCTATTTTGTCAGGGCCGTAAGGAACGACGAGTTCGGGAACGCGACGCTGATAGAGACCTCCGGCGGAGGCGTGGAACAGGGCGAGGAGCTCGATTCCGCCATACGCAGGGAACTGCGCGAGGAACTCGGCGTAGATGTCGATATTGTTTGCAGGATAGGCACAGTCAGCGATTATTACAACCTCATCCACAGGCACAATATCAATCATTATTACCTCTGCCGCGTCAAGTCCTTCGGCGATAAGCATCTGACGGAGGATGAGATCGAGGCCTTCCATCTGTCGACGCTGAAGTTGGGTTTCGAGGAAGCCGTCGCGGAATACAAGCTGCGCTCGGATACGCATTTGGGAAAGCTCATAATGAACCGCGAGCTGCCGGTGCTTATGCGCGCGAAGGTGCTGCTCGACGACATGAGAGACGACGGATTGAAGTGGGAAACGACCTCAACGGAAAAACTGCTGCATACCCGCGTCTTCGACGTGCTGCAGCAGTCCGAAACTTCCGCCACGGGGATCAGCGGCGATTACATAGCGCTCGACGCTCCGGACTGCGTTGTCATTGTGCCCGAATACTGCGGATCCTTCATCATGGTTCGTCAGTGGAGGCACGGCGAGGGGCGTATCACGCTTGAGTTCCCTGGCGGAGTTGTCGGCCGCGGCGAGGATCCGCGCCTGTCGGCAGAACGTGAGCTTTTGGAGGAGACAGGCTTCCGTGCGGGCAGTCTGGAGCTTATCGGCACATGCAGTCCGAATCCGGCCCTGTTCAGGAGCCGGCTGTTCTTCTACCTTGCATCGGATCTTGAACCCACAGGCGAACAGCATCTCGACGAGGACGAGCTCATCAACTGCAGGATAATGCCCATAAAGGATGTAGTGGGCTCATTCGGAACGGATGAAATGACCCATGCTTTTACCGGAACGGCTCTGGCGTTCTATCTGCGGCGCAAAGCTATGATAACGGATCAAGACGAAAGAGAGGAACTTGAATGATATGAAAACCATCTATCTTGCAGGCGGATGCTTCTGGGGAGTGCAGCGCTTTTTCGATCAGTTCGACGGAGTGCTCAACACCATGCCCGGCTACGCGAATGGCCCGACGGACAAGACGGATTACCGATCGGTCTGCGGCAGCAGCGGGCACGCGGAGACTGTTCGCATAGATTACGACGAGCGGGTAATAAGCACAGGCGAACTGCTCGATCGATTCTTCATGATAATCGATCCGACCTCGGTCAACAAGCAGGGCGGCGACGAGGGCATACAGTACCGCACAGGCATCTATTACACGGATGACGAACTGCTTCCTGATATCCGTGCAGCATACGAAAAGGAAGCCGCGAAGCACGACGAGCCCCTTGCGGTAGAGTTGGAGCCCCTCGAGAACTTCTGCGACGCGGAGGAATACCACAGGAAATACCTTGTGAAGAATCCCGGCGGGTACTGCCATATCCCCTTTGCCATGCTTAATATCAATAAAAAGAACGAGCACGGGATAATCAGCATAAAGGAGCATCCCGGCATGAAGGAAGCCGCCGCGAACTGGTTCCACGAAAAATGGGGCGTCCCGACGGAAGCATACCTCGAGAGCATGGACGAGTGCATATCCGGCTCCTCCCCCGTCCCTCAATGGTACGTCGCAATGGACGGTGAAAGGATAGTCGGCGGCCTCGGCGTGATAGAGAACGATTTTCACGACAGAAAGGATCTCACGCCGAACGTCTGCGCCGTCTATACGGAGGAGGACATGCGCTGCCGCGGGATCGCCGGCGCTTTGCTTAACTTCGTCTGCGCCGATATGGCCGAAAGAGGTATCGGTACACTTTACCTTTTGACGGACCACGACTCGTTCTACGAGCGGTACGGATGGGAGTTTTACTGCATGGCGCAGGGCGACGGCGAGGATACCCCGTCAAGGATGTACATACACAGGATGTGACACAGCGAAAAAGGCCCGGAGCTCAAGCCCCGGGCCCTTTATTATGCGGATCACTTAAGTATGACGCTTGTCATGGAACCTATCGTCAGCGTTGTGCCGTCAAGCGTCGCTTCCTCCATCCCTATTACCGCGCGGATCTCTGAAACGCTTAAATCGGTGATCTTCGAAAGGTCTATCGCCGCGGAGGAACCGGTCGTGTTGTGTATTACGATCACGGAGCTGCCGTTGTAAGTGGCGATGAATCCGCCGATCTTGCTGTCCTTGATGTTCAGCGACTTGTAATCGCCGAGCGCTATCTCGGGATTGGCCTTGCGGGCCATTATGAGCTTCTTATAATATGTGTATAAGCTCGCTTCGTCCTTCATCTGGTCAGCCGCGGCAGTCTCCACCTGATTGGAGGCGGGATATGTCGATCCGGTGGGATCCTTTACGGTATCTCCGTCGCCCCACACCATTGCAAGACGGCGGTTCGCATCGGTATTGGCGCCGCCCCTGGAGCCGCGCATGCCTATCTCTTCGCCGTAATAGATGAACGGAGTGCCGGGGCCAAGTATGTAAAGGTTGGCCGCCATCTGCATAGCGCCGTTTGCGGTGGTAAGGAAGCCCGCCGCCCTGTCCATATCGTGATTCGTAATGAAGGGCGTGATCGCCGCGCCTTCACGCATGGCCTTTACGCGGTTCTGATATTCCTCGACGTATTTCGTGAACTTGTTGACGTCGCCCTTTTTGGCTGTCTCGGCTATCATGCCGCCCGACTGGGATATGGCGAAATCAAAGCAGTTCATAGCGGGATAATAGATGTCCGTGATACCGTCACCGTCCCAGACCTCTGCCACGACATAGAGATCGGGCTTCTTGCCGCGGAGCTCGCCGAGATACCACTGCCAGAACTCGAGGCTGCTCTTGTGGTCTCCGAAGTACACGTACTTCGCCGCGTCGAAGCGGAACCCGTCAATGCCCATATCGATATAGTGCTCGGCAACTTCGATCACCTTCTGCCTGACGAGGTCGTTATCGAAATCGAGCTCCGGCATATCGTCGGAGAAATTGCATTCGAACCAGTGATCGGTGCCGAGTATCTGGGAGAACTTGCGCCCCGCGGGAGCAGACTCCGCATTGGCGTCGTACCAGCTGTAAAAATCGTAGTATTCGTTCCCGACGTCGCCCTTCTGGTGCGCCTCGCGGAAAGCAGTGAACCACGCATTCTTTCTGCCCGTATGATTGATGGGCAGATCGAGTATAACGTAAACGCCCCTCTCATGGCAGATGGAAATGAGCTCCTTCAGATCCTCCTCCGTACCGAACGCGGGATCGACCTTATAATAATCGGTCACGTCGTATTTATGATAGGAAGGGGATTCGAATATGGGCGTGAGCCACAGTCCCTCCACGCCGAGCGATCTGCCGGAGGCGGGGTCGCCGTCGTTGAGATAGTCCATGCGGTTGATTATTCCGCGGATATCGCCCGTGCCGTCTCCGTTGGAATCGGAGAAGGAACCGACGAATATCTCATAGAATACCCGGTTATGCCCCTCGGTGGGCTTTCCCTCGAGGAGCTTTTCGTCCTTTATCACGTATTCGCCGTTAGCATCGGGTCCGGGCTTCCTGCAAGCGGCAAAGCTCAAAACCATCGCCGCAGCCAGCAGTACGGCAAGCAGCGTTTTTATCGTTCTCATTTTCACACCCCCATAACTGGTTCGATTTTAATATATAATAATCAAATCCGTTTCCTTTGTCAAGGAGTCGCAGCTAATTGCGTCTTGCGAAACGAAGTAAAAATGAATATAATTAACGCATGAAAAAGAAGACAGTCGAGCTCTATTCGCAGGACGATATCGCCGCAATAGAGAAAAAGAGAAGGATATGGATCGCCGCCGCCGCTGCGGCCGCGCTCATAACGCTTGCGGTCTGCGTGTATTTCTGCATCAGGGCAAACACGCTGAACGCCGAACGGATGCTGCTTTACTGCATCATCTCATCGGTGATCGGCGGATGGATCGTAATATCCATTTTGCGTTTCCCCGTTTACGACCTCAAATACGCCAAGCGCCATACAATGGCGATACTGACAGGCGAACGTGAGGAGGTGCGCGGGGATTTCACCGTGACCGACGAGCGGGTGCGGATAATCAACGGAGTATCCATGTACAAGGTAGCGGTCGACGGCGCAGAAAGGGTAAGATCGCTGCAGCTGTTCGCCGACAAAAAAGAGCTGTTCGACGGTTCCGCTCACAGCGTGATCAGCGTACACGGCTTTATCGCGGCATACGAGGCGGGATATGAGAACGATTAAAAGGATCCTTTCACAGCTTCATCGCTACGTATTATGGGCGCTCATATCCGCAGTCGTATGGGCATTCGTTTTCACGCGGATAACCGACGCCTCTCCGAAGAGAAAGGTCACCGTTTATACGGACGCGCCCGCTGTATCGGAGATAACGCTCGAGGCGAAACTCGAAGAGGAGCTCCCCGACGGGATAAAAATGGTGAAGGTGCGCCATTTCACATACGCCGCGTTCAACTCCGACGCTCCATCGGAGGCGGACATACTGATCCTTTCGGAAAGCTCCGTGAAGGAGCACTTGGACATGCTCTCCCCCATCCCCCGGGACCCGCGCGAAGGCGACTATGTTGAAGGCGGATCGCTCTACGGGATAAAGGTGTTCGATCTTGCAAGCGGCAGCGCGGTATGCGGCGAATACTTCACATATACCTATATCGTTTCCGAAACCCCGAACCAAAACTACTATCTCTGCTTCAACAAGGACTCCATCCATCTCGGCGGCTGGAACGGTTCCGCCGACGACGCTGCTTTGATAATTGCCGAAAAGATACTCTCGATGAAATAAAAAAGGACTGGTAATGCTCATGAAACACGCCGCGATAATACTGATCGTATCCATGCTCGCGCTTGCCTTTACCGGATGCGCCGGAAAGCCCGTCAGCCGCGTCAGCACCGAAAAGATCGAAGGCAGCTCCCTCTACGTCAAAAAGGTCGAAAACATGCCCGACGACTTCATACTCGGCATGGACGCCTCCTCCGTAATAGCCGAGGAGAACAGCGGCGTAAAGTATTACGATTTCGAAGGGAACGAGCAGGACGTTTTCGTAACACTTGCCGAAAGCGGCGTGAATACGATAAGGGTACGAGTCTGGAACGATCCCTACGATGAAGAAGGTCACGGTTTCGGCGGAGGCAACAACGGCATCGAGACCGCGATAGAGATCGGAAAGAGGGCCACTGCGGCGGGCATGCGGCTGTTGGTCGATTTCCATCTTTCCGACTTCTGGGCGGATCCCGGAAAGCAGATGGTCCCCCGCGCCTGGAAGGGCATGACTATAGAGCAGAAGACCGCCGCTGTGCACGATTTCGTCCGCGACAGTCTGAAGGCGTTGAAGAAGAACCGCATAGACGTCTGCATGGTGCAGATAGGCAACGAGACGAACGGCGCGCTCGCCGGCGAGACGACTTGGTTCAATATGCGTTATCTCATGCAGGCCGGCTCCGAAGCGGTACGTGAGGTATTCCCCTCCGCGCTCGTGGCGCTGCACTTCGCCAATCCCGAACACGAGGGCAGCTATGAGAACTACGCAAAGAAGCTCGCCGAATACGAGGTCGATTACGACGTGTTCGCTTCCTCTTATTATCCCTACTGGCACGGCACGCTCGATAACCTCTCAAAGGTCCTCAACGGCATTTCCGCGAGATACGGCAAGAAGGTCATGGTTATGGAGACCTCATATGCTTACACCGCGGAGGATACCGACTTCAACGGCAACACCATAGGCGACGGCGGAAACGTGATAAAGCCCTATCCCTTCACTGTGCAGGGACAGGCAAATCTCGTCCGCGACGTGATCGACACCGTGGTCAACGGTATGACTGACGGGATCGGCGTCGTCTATTGGGAGGGCACGTGGATCTCCGTCGGACAGAACTCCTGGGAAGAGAATCATAAGCTCTGGGAGGAGTTCGGCTCCGGTTGGGCGTCCAGCTACGCCGCCGCGTACGATCCCGTCGACGCAGGCAAGTATTACGGCGGATGCGCCGTCGACAATCAGGCAATGTTCGGGCCCGACGGCAGGCCCTTTGAGTCGCTGCGCGTATTCAATCTCGCAAGGTACGGCAACGAGACCGAGATAAAGGCCGACGCAATAGAGGACGCGATACTCTACGTCGACCTTAACGGGACTATTACTCTTCCCGAAACGGTCAACGCGATCATGAACGACGACAGCAGACAGCCGGTCGCCGTCAAATGGGATGCTGACGAAGCATTGTTCGATCTGATGTACAAGGGCGGCGTCGCCACATATGAAATAACAGGCGAAGCGGACGGCCTGCCTGCAAAATGCACAGTCAACATGATCGAGTACAATTTCCTGCAGAACCACAGCTTCGAGGACGGCGAGCTCGGCGCATGGCGCGTTATAGAGCGCGGGAATGCCGATCAGCTGTTCGTCGAGAGCAAGCCGACAGATTCCAAGACCGGCGAATACCATATGCATTTCTGGAGCGCGGCCAAAAACTCCGTCGACTTCTCGCTCGAGCAGGACGTTGAAGGCCTCGAAGCCGGTGAATACAAGTTCACGATCTCGATAATGGGCGGCGACAGCGGAGCCGCGGAGATCTATGCATACGCGCTAGTCGACGGAGAAGAGGTCGGAAGGGCCGAAATGAGCATCACCTACTACGGAGCATGGGATACCGTGACGGTGAGCGGCATAAACGTCGCCGAAGGGCAGACAGTGACCGTAGGTATTTCGGTCAAGTGCGAAGGCGCGGGAAACGGCGCATGGGGCAAGATCGACGACGCCATGCTGAACTCCGTCGGATGACGGATGAATGCAATTATCACCTCTCCTGCGGGAGAGGTTTTTTTGTTTCACGTGAGATATTTCGGTGAACATTATTTACAGAAGGTGCATGCCTTTTTTAATAAAAAAATAAGCAAAATCTATTGACATTTGAAAATCGCAGATGTATATTTAGGTTTAGTGAGAGGTATGTCCATATGGGCATATTATCCCAAATCGTCCGCACCGCGGATGATCAATGATCGAAAACAAAATCATTTTCAGGAGGAACTAAAAGATGAAGAAGTTTTTAGCACTCGCATTGGTTTTCATCATGGTTCTCGCTCTTGCGGCCTGTAAGCCCGCGAAGCCCGATCCCGCGAAGCCCGATGACAGCCAGCCCAGCGGCGAATCCCTCGCCGGCACCTACGACGTGACCGTATGGTGCGCCGAGGCCGCCAAGGATCTGTTCCAGAAGCAGATCAACGACTTCAACGCCAACAATACCGACGGCATTGTCATCAATGCGAACATCCAGCCCGTATCTGAGGCTGACGCCGGTACCAACATGATCACCGACGTCCAGGCCGGCGGCGACATCTACTGCTTCGCGCAGGACCAGTTCGCCCGTCTCGTGCAGGCCGGTGCTCTCGACAAGCTCGGCGTTAAGGCTGCGGAGACCGTAAGGGCCGCCAACGACGCCGGCGTTGTTACCGCTGCTACCGCGGGCGAGGATCTCTACGCCTACCCCATGACCTCCGATAACGGCTATTTCATGTACTATGACAAGTCCGTCATCCCCGAGGAAGACGTCGACTCCCTCGAGAAGCTGATCGCCGACTGCGAAGCCAAGCAGAAGTATTTCGCTTTTGACTGTGCCAACGGTTGGTACGTTGCCAGCTTCTTCTTCGGCGCAGGCTGCGTCTCCGAGTGGAAGACCGACGCTGACGGCGTGTTCGTCGACGTCAACGACGACTGGAACTCCGACAAGGGTCTCATCGCCGTCAAGGGTCTCGAGAAGCTCGTCAAGTCCGACTTCCATGTAAACGCCGGCAACGTCTCCAACTTCGAGTCCGGCGCCGCTATCGTCGTTTCCGGTACCTGGGATTTCGAGGCCGCTAAGGGTCTCCTCGGCGATAACCTCGGCGTTGCCGATCTGCCCTCCTTCGAGGTAGACGGTCAGCAGTACCACCTCGGCTCCTTCAACGGCTGCAAGCTCCTGGGTGTCAAGCCCCAGTCCGACGCCAAGAAGGGTGCCGCTATCCACAAGCTCGCTCAGTACCTCACCGGTGAGCAGTGCCAGATGGAGCGCTTCAATGAGCTCAGCTGGGGCCCCTCCAACAGCAACGTTCAGGCCTCCGACGCCGTTAAGGCGAACCCGGGCCTTGCCGCTCTGCTCGCTCAGGCTCCCTACTCCAAGCCTCAGGGCCAGATCCCCGATGCATGGTGGGGCGTAGCTCAGACCATCGCCGAGGAAGTCAAGCAGGCTGAAGGCGAAGACGCTCTCAAGGCTGTTCTTACCAACTACTACAACAAGTGCCAGGCTCTGTTCGATCTGTTCGGTTCCACCGATTACATCTTCGTCGGTGCTTGGGGCGGTTGGGACAACGCCTCCTCCGATTACAAGCTCACCGAAGCTGACGGCAAGCTCACCATCACTCTGGACGTTCCCGAGTCCGATTACATGGGCGGCCGTATAGTTCCCATCGGCACCTGGGAGACCGATCTCGGCTATGCTCAGGTCACCGAGGGCGCTGAGCTCATGAAGGAAGTCGATCCCGCCGATAACGGCGACAACAACATCATCTTCGCCGAGGCCGGCAACTACACCGTTACCGTCGACGTCGAAGCCAAGACCATCACCATTGTAAAGAACTGATGACTTTACAAACGGTTGGGGCCTGTAAAAAGGCCTCAACCGTATTTTTATAGCCGGAATAAAAATATATTCATTTTATTGGGTTTTTTCGGCAAAAACAAACGTTTCGCCTTCAAATCACAACAGGAGGGATGTATATGCATAAACAGAAGCTGACGCCAGCGATAGTAAAGATGCTTCTCGGCATCGTCGTATTGGCGGCTGCATGGATGATCTTCAGTAAAGCGGAGATCGCGAAAATGTTCGCCGGGACCGCCGGCAGCTTTTCGCTGTTCCCCGTTATCGGGTTCGTCCTTGCCCTTCTCATCGGCATATTGCTGTTGGTGCTCGGCATAATCGATCTGAAAAAGATCACGAGCTTCAACAGGATGATCGATGAAAGCGGCATCCGCATCACAAAGGAAAAGCATGCCACGATAGGCGATTTCTTCAAAAAGGTCGGCAACGGGATACTCGGTTTCTTCCGCGCAGTCGGGAACGAGGCCAAGGACATAGTGACGACCTTCGTACACGGCGACTGGAAGACCAAGATATCCTACTTCGTAATGGGCTTCGGCTGCATTGCCAGGGGCCAGATACTGAGGGGTATCCTCTTCCTCCTCTTCGAGATAGTCTTCATCGGCTACATGGTGCTCTGGGGATTCAAATGGCTCTCCAAGCTGCCCACCCTCGGCACCGTCGGCGCACAGAAGGTCTACGACGAGGTATACGACCAGTGGGTCACCACATATAACGACAACTCCTTCAAGATCCTGCTCTACGGCGTTCTGACGATATTCTTCATAATCGCCGCCATCTACACCTGGCGCGTGAACGTCAAGCAGAACAAGATCGCCGAGGAGATCCTGAAGTCCGGCAAGAAGCTGAAGAGCGGCAAGGACGACCTCAAATCCATGGTCGACGATCAGTTCCACAAGACGCTGCTCGCTCTGCCCATGTTCGGCATCATCGTATTCACCGTCCTGCCGATAGTGTTCATGGTGCTCGTCGCATTCACCAATTACAGCGGCGCGAACGACGGCGTGAACAACCTCTTCCACTGGGTCGGGCTCAAGAACTTCAACGAGATACTGTCCTGGAAGAGCGCGGACGGCGCGCAGTCATATGCGGCGACATTCGGTGAGATCCTCTCCTGGACTCTCATCTGGGCGTTCTTCGCGACGTTCACCAACTACTTCCTCGGCATGCTCGTAGCTATGGCCATCAACAAGAAGGGCATCCGCCTCAAGAAGGTGTGGCGTACGATACTCGTTCTGACCATAGCGATACCGCAGTTCATTTCACTGCTGTACGTCGGCAAGATGTTCGCAAAGAACGGTATCGTAAACGGAATACTGATGGATCTCGGCTGGATCAAAAAGGCGATCGACTTCTGGGGAGACACGTCGCATAACGGTCTGCTTGCGCGAGTCACGGTCATACTGATCAACATCTGGATCGGTATACCCTACCTCATGCTGATAGCCACCGGTATCCTGATGAACATCCCCGCAGACCTTTACGAATCCGCGAAGATCGACGGCGCAAGCGGTTGGCAGCAGTATTCGAAGATCACTCTTCCCTACATGCTGTTCATCACGGGCCCGTACCTTCTCACGAGCTTCACCGGCAATATGAACAACTTCAACGTCATATACCTGTTGACGGGCGGCAACCCGGTAAACACCGCCGCATCGGCAACAGGCGTTGCGGTCGGTCATACGGACCTGTTGATCACATGGCTGTTTAAGATAGCGATAGGCAGCGGCAACAAATACTATCAGGCGTCCGTTATCGGCGTACTCGTATTCGTTATAATCGCCATTATCAGCCTCGTCGTTTACAGTCTACTGCCGTCGATCAAGAACGAGGAGGATTTCCAATGAAAAAGAAGTTTTCTATAGCTCCCGTCGTATTGATGGTACTCGGCGTGCTGTGCGCTCTGTTCGGCGCGTATGCTCTCTGTAACCGCTTCATGGCCGATCCCATTTGGAAGGTCACGAGCGAATACTTCACCGAAAAGTTCATCTATTCCGCGGTCGGCATATTGTTCCTGTTCATCGGCGTCGTCCTTCTGCTCCTCGCTGCATTCAAGATAATGAGGCAGAACGACGAGAACGGCACGGTGAGGAGCCCCGCGACCGGCATTATCGAAATGATCGCCGGCTGCGTGCTCGGCGGCGTAGGTGCGTTCTTCGGCTACGAGGCAATTAACGGCTCCGGCACGAAATGGCAGCTGCTCGGCGGCATACTGCTCGCCATAGCGGCTCTGTTCCTCTTCTTCTTCGGACTCGCTTCGCTCATCAAGGCCTTCACTGCGAAAGCACAGGGCGATTCGATGAAGCACCATATGGGCATGAAGGCGACCAACGCCCTGTCCAACACCATCATCCACCTGATACTTGTCGTGATAAGCATCATCTGGCTGATGCCCTTCGTGTTCATCGTACTGCAGTCCTTCCGTGTCGATCCTCTCTGCCAGGTCGGCTACGTAATCCCCAAGCACTGGGGCCTCGACAACTACGTTAACCTGTTCGTCACCAAGAACGCCGAAGGCAAGACCGTCAGCACGATCGTGACCAACGGCTTCCTCCGCTGGTATCTGAACACGCTCATCATCGCGGTCGTCACCGCCGTTATGCAGACGATCATCCAGCTCTGCATGAGCTACACGCTGTCCCGCTTCCGCTTCAAGATGCGTAAGCCGCTGATGAAGTTCATGCTCATACTCGGTATGTTCCCGGGCATGCTGTCGATGATCATACTGTACAACGTCCTGAAGGACCTCGGTCTTACGAGCGAGCACGCCGTCCCCGGCTTGATCCTCGTTTACATCGCCTCCGCCGGCATGGGCTACTACGTATCCAAGGGCTTCTTCGACACCATCCCCAAATCCCTCGACGAGGCCGCCCGTATCGACGGCGCGACCCGCGCGCAGGTGCTCTTGAAGATCATTCTCCCCCTGGCAAAGCCCATAGTCATCTACACCATACTGACGGCGTTCATGGCCCCGTGGGGCGACTACGTATTCGCGCAGTACATTTCGCGAAGCGCGCCTGAAGGCATGAACGTGGCCGTCGGTCTGTTCAACTGGCTGAGCAACGACCAGATCAACCAATGCTACACCAAGTTCTGCGCAGGCGGCGTGGTCGTTGCGATACCCGTCACGATACTGTTCCTGTGCCTGCAGCGCTACTATGTAGAGGGCGTTACCGGCGGCGCAGTCAAGGGCTAAACCGAGGAATAATAAAAAGGAGTGAACAAATATGGCAAGCGTCAAATTGACAAATGTTAAAAAGATCTATGATAAAAACGTAGTTGCCGTGCACGATTTCAACCTCGATATCCACGATAAGGAGTTCGTGGTATTCGTCGGTCCTTCCGGCTGCGGCAAATCCACCACCCTGCGCATGATAGCGGGCCTTGAGGAGATCAGCGAAGGCACCGTCGAGATCGACGGCGAGGTCGTCAACGACCTGCAGCCCAAGGACAGGAATATCGCCATGGTCTTCCAGAACTACGCACTGTATCCGCACATGACCGTTTACGACAACATCGCGTTCTCCCTCCGTCTGCAGAAGATGCCCGAGGACGTGATATTCAACAAGGTCACGAACGCGGCTGAGATACTCGGCATCACCGATTACCTCATGCGCAAGCCCCGCGCTCTCTCCGGCGGCCAGCGTCAGCGTGTCGCCATCGGCCGCGCTATGGTCCGCGATTCGAAGGTCTTCCTCATGGACGAGCCGCTGTCGAACCTCGACGCCAAGCTCCGCAACCAGATGCGCGCTGAGATAATCCTCCTCCGTCAGAAGCTGGACACCACGTTCATCTACGTTACCCATGACCAGACGGAGGCCATGACCCTCGGCGACCGCATAGTCATCATGAAGGACGGCTACATCATGCAGGTCGGCACCCCCACCGAGGTATTCGAAATGCCCGACAACCTCTTCGTCGCGGAGTTCATCGGCGCGCCGAAGATGAACGTTTTCCACACCGAGCTCGTCTCCTCTGCGGACGGTTATTATGTAACTCCGTTCGGCGCGAGGATCAAGGTCGACGGCGACAAGGGCGATCTGCTCCGTGAGAAGAACGTGCCCGGCGGCGAGATCATTCTCGGCGTAAGGCCCGAGCATATCCAGCTTGCAAAGGGTCCCTCTCCCGACGCGATCCCCGTAAAGCTCGAGGTAAACGAGATGATGGGCAGCGAGCTCCATCTCCACGTCTACACCGAGGACGGCACGAGGCTCATCGTCAGGGTCCCGACCATCGACCTCACGACCGAGCAGCGCAATACCCTCGTGAACGGCGCGTCGCTCTACATCACCTTCACCGGCAAGGTAATGCACTTCTTCGACAAGGACAGCGAGCGCAACCTCATCTATCACGACGAGCTGACCAACTACGATAAGTAAGACCGGCTTAGCTTATCCGAAAAATAACATTTGACCTTATCGGGCCGATATCGTAAAATCTTATCAAGCGATACGGCCCGATACTTTTATCCGAGAGGACTTAAAATGAAAAGCACGTTCGAACTCATTTACGAGCAGGTCAAAAGGATACCGCGCGGCAAAGTCGCGACCTATGGTCAGATAGCCGCGCTTGCGGGCAATCCACGATGGTCAAGGGTCGTCGGCTACGCTCTGCACGTGAATCCGGAGCCGGGCGTGATACCCTGTCACAGGGTCGTGACAAAGGACGGCCGCGTCTCCCCCGCCTTCGCCTTCGGAGGAGAAAACATGCAGATAAAGCTGCTTGCGGACGAAGGAGTACCTGTTTCCGACGGAAGGGTCGACGTCGATCTTTACCGCTGGCGTCCGTAAAGTCTTTACTTGGACGCGGAAAAATGGTAAAATATCCCAAACTCTGTTTGGAGGGAAAACTATGTATCAGGAAAGCGTGGACAAACTGAAGGGGACTTCGAGATCCGATACCCTTCTCGTTGTCCTTCTCATACTGTTCTTCTTTTTTGCGGGCAGCATAGCTACTATGCTCCGAGCGAAGTTTAACAGCAGCGTGCCTCTTTACGTCTTCGCCGCTGTGCTCGGGGGACTTCTGTACCTCGTTTACCGTCTGCGTATAAAGGGGTTCAGGTACACGGTATTCTACAAGGAGCCCGAGCCAGAATACGATCCGCGCTTTGACGATTACATCACGCACGAGGATTATCCCTACCCCGTCGGCACTCTCGTTTTCGAGAGCACGGTGAGCGCGAAGGGCACCATCCTCCTGACCGTGGATACAAAGGAGATCAAAGCCCTGCTCGCTCCGGGCGAGGAATGCTCTGCCGAAGAGGAAATGCTGCTGAGTCCGAAAAAGAAAGAGGCCTCTCATTCCATAGTATTCGAACGCGAAGGCAAGCCCGTAAGAGCATATTTCGCCCCATCCGAAACATTCATTAACCATGTCCGCGGCTTGATCGAGGAATAAATGACAGAACGCCCCCTGCTCAAAGCGATAAAGAAATACGCGGGATCCGATCCCGTGCGGTTTCATATGCCCGGGCATAAGGGTCTTCTCTCCCCGCTGGACGTGACTGAGATCACGGGAACGGACAATCTGCATTCGCCTCACGAGGCGATACTGCGTTCCGAGGAGCTGTGCGCCGAAGCTTTGGGCGGCAGGGACGCGTTCTTTCTCGTCAACGGATCGACCGCGGGCAATCTTGCGATGCTGTTCGTTATCGGATGCGGCAAGCGCATACTCCTGGGACGAAACTGCCACAAGTCGGTGATTAACGGCATAGCCCTTGCAGGGCACGATACCGTGCCTCTTTTTCCCGATGAAAACGGAGTATTCTCCGCAGAAACTGTCGACCGAGCACTTGGCGAATCCCCCTGCGACGCGGTTTTCATCACTTCGCCGACCTATCGCGGCGCCGTCTCCCCGATGGACGAGATCGCCGAAGCTGCCCATAGGCACGGGGCGCTGCTCTTCGCAGACTGCGCTCACGGCGCGCATTTCGCGTTTTCCGGCGAGCTTCCCCCCGTCCCCTATCATGCGGACGCATGGTGCGTGAGCTGTCACAAGACGCTGTACGCCCCCACGCAGTCCGCCGTGCTGTTGACGGGCATAAGCTTTCCCTACCCGCGCGAACGCATGCAGGACGCGCTGAATATGTTTCAGTCGACGAGCCCGTCGTATCCGCTCATGCTGTCGATCGAGGGGTCCGTTCTCGATCCGGATGACTGGAACTCGCACGTTGAAAGGATCAAACCAGTTCGTAAAGAAATTGCAGGTATCAACGGCGTTTCGCTGCTTGGTGAGACCGGCGAATACGATCTGACACGACTCAACATCGCCGTTCGCGGCATGACCGGCCGCGAACTTGCGGAGAAGCTTGAAAGCAAGGGCATTTATCCCGAAATGAGCGACCGCGAATGCGTGACGCTCATAACAACACCCGCCGACCCGGGCGATTGGTACGCGAAGCTTATCGCCGTCCTTTGCGATGCGTCGGCCTCATCCTGCGATAAAAGCATACAGTCCCCCGTTATTCCCGCTCTCGAATGCTTGACGGGAAAAGCCGTTATGACAGTGCGCGATGCGATTACCGCCGGGACGTGTCAGGTGCCTTTGGAGAACGCCGCGGGTCTCGTTTGCGCGGGAGCAGTCGGCTGCTATCCACCGGGGATCGCGGTGCTCTTCCCCGGGGAGAGCATTACCCAAGCCGCCGTCGATCATCTCCTCTCCGAATCGGAGAACGGTGCGGAGCTCTTCGGACTGACGAACGGCACAGTAAAAACAGTTGAGAACAAAGCATGAACGATCTTCTGAAAAAGCTCGAATCTGCCATACTTAACGGCAGAGCGCTGCACGCCTACCTGCTGACCGGCACCGATCCCGACATGACGGACAAGGCCGCGAGGGAGGCCGCCTCGCTCATACTTTACTCGCGCCGCGATACGGATCGGCTCGCAAACGATCCCGACTATATGGAATACGGCGGCGCGGTCTCCATTTCCGATTTCAGAGACCTTATAAGGCCGGAGATCTACCGTGAGACCTACGGCAAGCGAGGCAGGGTAGTCATTTTCAGATTCGCCAATCTGCTTTCCCAGATGGTGCAGAACGCAATGCTGAAGGTGCTCGAGGAGCCGCCCGAGAACACGTATTTCATACTGACGGGCAACGAATACGGCATCCTCCCGACCATAAGATCCCGCTGTATGATAATCCGCTGCGGCGTGACGGATCCCGCCGAGATCGCCGATATCCTGCGCGAAAAGGGCGCCGACGCATCGGAAGCCGCCGCTTATGCAGCCATGAGCGGAGGTGTCACGGCAAGAGCTGTGCGTCTTTATGAGGACGCCGATTTCAGCGAGATGCGCTCCGGCGTAATATCGTGCTTCCTTTCGGCTCTGCGGGCCGCTCCCGACTTCCGCTGGACGAAACAGAAGCGTGAGCGCACGGACTGGATGGAGGCGAACGAGATGCTTCTGCTCGCCTGCCACGACATGATGCGTCTGAAATGCGGCATGCCCGCCGAATACTGCACCGATCACGCCGCTGAATTAAAAAAATCGTCGCTCGGCTTTACAATCGGCGACATTGGATGTATTATAGATAAGTTAAAGGAAAACGCACAGCGGCTCGCGACCAACGCCTCCGGCGGCGCAGCATTCGACAGGCTGCTGGCGGAGCTGGCCGAGATCGGCCTTGCTGCAAAGAACAAGTAAGTAAATGTCAGGAGTTCATATATGAGCAAAGTTATCGGAGTCCGCTTCAAGGAAGGCGGCAAGATCTACTATTTCGATCCCCTCGATTTCGAGATCAAGACCGGCGACGGAGTCATCGTCGACACGGCGAGGGGCATCGTGTTCGGCGACGTCGCAGAGGCGCCGCACACCATACCCGACGAGCAGCTCGTTTCGCAGCTGAAGCCCGTTATCAGGGTCGCAACGCCCGAAGATCACGAGCAGAGGCGCATCTATAAGGAAAAGGAGAAGGACGCTTACGGCATCTGTCAGGCGAAGATAGAAGAGCACGGCCTTGTGATGAAGCTCGTCGAGGTCGAATACGCCTTCAACGGCTCCAAGATCATGTTTTACTTCACCGCGGACGGCAGGGTCGATTTCCGCGAGCTCGTCAAGGATCTCGCGAGCATATTCAAGACGCGCATCGAGCTTCGCCAGATCGGCGTGCGCGACGAGGCGAAGATGCTCGGCGGACTCGGTGTATGCGGAAGACCCATCTGCTGCTCGTCCTTCCTTTCCGATTTCATCCCCGTTTCGATCAAAATGGCGAAGGAGCAGAATCTCTCCCTCAACCAGACCAAGATATCAGGCATCTGCGGAAGGCTCATGTGCTGTCTGAAGTTCGAGCAGTCGGGCTATGAGAGCATGCATAAGATAATGCCCCGCACCGGCAAGGAGGTCATCACTCCCGACGGCAACGGCATAGTCGTCGACAACAACGTCATCAGCGAGACGACCACCGTCAAGGTGCAGCTTGCCGACGGTACATTTGAAATGAAAACATTCCCCTTCCGCGAGCTTTTCGACAAATCGGGAAAGCCCTACGGAGAGGAATGCGAGGGATGCGGAAACTGCTGTCCCGCAGCGGCGCAGGAGCCGTATGAAAACTCCGAGCCAGTCGAAGTGCCGTCAGAGCCGGACAATGCAGACGGCGGCACGGACGGTGATACACTCTAATTTGCCTTCGGGGCCGGTATGCTCCGGCGTAGTGGCCTTGACGCTGACGTCATCTATGCCGATGTGAGGGATCGCATCGGCTATTCTTTTGCGCATTTCGTCGATGTACGGCGCGAGCTTCGGCTCCTGCGCTGTGATCGTTGCATCGATATTGACTGCGCGGAAGCCCTTTTCTTCGATCAGAGCGGCTGCTTTTTCAAGCAGGATGACGCTGGATATCCCCTTGTACTTCGGGTCGCTGTCCGGGAAATGGCGGCCGATGTCGCCGAGAGCGGCGGCGCCGAGAAGCGCGTCGATGATCGCATGGACCAATGCGTCCGCGTCGGAGTGCCCCAAAAGCCCGAGACGGAACGGTATCTCGACCCCGCCGAGTACAAGTTTGCGACCCTCGGTCAATCTGTGGGTGTCCTCCCCCATTCCTATCCTCATAGTCCTATCCTCCCTCCGCGCGAGCTTCCTGAACAGCTCTAAATCTTCTCTTTCGGTCAGCTTCTGGTTTTCAAGACGGCCGTTCGTGAAACACGGTTTGCCGTATGCCCTCTGCCAAACGGCCGCGTCGTCCGTCGCCTCGCAGTCGAGGCCCGCATATGCGGCAAGCAGCTTTTTGCGGTCGAAGCACTGCGGCGTCTGCATTATCAAAAGGCCGTCCCTATCGACGATATCGCCCGTAGCCGCACGTCTCAGCGTGTCCCTGACCTTTAAGGCCGGGACGCCGCTCCCGTTCTCCCGCGCGGAATCAAGCGCCGCTTCTATGACGTCCGCCGAAACGAGACAGCGAGCGCAGTCGTGCACGGCGACGATATCGCAATCGGATGCTTTTATCCCGTTAAGCACGGAATCCTGCCTCATAGCGCCGCCTCCGACGATACGGACCGGGACGCCGGCGAGCTTCGCGGCGCGCTCCGCCGCAGCTCTCGTCCTTTCGGCCACGGTGATAACGATCTCGTCCGCGAACGGCGAAAAGGCCTTTACGCACCTCTCTATGGGCGTAAGACCGCAGATATCGGCTTCGAGCTTGTTGATGGGTCTGCCTTCCCCGTCAAGCCCCATTCTGGTGGAGCCGCCGGCGGCAAGCAGTACAGCGCAAACGGTCTTTTTCATCGTTTCCTCGTTCACTCGTTGGATATGACGCGGTACATTTCGTCCGCGTTCTCCTTGGTCGCATACTCGCGAACGGAAAGTATCTCGGCTGTAAAGAGCCGCGCTCCGAGACGGATAGCTATGATATCGCCCTCCTTGACCTCGGTGGACGGCTTTGCGACCTTGTCGTTGATCGTGACGCGGCCCGCGGAGCACGCCTCATTCGCGACGGTGCGCCTCTTAATGATGCGCGATACCTTCAGATATTTGTCAAGTCTCATATCATTCCTTCCCGATCCTGTCCGCGCCTACGGACCTGATCGCGTCAATGTCGATCTTCAAAGCGGGATCCTTCTTCCACTCGTTCAGCAGTTCTTCCCACTGCGCGTCCTGCACTCCCGCGGAGCAGACCGCCTTTATGTCGTCGTAGATCTTCTCCATCGGAACGTCGCCCGCCGGTTCGTCCCCGACGTAAAAGATGATGTGGTAGCCGTCCCCGTCAGGGAAGGGTTCGGAGTACTTGCCCGGCGAAAGCTCGGCGAATTCGGCCTTGACCGTATCGCTCCAGTCCTGCTCGCTCTTATAGTCCAAGCTTATGAGCTCTCCCCTTTCGGCAAACGCCGCGCAGTTCAGTACGCGCTCGTCCTCCGTATACTCGAGCATGACCTCCGCAAAGGGTCTGCCGGACAGCAGCTCGCCGTACGCCTCGTTGATCTTTCTTATGGCGGCGGCGACGAAGCCCTTATACTCCTCGTCAGCTTCGGAGCGAAGCTCGGCGTACTCGCGCAGTATCGCCTTGAGCCGGGCGGAGTTGGCGTCGGTGCCGTTGACGGCGTCCTCGAAAGCCAGATCGGAGTATTCCTTCTTAAGCTCCTCCATTCTTCTGAGCTTCGCGGAGTATTCCTCGGACAGCTCGCCTTCCGGATAAACGGCGATATGCATTATTCTGGAGTATCCTGCGGGAACAGCCGTTACGGGAACGATGCCTTCCCGCTGGCCGAAATACTGCTCGTAATTCTCCTCGTCGGTCTTGTACTTTTCGGGTGCGTCGGCGTAATTCGCCTTATCGCTCTCATGCGCGGACTGATACCAACCGGCGATGTCCTCCTCGGAAGGCTCGAACTCGGCGCAGACCAGATCGCGGTACGCACGGCAGATATGGTCCTTACGCGCCTGCTCGATGAAGTAGTTTTTATAATCCTCCCAGCTCATTGCGACGCCGGTATAATACTCCGACTCGCTGTTGACGAGGCTCTCGAAATAGGTCTCGACCGAAACAGAGGGATCCTCGGCAAAGCTCTGCTCGGCGTACTTGATGAGCTTGTCGTATACGGCCTTTAGGTCGCTCTCGACGGAGGAGGCAAGCTCTCTCTCCTGCTCTTCGGAAAGCTTGAAGCCCGCCTGTTCCGCCTGATCGAGCGTCACGAGGTCGTCTGTAAGGAAATCAACTATCCAGTCCTGATAGCTTTCAAGGGAGTTTTTATCCTGAAGAGGATCCTGCCCGAGGTACTGCATGTAAGGCAGGTAGTTGTCGAACAGCGACCTGTACATGGCAAGTGTGACCTCCTCCTTCCCGATGGAGATGACGGGATCGGACGGATCGCGGTCTGCGGAGGATCTGCCCGGTTTTTTGAGCGAGCATCCGCAGAGCGCCATGCAAAGCACCGTCAATATCAGTATGAATGAACGCGTTCTTTTGCTCATGCCTCGCAAGCACCTTCTTTTGGATAGTTAGAGTCTATAATCAATTATACCATTTCTTCAGCATTTTGCAAGCAAAACGGCGCGGGCAGGCGGCTTCGTGAGATCAGCTTCCTCAAATAGACCGGCAGTGAAAATATTTTATTTGATTTTAAATAATCCCCTTGCCCTAAAGGTACATAATGGGGTATAATAAAAGATGAATTACCATGATCGGAAACAAAGGAGTGTTTGTTTTGAATAGATATCTCAAAAAGGGTCTGGCACTGCTTATTACGGCGGTGATGCTTATCGCGGTACTGCCCGAGCTCGCGGGAGCTTCGAGCTCTTCTTCTCATGTCTCGATTTCCGTATCGCCCAAGGAGCTTGCCCAGGCGGGCACGGTCACCGTATCCATAACCCTGAAGAACACCAACTCCGCTTCGAATCCCTCGCAGCCCCCGTCCACCGAGAATCCGACGGATAAGCCGACCGAGCCTCCGACGAACACCGAACCGCCGGAGAACACTCCCGAGCCCACGGATATCCCCAATCCCACAGCGACTCCCGCTCCCGGGTCGAGAACCGCGGGCAACGGCGATTATACCAATATCACGATCTCCAACTCCTACGGCGTTACTTTCAGCACCAACGGAGTCACCATACCCGCCGGCTCGTCGAAGAGCTTCACCGCTAAGATGAACGTTTCCGACGGGATGATCGGCATCGATATCCCCTTCACCGTCACCTGGAACGACAACGGCACCACGAGGTCCGAGACCGTCTCCTGCAGGATCAACCGCAGGAACGTCTCCCCCTATCTCTCCGTATCCAGGACGGCGACTCCGGTCAACGCCTCCGAAGGCACCGAAGTCACATTCAAATACACCTTCACTAACACCGGCGCGGTCACGCTCGTGAATATCGCGCTCGTCGACCGCTACGTTTACGGTTCCACATCCGCGATGTACAAGATATCGTCTCTGGAGCCCGGCGCTTCGAAGGAGTTCGAATACGTGCTGACGATGGGCAAATCGACCATAGTCTCCGCTCCCGTCGTCACATTCTATGCGCAGGGCGGCAGCACGCAGCTCGTAAACAACGTGTCCGCGCTCACGATCGGCCTCATACAGTCTCAGATCACGAAGGAGATCGTCAAGGGCACTCCCACCCCCGAAGGCGTGCAGTTCACTCTCTATCTCACCAACAACGGCAACCAGAAGCTGAGCGCGCTTGAAGTCAAGGACGAAAAGGGCAACAAGGTATCCGACAGCGCTTTCTCTCTTGCCGTCGGCGAAACGAAGGTGCTCGAATACTTCGTTCCCAATCCCACGAGCGTCCGCTACGTCGTATTCACCATAACGGGCGAGGATTACAACGGCACCGCTTTCAAGGACAATACCGAAAGCTTCGTTGTCCGTCCCTATATCGACACCTCGCTGCTCGGCCTCTCCTTCACTGCCGTCACGACGAGTTCCCTCAATGAGGAGAATACGATAGGTATCCAGTTCAGCATCGTCAACACCGGCGCTCTGGAGTTCTTCAACCTGTCCGTGACCGAAAGATCCCTCGGGTACGAGATACATAAATGGAGCAGCCTCGGCGTTGGCGCTTCCGACAAGGTCGACGTGGACGTCAACATAGGCGCGGTCCGCGATCTCGTGTTCATACTGACCGCGGAGGATTCCTCCGGAAACAAGTACGAGCATGAGGCGTACATCACCGCCGAGAATATCGACGTCGACGCGCTCGTTCCCACTCAGGATCCCAATCAGAACGACGATCCCATCGGATACGTGGAGGATGAGGAAGGCATCGGCAAAAAGCTCGACGGAATGATCACAAACACGGGCGAAAAGCTCATGAAGTGGTTCCGCGTGCTCGGCGTTATTGCCGCTGTTGCCGCGGTCGCCATGCTCTCGCTCGGCATTGCGGAGATAGTAATAAGGCGCAGCAAGCGCAGCAACGGCTGACAGTACGAATAAAGGCCGGTCAAACGACCGGCCTTTTATTATGCTTTTTTATTCGTTATCTATCGATCTTGCGTATTCGCCGAGCATGACGAGATCCTTTTCAAGCACGGGCTTCAATTCCCTGTTGTAGATGGAAGCCGCCGGATGATACAGTGGGAATACGCGGCGCGGCTTTCCGCTGATAAGGAACATGACGGGGAATCCGTGCGCCGCTCCGACTGTCAGCGGCTCGTTCACTCCGCCTGCGAGCTGTACTACCGCGCTCAGGGGCACGTTGCCGAGAGTGGCTATAACATCGGGATCGACCGCCTCGATCTCGGCCCGGAGCAGACTCAATCCGCCGCGGACTTCCGCAGCGGTCGGAGTCCTGTTGCTGACGCTGGAGCCCTTGCGCTTAATGGGGCGGTACTTGACGGCGTTCGTTACGTAAACCATGGCGCGGTCGATTCCCGCGAGCGACAGCATCGAGTCGAGCTGTTTCCCTGCTTTGCCTACGAACGGGCGGCCGGAAGCGGCCTCCTCCCTCCCCGGAGCTTCGCCGATAAACATGATGACCGGGTTGTTCTCCCGTCCCTCCCCGAAAACGGGATGATCGAGATCCGCGTCGTGTTCAAGGTCGAGGTATCTGATCTTTTCGGCTTCGAGGATGTATCTTTCCTTCAGCATGGGGTGTGGGCTCCTTCGCTTTTTACTGTTATGATTTTAGCTTTCATTCGCCCTATTGTCAATCGTGAGCGGATATATTATGAAAAATACAGAAAAAAACGCGCCGCGGCTGTTGACAAAACGGGATCGCATAAGTATAATGTGTAGGTATTTTGGGTTAACGCTCAATGAAACGGTCGTCCCGCATAAGAGAGGGGGGAAATAGGTTAATGGAGATCCATGTTGGTGAAAACGAATCCCTGGAGAGCGCCCTCAAGCGTTGGAAGCGCAAGTGCGCCCGCTCCGGTATCCTTGCCGATGCAAGGCGTCGTGAGCACTACGAGAAGCCCAGCGTAAAGCGCAAGAAGAAGGCTGAAGCTGCAAGAAAGCGCAAGTATTAAGATTTTGACACAAAAGCCCATCTTTACGGATGGGCTTTTTGTTATGCAGCGTAAATCGGGAAGAAGAAGGCTGATGGCTGCCCAGCATAAATGCTGCGGAAGCGCAAGTATTAAGATTTTGACACAAAAGCCCATCTTAACGGATGGGCTTTTTGTTTTACCTATTTCACAGATCGAACAGCGCTTCCCTTTCGGCGTTGGTTGCTTCGATGTTGGAGATGTACGTCGCGATGTCCTTGTTGTTGGGCACGCGCTCTATCCGGCCGCCTTCGGCAAATACGCGTTTCGTCATGGCGCCGGCTCCGTGGGCGAGTATGCTCATGCCGTCCTCCATCATATCGATATTGTAGACGCATACGCCCAACGGGGTCGAATAGCCGACGTTTTCGAGATTGCCGGCCATGTACTTCTGGCGGTACATGTAATAGGGCTTCATGCCCATACGTGATGCCGTCTCCCTGCCCATGCCGACCATGCGCTCGACGGTCTCCACCGACGGAAGAGCATACTCGTCCATGCGCTCGTGGAGCCGTGAGGCGCGTTTTATCGCAAGGGTATGCACTGTAAGGCAATCGGGAGAAAGCGCCTCTACGGCTTTGAGAGAGGCCTCCATCTCGGTCTCCGTCTCATTGGGCAGCCCGGCGATAAGATCCATGTTTATAGAATCGAATCCGAGGCTCCTGACGTCCTCATAGCACCTTATAATATCGGCGGAGCTGTGGTCGCGGCCTACGAGCCGCAGCGTGCTGTCGCACATCGTCTGCGGATTCACGGATACCCTTGTCACGCCGTGCGCCTTCATCACGGCAAGCTTCTCGTGCGTTATGGTGTCCGGGCGCCCGGCCTCCACCGTGAACTCGCGCCCGCTTGTATCGTAGCATTCGCAGATCTTGTCGAGCAGTCTGTCGAGCTCCGGCGCAGTCAGTATGGTCGGCGTGCCTCCGCCCATGTAGAACGAGCGCGGCTCGAGCCCGAGCGAAGCGGCCATTGCCGAGCCCAGTTCGATATCCCTGTGCAGAGCGGCAAGATACGCGCCCATGTCCGTCTTTTTCGTGCGGAGCTGCGATGCGAACGAGCAGTAAAGGCAGCGCGTCCTGCAGAACGGTATGCCGATATAGACGCCGAGCATGTTATCCCTTGCGGAATCGAGTATCGGACGCTGCACCGTGACTATCTCGTCTGCGAGGCGAAGCTTCTCCTCGTCGACGTCGAACTCCGAGCGCATGAGGCGCATAGCCTCCTCCCTGCCCTCGGTATCGATGAGCTCTCTTAAAAGGCGCGTCGGCCTTATGCCCGTGAGCGAGCCCCACGGGATAAGCTTTTCAGGGAAGGCCTTTCGCAGCGCGCGGAATACGGCGACCTTGACGCAGCGCTTTGCGTAGCGCTTTTCGATGATATCAGAACCGCCGACGTACGGCGTCTCGTGTGAATACCGGTAATTGCTTCCGAGGTATGAAAAAACGGCGTCGGCCCTGAACGAACCGTCCTCGGCGAGTATGACCGAAAGAGAGGAGCCGTCCTCCCCGCCGCCGTCCAGAGCGATCTCGGCGCGGGGCAGGAAAAGGCGTATCTCCTCGCATACGTCGTTATAAAAATCGGGTCTGTTTGTTATGAGCTTCATTCGCAGACTCCGCTCAAGGCGCAGAGATTGTTCCTGCGCTCGAAGTCGAGCGTGGTCTCCCGGTCGTGACCCGGGAGCACGCGGTAATCGCCCTTCAGCGTGAACAGGCGGTAGGCGATCGAGTCGAACAGCGCGACGGCGTCGCCTCCGGGCAGGTCGGTCCTGCCGTAGCTCATGTAAAAGAGCGTGTCGCCGGAGAATATTACCTTCTCCGATTCGACGATATAGCACACGCCGCCTTCGGTATGGCCGGGCGTGTGGATCGCGCGGAATGTGACGCCGGCCTCCGTGAACACCATCCCGTCCTCAACGAACACGTCAACGGAGGCGGGATCGACCTTGAAGCCGATCATGGAAGCGAGGCTCGCGCCGTTGTCCGAAAGCGACGCGGCGTCGAGCTTGTTGATATAGACCCGCGCGCCGGTCCTTTCCTTCAGACGCGCAACGCCCATGATATGATCGAAATGGCCGTGGGTCAGCAGAATCGCCCTGCAGTCGAGGCCGTTTTCGTCCAGAAAGCGTGCGACCTTGCCGGAATTGGCGGGGTCTATCACGACGCAGTCGTGACGCTCCGATCCGTTTTCGGAGTCCCAAACTATGTAGGTATTGACGGCCAGAGGCCCTGTGGGAATGGATCTTATGTTGATCATGGCATTGTTAAAAGAGCTTTTTGCTGTCAAGAAGTATCGTGACGGGGCCGTCGTTTACGAGGGATACCTGCATATCCGAGCCGAACCGGCCTGTTTCAACGTGAAACCTTTCGCGCAGGGACGATACGACGTACTCGTAAAGCGGGATCGCCTTTTCGGGGAGCGCGGCTTCGATGAAAGCCGGCCTGTTGCCGTGTCTCGCGTCGCCGTAAAGGGTGAACTGGGAGACGATTAGAAGCTCGCCGCCCGCTTCGGAGAGCGGGAGGTTCATCTTTCCGTTCCCGTCCTCGAAAACGCGGAGGCCGGAGATCTTCTTGATCATGTAATCCGCGTCGGCTTTTTCATCGGATGCATGAACGCCCAAAAGCACAAGAAAGCCGCGGCCTATGCGGCCGGCTTCCCTGCCTTCAATGGTGACGCTCGCTTCCGATACGCGCTGAACGACTGCTCTCATTCGATGTCCTCTTATATCTGGTTGGAACGCTCGACCTTTATTACGCCGTCGAGCTTCATTATGCCCCTTGTCAGCGTCTGCAGCTGCTCGGCGTTCTGTATGTCGAATGTCAATGTGATGTCGACGGTATCGCCGCCGGATTTCGCGTTCAGGTACTTGGTGTTGATCTTCAGACTGAGGAGGAGCTGCGTGATCTCCATCATGATACCCGCGCGCTCGCTCGCTATAACGTGTATCGTCACGGGGAAGGTCTGGCTCATGCCGGTTACCCACTCGACGGGGATTATCCTCTCGACGTCGAGCAGAAGCTGTTCCGCGTTCGGGCAGTCCTTCCTGTGTATGGATACGCCCCTGCCCCTCGTGATATAGCCGAATATCTCGTCGCCGGGAACGGGGGTGCAGCACTTGGCGAAATGCACGACCATGTCATGCTCGCCTTTGACGACGACTCCCCTGCCCTGCTCGTCGTAGCTCTCGCGCAGTTCTTCCTTGTGCAGGAGGCGTTCTTCGAGCTCGGACTGTTTTTCGGCCTTGCGGTACTCCTCCATGAGGCGGTGGAGCGCCTGGCCGGTCGTCATGCCGCCGTAGCCGATGGCGGCGTAGACGTCGTCCATGTCGTTGAGCGTGAACCGTTTGAGGAGCGGAGCGCAGAACTCGGGCTTTACGAGATCGACGAGCTTCTTGCCCTGGCGTTTGGCGGCCTCGGTAAGCATGTCGCGGCCCCTTATGATATTCTCCTCGCGGTTGGCCTTTTTGAACCACTGACGGATCTTGGACTTAGCCTGCGAGGTCTTGGCGTAGTTGAGCCAATCGCGGCCGGGGGTCGCCTGCTGAGAGGTGATTATCTCAACGACGTCGTGCGTTTTGAGCTTGTGATCGAGCTTGACGAGCGCGCCGTTGACCTTGACGTGCTGGATATGGTTGCCGACGTTGGTATGGATGCGGTACGCGAAATCGATCGGCGTGGAGCCCGCGGGAAGGTCTATTATCTCCCCGTTCGGGGTAAGGACGTAAACGTAATCGGAGAAGAAATCCTTGCGGATATTGTCGATGAACTCGCGCGTGGAATCGGCGTCGGTATCGTAATTGACAAGATCCCTTACCCATGCGAGCTTGCTGTCGAGCTCGTCCGGACGTGCCCTGCCCTCCTTATAGAGCCAGTGCGCGGCAACGCCGTACTCGGCCGTGCGGTGCATCTCCAAAGTCCTTATCTGCACCTCAAACGGCATGCCCATATCGCTGAAAAGGGTCGTATGCAGCGAGCGGTACATGTTCGTCTTCGGCATGGAGATATAGTCCTTGAACCTGCCGGGCATGGGCTTCCAGATCGAATGGATGACGCCCAGCGCCGCATAGCAGTCGTTCACGGTATTGACTATGACCCTTATCGCGACAAGGTCGTATATCTCGCTCAGGCTCTTGTTGTTCTTCTTCAGCTTGCGGAAGATGCTGTACATATGCTTTCTTCTGCCGCTGATCTCGCATTTGATGCCGGCCTTTTCGAGCGATTCCACAATGGTCTTGATGGCGGAATTGAGGAGGCGCATGCGCTCCTCCTGCTGCGGCTCGATGAGCGAGCAGAGATGGCGCCACTCCTCCGGATAGAGGTATTCGAAGGAGAGATCCTCGAGCTCGGCCTTGATGGCGCCCATTCCGAACCGGTCCGCGAGGGGCGCGTAAACATCAAGCGTTTCCCTCGCGATCCTCTGGCGTTTTTCAAGGCTGCAGTTGCCCAGGGTGCGCATGTTGTGGAGCCGGTCCGCAAGCTTGATTATGACGACTCGGACGTCGTTGGCCATGGCGAGGTACATCTTACGCAGGTTCTCCGCCTGCCTGTCCTCACGCGTCTGCATATCGCTCGCGTTGCCGGTCTTGGTCAGCTTTGTGACTCCGTCGACCATGCCGGCGATATCCTCGCCGAAAAGCTCGCGCAGTTTGTCGACGGTTATGCCGTCGCCGTCCTCGACGACGTCATGCAGAAGCCCCGCGGCGACGGTGTCGGCGTCCATCTCCATCTTGGCGAGGGAAAGCGCCACCGCTTCGGGGTGAGTGTAATAGGGCTCGCCCGATTCACGCTTCTGTCCGTCGTGAGCGGCTCTCGCGAATTCGGCGGCTTTACGGATAAGCTCGACCTTTTCGGGCGAGTATTTCTTCTCGCATAAGGATATCAGACGATCCACTCAATCACCCCCTTCTGCAATAGTTTCGGTTTCTCAGTACTTGATGACGGTGCCTACGTCGTAGTCGGATAGTATCTCGCGGCCGCCGAGGTCGGTGAGCTCGATGGCGAACCTTGCGCCGACGACCTCCGCGCCCATCTGCTCCGCGAGCTTGATCGTGGCAAGCGCAGTGCCGCCCGTCGCAAGAAGATCGTCGACTATGGCGATGCGCTGACCGGGCTTTATGGCGTCCTTGTGTATCTCGAGGCAGTCGCTGCCGTATTCGAGGCCGTAGGAGAAATTGAACACCTCCGCGGGGAGCTTGCCGGGCTTCCTTGCGAGCACGAATCCGGCGTTGATCGCATACGCCACGGCGGAGCCGATGACGAATCCCCTCGCCTCCGGGCCGATAACGAGATCGACGTTGAGATCGCGCAGAGAATCCGCGATCTGGGCGATGAGCTCCTGATATGCCTCGGAATCCTTCAACAGAGTGGTTATGTCATAGAAGAGTATGCCTTCCTTGGGGAAGTCGGGGATCTCCCTGATGACGTTTTTGAAATCCTGCTCGGTGTACATTTTTTTCCTCCCTTTAGAGTATTCAGCTCGAATGCTGTATGCTTGCGACGGTATTGTAAAGCGGGCTCTCGTCGAGCTTTTTGGGCTCGCTCTTCAGTATCCTCACCGCCTTGCCCCCGTCGTCGGTAAAGAAACCGAGCTGCATGAACACGCGTATCGCGAACGCGGTCTGATGCGGCGGTCGGTTCAGCATGTCGCAGAGCTTGGAAGCAAGCTCCGTGACGGAATAGTTCGCGGAATTGACAAGACCCGCCGTGGTCTTATAGTAAAGGCCCATCTCGTCGCGGCTTATGGAGAAGCCGCTGCAGATATCGGCGAAATCGTATTTCTGGCCGGACGAGAGTATCTCGGCGCCGGGAAGCGCGTCCCTGACCATTTTATAGACGCCCGGGGAATAGGGCTCGTCCATGAATACGACACGGTTATAACCCCTTACGGGCAGCTTCTCGACGTTCGGCGCAAGGAGCAGTACGTTTCCCGAGAATACGCCGTCGGGGATGGAACCTAAGCAGACCTCGAAGTTTTCGACGTTGGCACCTGAAAGAGCGCGCAGCGCCCGCTCTGCTCCCTCTGTCGAGAACACGAGCACGAGCGTCCCCGCGAAGCTGTCGCCGATCGTGCGGGCAACGTCGATCTCCCTCTGCTCGGGAACGTAACCGTCTCCGTCTTTGCAGCTGCCGCGCATGAACGCGTCGCAGAAGTTGAAGAGGTTGCTCTTTATGAACCTTGACGGGCACCTCGGAAGATCGGGCCTTGCCGAAACGATGCGCATCTGCAGATTGTCGGTGCCGTTCCATTTGTTGATGAACGGCATATACAGCAGTGAAATGCTGTCCGCGCGCATTATGTTTTCGAACCTGCGGCCGCCGCAGAAATACACGCTCTCAAAGCAGGCGCGGTTCTGTCTGAGATCCATCCTCAGATGCTGGCCGTCGGAGCCGAAACGCCTGATGTGATAGGGGCTGACGTTCGATACATGGAACACCGGGCAGGGATTGCCCTCGCCGAACGGAGAGAGCATTTCAAGCTGTCTGGTGAGCTCCATCGTGATTTCGCTGAGATCCTCGTCGAATTCGTAGCAGCGGCGCGGGACGAAGAGATCCGGGGCGCAGTTCTCTGTCAGATACTTTTCGAGCGCCTCGCAGAACGCGGGGAACATCTCCTTTTCCATGGTGACGCCCGCGGCCTTCGCATGACCGCCGAAGCGGATGAACATATCGCTGTGCGCTTTGAGCGCGTCGTGGATATTGATGCCCTCCACGGACCTTGCGGAGCCCTTCAGGGCGTTGTCATGCTCGGAGAAGAGTATCGTCGGCCTGTGGAACATCTCCGTAAGGCGCGATGCGGCGATACCGATTACGCCGGAGTTCCACTTGTCCGAAGCGAGCAGTATGGCGTGCTTGTCGGAAATATCGAGCTCCTCGACCATGGCTATCGCCTCGTCGAGTATGCTCTGCTCCTCGGCCTGGCGAAGCTCGTTAAGGCGGCCGAGCTCGGCGATAATCCTCGCGGCCTCGTCCTCGTCCTCTGTCATGAAGAGCTCCACTCCGAGTGATGCGTCGCCCATTCGGCCGGATGCGTTGAGTCTGGGGGCCACGCCGAAGCCGATATTGTAAACGGAATACGGTTTTTTGGCGGAGGGGATGCTCTCAAGCAGCATGCGCATACCCAGACAGCATTCGTCCTTGTTCAGCGATTCCAACGCACGCTTCACAAGCAGGCGGTTCTCATCGAGGAGCGGCACTACGTCGGCCACGGTAGCGACGCCGGCGAGGAATATGTACTCCTCCGCAGCTTCAACTCCGCCCAATGCCTGAATGAGCTTCAGAGCTGTGCCGGCTCCGCAAAGATAACCCGGGTAATCGCAGCCGGGTACGGAGTGGCATATGACGGCTGTGCAGTCGGGGATCCTCTCGGGCGGTATGTGATGGTCGGTGATTATTACGTCGATGCCGAGGGACTTCGCATATTCGATCTCGTCATAGGCGGAAATGCCGTTGTCGACCGTGATGATAAGCGATACTCCGGACGCCTTCAGCGCGTCGACGGCCTTTTTGCTTATTCCGTAGCCCTCGTCATGCCGTGATGGTATGCGATAGGAAGCGTCCGCGCCGACGCTCAAAAGATAATGCAGCAGCATCGTCGTGGCGCAGATGCCGTCCACGTCGTAATCTCCGTAGACGCATATGCTCTCGCCGGAGAATATGGCCTCCTCGATCCTGTCGACGGCCTTCTGCATATCGGGAAGGCCCATCGGATCGCGGAGCATGGAAAGATCGGGGTACATGAACCTCGACCTTTCTTCCTCGGTATTTATGCCTCTCGCCCTGAGCGCGCGCATGACGATCGGGAGGAACGCAGCGCTGCGGTCCGCCTCGATCTCCGGCGTATAGTACTTTGAGGGCGAGTAGATGATCATTTTCCTTTATTCCTTTACCGTCGCCATGCCGATGGCGATCTCGGTGCGTTTCTTCAAAAGCCGGCAGCTGATATCGCACGGCTCATTTATGGAGCCGTTGAGCTTGTGCGCGTTTGCCGCGCAGCCGCCGCTGCAGAAGTATTTGGCCCAGCAGGACGAGCATTTTTCCTTCGTGAAGATATTGCAGGAGGCGAAACTCTGCCTTATATCCTCATTGAGCGGGACGTTCCCTTCCGCGTCCTTATCCAGCACGTTGCCGAGCAGGAACGCGCTGTCGCCGACGAACTGATGGCAGGGATAGATATCCCCGTTGGGAGCTACGGCGACGTATTCTACGCCGGCTCCGCAGCCGAGCGCGCGCTTCGCGAGGCAGGGCGCGTTCTCAAGATCGACGTGGAAGTGGAAGAAGTTGAAAGGCTTCCCCTCCCTCCTGCGTTCGATTACGTAATCGGCAAGACGGTCGTATTCAGCTATCGCCTTATCGACGTTCGACTCGTTTATGGCGTGGGGCTCGTCGGGCTTGAGAACGACCGGCTCTATCGAGATCTGCTCAAAGCCGAGGCGGGTGAGGGCCTTCACGTCCTCGGTAAAATCGAGGTTGTCGGCGGTATAGGTGCCCCGAATGTAATGCTCCCCGTCGCCGCGCTCGCTCACGAGCTTCTGTGCCTTGGGCACGATCACGTCATAGGAGCCCTTTCTGTTTGGTGTGACGCGAAGAGCGTCGTGGACTTCCTTCCTGCCGTCGATGGAGATGACGACGTTGAACATCTCCCGGTTTATGAAATCGATCTTTTCGTCGTCGAGCGCCAGGCCGTTGGTGGTAATGGTGAAATTGATATGCTTGTTATGCTCCTTTTCGAGCATGCGGCCGTATTCCACTATACCCTTAACGACGTCCCAGTTCATGAGCGGCTCTCCCCCGAAGAGGTCGACCTCAAGATGGTAACGTCCGCCCGACCGCTTTATGAGCATGTCGAGCGCCGCTTTCGCCGTATCGAGCGGCATGAGCATCCTGCCGCCGTGGAACTCGCCCGTCTCCGCAAAGCAGTAGGCGCAGCGGAGATTGCAGTCGTGAGCCACGTTCAAGCACATGGACTTGATGGGAGAAAACGCGGCGTTCGCCTTCGGCGCTGCGGGGGCGGGAGTATCGAAAAGCCCCTCTTTGCGGAGCTCGTCGATCTCGTCGGTGATCTCCTTTATCAATGAATGAGAATAGGGCAATGCGTATACGGCATTGCCCTGCTCAACTGCGCTTATCACATCATACGAGGGTTTGTCCACCTCGTGTACGGCTCCGCTCTCAACATCCAGCACAAGATATGTGCCGCGATATTCAAATGCGTGGATCATTATTACTTAGCCGTCTTTACGCACTTCTGGTTCGCTACAGTGCAGGAGGTCTTGCAGGCGGACTGGCAGGATGCCTGGCACTCGCCGCAGGCGGTGTTTGCGCCGTTCCTGATACAGGGCTTCTGGATATTCTTGATATGCTTCATTTGTTACACTCCGATTGAAATATTGACCCTCTCCGGATCACCAATTAATTATACACCGACAAGGCTTCGGTTTCAAGTATTATTTTCATCATGCCTTCCTGCCGCGGCCTTCATTTTACAAGGTTCCTTATCATACCTACCACCGCTCCGCCGAGCATGCACATGGCGATATCCGTGAGCGTCGAAAGGCCCGGCCGGAAGCTGCCGGAAAGCAGTGAAAACACGAGGAAGGTAATGAGCATGTACGCACCGCCTGCGGCAGAGCTCCAGAGGAGGGTCCGGCTCTTTACCGAACGCGCGGCTATCAAAGCGGCGGCGGCAGCGCATACGAACTTTATGCCCGTGTTGATGTAATTGACGCTGTCGACTCCGAGCCACTGCTTTTGCAGTACGAAAGCGAACGCCACAACGAGCAGCACGCTTGCGGCGCAGGCGATGAGAGCGGCTTTCAAAACGGCCCTTATGCCGCTTTCAGGTGTTCTTTTATCCATATCTTCCCTCCCGTGCAATTCTTAACAAAGCATATTCGGGACAGGTATGAATAATTCATTTGCGTAAAAGTAAAAAAGCAGCCCCGAAGGGCTGCTCGTACTGTATGGTCTTACTTGACGTCCCTGACGTCGCCGTCGATGGTCGCTTCAACGGGAGCGTCCTCGATAGTGGCGATAGCGCCCCTTGCGAACACAAGGCGGGCCTTGTCGGGACCGACGCTGACGGTAACGACGTCGTCCTTGATGTTGGTGACGGTGCCGTAGATGCCGCCGATGGTGCGTACGCGGTCGCCGGGCTTAAGGGAGGAGAGCATCTCCTTGACCTTCTTTTCACGCTTGCGCTGAGGAACGGACATGAGAAGAACCATGCCGACCATGAGTACCATCATGATAAGAAGGGGAAGAACGCCGGTAAGCGCGCTTCCGGAAGCGCCGGACTCGCCGCCCTCAGCGCCCGTGCAGGAGACGAGGCTTGCGAGAAAAACGGGATTGAAAATCGAAAACATACTTGTTACCTTTCGTGTTTCGGCTTTGCCGTATTATCAAGCAATAATATTATACCATCCGCGCCGAAAAGTCAAGAAAAATCGTGATCGGCGGGTCAGTATCGGTCGAATCCGTATGCGCGGCAGGGGTCGATGAAGATATCCGGCTTCAGCTTTTTAATCATGCTGAATGCCTCGACTGAGACGGCGGACCCGACAGGCGCGGCTTCGAGCAGCGGAAGCGGGAACACGTATTCATGTAATCCCGACGGCAGCAGCGAAAGAGGATCGGTCCCGCGGCGGCAGAACAGTTCCGAAGCGCGGAAGGTATCCCCATCCGCATACCCGGCGCAGCAGCCGTTTTCGGTAAACACGAGCCGAGCGTCAGGCGCAGAATACTCGTCGATGAAAGCACCGAAATACGCTTCGCCGCGCATGGAAGCGCCGTCATAGGCGCGCATGCAGTCGTCATACAGCGCTGAAAGTGCAGCGGGATCTTGCGCGGCGTAATCGTGCGGTCGTACGACGTCGTTCAGCCGTTCGGCCGAGATGCTGATGCTCTTATGCCAAATAAAAGTCCTGTAGCCGAAACGCTCGTAGAACGCCGTATCGAAGGGCTGGAGCACGGTCGCGTCGAAGCCCCTCTCCCTCATTATTCCGAACGCCTTATCAAAGAGTGCGGCGCACAGGCCCATCCTTCGGTGATCCGGCCTTGTGCAGACGCCCGCAACAAAGCAGATATCCTTTATCCCGCCGCAAAAACGCATGCGCATGGGGATCATGTGCAGCATGGATACGGGCTCGTTATCCCCTTCTTCGAACGCGCCGAGAGCATACTCCGGCTTTGAGCGGGCGGAGTAATAGAGGTCCGCAAACGCGGCGTCGTCCTCCGGAAAGCACTCGAGCCAGAGACGCTTCGACCGCTCGTATTCGGTTTTGTTCATGAGCTTGATCTTCATTGTATAGCGCTCCGATCCTGTCGGCATACTGGGTGTATGAGAAAAGCCGCCGTGATATTTTTACTGTTCATAATGCTGCTGTCGTTTCCGCGCTGCGCACGGGAAGAAAACGGCGGCAGTGTCGATGCGGACGCCGCTCTGAGGATAGAGCTCTCCCCCGCCGCTTCGGTCGAATGGCGTACCTGCTGCCTGAAATGCGGGCACGAATACACTTCTTTCGACGGGTCGGACGTCATTGGCCTTACGAGGGATGAGCTGCACAGGCGTTTCCCGGAATGGGATATCGTTGTATTCACACGAGAGAAGGCGGTGCTCGAGAGGAAGGCCGAATGCTGGTGTCCCGATCATTATCTCCTGTTTCTGACCGACCGAACCCTCACGGTATCGTCAGCGGCGGAGCCGGATCTCGTGATACTCCCGATAATCGAGCTGGATAAGGAGGAGTATCTTTTCGACGACGAGGCGGAAAGAGCGCTGCGGGAGGGGCTTGCGTTCGATACCCTGCGGGAGCTCGACGGCTTCCTCGACCCGTTCCTCCGCAAAAATACCGCCGAAAGAACAGACTAAAGGCGCCCGATAGAGGGCGCCTTTTTCATCAATACCTTGTGGAGATCTTGACGAGTCTGGATCTGTGATTCTCCTTGACGTAGCCGTATTCGAAGGCCTGCACGAGCATTTCGAGGTTGTGTATCTCCTCCTCGAGCTCCTTGCCCTTGTCGGTGTCGCGGATGGTCATCTGGCCCTTTGTCGCGAGGATGTTCTGGACCTCGATGGTGGCCTTTATATCGGCGTTGTCCTCGATGGCCTTATGCAGACTGACGAAGGGCTCGTGAGCGACGATGTACAGCCCGCGGGAGTCGTAGGTCAGCGTGTAGCCCGCGATGCCGGTGGTCTTCTGATAGTACTTCGAGAAGCCGCCGTCGATGACGATGAGCTTGCCGTTCGCCTTTATGGGGTTCTCGCCGTTGATCTTCTCAACGGGGATATGGCCGTTGACGATTACGGAGTTTTCGGTATTCTCGATGCCGAACTCATGCATAATGCGGATCGCCATGTCCTCGGTATCCTGATAGGAATAATAGGCGTTGCGCTTTTCCTTATGCGTCTTGGTATCGTCGATCTCAACGCGCTCGAATGTGGTCATCTTGTTCTTGCCGAAGAACGGAGAATCGGGACCGCACCAGAGATACCACATGAGGTCGAGCTCCTCCTCCGTGCGCTCATCGGGATCGGTGTGATAAATGCGCTTGACTTCGGAATCGAGATAGTCGAAGAGTTCCTTGCCGTGGCGGGGCACACCGCCGAGCTCGACGTCCTTGAATGTGCCGTCCTCGTTCATGGGAACGAGAGCGTGGTACAGCAGGTTGTTGTTTACGATGAGGTACATGCTGCCCTTCTCGATGAAGAAGCGCATATGGCGCTGGAGGCGAGGGCTCTTGAGGAAGCTCTGCTGGAGCTCGTCGATAATGGTCTGTTCCTCGTCGGTGAGCTTGTAGGGATCCTTCGGATCGATGGTCGGGAAGTCGGCGTCCTTTATTGGATGCGAGACGCCCTCTATCGTGATGGTCGAATGCTCCTTGTTGATGCCTTCGAGCAGCAGACGGTGATCGAGGCCGAAATTGGGATTCCTCTTTATCATCTGGCCTTCGAGCTTATGCATTATTACGAAAATCGCCTTGTGGAGCTTAGCTCTGATATTGACTTCGGGATTGTCGTAATAGGCGTCGACGGATGTCTTGCGCGGCCTGAATACGAGGGCGGACTTGTAGGTCTCCTGTGCGAACATCAGAAGATGCCTGAGGTTTATGCCGTAAACGTCCTCTATGAGTTCGAGGTTGCCGTGACGGAAGCTGTTGGTGAGCACGCCGGATATGCAGGTCTTGTCGCCCATCGCGGCGCCCATCCACAGTATGTCATGGTTGCCCCACTGGATGTCCACGGAGGGGTGATCGACGAGCAGATCGAGTATGCGGTGCGGTTCGGGTCCCCTATCGTATATGTCGCCGACGATGTGCATCCTCTCGACCGCGAGACGCTTAATGGTCTCGGTGAGGGCGACTATCACGTTCTCGGCGTAGTCATAGCGGATTATGGAATCGAATATCTCGTCGTAATAGGCGTCGAGATCGTGGAAATTGACGCGCGCGGTGAGGAGCTCTTCGATGATGTATGCGAACTTCGGGTTGATGTTCTTCCTGACGCGGGACTTCGTGTATTTGCTCGATACCTTGCGTCCGAGCTGTATGAGAAGGCGGAGAGTGCGCTTGAACCAGGCGTCGGGATCTTCGACGTGCTGGAGCTCAAGAGCTATCTTCTGACGCGGATAATAAACGATGGTAGCCAGAGTCTCCATCTCCTCAAAGGAGAGATCGTCCTTGAAGAGTCTCGAGATCTCGTTCCTGATAACGCCGGAACAGTTGTTGAGGATATGCTCGAAGGCGTCGCCCTGGCCGTGCAGATCGCTCATAAAATGCTCTGTCGATTTGGGCAGAGCAAGTATGGAGCTCAGGTTGACGATTTCGGTCATTGCGTCCTCCTGCGTGGGGAAGGACTTCGCAAGCTGATTAAGGAAACGGAGATTGTCCTTGATCTCCTGCTCATTGACAAGTTGCTTCATAACCAAGATTTCCTCCCTGATTCGGTATTCTTTTTTTATTATAACACGTTAACCCCCGTTTGGGAACAAACGGGAGATTATATTTATTCGTTATACAGAGCAGCGGCGTCAAGCAGACGTTTTTTTACAGCTTCGCGGAGGTCCTTCGGCTCCTGCACCTCGACCATGCTGCCGTACTGGCATACCCAGTTGATGAAGCCTTCGCTGACGGCCGCCTCCACGAGAGCGATGAAATAGTCTTCCCCATCCTTCTTGACGGGGATATCGTCGCCGAAGCGGTCAAACAGCTCGTTCAAAAGATCGATGCTGCAGCGAAGACGGATCTTTTTGATCTCGCCTCCGAACATGTTGAGGCATTTCGAAGCGTAATCGACGGCGTTGAAGCGGCCCTCGTAATCGCTGACCTCCTCAACGGGGCGTATGGGCGCGTCCTCTATGCGGACGTCCCTGATGCGGTCGAGGCGGAAATGGGTAAGGCCCTCCTTGCCGCTCATATTGGATATGAGATAGTATCTGTCCTGCACCCAGACCATCGCATAGGGGCTGACGAGATAGCGCTTGCCGCGCCTCTGAACGACGTCACGGCGCATGATGCTGCGCTTGTAATAGAGGAACGATATGGTCTTCTTGGAGGCGATGCCGTAGTTTATCATTTCGATAGTGCGGTAGACCTCTTCATTGCCGAATTTGACGCCGCTGATGTTGGAGGCGTTCTTTAGGCCCTCCTGCTGGTAGACGCTGAGAAAGCCCATGAGCTTTTCCATGAGCGAGGCGGTCTTGCTCTCCGTAACGAAAGGGGCGGCCTGCACGGCGGAAATGAGGAGCATTATCTCCGCGAGCGTGAATCTGCGGTTGCGAAGATAAAAGCCCTTCGGCGTTGTCACAACGTCGTAGCCGTACTCGGCGAGCGCTTCCACGTCGCGGTAGACAGAGCGTCTGTCGGTGGAATAGCCGCGCTTGCTGAGCTCCGCAAGGAGGGACTGGCTGTTCATTATGTGCTCCTCGTCGGTCATCTTGTAAAGAATGTCGAGAAGCGTCAGCATCCTGACCTTTATCATCAGTCGAACACCCTCCTGCCCCATGCGAAGTGGCTCACGGACCAGTTGCCGAAATCGGATATGACGATCATACCCTGTGAGCTGGACGCGTGGATATAGGTGCCGTCGCCGATGTAGACCGCGACATGGCTGATATAGGTGTGGGAATCGTTATAGTAGAATATCAGATCGCCCCTGCGCAGATCCTCGACGCTCGATACCCTTGTCCAGCCATCGTAATTGGCGTAACCGGCGGCGCTAAGCCTGCCGATGTTGATGCCGACCTGCTTCAGGCAGTAATAGACGAGACCGGAACAGTCAAAGCAGGAGGGTCCGTTCCCGCCGAGAACGTAGGGCTTGCCGAGCTGCGCGTAAAGCTGCGCCATGAAGCCCTCAACGCCTGTGGTCGGGAAATCGGAAGGCGTGGGCGTGGGCGCCGGAGTCGGCGTATTCGTCGGCTTGGGCGTGGGCGTCGCCGTGGGTTTGGGCGTAGGCGTCGGCGTCGCGGTGGGCTTCGGCGTGGGCGTCGGCGTAGGCGTGGGCGTCGGCGTCGGAGTCGGCGTGGCCGTGGGCTTCGGCGTGGGCGTCGGCGTAGGCGTCGGGGTGGCCGTGGGCTTGGGAGTATTCGTCGGCTTCGGAGTATTCGTCGGTTTCGGCGTATTCGTCGGCTTCGGCGTATTCGTGGGCTTCGGCGTATTCGTCGGCTTCGGAGTATTCGTCGGCTTCGGAGTATTCGTCGGCTTCGGAGTATTCGTCGGCTTGGGAGTCGGCGTCGGCGTGGGCGTAGGCGTGGGAGTCGGCGTCGGAGTGGGAGTCGCCGTGGGCTCGGGAGTATCGGTGAACTCGGGAGGAGGCTCGGGCGTGGGCTCCGGCGTGATCTCGGGCGTGGGCTCGGGAGTTGCCTCCTCCGTGGGATACGGGGTGTCGTAGGGTTCGATATCGACAATGGCGGGCTTGCCCTCCGAGTCGAGCGCGTCGAGTGAGAACAGCAGCTCCCTCGTTGCGATATCGGCCTTGCCGTCGACCCTCAGGCTGTTGACGGTCTGGAACTGTTCAAGCGCGCGCTCGGTCGCTACGCCAAAATAGCCGTTCTGCTTGTCCTCATAATAGCCAAGGGCGTTGAGCCTGCCCTGCAGTGTGGAAACGTCCTCGCCCGTGCAGCCGTATTCGATGACGTATTCCTTCGCGACGGGCGAGAAGAGGAGCTCCAGAAGATCCTCGTCGGCGATGCCCGTCTGTGTCAGATAATGAGTGCGCTGAAAGAGCTTTATAGCATTGGAAACGGATTGGTTGTAAACGTTGCAGGGCTCGTCGGAGGCCATGTAGAAGAGCGCCATCAGTCGGGTCTGGATCTTTATCACCTCGTCGTCGACGTCGCCGACGTGGAACTCCTTGCCCCTGGGCGGGGTCATATCCTGCGTGGGTTCGGGCGTTTCGGTCTCGGCCGAGGCGCTGTGATCGGAGCTTTCATGTCCGGGGATGTTGTTAACGGGGCTTGTCCCCCTTGACGCGGCGCGGAAAACTATAGGCAATACGACCAACGCCACGATGAGCGCGGAGCATACGGTTATTAACGGTACACGCAGCCAGCGCATGACGGCTCTGGCGGCATCGTTTTTCTTTGACATCTGCTTTTCCTTTCGTCCACAGATTCGCTATTTTATTTATTATACCACACCGCTGCAAGTTTTTCGACACTCAAAAGGGCGTTTTTTTGAAATAACTGTTACAAAAAACACAAAATATGGTGAAGAACAGCCATTCGGGCACCATATCGGGGACTATTCTCCGTCGCTTACGGATATGAAGAAGCTCGCCCTCTCGCCGAAGAACGCCCTTATCGCATGCATTATCCCGATGCTTTTTCCGCCCGTGAGATCGTAGACCGAGATCCTTTCCGGAGCTATCCCCGCGAGTATCGCCATGAGTTCGCCCGCGTCCGCCTCCGCGCATTCGATGCGCTGTCCGCTGCCGCCGGATATTACGCAGCTGCCGTCCGCGTGGAGTATCAGCCGCACTTCGCCGTTCACCCTGCCGGATCCGCCGATCTGCGTCATCAGGCCCAACAGCATCAAAAGCTCCGTGTACTCGCGGTCGATGAGCAGCTCCTCCCCCGCCCGGTCGAGCGCCATCGCCCAGCTGTCGAGCACGAGCGGCAGACGGAACCTCAATATGCCCTCCGGTATCAGCAGGCGCGTTTCGTCAAGAAGACGGGTTATCTCCCCCGCCGCGTATCCAGAATGATCTGTCCTGTCGGCAAGCTGCGACGCAAGCGGCAGTATGAGTTCCCTCTCCCGCAGTGAAACGGGGAGCAGCACGGCAAGGCGCGAAAGCTCGCAAGATTTAAGATCCTTCAGGATGTGACCTGCAAGCGCTTCCGCAAAGGCCTGTCTTTCACCCGCCGTTACCTCCGTCTCGATCCTTCCGTCGTCCGCACGGGCGTCTATCCCCGCCTTTTCGAGTCGGCGCATAAGCGGCTCTATCGATCCCGCGCCGTGTTCGGGGCTCATAACGGTATAAACTGGCATCGGCTGGCTCCTTGCATTTCGTTCCATTACTAATATGTTCAGAACTTTGATTTTTGTGATTGACAAGATTTGCAACATGGGTTATAATAAAGATTAGTTGAATCAACGGGATGACCGGGGACAACGCCTTTTACAGCACCTGTTTCAAGAGAGCGACGCCATGGCTGAAAGCGGCGCAGCGGATGTGAAGGGATACCGCCCCGCGACCGATCGGGCATTCGGCCGTCCGTGAACAGGCCGTATCGAGAGGGGATATTTTCCCAATCGAGGTGGAACCGCGGTATCACGCCGTCCTCGAATTGATCGGGGACGGTTTTAATTTTATCAATAATTTCAAAGGAGATATGACATGATCAACATTACATTGCCCGACGGCTCTGTAAGAGAGTACGAAAACGGCGTTACGGCTTTCGACGTTGCAGAGTCGATAAGCCCCCGCCTGCGCAAGGCCGTACTCGCGGCCGAGATCGACGGCGAGCGTCATGACGCTTTCGCTCCGATCGAGCACGACTGCTCGCTGAAGCTTCTGACCTTCAACGACGAGGACGGAAGATGGACCCTGCGCCATACGGGCTCCCATATTCTCGCCCAGGCCGTCAAGAAGGTCCGTCCCGAGGCGAAGCTCGCGATCGGCCCCGCCATCGACAACGGCTTCTATTACGACTTCGACGTCGACGAGCCCTTCACTCCCGACGAGCTCGAGGTCATCGAAAAGGAAATGGCGAAGATAGTCGAGGAGAAGCTTCCCCTCGAGCGTTTCGAGCTTCCCCGTGAGGAGGCCATCAAATACATGGCCGAGCGCGGCGAGCCCTACAAGGTCGAGCTCATCGAGGATCTCCCCGAGGATGCGATAATCAGCTTCTACAAGCAGGGCGATTTCGTCGACCTCTGCGCCGGTCCTCACGTCGAGAATACCGGCAAGGTCAAGAACTTCAAGCTCATGAGCATCGCGGGCGCTTACTGGCGCGGCAGCGAAAAGAACAAGATGCTCCAGCGCATCTACGGCACCGCGTTCGAGAAAAAGCAGGATCTTGACGAGTACATCACCCGCATCGAGGAAGCCAAGAAGCGCGACCACCGCAAGATCGGCCGCGAGCTCGGACTGTTCACGATAATGGACGAGGGCCCCGGCTTCCCGTTCTTCCTTCCTAAGGGCATGGTGCTCCGCAATACCCTGATCGATTACTGGCGCGAGGTGCATAAGCGCTACGGCTACGTTGAGATATCCACACCGATCATACTCAACCGCACGCTTTGGGAGCGCTCCGGCCACTGGGGCCATTACAAGAACAACATGTACACCACCGTCATCGACGACGAGGACTATGCGATAAAGCCCATGAACTGCCCCGGGGGAATGCTCGTCTACAAGCTCGAGCCGCACTCCTACCGCGAGCTGCCTCTCCGCTGCGGCGAACTGGGCCTCGTCCACAGGCACGAGCTTTCCGGCGCGCTGCACGGTCTATTCCGCGTACGCTGCTTCACACAGGACGACGCGCATATCTTCATGACGCGCGAACAGATGAAGGACGAGATCAAAAACGTCGCAAAGCTCTTCGACGAGGTTTACTCGCTCTTCGGCCTTAAGTACACGATAGAGCTCTCCACGATGCCCGAGGATCATATCGGCACCGAGGAGGAGTGGATCGAGAATCAGGAGATCCTGAAGGCCGCCATTACCGAGATGGGCAAGGATTACGTCATCAACGAGGGCGACGGCGCGTTCTACGGCCCGAAGCTCGACTTCCATCTTGAGGACTGCCTCGGACGCACCTGGCAGTGCGGCACGATACAGCTCGACAGCCAGCTGCCCGAAAGGTTCGAGCTCGAATACATGGGCGCGGACGGCTTAAAGCACAGGCCCGTCATGATCCACCGCGTCGTGTTCGGCTCCATCGAGCGCTTCATCGGCGTCATCACCGAGCATTTCGCCGGCGCGTTCCCGACGTGGCTCTCCCCCGTTCAGGTCAAGGTAATGGCAATGACGGACCGCACGGCCGAGCAGACGAAGGCCATCGCCGCAGAGCTTGAGGCCGCCGGTCTGAGGGTCGAAACGGATCTTAGGAACGAGAAGATCGGCTTCAAGATCCGCGAGGCGCAGATGCAGAAGATCCCCTACATGCTGATCATCGGCGACAAGGAAGTCGAGAACGGCGTAGTCGCGGTACGCTCCCGCAGGGGCGGCGACCTCGGCACCATGCCGCTTGCTGACTTTAAGGCGAAGGTCGTCGAGGAAGTCGTTAACCGTTCCAGGGACTGATATTGCAAGGAGGAAGAAAATGAGCGTCCCCACTCCCCACATTAACGCTAAGGTCGGTGATTTCGCAAAGACGGTGCTCATGCCCGGCGACCCCAAAAGGGCGAAGTTCATCGCCGACAATTTCCTTACCGACGCCGTCCTCGTAAACGACGTCAGAGGCGTGCAGGGCTACACCGGCTTCTACAAGGGCAAGCGCGTATCCGTTATGGCTAGCGGTATGGGAATGCCCTCGATAGGCATCTATTCCTATGAGCTCTTCAACTTCTACGGAGTCGAGAACATCATCAGGGTCGGTTCCGCAGGTTCCCTCCACAAGGATCTGCACATCCGCGACATAGTGCTGGGTCAGGCCGCCTGCACCAATTCCAACTACGTTTCGCAGTACGGGCTCCCCGGCAATTACTCCCCCATTGCGAGCTACAAACTTTTGAGGAAGGCCGCGGACGCCGCCGAAAAGATGGGGCTTAACTACATGGTGGGCAACGTGCTGTCCTCAGACACGTTCTATGACGATTCTATGGGAACGATGAAGTGGGCGAAGATGGGCGTGCTCGCCGTTGAGATGGAAGCCGCTGCGCTCTACATGAACGCCGCGAGAGCCGGCAAGAACGCGCTGTGCATCTGCACGATCTCCGACAGCATCGTGAACGACGAGCCGGAGACCACCGCCGAGGAGCGCCAGACGAGCTTTACCGCGATGATGGAGCTCGCGCTCGAGGTAGCGGAATAAGTCCGAATAAGACAAACAAAAAGGAGCGGTTTTCGAACCGCTCCATTTTTTCTATCCGTCCTGTCTTGTTATGCTTCTTGTTTTTGGCTCCAGTACCATTCCGAATTGCGCTCGTACCAATCGTTCCACATAAGGCCAATGCTGCTTTCGGTCTTGAACAGCTCTCTCTGGATCACCAGCGAGGAATACGCCTCGTCGAGCCGTTGTTCGGCTTCGGTCTCTGAAAGCGTCAGACCGTCTTCGAGCATGACAGCTTTGACCACGCTGCCGTTCTCGAACGAGGGCATTTGAGCTCCGAGGGGGGCCCAGAAACAGACGAGAGCGTATCCGACGATATCTCCCCCTTCATTTTTCAGAAGGATGCGCACAGCCGCGTTGTCGTCCATCAGGCTCCAGTCCCCATCCCGGTATCCCCTGCCCATTACGAAAACGGTGCTGACGTGCGAAGCGTCTAACAACACGAAGCTGTCGCTGCCCAAGAAGGACTTGCCGACGTACGCGTGATCGCAGCTGAGCTCTGCAGTGACGCCCTCGATTCCTATGCAAAACCCACCGGCGCCCTGATAGAAGCCGAGCGCATTAGTCGGCCACAGGAACAGCTCGCGCTCGCCGAGCATCCTTTCGCCGGGAAGCAGTGAGTTCATCGAGGTAGTCATATTCCACAGCTCCAGATTGTTGTAATTCATTGGGGCGTCGTCGCTGCGCAGGATGGCAGCGCCGTTCGAGTTAAGATTGTTGAGCAGTATTGTGTTGGTCTCCGGATCCGCGAATCTCCGATTCAGGATATCCCTGAAAACGGTCTTGATCTGCGCCCGCGACAATCCATCGGAGCTGATGTTGTTCTGTTCCAGAAACGCCTTTGCGGCCACGAATTCCCTTGCATCCGCCGCATATGCTATGGCGCCGGCGGTAAGGCCCAGCACGAGCACGGCGCATGCGGCGATACGCAGCAGCGTCTTGACGGATATCCGGCTGCGGTGAGCCGAAGACCCGACGCCCGCTTTTGCGAGGGCCGCTTTCGCTATCCTGCGAGAGGAGAGAATGTCCGTTCCGGGCTCCTCGATCCCGCAGAGGAGGGAATCGGCTTCTTCGGCGCCGACGCCGTCCAATATTTCATCGATCCTCTTTTTCATGATCTGTCGTCCTTTCATTCCGCTTCTTCAAAAACGGCTCTCAGCTTATTCACCGCACGGTGAGTGCGCGTATCGACGTTCGAAACGCTCATGCCGAGCCTCTTTGCGATCTCTTTGGAGGGCTGACCGAGATAGAACTTACGCACGATAATCTCCCTGTCGGGTTCGCCGAGTTCGTTCACGGACCGTAGCAGCTCTTCCCTGAGCTGTCTTTCCTCAAGGTCCGACTCGAGCGAGTATTCGTCCGTAATCTCCGGGGCGTCTTCGGAATCGAGGGACGCCGTGCCCTTTTCCCTGTAACGCCTACGGAGAGCATCCAGTGCGTTGCGCTTTGCCGTGACGCAAAGCAGTCCTTTTATGCTGTCCGCGGGGCCGAGGTCCTGCGAACACGACCAGAACTCCATAAACGTCTGTGCGGCGCAGTCCTCGATATCGGCCCGGCAAAACTCAGGCGCGCCGAGCTTGCCCCTTATTATGGAGCATACAAGGCCTCCGTACTTTGCAACGAGCTTGCTCATTCCGCGTTCGGGATCCGTTTTCAGGATCCGCGCGAGCTTTTCATCCTGCATCAAGCGCCTCCGATGAACTTCATTTGACCGCGATCTGTACTAATAATCGCGCTTCGCTGCGAAATCTTACACTTTCGGCTCCATTATACAGCATTTGTCCGGTTTCGTCATCAGCGGTTCTGCGGTTTCGTATCGTTTTGTCCTGTTTTTCATATAACTATATCGTATATTTTCTCTTGACAAATCTTTACTTTTGGTGTATAGTAGCGAATGGGGGAATAATCGGCAATTGCCGATCGGATTTCCATGAAGCAACCTTAGAGCACAGGAGCTGTTGATCGTTTTCGGAGGGATATCGTGTTTTCCATTGGGGATTTGGTTTGCTACCCCATGCACGGGGTAGGCACAGTCGAGGGGATAGTTCGTCAGACTGTATTGGGCGTTGCCGCGGATTACTATTCGCTGCGTTTCGCCAACGGGAAGATGACCGCGCTCGTTCCCGTCGCCACGGCGGAGAAGGTCGGGCTGAGGCATCTTATCTGTGAGGATGAGTGCCGCAAGGTCCTCTCCTACATGGGCGAGCCCGGCGACAGGGGCAACGACAACTGGAACCAGCGTTACCGCGACAATATGGAAAAGATGCGCAAGGGCGACGTTTACGAGGTTGCGGACGTCGTGAAATGCCTCCGCCTCCGCGAAGCCGAAAAGGGTCTTTCCGCCGGCGAAAGGAAAATGCTCTCCACCGCGAAGCTCATCATAGCGGGCGAGATCGCGACAGTGCTTAAAGTCGATCAGGCAGAGATCGAGGAAAAGATCTGCTGACATAATAATTCTATAACAAAGGAGAATGCAATTGAAGAAAAACTACCTTCGTCCGCTCATCACGATACTGGGCATGTTCCTCGGGTTCGGCATCGTGTGGGCGATCTATAAGAATCAGGATGAATTGGGCCTCACGGCTTTTTTTGCGGGCTCGCCGTCCTGGCTTCGGACTGTGCTTTACGCCGTCTCGGCTGTGCTTTTCGGTGTCATATTCTTTTTTCTTTCTACGGGCATCATAAACAGCATCGTCAAGCTCACGAGCAAGGTCGAGCGCAAGACCTCCGAAATGTCCATGCAGCAGATCTTCGTCGGCGTCATAGGCCTGCTCATAGGTCTCGTTATTGCCGCGCTGATCAGCCTGCTGATACAGAAGATCCCCTTCGCGGCGATAAGGCTGATGCTTAACGTCATCGTCTTTGCCGTGCTCGCCTACCTCGGGTGGAAGATCCCGACGAGCAGGAGCAGGGAGTTCAATCTTCCCAACTGGTTCAGAAGGGGCGATCCCTCCGTGCGCACCGATCCCGTCAGCGCCAAGCCGAAGGTGCTCGACACCTCCGCGATAATCGACGGCCGCTTTTTCGACGTGTTCCGGACGGGCATAATCGAGGGAAAGATCGTTGTGCCGCAGTTCGTGCTCGACGAATTAAGGCATATTGCGGACAGCTCCGACCCGCTGAAGCGCGCGAGAGGACGCAGGGGCCTAGACTCCATAAACTCCATGCAGGAGGAGTATCCCGAAAGACTGACGGTCTCCCCCGCCGACTACCCCGAGCTGCAGGAGGTCGATACGAAGCTTTTGAAACTCACGAGCGATCTCGGCGGCGTTGCCGTCACCAACGACTACAACCTCGGCAAGGTGGCCGCGGTGCAGTCCGTGCCGGTATTCAACATTAACGACCTTGCGAACTCGCTGCGCATCAACGTCGTCGCCGGAGAAACGATCGAAGCGGCAATAGTCAAAGAGGGCAAGGAGTACGGACAGGGCGTAGCATATTTCGACGACGGCACAATGATAGTTATCGACGGCGCTGCGAAGCTCGTCGGAGAAACGGTCCCCGCCGTGGTAACGAGCGTTCTGCAGACCTCCGCCGGCAGAATGGTATTCGCAAAGATCGACGAGCAGTGACAAATTATATAATATCGTCCGCAGAAATCGATATTGACAAGGCAAATTAAGTTTGGTATAATTCGGCTGCTGCACAGTTGGCAGCGCTATGGAGAGATGGCCGAGTGGTTTAAGGCGCCGGTCTTGAAAACCGGTGATGTCGCAAGGCACCGGGGGTTCAAATCCCTCTCTCTCCGCCAAACCTAATAATATGGAGAAGTACCCAAGAGGTCGAAGGGGCTCCCCTGCTAAGGGAGTAGGATCTGCGAAGGGTCGCCGGGGTTCAAATCCCCGCTTCTCCGCCATGTAAAAGAGCTCGGCAAGGCCGGGCTCTTTTGCATGGCGCATTTGAGCAAAAGGGATTTGAAGGGCGGAATAGCGAACCATCCTGTGGATGGTTTGCCCGCCCCGGGGTTTTTGCATGGCCGAAGCTGCGCAGCGCGGAGCGCAAGCAGCAAGAGCCAGTATGCAAAAACCAAATCCCCGCTCTACTCCCCCTCCCTCTTCTCCTTTCTCACCCTTGCAATTCTTCGCCGATATGATATAATGATATTTGGTAAATTATTATTTCGAGGTCTCTCAAATGAAGATAATCGTTGCAGGTTACGGAAAAGTCGGTTCCGCGCTTACAAGGCAGCTCTCCGCCGAGGGCTATGACCTGACCATAATCGATTCCAACAGGAAAATGCTTGAGTCCGGTCAGGAGCTTTACGACGTACTCGGCGTATACGGCAACTGCGCCACGATGGACGTTTTGTCCGAAGCGGGCGTCAAGAACGCCGATCTGCTCATCGCCGCCACCAACGCGGACGAGGTCAACCTCCTCTGCTGCCTCACCGCACATAAGCTAAACAAAAACATACACACGATCGCGCGCATCCGCAACCCGGAATACAGCGAGCAGATCGTCATGATGCGCGATTCGCTCGGCCTGTCGCTCCTCGTCAATCCCGAGAAGCAGGCCGCGCAGGAGATCGAGCGTCTTATCAGATACCCCGGCTTCCAGAAGCGCGAAAGGTTCGCTCACGGCAGGGTCGAGATCGCCGAACTGCGCGTTTCCGCCGACAGCCCTTTGAACGAGCTTCCCCTTTCTCAGCTTGAAAGCGAGACCAAGTGTCACTGCCTCGTCTGCACCGTTTTGAGAAACGGCGAAGCGATCACCCCGCGCGGCAGCTTCGTGCTGAAGGAGGGCGACCGCGTTTTCCTGACAGCCACGACGAACGAGCTCGCAAGACTGCTTAAGAGCCTCGGCATCGTCACTCATAAGGTCAAGCGCGTCATCATCTGCGGCGGAGGCGGCAGCGCATACTATCTCGCGCAGATGCTCGACAAGGCAAATATCGACGTCCAGATCATCGAACGCAGCGCCGAAAAATGCGTGCATCTTGCCGAACTGCTCCCCAATGCGAGCATCGTGAACGCGGACGCTTCCGACATGACGCTCTGGGAGAGCGAGCGGCTTACCGCCGACGACGCCATTGTCGCCATGACCGGGCTCGACGAGCTCAACATCATCATTTCCATATACGTTCAGAGCTGCGGTGTAAATCAGATAATCACGAAGCTGAGCCGTACGGAAAGCTCCGCCGTGCTCGACCGTCTTGCTTTGGGCAGCGTGATCTGCCCCAAGGATCTTTGCAGCAATACGATAGTCGGCTACGTCCGCGGTATGAAGAACCAGACGGGCGCTTCAATCGCCGTGCACAGGATAGCTGACGGCAAGGCCGAGGCGACAGAGTTCCACGTTTCGAAGGACACGCCGAACTGCGGCGTTCCGCTCCGCGATATCAAGCTCAAGAAGAACGTGCTGATAGCTTCCATACTGCATCTGTCCCAGTGCCTTATCCCGAACGGCGATTCACGCTTCTATCCGGGCGACACAGTGATAGTCGTTTCCAACAGCGACAGCGCCATTTCCAGCTTGAACGATATTTTCGAATGAGGTCCGATCCATGAACTTTCGAATGATAGGGCGAATAATCTCGTTCATACTCATAGTCGAAGCGATATTCATGCTCCCCGGCATGCTTCTGTGCGCTTTCGGCGGGCAGAGCTGGTCCGCGATCTCCTTCCTCATCTCCATCGCGATAATACTGGCGTTTGCGACAGGGCTTTGGCTCATCACGAGAAAGGCGCCGAAGGGATTCTTCTCCCGAGACGGCCTCGTCTGCGTAGGTCTTTCATGGATCACGATGAGCGTGTTCGGCGCGCTTCCCTTCTATATCTCGCATGAGATCCCCTCCTACATCGACTCGCTGTTCGAGATCGCATCCGGCTTCTCCACGACCGGCGCTTCGATACTGAACGACGTCGAATCGCTGTCGAAGGGCATACTGCTCTGGCGCAGCACGAGCCACTGGCTGGGCGGTATGGGCGTGCTCGTATTCCTTCTCGCTCTCGTCCCGATCAGCGGGCGCAACGACGGCTTCACTATGCACCTCCTGCGGGCGGAGAGCCCCGGCCCCGACGTGGGCAAGCTCGTCCCCCGCATGAAGCAGACCGCGATCATACTTTACGGCCTGTACATACTCCTTACCGTACTCGATTTCATATTCCTTGTCATCGGCAAAATGCCCGTATTCGACGCGGTATGTATCGCGATAGGCACTGCCGGCACCGGCGGATTCGGCGTTCTGAACACTAGCATAGGCAGCTATTCGCCCTATATCCAGACGGTCTGTACGGTGTTCATGTTCCTGTTCGGCGTGAACTTCACATGCTATTATCTGCTCTTCTGCGGCAAGATCAAGAACGTGCTGAAGGATGAGGAGCTCCACTGGTACCTCGGCATCGCGTTCGTCTGCATCACCGTGATCACGATAAGCGTGCGGCACCTCTACCCCACCTTCGGCGATACGCTCCGCCACTCCGCGTTCCAGGTCGGCTCGCTGCTGTCCTCGACCGGTTTCTCGACGACAGACTTCGATATCTGGCCCGCTCTGCCCAAGGCGATACTGTTCTCGCTCATGTTCATCGGCGCGAGCGCGGGTTCTACGGGCGGAGGCTTCAAGGTCGGCAGGGCGCTTATGGCCGCGAAGATAATGCGGCGCAACGTCCGCCAGATACTCTATCCGCAGCGCGTCGAGGTCGTTCGGATGAACGGGCGCGTTGTTGACGAGAACGTCCTGCGGAACACCAACGCTTACCTTTGCACCTACATCATCATAATCATTGTGAGCTTCCTTGTCGTATCGCTCGACGATTTCACCACGGCGACGAACCTCACGGCGGTTGTCTCCTGCTTCAACAACATGGGCCCGGGTCTTGAAGGCATCGGCCCGACGCTCAATTACAGCGGCTACAGCGTGCTGTCGAAGATAGTTCTGATATTCGACATGCTCGCCGGAAGACTGGAGATATTCCCGATACTCGTGCTCTTCTCAAGGAGCGCATGGAAGCGCAGATAACGACGCAAAATCAAAGAGCCGGATGCAGAGAGCACCGGCTCTTTTTTATCGCCCTGTTCAGGCCTTCAGATCGATCTTGGACACGAGCAAAGCTCCGACGGCTCCCACTGCGAGGCCGGTCACAACGCCGCTTAAAACGAGCGCAGGGAGCCAATACGCGATCTCCCGCGTGCCCATCAAAACGATCGCCATGAGTATCTGCCCCGCATTGTGCGAAACGGCTCCGGCGACGCTCGCTCCCACGGGAGAGAACACGCCGGTTATTTTCAGGAGGCCCATCACGAGGATCGACAGCGCGGCTCCCGCGGCGGAGTAGGCGAACGACGCGGCGCTGCCGAAGAGAAGCGCCGTGAGCGCCACCCGAACGGCGGAGACGGCGGCCGCGCTCTTCCAGTCGAGCTTGATGAGCAGGAAAAGCGTGACAAGGTTGGCAAGACCGAGCTTTACGCCGGGTACAGCGACGGAAACGGGTATGAACGTCTCGACGTAGGAGAGCACCATCGCGGCGGCGGTCGAAATGCCGAGTATTGTCAGCTTTCGGACGTTCGTCTTCATGAAGCCGTATCCACCCCGCTTTCGCCCTCTATGCGTATGACGAGACGGTGAGGAAGGCAGATTATGGTCTCCCCCGTCCTCGATATGGCGGGCTGCTTCACGCAGAGCTTATCGGGGCAGTCGGCCGACACGACGCTCGCCCTGCCGCCCGCTATCACGAGAGTGTTCACGTGACCGTCACCCGTAACGATCTCTACGCTCATATCATCGCCGAGAGGGTATCTCGCGGTCTCTTTGCCGTCGATCTCCACGACCGCAAATTCGCCCGTTTTATGGGTAAAACGGATCACGCCCCATGCGGCGATAGCCAGTACAAGGAGCGCGACCGATAGAATGATATCGTTTCTTAACCTTTTGTTCTTCATCAGAACCTGTGTTTGCCGGAGAAATCGGCAAACTTGATCGCATGGACGGGGCACTTCTCCTCGCACTTGCCGCAGCTGACGCATTTATCGTAGTCGATAACGGCAAGGTTGTTTACGAGGCTTATCGCGCCCTGTTCGCAGTTCCTCACACAGAGGCCGCAGCCCAGACAGCCGGCGGAGCATTTCGCTCTGACGACGGCGCCCTTTTCGTGGCTGGAGCACACAACGACAACGCGGCGAACGTCCGGGAACAGCTCTATGAGGTGGTTCGGGCAGGTCTTTGCGCACAGGCCGCAGCCGACGCATTTGCGGGTGTCGACGTGAGCTATGCCGTTCTCGATGCAGATGGCGTCCTGCGGGCAGACCTTCTGGCAGTCGCCGAGGCCAAGGCAGCCCATGGTGCACATGCCGCTGCCGCCGTAGAGCATCTGCGCCGCGGCGCAGGACTCGATGCCCTCATAGATATGCTTCTGCTTGCGGTTGAAGCAGTCGCCGCTGCAGTGCACGAACGCGACCTGCTCTATGACGTCCTCCGCCTCCACGCCCAGCACGTCGGCGACCTTTTTGGCCACCGCGTCCGCTCCCGGGACGCAAAGGTTCGTTTTCGTACCCGGCACCTCCGCGAGCGCTTTTGCATATCCGTCGCAGCCGGTGAAGCCGCAGGCGCCGCAGTTTGCGCCCGGCAGACACTCACGGATCCTGACCTCTTTTTCATTTACGGGGACGCTCATGAAATGGGACGCCACGGCGAGAATGCCCGCGCAGGCGAAGCCGATGAGCGTAACAACGATTATCGCTAAAAGTATCGGACTCATATCATCACTCCCCGAAAAGACTCGTCACAATGCCGCCGAAGCCGTAGAAGGCCATGGAGACGATGGAAGCCGCGGCAAGCGTGATGGGGATCCCGCGGAAGGCCTTGGGAGGATCGGACTCCTCCATCCTTTCGCGAACGCCCGCGAATATGACCATCGCAAGCAGGAAACCGAGGCCGCAGCCAAGGGAGCTCACCATCGACTGCAGGAATGTGTAGCCGTCGGTGATATTGTTGATGGTAACGCCCAGAACGGCACAGTTGGTCGTGATGAGGGGCAGATACACGCCGAGCGACTTATGCAGCGAAGGCAGGAAGCGCTTGAGCACTATCTCCACGAACTGCACGAGAGCCGCAATGACGAGTATGAACACTATCGTCTGCAGATACCCCATGCCGTTCGGGTCGAGGAGATAGGTCTGTATGGGCCAAGTCGCGGCGGTGGCGAGGAGCATTACGAATATGACCGCGATGCCCATGCCGGACGCCTGATCGAGCTTTTTCGAAACACCGAGGAACGGGCAAATGCCCAGGAACTTCGAAAGCACGTAGTTGTTGACCAGTACGGAGGTCATTATGATCTTAAGCAGAAGCTTGAACTCTGTCATTTATTTCGCCTCCGTTTCCGTTTCGATATTGGACGGGCACTGATCCTTGCGGCAGAAGGAAGCCGAAGGGCAGCCCTCGCAGTCGAAGCTCTTTCTCTGAGGAGCTTTGCCGCGGGTGATATAAGCGACGAGCGCTATGAGGCAGCCGAATACGAGGAAGCCGCCCGGAGGAGCCGTCAGTATGGGGATCCTGTAGTTTTCGAGGAAGCCGATCTTCATGCCGGCGAAGCTCGCGTTGCCAAGCACCTCGCGGACGGTCGCCATGGCGACGAGCGCGAGAGTGAAGCCGAAGCCCATGCCGAGACCGTCGAGAGCAGATTCGAGCACGTTGTGCTTGTTGGCGAACATCTCCGCGCGGCCGAGTATGATGCAGTTGACGACTATCAGCGCGAGATAGACGCCGAGCATCTCATATAGGTCTGGCAGGTATGCCTCCATGAGCATCTGTACGAGAGTGACGAAGCCGGCGATCACGACTATGTAGCAGGGTATCCTGACGGTGTCGGGGATGATCTTCCTGAGCAGGGAGATAACGGCGTTGGAGCAGATGAGAACCGCCATAGCCGCGAGGCCCATCGCCACGGCGTTTATAACGCTGACGCTCATTGCGAGCGTCGGGCAGGTGCCGAGCACGAGCACGAGAACGGGGTTCTCCTTCAAAAGGCCGTTGGTCAGTATCTTGAGCTTTTTCAATTCGCTTCACCTCCTTCGAGGAGCTTTACAACAGTGAAGGCGTCCTGAAGGGCGGCCTTGAATGCCTTTGACGAATAGGTGACTCCAGCGAACACGTCTACGGCTTCGGCGCCCGCGGCGTCAAGTCCGACGTACTGCTGCGGGTAGGTCTCCCTGCCGAAATCCTTTGACTCGAAATACGATGTGAGCTTTATGCCGAGTATCTCCCCTTCTCCGGAGAGGCCGACGGTGATGCCCATATCTCCGCTGGAATAGGCGGACGTGGTCGCGAGCACGACGGCGTAAATCTCGCCGTTTATCACGTAGACCTTTTTGACGGATGCGGGCGTGCCGTCGGGCAGGGGCTTGACCTCACGCATGCTGTACATGTCGGGGATGACCGCCCTGAGCGAATCCTCGACCTTCTTTTCACGCGTTTCGGCAATGACCGGGGACGTGAAATGGTTCGTGACGGCGAGCAGCGCCGTGACGATGAGGCAGATGGCCGTCAGCGCGATGATGCTTTTCACGTTGAACTTGGGCTTGTTCATGCTTTCACCTCCCCCAGGGGCTTCCTTGCGGTGAGCTTTTCGATGTAGTTGGTGAGAAGGTTCATAAGGAGTATCGAGAAGGAAACGCCTTCGGGATAGGAGCCGAAGCGCCTTATGAGCACCGTCAGAAGAGCGCAGCCCAGACCGAACACCGCCTTGCCGAGATTGGAGGTCGGCGTGGTGGAGTAGTCGGTCGCCATGAATATTGCGCCTATGAGCAGGCCGCCCGAGAGCACCTGATAGAGCGCGGTCTCGGCGCTGCCGTAAGCGAGCCAGGAGAGGAGGAACACCGCTCCGACGTAAACGACCGTCGTATGCCAGGTGATGACCTTCCTGATCATGAGGTAGGCAAAGCCGATCAGCAGCGCGACGGCGCAGGTCTCGCCGATAGCGCCGCCCCTCAAGCCGAGTATCATGTCTGTCAGCTTGGGAAGCGTTCCCTCGCCTGCCTTCATTATAGCAAGAGGCGTGGGCGACGCGACGGCGTCGACGATCTTTATCTCCGCAGCGGCGCCCATCGTGTTGGCGAATGCGACGAGCATGAACACGCGCGCAGCAGCAGCGGGATTGGCGAAGTTCTTGCCGAGGCCGCCGAACAGGCACTTGACCACGACTATCGCGAAAAGGCTGCCGACGACGGCCGGGAATATGTCGACCGAAGCGGGAAGGTTGAGACCCAATATGAGACCGGTGACTATGGCGGAGAGATCGCCCGCGGTCTGCTGCCGCTTTGTGATCAGCGCGAACAGTATCTCGCCCGCGAGGCAGCTGACGATGCAGACGGCGACGACGAGAAGCGACCTAATGCCGAATATCACGGTGCCGGCTATCAGCGCGGGGATAAGGGCGATTATGACGTCCAGCATTATGCCCCTTGTGGTGCGGCCGGTTCTTATATGCGGCGAAACGGAAACTATGAGCTTATTGTCTTCCATCATGCCTTGTCTCCTTTTTGAGAGTTCTGCCAATTCCTGAGAATGACCTTGGCAAGCTTATGCCTCTGCACTATCGGCTGATGCGCGGGGCAGACGAACGCGCATGCGCCGCACTCCATACACAGGTTGACCCTCTGCTTATAGAGCGCTTCGCCGTCCTTGTTGTTGAACGCCTTTGCGATGGCGGGAGGATTGAGACGCATCGGGCAGTGATTGACGCAGTTGCCGCACCTTATGCAGGGCGTCTCCTTCTTCACCTCGGCGTCCTTTTCGGTGAAGGCCAGTATCGCGTTGGTATTCTTCAATACGGGAGCGTCGAGATCCGGTACCGCGGTACCCATCATCGGGCCTCCGTAAAGCACCTTGCGCGGCTCCTCTTTGAAACCGCCGCAGAACTCGAATACGTCGCGCAGCCTCGTCCCTATGGGGGCGAAAACGTTCTTCGGCTCCTTTACGGCGGAGCCGTCGACGGTGATAAGCTTCTCAACGAGGGGCATGCCCGTCTCTATGTACTGCTCGATATTGGCGAGCGTGGTGACGTTCATTATGACTACGCCGACGTCGAGGGGCAGCTTGCCCTCCGGGACGACGCGGCCGACGGTATTGTAGATGAGGACTTTCTCGCCTCCCTGCGGGTACATGGGCGGAAGCGATTTTACCTGGATATGGGGATCGTCCTTGAATCGGGCTCGGAGAGCGGCGATGGATCTGGGCTTGTTGTTTTCGACTCCGATTATTACCGCCTTGGGCTTCAGGAACTCGGAAATACGGCGTACGCCGCGCTCGACGAGATCGGTGTAGTCGAGCATGGTCCTCGTATCGCTGGTGATGTAGGGCTCGCACTCGGCGCCGTTAATGAGGAAATACTCGGCCTGCTCGATATCCTTTATCGCGAGCTTTACGGAGGTCGGGAATCCTGCGCCGCCGAGGCCGACTATACCGCTGTTCCTCACCGCTTCGGCAAGGTCGGACAGCGTCTCGATACGGGGCTTTACGAGATCCTCGCAGGGGCGCATCTCGCCGTCGGATTCAATGAAAATGGCGGGGGCGCTCCGTCCGTTGCTGAGGACGATATCCTCCACCTTTTTGACCGTGCCCGAAACAGAGGCGTGAACGGGCGCCGAAATGAATCCGCCGGATTCGGCGATGAGCTGGCCGACGGCGACCTTGTCGCCGGCCTTAACGATGGGCTTTGCCGGAGCGCCTATATGCATGACCGTGGGGATGACCACCGAAGCCGGCGCCGGCATGCGCACGGCCTCCATAAGTGCGGTGTTCTTCCTGTGCGGGACATGCACTCCAGAAAGCGGGTCAAAGAAACGTTTGGACATTTTCTCTCCAATCTGCCCGGCATGAGGCGTAAACATACGGCGCCGGGATCGACCCGGCTCCGCTGAAATAATGCATATTATTTCTTATATATTTTAGCACTGACGATATATGCTGTCAATGCTTTTTTGCCGCAGCTCGGCTTGGGCGGAATCCCCGAAAGAGCGGAATAAAACAAAGCGTCTCATGGAAAAATCTATTTCCTGTTGCCTATTTGGCGGCCCGGGGGTATAATAATACGGAAGAACCATATCCCGACCGAACGAAAGGAGGCATTCGATGAGGCGAGATACCATCCCCCGCCAGCTGTTGAGGCTGCCGCAGCTTCTTATACTTGTGCTCGTATACTTCTTGGTAAAGGCCGCATCAAAGGCGCCTTCCATAGTCGAAAGCTTCTACTCCATGAAGCTTTATCCCGTTATCCGCAACGCCGTTTCCGCGGTCACAAGGGTCGTTCCCTTCTGCGTTGCCGAGCTCATTGCCGCGGTAGTTATCGCCGCGTTCGTTATCGTGCTCATCGTGCGGCTGATAAAGCTAATACTCTTCCGCAAGAAATCGCTCGTGCGCCTCATATCGCTCATTATCACCGCCGCGCTCACTGCGAGCTATCTCGTGCTCGCCTTCTACGTCATGTGGGGCTTCAACATGTTCCGCACGCCCGTCGCGGAGAAGCTCGACCTGCCCGAAAGGGAGTACACGGTGGAGGAGCTTTACGCCGTCTGCATGGACCTTGCCGAGAACGCGGTGAGGCTGCGCGAACAGGTCGACACGGACCCGAACGGCGTTATCACGGGCGACATGAACGAATTAAAGGAGAGCATACGCCTTGCCTACGCCGAGTTCGGAGCGAGCCGCCCCTCATTCAAGGCGGATGTGCCGCCCGTCAAGGAGGCCGCCTGTTCGAAGTTCCTGTCCAAATGCGGTATCGCGGGCATATACATATTCCTTACCGAGGAGCCGCTCATCAACAACAACGAGCCCTTCCTCTACTCCGCCATGGACGCCGCGCATGAGACCGCGCACTATATCGGCTACGGCCGCGAGGAGGACGCGAACTTCATAGCGTTCCTCGTATGCAAGGATTCCTCCGATCCGGCAGTCGCGTATTCCGGCTATATGCACGCGCTTCAGCACTGTTCATCGGCGCTCGCATCGGCCGATCCCGCGCTTTATCAGAGACTGCGCGCGACGTACTCCAACGGCATGCTGACGGATCTTGCGGATTACTCCGCGCATTACGCAGTGTACGCCGGCACCGACGTATGGAAGGCGTCGAACGATCTGAACGACAGCTATCTGAAGCTAAACAAAGAAGAAAAAGGCGTGCTCTCCTATCTGGAGGACACAGCCCTTATACTGCGGTATTACGACAGCCGCCGCTTCTTCAATTGATCTATCGCATGGATACGCTGATATCCATGCTTCCCGTAACGCTCCAGACGATGGCGGCGCTTATCTCGCCGTTTGTGAACTGAGGCACCGCGCTTACACCCTCCGAGAGCCATATCTCGGAGTTTTCTTTAAGCACGAATCCGCAGGCCATGAGCTCGTCAACGTAGCGCTCGTAAGCGTCGGAAGTGACCGCGCGGTACGAGATGACTATGTCGGAGTTCCTTCCCTCATACATGCCGTCGAAGATGCCGTTGTCGCGGTAGCGGGGCACGCTGTCGAGCAGGGGGTAATCGTCCCAGCGCAGGAGCACCTCCGGATCGGAGGCGTCCAAAGGCATTTCGTTGCTTTCGGTGCCGAAGCATCCCGTAAAGCAGGAGACGATCAGGATGATGACGGCAAAAATGGAGATCGCTTTTTTCATAATGGGAATACTCTGACAGAGGCCTTTCCCGGCAGTCAGCCGAAATCGTTTTTACGGCGGGAGCACACGCTCCCCGCCTTTTTCGTTTACCCGGACATTTTATCATAAACATTCCCGCCGCGCAATCGCCGAAGCATAAAAAACTTCCGTTTCTGCAAACTAAATACAAAAAACGGGAGGCAAAGCATGTTCACTCTGTTTATGCGGACGATAGTGGTGTACGCAGTCGTGTTCACCGTCCTGCGGCTGATGGGCAAGAGGCAGATCAGCGATATGCAGCCGTTCGACCTCGTTATCACCCTGCTTATCGCGGACGTGGCCTCCGTGCCGATATCGGACAGCGCGATACCGCTCCTTTACGGGGTAGTGCCTATACTCGCGCTTTTCATACTGCACCGGCTTGTGGCTCATCTGTCGCTGAGATCAGACGCGGTACGCACGCTGGTATGCGGACGCCCGATAATCGTCATCGCGAAGGGCGTCGTGCAGGAGGACGCGATGAAGGCCGCAAACTATACCCTTGGCGACCTTACGGAGCAGCTGCGCGTCAAGGATGTTTTTACGCTGTCGGAGGTCGAATACGGGATATTGGAGACTAACGGCTCGCTGAGCGTGCTGAAGAAGCAGAGCGGCGGCAACGGCCAATGCAGGCCTTCCGTACTGCTCGTGTCGGACGGCAGGACGCAAGCCGCCAATCTTTCCGACATAGGCCGGAGCGAGGAATGGCTTCGTGAAAAGCTCGGCGCGATACCGGTCGGTCGATGCCTTTTCGTATTCCTCGATCCCGACGGGCGGCTCCATGTACAGTTGAAGCAGAGGAAGGGAACGGCTCCGGCGGTGCGCTTTCTGAAGGGTGAGCAATGATAAAGAACAGAAGCTTTCAAGCAATGAAGACTGCGGTCGCCGCTGGGCTTGCGCTTGCAGCCGTTTTCGTTCTGCTCGCGTGCCTTCTGCCCTGGCTCGCCGTGGATTCGCTTTACCGTGAGACCTCGGGGCTGATCGAAGGCGCGAAGCTCGACGCCCTTTCGGGCGATTTCGGGAGCGCGTACGAAAAGTCCGCGCTCGTGCTCGAGAAGGTAAAGCGACGGGAGCACCGCCTTATGCTGTTCTACGATCACGGCGATATAGCGGAGCTTACGGGAGGGATCGATACGGCGCTTGACCTTGCGAAGGAGGGCGACGCGGGGCTGCTGCTCGCGGCGCTCGGCGACGCTGAAAACATGTTCGAATACCTCATCGGGATAAACGAGATAAGCATTTTCAACTTGTTGTAAAAAAGCGGGGGCCTTCCCCCGCTTTTATCGTCTTGCTTATTGCTTTTTTACGATATGCTCCGCATCCTTGTAGATGCTGTTTTCCGGCACGACCCCGCGCACGCAGGAGACCGGATAGACGGTCGATCCGCGGCCGATAACGGAGCCGGGATTCAGCACGGAATTGCAGCCGATCTCCACGTTGTCGCCAAGTATCGCGCCGAATTTCTTTCTTTCGGTGTCTATGAGCTCGCCGCCGTTCTTTACCACGACGGGCGACCTGTCGCTCTTGACGTTGGAGGTGATGGAGCCCGCGCCCATATGCGCCTTGTAGCCGAGCACGGAATCGCCCACGTAATTGTAATGCGGGACCTGCACGTTATCGAAGAGCACCACGTTCTTGAGCTCGACGGAGTTGCCGACTACGCAGTTTCTCCCGACGAAAGCGCTGCCCCTGATGAACGCGCAGTGCCTGACCTCGGCGTTATGATCGATTATGCAGGGCGGCGCTATATAGGCGGAGGAGAACACGGTCGCGTCCTTCGCTATCCACACGCCCTCCTGCGGAGAATCGAACTCGTCCCTGGGGAGTTTGGGGCCCAGTTCGAGTATGAAATCCTTGATATCGTCAAGCGCCTCCCAGGGGTATGTCCTGCCCTCGAAAAGCGCGGCCGCCCGTGTTTGGCTGAGATCCAGCAGATCCTTTGTCTTGTACATTTCGTTTCCTGTCCCGGCCGATCGGCCGAAAGTATTATTTGATGGCTATTAGCATTCCCTTTTGGCGCATTACGTCGATGACCTCGTCGACCTTCGCTTCGCAAAGCTCGTGGGTCGGCGCCTCCACCATTACACGGAGCACGGGCTCGGTGCCGCTCTTGCGAAGGAGTATCCTGCCGTTGCCGCCAAGCTCCGCCGTCACGCGGTCGACCGCCTGCTTAACGTCGGGATCGGCGAGAGTCGCGTCCTTGTCTGTGACCTTGACGTTCTTCAGCACCTGCGGATAGATCTCCAGATCCTCGGTCAGGGCGGAAAGACTCATCTTCCTGTCCTTGAGGACCTGCATTACCTTTATCGCGGTGATAAGACCGTCGCCCGTGGTGGCGTATTTGCCGAAAATGATGTGGCCGGACTGCTCTCCGCCGAGAATATGTCCGTTGGCCCGCATGTTTTCGTAGACGTATTTGTCGCCGACGGCGGTCTTCTCATACGAGATCCCGCATGCGTCGAACGCCTTGTAAAGGCCGAAATTGCTCATAACGGTCGTTACGACGGTGTTGTTCGTGAGCGAATCCTTCATCTTCATTCGGCGGGCGCAGATATAGAGTATCCCGTCGCCGTTGACTACTTCGCCGTGTTCGTCGACCGCGAGGCACCTGTCGGCGTCGCCATCGAAAGCAAAGCCGATATCGAGGTGCTTTTCACGCACGAGGCGCTGCAGGTTTTCTATATGGGTCGAGCCGCAGTCACGGTTGATGTTCATGCCGTCGGGGCTGTTGGCGATGACGTGGGTCTCTGCGCCGAGCGCGTCGAAAACGCTCTTAGCAATGGCCCATGTGGAGCCGTTGGCGCAGTCAAGTCCTACGCGCATGCCCTTATAGGAATGCGTCGCAAGGGAGATTATGTAGCCGATATAGCGGTTGCGGCCCGCGGAGTAATCGATGACGCGGCCGATGCGCTCGCCCGTGGCGTAGGGCGGCTCGGGAAGAGCGCCGTCGAGATACTTTTCTATCTCGTTTATGACCTCCTCCTCCATCTTTTCGCCCTTGGAGTTCAAAAGCTTTATTCCGTTGTCGTGATACGCGTTATGGCTGGCGGAGATCATTATTCCGCAATCGAACTCATCCGTGCGGGTGATATAGGATACGCTGGGGGTCGTCGTGACGTGCATGAGGTACACGTCCGCGCCGGAGGCCGAAAGGCCCGCCGTGAGGGCGCATTCGAACATATAGCTTGAAAGCCTCGTGTCCTTGCCGATGACTACGCGGCACTCGCGGTCCCTCTCGAAATAGTGGCCGAGAAAGCGGCCGATCCTGAACGCGTGGTCGACGGTGAGGTCGACGTTGGCTTCGCCGCGGAAGCCGTCGGTACCGAAATACTTGGACATTTTCTGCTCCTTCCGCCGCCGCGGGATAACGCGGCGGGAAATAGATTGTTATCCTTCAACAGATTATTATAGCACAGAGCGCCGCATCATGCAACTGCGCCGCCCGAAATACAAATTATTGAATTATCGGACGGAATGGTTTACAATAAAAGGCGTACAAAACGCCTTCCCAAGAAATCATATAAAGGATCTATCATGAAGCGATTCATTTCCGTTCTTGCCGCCCTGATCATAATGACGTGCGTATTTACCCTCCCGAAAGCCGAGGGCATGACGGACGCCCTGCCCCCGCTTGCCCCGATAAAGGGCGTAGAGGATATCGGCTCCGCCCGCGCGGTGCTGATGGATCTTGACACCGGCGCGGTCATCTACGAAAAGAACAGCGACGAAAGGGCCGTTCCCGGCTCGCTCACAACGATAATGACGGCGCTCCTCCTCATCGAGGACACAGCGGCCGGCGATTGGGACACGCCTCTGCCCGCGCTGAAGGCGGTCAACTCCACATGGACGAGCCGCGGCGCGCAGATGGGGCTGCAGAAGGGCGATACACCGACGAGGCGCGACCTGCTCTATGCTCTGCTGCTGCAGGGCTCGGCCGACGCGGCGTACGTTACCGAGATGCTCGTTTCGGGGAGCGAATCGGATTTCGTCGACGGCATGAACAAAAAGGCCGCCGAGCTCGGCATGACGGAGACCAATTTCGGCAACGGCTACGGCCTCGGCGCGGGCAATCACTACACCTGCGCGCACGACCTTGCATTGCTCGTCCGCCGCGCAATGCAGAACGACATGTTCAGCATCGCCGTCAAGACGAAGGATTTCACCTGCTCCGCCGGAGCGAGAGAGATACGGCTTTCCAACACGAACGAGATGCTTGGCAGCGGCGGCTGCATCGGCGTAAAGTCCGGCTCCGACAGCGAGAAGGCGCACTGCGTTATAGAAGCTGTCGAAGCGGGCTCACTGCGGCTCTGCGCGATAGTGCTCGAAGCGTCCTCCGACAGCATGGCGATGAGTCTTGCCGAAAGGCTGATCGCGGCAGGAGTATCCTCCTACGCCTCCGAGGGCGGCTACTTCCCCACCACCCCGACCAACGCATACTTTATCGCCGTGCGCGATCTCGACCTCAAATCCCCGAGCGGCGGTTCCGCACGGGTAAGCGAGGGCGAGGGCATGCGCGTCTGCGGCTCCTTTGCCGAGCCGAACGGCGATATAAAATACTGCGTTTTCCATCAGGGCAGCTTCTACTGGGCGAAGGCCGAGGACATGGCTTTCGTTTCCTTCATCGACGACATATTCATTGAGAACGGCGAGGCGCTCTCCCGAGAGGTGCTGACCGCCGACTCCTTCGATATAACGACATACGCCGTATCCCGCCACCTGATAAAGAACGTCTCCGTCACGCTCCGTCTGCCGGACGGAACCGCGGTGCTCACATCGTCCCATGCGCCGAACGCGCACGGCTTATGCGAAATGTCCGGAACGAGCTTCGCAGAGGGTTTTGAGTCACGCCTTCTTTCCGAAGGCCTTTACTACTGCACTGTAGAGATCACGGCGGAGGCCTTTGTTCAGGGCTGCGAGCCCAAGGAGATCGTGAAGACCAATTCCAGCATTCTCGCCGTGGGAACGGGCGGCGAGGTCGTCTCCTACAACGCCAACGCGGGCGAGAACGCGCCCGAGGGCGAATGCTTCTTCGACAGCTTTACGATACCCTCCGACGTGCCCTTACGCACGGGTTACGATTTCATCGGCTGGAACGCCCTGCCCGACGGCACAGGCGCCGCATACATGCCCTGCGATACCGTTGCATACGACGGTTCGCTGACGCTTTACGCGCAGTGGAAGCCCGCCGCGAGCCATTGGACCGTGGAGGTCACGGCGCTCTACGATACCGGACTGCAGCTTGAAGGCACGGTGCGCAATCCCGCCGGCATCACCTCTCTGCGGTTGGAGGTCATCACGGGAACGGAGACCGTTTACGACTACATCGTCGCCTGTCTTGCAAACGAGGCGGAGCCCGGCAGGCTGCTCCTCCCCCATGCGGTGCTGCTTGAAAAGGGTGAGCACACCGTGAGACTTTACGGCTCGGCGGGCGGAGAGGAGGAGCTTCTTTCGGAGCAGAAGGTCGAGGTCAGCCGCGAGGAAGCGGCGAAAACTCCCATCCCCTCCGAAACGGCGAGGCCGACCGACACGGCTCCGAAAAAGCCGTTCATCAACCTCGGCGCGGTGCCCATCGTGGTCTGGTTCATATTGGGCGCGGTCGTCGTGGCTGTGCTCATAGCGCTTATGGTAATGATAATCAAGCGCGGATAATGTAATAAAGGCATGCCGCCTCCCGTAACATAGAACGTAGGGAGGTGGCTTTTTTGCGCAGACCACGTTTTGATAAAAAGAAGATAGCAGATTTTGCTCTGTCGCTCCTTGTGCTTGCAGGGACTTTGTGCCTCGCATGGATGGGGCTGACCGAAAAGCGAACGCTTCCGGCTTCCGCCTCGCCGGGGATCACGCTCGGCGACATACCCGACGACGCATGCGTTATCATAATCGACGCGGGCCACGGCGGGTTCGACGGAGGCGCAGTCGGAACGGAGACCGGCGCCATTGAGGCGGAGCTCAATCTCTCGATAGCGAAAACGCTCGCCGACGAGCTCACGAAAAGCGGTTTTTACGTCATAATGACAAGGAGCGGCGACGGCGCGCTCGGCGATACCAAGAGCGAGGACATGAAGGCGCGCGGCGAGATAATCGGCCTGGAACGCGCGGACGCTGTGGTCAGCATCCACATAAACAAGTTCCGCGACCGCACGGTGTCCGGGCCCATGGTGTTCTACATGAAGGGCTCCGAGGCGGGAAAGTCGCTCGCGGACTCTATAATGTTCAGTCTATGCGAAAAGCTCGGGCGGGCTCCCCGTTACACCAATCCCGAGGATCTGTTCGTGCTGCGCGTGCCCAAAGCGCCTTCGGTGCTGATCGAATGCGGGTTCCTGTCCAACGCCGCCGACGAAGCGCTGCTCGTAACTCCCGAGCACAGGGAGAACATCGCTAAAGCCGCGGCGGAGGGCATAAAAAACTATTTTGCGCAAATGAAAAGCGGCGATCCCCGATAAAGGGCCGCCGCTTTATTTCATCTGTTATTTACCGACGTCGGTCAGCGCGCCGATGAAGAACGGAAGGTTCGTCTCGCAGTCTATGAGCATATAGACGAACGGGCGATCGAGTATGACCTCTTTGATATCCTCTATGAACATCGCGCTGTCATTCATCTCCACTACCGTCGCAGCGCCCGCTCTGGTGCCGCGCTCGCCGACCTCGATAAATGTCTTGTGCAGTACGCGGTTGATGTAGATGTTCCCCGCGGTCGAGGTGCCGAGGTCGGTGAAATCGGCTCCGAACGTATCGAATGCAAGGGGCATGCCCATCGAAGCAAGGAGGTCCGCCATATTGGAACTGTACTTCGTCTCGAACTTCGGGATGGCGGTTTGGACCTTAGTTTCAACGGGATCGGAGAGCATGGCGAGGAGTTTTCCACCGTCGAGAGAAGCGATATAATCGGATATGCTCACTCCCTCGTTGGGCAGCAGAGCGGCGAAAGCGTATTTTCCTCCCTTATAGGGCTTTATGAAGCCCTTCGCAAGATCGTCGGCAATGAATCTCGATTCGCTGCCGTGCATGAAATCGACGCTCGTCTTAGTGCCGTCCTCGGCCGTGAAATCGCCTTTCCAAACATCTGTGCTGCGATAGACGCTGGGCCATTCCGCCTCGAATGCAAGGGCGTTGACGAGGTACATCACCGCAGAGTCGCGGTCGATCTTATCGAGGATCTCCGGTATCATGCCGTGCGTCTTCAGCTTGACCCAGTTGTTGATGTCGCGCAGAGTGGTCCCGTCGAAAGGCGCGCGGTAGATATCCGCCGCGAAATGATCGGCATTCTTCTGAAGGAAGGCCTCGTTCACGGTAAATCGAGGATCGTCCGTGAACCAGATCGAATTTGCGATGTCGATATTGGTCGTGTCGTCGTTTTTGAGCTTGGGTATGTATTGTGTAAAGAAATCGTTGAGCTCCTCCACGCTCATTCCGAGGACCTCCTCCATCTGACTGCGGGTATCCCCCTTGGCTCCGTTCGCTGTCATGGCGAGCGCGCTCATCACCGAGAGCGGGGACATGAGAACGTTTTCTCCGTTTTCATAGCCCGCCTTGAAGAGGCGCACTGCGAAATCCGCCGCCTTTTTCGAAGAGGAAGCGAAATCGAATACGATCTCCTCCTTTTTGGCGGGTTCGATACCGGACATAAGATCGTTCGCCTTAACCTCGGGAGTGCATCCCATGACCTCCGCGGCAACAGCCGCAAGCATTATCACGGCGAGCGCCGTGCGGATCATTCCCTTAACCGTCTTTTTCATATTGCTCCTTTCGTTCGTGCTTTCGCCAAACTACATATTTTCAGTCCTTTTTTTCTTCGATACCGAGGATCGTTTTGAGTTTCGTTATCGCTTCCGCGTCCATGGGATAAAACTTCCCTGTCCGTGCATCCCGGAGTCCGCCGGACATCAGCAGATATTCGTGCCTTCCGTCTTCGGCGGAAACGAGCACTATCGAGATCTCGTCGCCGCAGCTGTCGGAAGTGTTGTCGTTCGAACCTTCGATATCCTTACCGACTGCGGATTCGATCAGCTCCGCGGCTTCCTTCACGCTGTCGGGATCGGTGATCTCGTTATCCGGGCCCAACACACCGCCGTAAAATAATGAAGAATAACCGGAATACGCCGAGTCTGTATCGATCCCGCCTATCGCGCCGTGAGGATGACCTTCAAAGGCGTTATCGGCGCCGGAACGGAAACCGCCGATGATCCCCTTAAGCGCGAAGGAACCTGCGATCAGGAACACCGCGAGCCCCGAGCAGACGGACAGCGCTCTCCTGCGGCGGGTCTTTATAGCCCGTCGCTTTTCATCGGCCCTTTGAAGGACCTCCCGAGTGTAATCGTCGATGTCTCTCATTGCCTGTACGCCTCCTCTCCCAAAAGATCCCGCAGTTCCTTTTTCGCGCGGTAGAGAAGATTATCGATCTGCTTTCGATTCTTCCCCATCACCTTCGCCGCTTCGTCATAGCTCATTTCCTCGAAATAGACGAGATGCACGGCGACGCGCATTTCCCCGGGGAGCCTGCCGAGCGCCGCGTTCAGCTCGCGCCGGCTCTCATCCTCGAGCACCCTTGCTTCAAGATCCCCGTCAGTCGCGGAGCAATCCTCCGAAAGCTCGGTGAAGTCTATTACCTTCCTGTGCCGGAGCAGGTCCAGCGCGCGGCTTTTCCCGCGCATGAAGAGATAGGTCTTCAGCGAGGATCTGAAATTGTACCTGTGCCGGTGCACGAAGAGATCGCTCATGACGTCCATGGCGATATCCTCCGCCGCGTGAACGTCCCTGACGTAGCGGTCCACGAAGAACACGAGGCTGTAAAACAGCTCGTCCATTATGTCGCGGACGGCGCTCTCGTCGCCGTCAAGGAAACGGCGGTAGCTACTTGCGCCGTTATCCATATCTGCCTCCTTTGAAGGTCCCGCGTCCGTTCCCTTCACATATTATACGGACGGGGCGGCCGATCTCCTTAAAGATTTTTCGGAAAAGGGAGACGCCCTTTCGAACGCCCCCCGATCATACGTTTATTGCTTTTTCAGAAGCCCGCCGAGAAGTATGAAATGCTCCGGCAGGCGGCCGTTTTCGGCCCAGAGGACTTCCTCGCCCAGCACCTGCGTTATGCATTTCAGCACGTCGCCCCCCAGCGACTCTACCGACCAGCGCATTTTGCGGGGATTTCTGCAGCGTTCCCCGTGCGGCCGCGTACATTCGGCGCAGAGGCCGCATCCGCCGGCCGACAGTGCGAGACTGTGCGGAGTTTCCCGCTCCATGGCGTAAAGCTCGTCCATCAGCCGATCCTTGACGGGCGTCAGGAGCTCGTTATAAGCTTTCGCAAGCTCGTCGGCCGAGTGATGCTTCTCCCTCATGCTTTCGGGGACAAAGACCTTTTTTGCATAGAGCTCAATGCTCTTGTACCTGCTCCAAACCCCGTTCGGATCGAAGGAATACGGCGGGCAGGCCCAGGTCTTTCCGTAGCCGGGGCACTGTGCGCAGCACGCTTCGAATCTTTCGACGTCGACGAACGAGGCGATGAACTCGTCCATCGGCAGCTCGGCTGTGAGGGTTTCGACCTTTATATCCCCGTCCATATCAGCGTACCCGTGCGATGGTCTTTGCCAGGAGCTTGTCCGCAAATGCGTGGCTCTTTTTGACCTCGGCCAGCAGCTCCGTATCCTTGAGGACGCGGAACTCGGGAAGCTTCATAAGCTCCGCCAGGTATTCGAGATAGCCGATGAACACGTCGAAATAGTCTCCCGTCGTGCCGTTCTGCTTGGCAATGCCGGGTATCACGGACTCGTGTATCGAGCGGAGCGAGAGCTCGCCCGTCGATTCCTCCGCGAATATGTCGATAAGCGCCATGAGCTCATTATAGGCCTCTCTCTCCGTCAGAGTGCGTTCGAGGTAGTATCTCTCCCCCGCGAGGCCGTAGACGTATCGCTTCGCGTCATAGTATCCGAGATCGATATTGTACGCGGCCTGCTCCGCGGAGAAGTTCAGCGTGTTGCCGAGCTTGCGCTTGGGCTCGATATAGTCGACGTTGAAGCCCTTCGGAAGGCGTATCTTCTTTTCCCTGCCGAAGCCGCCCGTGAGGCGCACGGCGATAATGTCCCTGTAGCCGCGCTCCACGAGCGGGGTTATGGGGAGACTGTCGGAGACGCCGCCGTCGGTGAAGCGTTTGCCGCCGGCAAGCGGCTCGTTCTTGAAAGCGGGGAAATACGCGCTTGCGAGGAGCATGTCGCGGATCTCGTCCTCCGGGAGGGATTTGACTATCACGTCGAGCTCCTTCTTGTCGGTCAGCGAATATGTGACAATGAAGAAATCGACGTCGGAGCGCTTTATCTTCCCCGTGTCGACGTACTCGTTCAAAAGGTTGCGCAGGGGCGTAACGTCAAAGCCGCCGCCCTTTATTATGTCGATCGCTCGGAGTATGAGCGAGCCGAGATCCTTCGCCTCGACCTTGCCGCCGAAGAGCTTTCCCATGGACTTGTCGTCGACGTCCATGACCTGCGAATAGCGGATATTGCGCCAAAGCTCCTCGCCGCGTTCGAGATCGCGCATTGCCATCATGGCGCCGTTCAGCGCGCCTACGGACGTGCCGCTGACGGCGTTGTATTTCATGCCCTCCTCCTCGAGGGAGCGCCAGACGCCTATCTCGTAGCCGCCCTTCGCGCCGCCGCCTCCTAGGGCTATCGCGTATGTTTTGGATGCGTCGAACCGCTTCTGCATATTCAGTCCTCCATAATGGCGGAGATTATCTTTTCGAGCGCCATGCCCCTCGACGCCTTGACGAGCAGGGTGTCGCCGGGCTTCAGTTCCGCTTTGAGTATCTTCGCCGCCTCCTCACGCGTGCAGTAATGCGCGTTTTCAAGGCCGTGCGACGCTGCTGCGGATGCCATGAGTCTGGAGTTCGCGCCGACGGTCACGAGCATGTCGAGGCCGGTCTCCGCCGCGGTGCGGCCGACCTGCTCATGCAGTTCGTCTGATCTTTCGCCGAGCTCGAGCATATCGCCGAGGAGCGCGAGCTTCCGGCCCTCCGCCTTTTTCAGCACGCCCAGGCTCGCCGTCATGGACGCGGGGCTGGCGTTGTAGCAATCGTTGATTATGACCGCACCCTTGTATTCGATGCGGCTCATGCGGCCGTCCACAGGGACGTATGCTTCAAGTCCGCGCTTTATCTCCTCAAGTGTGAGGCTCATCCTGTGGCCCGCGGCTGCGGCCGCGCAGGAATTCAACACCATATGTCTGCCCGATGCGGGGAGGTTAACCCTTACGGATCCTTCTCCGAGGCAGAGCGTGAAATCGGTGCTTTCCATGCCGTGATAGACTATATCCTTCGCATGAGCGAAGCAGTCAGCGTCGACGCCGTAATAGACGGCCTCCTTCCCCTCCGGCACGGGATAACCCGCAAGCTTGTCGTCCTCTGCGTTGAGCACGAGCACGCTGCCGCGCATGTTGGCGACGAGCTCCGTCTTTGCGCGGAGCACGCCGTCCCTGTCGACGAGGTTCTCGGTATGGACGTTTTCGATATTGGTGAAAACAGCCATATCGGGCTTGGCGATGGCGGAGATGCGGGTCATCTCCCCGAAGAAGCTGATGCCCATTTCGAGCACGGCGACCTCATGCTCCTCCTCCAGCCGGAAGAGCGTCATGGGAAGGCCGAGCTCATTGTTGTGGTTCTTCTCTGTTTTTAGGACGCGGTATCTTTGGGAGAGCACGCTTGCGACGAGCTCCTTTACGCTCGTCTTGCCGACTGAGCCGGTGATCCCGACCACGGTGACGCCGCTCTTTTCCCTTATGTACGCGCCGATGGCCCCGACTGCCTTATAGGTGGAGTACACGACGATCTGCGGCACGTCAGCTTCGACCTCGTGCTCGACTATCGCGGCGCAGATAACGCCTTCGAGCCCCTTTACGAAGCTGTGGCCGTCGACGTTCTGACCGGGGAGCGCGATGAAAAGAGAGCCCGGAACGGCCTTTCGGCTGTCGGTCACGATGGATGCGACCGGGCCCTCGGGAAGGCTGCCGACGACCCTGCCGCCGACGGCTTTCGATATTTCGTTGAGATCAATCCTTATCATACTTGTTCAGACTTTCGTTGACTATAATCTGGCAGAGCTCGGGGAAGCCGATGCCGACCGCCTTCGCCTCCTGAGGGAGCAGGCTCATCGCCGTCATGCCGGGTAGCGTATTCGCCTCCAGCGCGTAGACGCCGCCCTCATCGGCAAGTATGAAATCGGTGCGCGAATACGCGGAAAGGCCGAGCTCCTCATGCACCTTTACAGCGGCGGCCTTCATCTCCTCGGCGACTTCCTCCGGGATATCGGCGGGGCAGATCTCGTCCGTCATTCCGGACTGGTACTTGTTCTTGTAATCGTAGAATCCGCTCTTGGGCTTTATCTCGATGGGCGGGAGCGCTCTGCCGCCGAGCACGCCGACGGAGAACTCGCGGCCCTTAATGTATTCCTCGGCGACGGCCTTCGGCTCGTACGAGAGGGCAAGCTCGATGGCGGGCAGGAGCTCCGCCTCCTCCCTGACTATCGAAACGCCTACGGAGGAACCGCCGCCCGCGGGCTTGATGACCATGGGAAGGCCGACCTCCTTCAGGACTTCATCCGTATAAGAAAGCTCGTTTCCGTCGAAATCGCCGCGGTTGAGCGCGACGCCGCGCGGCATTGAAACGCCCTTGACCGGCGCCATTATGCGCTTCGTGACGACCTTATCCATGGATACCGCGCAGCCCTTATGACCAGAGCCGGTGTATTTGATGCCGAGCAGGTCGAACGCCGCCTGCAGGCTGCCGTCCTCCCCCGCTCCGCCGTGCATTGCGGTGAATACGACGTCCGCGGCGCGGCAGACTTCTATGACGTTCCTGCCGAAATACTCCCCGCGTTCCATGAGCGCACCGATGTCCGGCGCAGTATCGCCTATAAGCGCGCTGACGCCGCCCAGATCGCTTTTGAAAAGATCGTCCGATACTTTATCTATGTCCGCGGCGGAATCGACGAGAGCGACCCTGTGCCCCTTTTTGCAGAGCGCCTTCGCGACCTGCGCTCCGGTCGAAAGCGAAACGTCCCTTTCAGGGCTGATGCCGCCGCAGAGAACAACTATCTTCATGATACGGATTCCTTTCATGATTTGATCACAGATTTTCACATGATAATTATAACAGATTTCATGCGCATATGCAAACAATATAAAACGAAAAGGCGGAGCCGTACGGCTCCGCCCCTTTTGGATGATCGTCAGTTGCCCATGGCGGACTTGAACTCCGACCAGGCGTTGTTGAACACCTCGACGAAGGAGCCGAGATCGTGGAACACGCTGCAGCGGGAGAGTATCTCGTCGGAGGGATTGAAGGTCTCGCTCTCGATGAAGAACGGATCGAGCCTGTCGAGCGCGCCCTGATTGGGAGTGGAGTAATAGATGAACTCGCAGTTGCGGGTGGCGAGGTTCGCGTCGTTGATGAAGTTGATGAACGCATGCGCCGCCTCGACGTTCTTCGCGGTCTTGGGGATGACCACGTTGTCGAACCAGACGTTCGAGCCCTCCTTGGGCACGACGTAGGCAAGATCCTCGTTCTCGTCCATGCAGGCGAAGGCGTCGCCGGAATAGATGACGGCGAGGGCTGCCTTGTTGTTGATCATGGAGGACCTGATGTTGTCGGTGCCGAGGCCCTTAAGAAGCGGGATCTGCTTTATGAGCTCGTCCTTGGCCTTGTCGACCTCGTCGGCGTTTCTGGTGTTGATGTCGTAGCCGAGGCGCAGGAGCGAAACGGCTATGGCGTCGCGCACGGAGTCATACTGCCAGATCTTGCCGGCGTATTCCTCGTTCCAGAGGATGTTCCAGCTGTCGACCGGCTCGGTGACCATTTTGGTATTGTAGAGTATGCCGACGGTGCCCCACATGTAGGGGAGCGAATACTTGTTGCCGGGATCGAAGACCTCGGTAAACTGGATCATGCGGTCGGCGATGTTCTTTGCGTTGGGGATCTTCTCCTTGTCAAGGGGAAGGAGCATATCCGCGGCGATAAGCTGCTCGATAATGTAGTCGGAGGGGAAGCAGAGATCGTACACGCAGTCTGCGGAACGAAGCTTGATGAGCATTTCCTCGTTGCTCGTCATCTTGACGTACTTGACGCTGACGCCGGTCTCCTCCTCGAATATCTTGATGAGCTCCTCGTCGATGTACTCGCCCCAGTTGAGGATGTTGAGCTCGCCGCCGATGTAATCGTACTGGTCGCCGTCGGCAAAGCTGTAATCCGCCTCATCGTCCTTGCCCTTGCAGGCGGCGAGAACGAACACCATAACGGTGCAGAGAACGATCGCTAAAAACTTTTTCATTGGATATTTCCTCCCTTGTCCTTGAGTTTGACTTTTTTGTTCTGTATCTCATACTCGCGTTCCTTGGCGAGCCTTCTCAGATTGACGGCAAGCAGGAGCACTACGAGCGGTATGAATATGACCGTTGCGAGCGCGGGGTTGACGCCCTTCGCTCCGCGGGCGGATGAGTAGATGTAGACCGAGAGCACGCTCTTCAGGTCGGACACGAAGTAGCTGACGACGAAGTCGTCGAGACTCATCGTGAGGGCCATCACGAAGCCGGACGTTATGCCCGGCATTATGTCGGGTATGACCGCCTTGAACAGCGCCTTCATCGGGCTGCAGCCCAGGTCCATAGCGGCCTCATACAAAAGGTCGGAGCTTTGGCGCAGTCTCGGCATAACGGAGAATATCACGTACGGTATGCTGAACGAGATATGCGCTATGAGCAGCTTCGTCACGTCGCCCACCTGCTTCATGCCGAGATGCACGAGCAGTGAGTTGACGAACGTGAACAGCATCATAAAAGTGATGCCCGTTACGAGGTCGGGATTGACCATGGGAAGCTGTGAAATGTTCAAAATGACGTTTCGCGTGCGCTTCTTCATGGCGTAGATGCCGATCGCCGCGGCGGTGCCTATGACGGTCGCAACGACGCTCGATACGGCGCCGATCTCGAGCGTGAGGAGCAGCGCTTTGCCCGCGTCGCCCGAGAAGAGTGTCGAGTAATTCTTGAGCGTGAAGCCCTTCCACTGACCGATGTTGGCATAGGAGATATGCCTGCCCGTCGAGAAATCGTTGAACGAGAACACGATCAGGTACAGTATCGGGATATAGAGGAAGAAGAGCATCAGCGCAAGATACACGTATTTGAATGAACGGGCCGCCTTTTTCACCACATCTGCCCCCCTTGCTTCTGATCCTTGTCAAAGTGGTTCATGATGAGCGTGGAAACGAACACGCACAGAAGCAGGATTATCGAAAGAGTGCTTCCAACGGCGTAATCGCCCTGACCCGAGAGGGTCTTGAACGCAAGCTCTATCTCGTTGCCGTAGAGGTTGTACTTGCCGTTGCCGATCAGCGCGGGGACTGTGAAGGCGGTTATCGCGGGGATGAACACCATCGTTATTCCCGACACGATGCCCGGAACGGAAAGCGGGAGTATCACGCGGAAGAATGTCTTTACGCCGTTCGCTCCGAGGTCCCTCGACGCCTCGATCAGAGATTTGTCTATCTTGGCGAGGGTATTGTAGAGCGGCATTATCATAAACGGCAGGAAGTTGTAGACGAGCACCATGAGCACCGCGCCTTCGGTGCCGGTGAGGGTGCCCTCCATCCCGAGAAGGCCGGGCAGGAAGTATTCTAGTATCGCCTGCCATGCATAGGTCCTCAGGACGAAGTTCATCCACATCGGGACGAAGAACAGTACGGAGATGAAGCCCGCCACCGTGCGCTTCATGTTGGACAGGATATAGGCGATGGGATAGCCGAGCAGCAGACAGATGACCGTCGTTTTGAACGCCATCACAACGCTTATCCAAAGCACCTTCCACTTGGCCGGATCCGAAAGGGTCGACCAGAGCTTCGTCAGCGTGAAAGTCCCGCCGACGTTCACCGCATAGTAGAAGATGAAGAGCATCGGGACTGCGATGAACAGTATCATCCACACTATGTACGGATATGCGAACACCCTTCGTTTCATCGCGTCACTCCTTCTTATCCATGAGCTCGAGATCGGCGGCGTCGACCAGTATGCCGACCTCCTCGCCGTCCTCCATGAACTCGTCGGAATGGGCTATCCAGTCGTTCTCCTCGCAGGAGATGGTGATCTCGTAATGGGTGCCGAGGAACATGCATGCCTTTATGGTACCGGTGAGCTTCGCATCCTGCGGAGCGACTATCCGGACCTTTTCGGGCGCTATCTGGACAAGGGCGATCTCCTTGTTTTCGTACTCTTCGAGGCCGTTCGCTTCGAAGCCGATATCGTCGATGTAGATCATTCCCTCGCCCGGCCAGACCTCCGCGTCAAAGAGGTTGTTCGCGCGGGTCTTCTTCATGATGTGGATGGCGTCGGGCGGGATGGAGATGCCGACCTGCTGACCGACGTCCACGCCGTCCGTTGTATGCACGACCCATTCATAGCCGCCGCAGTCGACGTCCACCTCATAATGGACGCCCATGAACACGACGGAGACTACCTTGCCGGAGATGCGCGCCTTGGAGGGATCGACGATATCGATATCCTCCGGGCGGATGACGACGTCGACCTCGGTGTTTTTGCCGAAGCCCGCGTCGACGCAGGGGAACACCATGCCCTTCATGCGGACCTTGTAATCGTCCAGCATAACGCCGGGAACGATATTGCTCTCGCCGATGAAGTCGGCGACGAAGGGATTCTTCGGCTCGTTGTAGATATCGGTCGGGCGGCCGATCTGCTGGATCACGCCGTCCTTCATGACGACTATGGTATCGGACATCGTCAGCGCCTCTTCCTGATCGTGCGTGACGAATATGAACGTTATGCCGAGCTGCTGCTGCATGCGCTTCAGCTCTATCTGCATCTCCTTGCGGAGCTTAAGATCGAGGGCGCCGAGAGGCTCGTCCAACAGGAGCACCTTCGGCTCGTTGACGAGCGCGCGGGCTATCGCTATCCTCTGCTGCTGACCGCCGGAGAGCTGGTCGATATAACGCTTGCCGTAGCCCTCGAGATTGACGAGCTTCAGCATGGCGTTGACCTTCTCCTCTATCTGCGCCTTGGGGGTCTTCTTTATCTTGAGGCCGAAGGCGATGTTCTCATAGACGTTGAGGTGAGGGAACAGCGCGTATTTCTGGAACACGGTGTTGACCTGCCTCTTATAAGGAGGAATGCCCTTCATATCGACGCCGTCGATAATGACGTCGCCCGAGGTGGGCGTTATGAAACCGGCGATGATCCTCAAAAGCGTGGTCTTGCCGCAGCCGGACGGGCCGAGCAGGGTCAAGAACTCGCCGTCTCTGATATAGAGACTGACGTTGTCGAGAGCGAGATCGCCGTCATAGTCCTTGGTGATGTTCCTGAGTTCGATAAGCTTTTTGTTTTCCATATTGACCCCCCGTTTCGGATTAGAAGGACGGCGGCGTCGCCACCCAGATAACGCGCGCCTCACGCTGTGCGGTATTCATGAGATAATGCTCCTCCGTGGGCTTGAAGCAGAAGCTGTCGCCCTTGCGGAGGCGGAAACGCCTGAGCCCCAATACGAGCGTTACGGCGCCGGAGAGCACGTAGCCGAACTCCTCCCCCTCGTGCGGATCGTCGGGATATGTCGAGCCGCCGGGCTTTAAGGTGACCATGATGGGCTCGAGCGAGTTCTTCTGCGCGTTGGGGACGAGCCACACCACTGAGGATCCGATCTCCTCGTCCTCCTTCTCGAACATGTCGTCCGACGTGAATACGACCTTCTCATCCTCCGCCTTTGCGAAGAAGTCGGAGATATCGACGCCGAGCACCTCAAGTATGTCCATGAGCGTGGCTATGGACGGCGAGGTCAGATTGCGCTCGAGCTGGCTGATGAAGCCCTTGGAAAGCTCCGTCCTGGCGGCGAGCTCCTCCTGCGTGAGGCCGAGCTTCTGCCTCCGTCTTTTGATCCTGTCGCCTATGTCGATCACGATTGTTCCTCCCGAATAACAATGCTAAACTGAAAGTTTAACAGCACTAAACATCCACAGATGAATTAAACCACTTTGTACGCCGTTTGTCAACATCGTTTACTATAATATACAATAATTCAGGACATTTTCTGCCGTTTTCCGCAGCTCCTGTCCGCGCGGCTGCCTAAAGCGCTCCGCAGACGTGCGTTTTACAGGCGAAACGGGCGCATTTTGTCTGCGCGAAAAATGCGGCGTGCGGCCCCCAATCGGCGCTTCCGGGACAGAAATACTAAACAAAAGGTTTAGGATGGGCTAACGGCATTCACCTTTCCCTCACGTCCTCTATAAGCCCGTCTTCGAAAACGAACGAAAACATTCGCGGCCGCATTATCATTCCGCCAGATCCCATTACTCCGACTACGGGGACGTCGGCGCTCAAAGGGCACAGCTTCGCCGCGGCGAACTCCCCAATGAACGACCTGAGCTCCTCGGAGCCGAGCTCCTTTGACAGGTCGGGAGTAAGAAAGCTCCTCCACTCCTCCCCCAGTCCCATGCCCGCCTCCTCGACGAGTGCTAACGCGCGCTCGCCGTCCGATCGCGGTTCACGCCTTTCGCGCGTAAAAAAGCCTATCTCCTCCCGCGGCCTGCCGAACGAGCCGTTCGCGTACTCGTACATGAGCCGCCTTTCGTGGCCGCGCACGGTACCCAAGGCCTTTATGCAGGTCGGCCGTCCGTCGATCACCGTGGCCTTGTCGCCTTCGATATCGAGGAGCGTCTCCGTATCCGGCCCCAGCATAATGAGGCGCTCGCCCTCCCGCTTCGCGACGTGCACGTAAACGAGCCGCGCGCTTCCGACGTCGAGAAGGCCGAGCGAGCCGCTCTCGCCCTCGCCAACTGCGAGCGTTACCGCCTCTCCCTGTCCCGATATGTTGAGCCGCAGCACTCCGTCACGGTAGAGCTCCGCCTTGGCACGGGAGTTTCTCGAACCGAGGTCGAGCGTGTCCAGAAGCTTGGGGATCTCATATCCCCTTGACGGCAGATATGCGGGCTTCACCTCAACCTGAGCCACGCCGCCCCAGTCGACGACGGGGAGCGTGGCGGAAACGGGAGCCCCGTCTTTGAAAACGATACTGTGCAGCGTCGGGACGGGGATGCTCCCCTCCCGCTCACCGATCCCCCATACCGTGAAAAACGCGCCGCCATCCTTCGGGGCGGGGATGACGCGCGTCTCTCCCCTGCTAACGGGGAACCAGCTGCTGCCGTCCGATATCGCCGCATCCTCAGCGGCTGTGATCAGCAATGCGTGCAGTGCTTCCATGGCTAAGTCTCCTTGTTCATCTTATCGATTAACTCTACTTTTGCTTTTCCGCCGATATTCGGGGAAGTATCGGCCCGATCATTGCGGTCAAATTGTTACCATTTTGTGACATATTGCAAAAACGTCCCTTTTTGGGGCGTTGATTTTGCATGCGGCACTTGAAAAAAATAAGAGGGTGTGATAGAGTTTAGTCACAAAACAGCGTGATTTATTTACATGCAGGCATGAATGGGGGGATTTTTCAATGCCGGCGAGAATGAAGCTGAGTTCAGTTTACTCTACTCTGCCTCCCGCGGAAAAAAAGGTTGCCGATTACATCCTTTCTCATCCAGACGAGGCGACTCACATGGTCATCAACGAAATAGCGCAGGAGGCGGGCGTAAGCGTTCCCTCCGTGACAAGGCTCGCAAGGAAACTGGGTTACAGCGGGTTCATGGATTTCCGTGTATCCCTGGCGAGCGGTTCGTCCGCGGTCAAGCGGGAGATCAGCCTGCCCATAAGCAGCGCCGATTCGATCGAGGTCATAATCCAGAAGCTCATGGGCGGTCATATCTCCGCCATAGAATCCACGCTCAAGGTATTGGATACAGAAAAGCTGAGCCATCTCTGCGACAGGATATTCGCCTGCAAGCGCGTGGTATGGTTCTCGGTGGGGAGCTGCGTACAGCTCGCCATCAACGTTTCGGACGGTCTTTGCCACATGGGCGTCGACTCCGTCGTCATCGGCAACAGGAGCCTTGCCATAATGCAGGACTACGCCGAACGCATGGGCAAGGACGACCTCGTGTTCTGCCTGACGAGATCCGGAAAGACGCACCAGACTCTGAGCTGTCTCAAGACCGCGAAGGCCAACGGCGCGGAGACCGTGCTCATTACGAACCTCGTCAATTCCCCGGGGGAGCAGTATGCCGATCATTTCATCTGCACCTCCCGTCACGACGATCTGTACCGAATATCCGGCTATGACACGGGTACTGCGATGTGCGCTCTGCTCGAGACGTTCATGGTAATTGCCGGTATGAAGAAGAAGGCCGACGCCGGGATGGACCCGTTCACGGCGTATTTCAAGAAAGATGTCTGATCACAGGATATTTGCGGATTATCACACCCACACCTATTACAGCCACGGTCACGGCTCCCCGCGTGAAAACGTGCTCGCCGCCATTGACCGCGGTCTTGAAGCGGTCGCGGTATCCGAACACGGGCCTGGGCATTTCACATTCGGCGTCCGCGGGAAGAAGCTCGATCGCCTCAACGGCGAGCTTACCGAGCTGCGCAAGGAGTTCTCCGGAAGGATCGACGTGCTGCGCGGGCTCGAGCTCAACGTGACGGGCTTCGGCAAAAGTGACTGTCCCGAGAACAGGGACGATTACGACGTGATAATAATCGGCTATCACAAATCCGTTCCGCCGTTCAACCGCCACGCCCTCGGCATATGGGGCGAGAGTCTTTTGGGGATAAAAAACGACCCGCACAGGAACGCGGAAGGGATATTGGCCGCGGCTTACGCCTGCCGCGCGAACATAATATCCCATCCGAATCTGTACCTGAAGGTCGATATCCCCTACATGGCCGAGTGCTGCCGCGAGCTGGGGATACTGCTCGAGGTGAACTCCGCGCGGGTGACGCTCTCGAAGGAGGAGCTTATCGCGATACGCGGCTCCGGCTGCGGGCTGGTGATAGGCAGCGACGCTCACACGCCCTCCAGGGTCGGAGATTTCGCGCTTGCCTCCGCCGCCGTAGAGGAGGCGGGAGTATGGAGCGCCGTAAGGAACGCGAGACCTGTTTGACGCGCGAGGATACGCGGGGCGGGAGAGGCTTTCTCCCGCCCTTTTACAATGTTATATTCGGTTTTTTTCGTTTTTTTGTGTTGATAATGCCGTTCGGTTGTGTTAGAATAGCAAACAGCAATCTTTTTTTGCGAGGCATATTATGGTCAGACTTTACGAATTACACAAAGCTCCCGAAAAGTACGCGGGAGATATCGAGGTCTCCGGTTGGGTCAAGACCTCCCGTGAGAGCAAATCCGTCGGCTTTGTTGAGCTGTCGGACGGTTCCGCTTTCCGCAGCGTTCAGATCGTTTACGAAAACGGCGTCATCCCCTCCGAAACGGTGAAGCGCCTTTCCACCGGCGCCGCCATCACAATCAGGGGCGAGCTCGTGCTCACTCCCGAAGCCAAGCAGGCGTTCGAGATCAGGGCGAACAGCATCGAGATAGACGGCGACTGCCCCTCCGATTACCCCCTGCAGAAGAAGCGTCACACGCTCGAATACCTCCGCACGATACAGCATCTTAGGCCCAGGGCAAACACCTTCCAGGCCGTGTTCCGCGTGCGCCACGTAATAGCAATGGCTATACACAGGTTCTTTGACGAGCGCGGCTTCCTCTACGTCCATACCCCGATATTCACCGGTTCCGACTGCGAGGGCGCGGGCGAGATGTTCCGCGTGACCAGCCTCGACATGAACGATCTGCCCAAGGATAAGGACGGCAAGGTCGATTACAGTCAGGATTTCTTCGGCATTCCCGCCAATCTGACCGTTTCCGGTCAGCTCCACGGCGAGGCGTTCGCCATGGCCTTCCGCGATATCTACACCTTCGGCCCGACCTTCCGCGCCGAGAAGTCCAACACCGCCCGCCATGCCGCCGAGTTCTGGCAGATGGAGCCGGAGATGGCCTTCTGCGACCTGAACGGTTACATGGATATCGCCGAGGAGATGATCAAGTTCATCATTAAGACCGTCCTCGAGCGCTGCCCGGACGAGATGGCGTTCTTCAACAACTTCATGGATAAGGGCCTTCTCGACAGGCTCAACCACGTAGTAAACTCCGATTTCGTACGCCTTCCCTATACGAAGGCCGTCGAGATACTTCAGAACAGCGGGCGCGAGTTCCAGTACCCCGTGTACTGGGGCTGCGATCTGCAGACCGAGCACGAGCGCTACCTCTGCGAAGAGGTCTATAACTCCCCCGTGTTCGTCACCGATTATCCCGCCGAGATCAAGAGCTTCTACATGCGCCTCAACGACGACGGGAAGACCGTCGCCGCGGCCGACCTGCTCGTGCCCGGCGTTGGCGAGATCATCGGCGGCAGCCAGCGTGAGGAGCGCTACGACGTGCTGCGCAAGAAGATCGAAGACCTGCATATGGACATGCGCTATTACGAATGGTACCTTGACCTGCGCAAGTACGGCGGCGTCAAGCACGCGGGCTTCGGAATGGGCTTCGAGCGAATCCTCATGTACATTACCGGCATGCAGAACATCAGGGACGTTCTCCCCTTCCCCCGCACTACCGGGAGCATGGAACTGTAATTACCGCATAAGAGCCCTTCGGGGCTCTTTTTTCTATTGTAATAGCACCGAATTGTAGTATAATATTACCAAGAAAACAAATAACGGAGGCGCAATATGGACTGGAAAAACGAATATGGCCGCTGGCTCGGCAAGGCGGAGAGCGACCCCTTCCTCATGGATGATATGAAGAAGCTCTACAGCGACAAGCTGCGCGAGGAGGCCTTCTATACCGAGCTGGAGTTCGGCACCGCGGGCCTTCGCGGGATAATCGGCGCAGGCACCAACAGGATGAACCGCTACGTCGTCCGCCGCGCATCGAGGGGCGTCGCCGAAATGATACTGGAGACCGAGGGCGAGGAAGGCGCAAAGCGCGGCGTCGCCATAGCGTACGACTCCCGCAACCGCTCCGACGTTTTCGCAATGGAGACTGCGCTCACGCTCTGCGCGTGCGGCATCAAATGCTACCTCTATTCGACCCTCCATTCCGTGCCGCAGCTCTCGTTCACCGTAAGGCATCTGGGCTGCATCGCGGGCGTCGTGATAACCGCCAGCCATAACCCGCCCGAATACAACGGCTACAAGGTCTATTGGGAGGACGGCGGCCAGTGCGCTCCCGACAGGGCAGGCAAGATACTTGAGTGCATACGCAGATTCGACTATTTCGGCGTGGAGACCATGCCGACGGAGCTCGCGCTTTCCTCCGGCCTGCTCACGATCATCGGCAGGGAGGTCGACGAGGAGTACTACAAGTGCACGATGAGTCTGCTCATGCACCCCGATAACCTGCGTGAGAACGGACATAAGCTCAACGCCGTCTACACCCCGCTCCACGGCAGCGGCCTCGTTCCCGTTACCGAGATACTGAAGAGGGTCGGCGTTACAAATCTGCACGTCGTTCCCGAGCAGGAGAAGCCGGACGGCGATTTCCCGACGGTGAAAGCCCCCAACCCCGAGGATAAGAACGCTTTCACACTTGCGCGCAAGCTCGCCGACGAGGTCGGCGCAGACCTCATGTTCGCCACGGATCCCGACTCCGACCGACTCGGCGTCGCTGTGCGGCTCCCGAACGGCGATTTCAAGCTGCTCACCGGCAATCAGACCGGCGCGCTGCTCACTTACTACATACTCTCCTCCCTCAAGGAGATGGGGCGGCTGCCCGAAAACGGCCTCGTTGTAAAGTCCTTCGTTTCCACCACTCTCGCCGACGCCATCTGCAAAAAATACGGCGTGACGATCAAGGACGTACTGACCGGCTTCCGCTTCATTTCCGAGTGGATAGAGCATTCCGCCGTTACGGGCGAATACACATTCCTCTTCGGGTTTGAGGAGAGCTACGGCGCTCTGGCCGGCGGATTCGCCCGCGACAAGGACGCCGTCTGCGCATCCATGCTCGTATGCGACGCCGCGGCGTATTATATGAACATGGGTAAATCGCTCTACGACGTCATCTGCGGCATCTACGACGAGTTCGGCTACTATATGGAGAAGGTCAAGAGCTACACGCTGTCCGGCAAGGAGGGCATGGAGAAGATCGCGGTCGCCATGGCAAAGCTCGCAGCCGAGCCGCCCAGGGCCTTCGCCGGAGCGCGGGTGCTCGTTTACGAGGATCACAACACGCAGTCGAAGACGGACATGGAAACCGGCGAGACCGTCCCCACCGGCCTGCCCAGATCCAATGCGCTTCGGTTCCTGCTTCCCGGCGGCGCATGGATCGTCATACGCCCCAGCGGCACAGAGCCCAAGCTCAAGCTCTACATCGGCGCCGTCGGCTCCTCCGAGGCGGAATGCACGGAGCGTCTTGAGCTCATGATGGCCGAAACGGACGGGCTCCTTACCGCTCTTCTGCAGTAATATCGGCATACGGAGCGTTATTTTTCCGAAAATCGGGAACCCCGGGCGGGTCTCATGCGTTATATTGATGAGAGCCGTTTGAGAGCGGTCGTACTATTCATTTCGGCGATACAGCCGGGAAAGGCCATTACATGAAAAATAGAACTGTAGTTTTGCTTATTGCCCTGATACTATGCGCGTCGCTTACGGCGCTCGGCTGCAGCAAGTCCTACGAGCCGCATTCGTCCTATTCCGACGCTCCAATACATGGTGAAAACGCAAAGGTCGATTTCGAATCCTCCTTCAATTCCGACGTCCACTCCACTTACGCTCCGTCCTCTGCAAGCGACGACGGCAAGGACGTGCTGGAAGGCCGCAAGGTGATAAGGAACGCGGACCTCAACGTTCAGACAAAGGAATTCGACGCGTTCATCGCCGCCGTGACCGACAGGGCCATTTCATACGGCGGATACGTGCAGTCCTCCAACGTCAACAGCCGCGGCATGTATTACGGCGGCATGCGCTACGCGAATATGGTGCTCCGCATCCCCTCGGATAAGCTGGACTCCTTCCTCCGCGAGGTCGACGGTCTCGGCAACGTGATAAGCCGTACCGAGAACGCGGACGACGTGACCGAGCAGTATGTTGATATCGAAGCCCGCCTCAGCGCCGTCAGGACCGAGTATCAGACGCTCCTCGACCTTCTGTCCAAGGCCGAAAGCCTTGAGGACATCATCACGCTGCAGGATCGTCTCTCGACCGTTCGCTACCAGATCGAATCCTACGAGGGCAAGCTCCGCAATTACGACAGCCTCGTCTCCTTCGGCACCGTCACCATCGACGTCAGCGAGGTCGAGCGTGAGACGAGCGTTGACAAGGAGTCCTTCGGTCAGGAGGTATCCCGCAAGTTCAAGGAAAGCCTTGAGGACGTGGGCAGCGGCTTCCGTACGTTCGCCGTCTGGTTCATCGGCAATCTGCCCGCGATACTCATCTGGGCGGTGATATTCGCGGTGATCATCATCGTGATCGTCCGTATCACCAAGAGGAGCCGCAGAAAGGCCGAAGAGCGCAAGGCCAAGAAGGGCGTGAAGACCGTCTCCGCGCAGATCGACACCGAAAACAATTAAAAGCATAAAAAGCAAGCCCGACTTCCGTCGGGCTTTTTTCATACAGCAAAAGCCCCCTGGAAGCGGGGGCTTGCGGTTAACTTCGGGTCAGACTGCGAGCAGCGGGGAGTTGAGCGACAGGACCTTGGTTTTTTCAAGATGGGTCCTCAGTATCGCGCAGGCATACTCGACGTCCTTATTGCGGCAGGCCTCGATGAGGTTGCGGTGCTCGCCCACGGTCTGTGCATACGCCTCGGACGGGGTGTAATAGGGACGGACGTACCTGTCCACGTTGGCGTGGAGCTGCTCGATGAGCTGGAGGATGTAGGGATTCTGCGCCGCCTCATACAGAGCGAAATGGAGCTGCAGGTTGAGATCCTCGAGCTTGTTGGGATCGTCCTCCTCGGCGGACTGAGCAAGTATGGCCTCCGCCTTGGCGATGCACTCGTCGGTCATGCGGGGAACGGCCGCGCGGATGGCGCCGAGCTCGAGTATTATGCGGGTATCCATGGCGTTCTCAAGCTCCTCCTTGGTGAGCTTGGTGACGACGGCGCCGCGGTTCGGATAGATCCTTACGAGGCCCTGCGCGTCGAGCTGACGGAACGCCTCCCTTACGGGGATGTGGCTGACGGAAAGCTGAGCCGAGATCTCATCCTGACGGAGGGGCATTCCTCCGGGCAGGACGCCGCGGATTATGGCAGTGCGAATGACCTGGAATACCCAGTCGCGTGCCGCCATTGATTTCTGGTGCATTTCTTCTGCGATGTCTTTAAGCTGTGTACTCATGATAAATCTCACTTCCGTAAATATTTCGGGCTCGCTTCTCCAGCCCATATTCGAATATATTATAGCCCAAACGGCGATGCTTGTCAACACGGCGTTTGAAGTTTTTTATCAATTATTTCATTTTGCAGTGTTTTTCTTGTAATATCATGCCGTATTGAAATCATGCGAAAAATGCTGTATAATATAAAAAGCAATTTTCGGAGGTGGAGCATGCTTTCGACCGACTCCAGATACAGGGCTTACATCGACATTTTGAAGGAAGAGCTCGTCCCCGCCATGGGATGCACCGAGCCGATAGCGATCGCTTTCGCCGCCGCTAAGGCGAGATCCGTGCTCGGCTCCATGCCCGACAGGGTCGAGATCAGCGTCAGCGGCAACATCATCAAGAACGTCAAATCGGTCATAGTCCCCAACACCGGCGGGCTGAAGGGCATTGAAGCCGCGGCGGCGGCCGGCATAGTCGTCGGCGACGCGGACGCGGTGCTCGAGGTATTGGCCTCCGTTTCCGATAAGGACAAGCCGAAGATCAGGGAGTTCATGGCAAGCGTGCCCATGATAGTCCGTCCCTCCAACGCCGAGGTCATATTCGATATCGACATCACTCTCCATTCCGGCTCCGAGTTCAGCAGGCTCCGCATAAAGGATTACCATACGAACGTAGTGCTGATCGAAAAGAACGGCGAAACGCTCTTCGCGGCGCCGGAGATAGAGATATCCAGCCAGGGCCTTACCGACCGCGGCATACTGACGATAAAGGACATCGTCGATTTCGCCGACACGGTCGAGCTCGACGACGTGCGCGAGGTATTGACCCGCCAGATCGAGTACAATACCGCGATAGCAAACGAGGGTATTAGGGGCAACTGGGGCGCGAGGGTCGGGCGCGTGCTGCTCGACGTATACGGCTACGACGTTAAGATCAGGGCGAAGGCGATGGCCGCGGCGGGCTCCGACGCGCGAATGAGCGGCTGCGAGATGCCCGTTATAATAGTCTCCGGCTCCGGCAATCAGGGCATGGCGGCTTCGCTGCCCGTTATAGTCTACGCGAGGGAATACGAGGTCGGCGAGGACAAGCTCCTCCGCTCGCTCTGCGTTTCGAACCTCGTCACCATCCATCAGAAGACGTGGATTGGCCGCCTTTCCGCCTTCTGCGGCGCGGTCAACGCAGGCTGCGGCGCCGGCGCGGGTATCGCGTACCTCCTGGGCGGCGGATACGAGGTCGTGGCGCACACACTCGTCAACGCGCTTGCGATCGTAAGCGGCATCGTCTGCGACGGCGCAAAGCCCAGCTGCGCGGCAAAGATCGCGACGGCAGTCGACGCGGGTCTTCTGGGATATCAGATGTACGTGCGCGGCATGGAGTTCCAGGGCGGCGACGGCATAATATCCAAGGGCGTTGAAAACACCATTGCGAACGTCGGCCGTCTTGGCAAGGACGGCATGCGCGAGACCGACCGCGAGATACTGCGGATAATGCTGCAGAACAACACCTACCCCGAACAGTGAGCGAGGAAAATATGGCTGAATTATTGAAGGGAAACGCGGTCGCCGCCGCCATAAACGACAGAACGGCCGCTAAAGTGAACGAGCTCAGGGAGCGCGGGATCTCCCCCGCCCTCTGTATAATACGCGTCGGCGAAAGACCCGACGATCTTTCCTATGAGCGCGGCGCTGTCAAGCGCGCCGAAGCCGTAGGCGTCGAGGTCAAAAAGCTCGTGCTCCCGGAGGAAGTGACCGAGGACGAGCTGCTCGCCGTCATAGACCGCGTCAACGGCGACGCGTCCATACACGGCGTGCTGCTGTTCCGTCCCCTGCCCCGCCACATAAACGAGCAGAGGGTGTGCAACGCGCTTTTGCCCGAGAAGGACATGGACGGCATAACCGACATGAGCTGCGCGGGCGTATACGAGCAGAAGCCCCTGGGCTATCCGCCCTGCACCGCGCAGGCGGTCATCGAGCTAATGGACCATTACGGGATCGAGCTCTCCGGGAAGAGCGTCGCAGTGATCGGAAGGAGCCTCGTGATAGGCAAGCCCGTCACGATGATGCTGATAAAGAAGAACGCGACCGTCACCGTCTGCCATACGAGGACTCGGGACGTTGCGGCCGTCACGCGGAACGCCGACATTATCGTCGCGGCCGCGGGGAAGGCGGGCATGGTTGACGCCGGCTTCGTTTCGGAGGGCCAGACGGTCATCGACGTCGGCATCAACTGGAGCGAGGAAAAGCAGAGGATCGTGGGCGACGTCGAAAGCGATGAGGTCTCCCCCATCGTTTCCGCTCTGACTCCCGTTCCCGGAGGAGTCGGGGGCGTCACAACGAGCGTGCTCATGAGCCATGTGGCCGACGCCGCGATGAAAGCGGCGGAGCGCGAGGAAAGATAGTGCATAACGGGGCACGGCGATACGCCGCGCCCCTTTGATTTTTCGCTGCCGAAGCGATACAGTGATTTTGGGAGGTGCTTTATGAAAAAAACCGTTTCCGCCGTGATCGCATTCCTGCTGATCGTACTATGTCTGCCCCTTGGCGCGGCGGCAAGGGTATCGACGTCCACCGTCATCGATACCGACGGCTCCGACGGATATTCAGGAGATTACGTCGTCATTTACAATCCCGCGACCGAAGCGTCGAGCTCCATGTCCACCGGCAATATGACCGGCCTCATCGAGACGCAGGTCGGATCGGCCAATGCCGGTTCCGCCGATCCCGATATCCCCTATCAGATCGACGTCGACGCCCGCCTGATGGCGCAGGCCATGGAGCAGTCCTTCCCGAAGCCCCCGGAAGCCGAGAAGACCTCCTTCAACGTGGGCGACACGCATACCTTCATGATACTCAACTATTCCCCCGACGGGATGATGATGGAGTTCAAGGTGCTTGCAAAGGGCGAACACTGCTACGTCTGGACGCCGACCTCGACCGCGGCAAACGTGTATCCGCTCGATTCCATAGATCCGGATTTCGCGCAGATGGCGGCGGACATGTTCGACTCCAAGTTTGACCTCATGCAGTCCTCCTTCGGCGAGCACTCCAACGGCTCGCAGGGCGACGGCAGGCTGAACCTGCTCTACTACAACATCGACGACGGCTGGGAGCCGGGTCAGGGCTATATCGGCGGATACTTCTACGCGCTCGACCTGTACATTTCCGGCATGCCGATACTCAATATCGACACCTACCCCGGCGTGCACTACGTTAACGCGGCGGGCGAAAACATGGACGATATCTCCCGCACGTACAACGTAATCGTGCACGAGTATCAGCACCTCATCAACTTCTCGCAGTGCGGCGCGGCCGACACATGGATCAACGAGTGCATGAGCGCCGCAGCCGAGGAGATATGCTTCCCCGGGACGAGCGTATACCCGCGCATACAGACCTGGACCGACCATTACTATTCCCAGACGGAGGACTGGGCCGATCCTCCCGAGGAGGTCGAATACATACCCGGCTACTCGGTCGAGAACGGCTACTCCATGTACGACTGGTCGAACGATCTGCCCACCGACGATCTGCTCGTGCTGTACGCGCAGGTGTCGCTCTATGCGCAGTACCTCTATACGCAGTTCGGGAACACCGTCTTCCACAGCATTATGGATCACATGTCCACGGGCGACGGATTGACCGCAAACAGCTTCCAGTCGATCTGTCAGGCGGCGACCGGCGTTGATCCCTCGACGCTTACGGAGAACTTCCGCGTCGCACTAACTGCTAATACCTCCCCCGACGAATACGGCGGGATCTACTCCTTCGCTATGCAGGAGGGCTACGTGCCCGAGGATTATTACGGCGTGCAGAACCTTTACGATCTGCTCTGCCCCGTTGTGTTCACCGGGTCGAGCTGCGCGATAAAGGGCGGCGGCGCTATATGCGTGAAGCCGGTCGGCGGCGTGTATTACCCCCCGTCCGGCGCGGCCTCCGGCCTTAAGTACATCGGCGTCAGCAGGAACTGCGGGCCGCACGACTTCCTGCCCGGCGACGTCGACATGAACGGAGTAGTCAACTCCGCAGACGCGCTGCTCGCGCTGCGCGCCTCAATGGGTCTCGTAACGCTCACGCCCGCGCAGATCGAACGCGGCGATATGAACGGCGACGGCGAAGTGACCTCCTCCGACGCGCTCGTGATACTGCGTATGAGCATGTCGCTCGGCAAGAGCGCGCCGCGAATGAAGGAATGATAAAGAACATAACAAAACGGCCTTCTGTTGGAGGCCGTTTCTTTTTTTATTCTGTCAGCCCTGGATATCCTTCCAGACGCAGTCGAGGACCGTCATGGTGATCTCGTTTGCGCGCGCGATGAGGCGTCCGCCCTCCTCCGCGAAGAAAGCGGCCTTCTCCTCGTCCTTGACTCCGCCGAGGTTGATCTTTACGTTCATCCATGCGCCGTGAGCCGCGGTGTGGAGATTGTGTACTCCAACGCCGAGGTCGCTTGCGCAGTTGGTGTTGTAATGCCCGGGGAGCGTCAGAGCGAGCTCCAGCGCATCCACGGCGAGCTTCAGCGTCTCAAAGGGGGCCTCGGTCGCGACGAGAGTGGCTTCGGCTATCGCCTGACGGCGGACGGTCTTCTCCTCATCGGTGGACTTGGGCATCTTGAACGCGGCGGCGACGAGGTTGTACGCGTCGGTATCCTTGTCGACCTGACGGGTGAGCGCCTCGTAAACGGGGGTGCACTCGTCGATGACATGCTGCGCGATGGGCCATTCCGCCTCATAGCGGACCTTGCTGGTGGTCTGACCCGCGACCATGGCGACGAGGCCGGCGCCCTGCGCTCCGCAAAGAGCCGCAGCGCTTCCGCCGCCGGGAGCCGGCGCGTCGGACGCGAGGATATCGAGATAATCGGTAACTGTCATTTCAATAAGCTTCATTTGACTATTATTCCTTTCCTGATAACGGTTTTTGCTTTGTTGGTGCCCATCCTGTAAACGAGATAATCAAGATCCTCGGCGTCCCAGATAACGAGATCGGCCTGTTTGCCGGGTTCTACGGTGCCGATGGAATCCCCCCTGTTTATTGCGCAGGCGGCGTTGAGCGTGACCGCCGCTAGCACCTCTTCCGGGGTCATGCGGTATTTGAGGTAACCGAGATTCATGCACAGCTGCAGATCGTCGGACGGGCAGGAGCCGGGATTGAAATCCGTGCAGATGGCGACGGGGACGCCCGCCTCTATCATGCGGCGCGCGGGAGCGAACTCCTTGCCCAGATAGAGCGATGTGCCGGGCAGCAGGCACGCGATGGTGCCGCCCTTCGCCATGGAGGCGATGCCCTTATCGTCGATGGCGATGAGGTGTTCCGCGCTCACGGCGCCTATCTCGCCCGCGAGGACGGAACCGCCAATCGCGTCTATTTCGTCCGCATGGATCTTGGTCTTGAAGCCGTACGCCGCGCCGTAGGTCAGCATCTTGCGGGACTGCTCTGTGTCGAAAACGCCGGTCTCGCAGAAGACGTCGACGAATTCGCAGAGCTCCTCGTCGGCAACGAGTGGCAGTATCCGTGTGCAGACGTGCTCGATATAGCCGTCGGGATCGCCCTTGAACTCGGGCGGTACGGCGTGAGCGGCCATGAAGGTAGGCACGACACTGAAGCCGCCCTCCTCCTTCAGCCGGCGGATCACGCGGAGCTGCTTCATCTCGTTCTCCGCGTCGAGGCCGTAGCCGGACTTCGCCTCAACGGTAGTGATGCCGTGATCGAGCATCTCGTCGAGTACCTTTTCGGCTCTCGCATAGAGCTCGTCCTCTGTGGCGCGGCGGGTCGCGGTGAGGGTGTTCAGTATCCCTCCTCCGGCCTGAAGTATCTCGAGATAGCTCGCGCCGCGGAGCTTCAGGGGGACCTCGTGCTGACGCCAGCCGCCGAATATGAGATGCGTATGCGCGTCAACGAGACCGGCGGTCACGAGCGCGCCGCCCGCGTCGATCACGTTCCCGCAGTCGGGGGCGGCGCCGTCCGTATAGACGGACTGTATCGTATCCCCGTTGAGGAGAACGGAACAGCCGCGAATGAGCTCCACCCCGTTATGCTGCGCCGCGCCGCAAAGGGGCGAAGACCCCTTCGCGGTCGCGAGCATGCCTATGTTTTTTATGAGAAGCATATCCATCAAAGCATGTAGTTCTCGATGACCTGCTTATCGAAGTCAAAGCCCTCGAGCTGGAGGTAGTACTCTGCGGAATCGATGAGCGCCTTCATCGGGGTAAGACCGATGACCTCGGTGCCGGTGACCCAAACGCCCCAGCGCCTCGCCTCGGCCTTGGTGACCTCTACCACGCGGTACAGCGGGGTGCGGTTGAAGTCGGTCATGTTGATGGAGACCTGCGCGTACTTCCTTTCGGGAGTGCCCTTTTCGGGATCCGCGGGGATCTCGATGAGGAAGCCGTTGGACTTTACGCAGTCGAAGCCGCCGTTCTTGCGGCGGATGATCTTCGCGATGGACTTGGCTATTTCGACGTTATCGGTCGAAAGATTGATGTTGAACGCGACGAGGGGCATGCGGCAGCCGACGGCGGTGCAGCCGGCGGTCGGATGGCAGAAGGCGCCGCCGAAATCGGGGGTCCACATGGGATCCTTGACCTTTTCGGGCATTGCCTCGAACTGGCCCTTCCTGATGTCCGCAAGGTTCACGCGATGAGGCGCGGAGGCGGAATCCTCATAGAGGAATACGGGAACTCCTGCTTCCTCCCAGATGCGGCGGCCGAGGGTCTTGGAGTACTCAACGGTCTCCTCCTTGGTGCAGTCCTTCAGGGGGATGAGCGGACAGACGTCCACGGCGCCCATGCGGGGACGCTCGCCCTTATGGTGGGTGAGGTCGATGAGCTCGGCGGCCTTCTTCGCAAGCGCGACGGCGGCGTTGATGACGCCCTCGGGATTGCCCATGAAGGTTATGACGCTGCGGTTATGGGAAGCGTCGGAGGAATAGTCGAGCAGTGTGACGCCGGCGGTGTTCCTGATCTGATCCACGCAGGCCTCAATGACCTCATGGTTCCGGCCCTCGGAAATATTGGGTACGCATTCGATGATCTTTGCCATAGTGATTTGATCTCCTTATGTTGAGTTATTTGATCACATGTTTTCGGTCAGCTTCTCGATGAGCGCGTCATCGACAAGATACGGGATGGTGATATGGGCGTCGCCCTCATGCTTTTTGTTGTACTCCATGGAGGTCTCGATGGAATGGGGATTCCTTGCCCAGGCGCGGCGCGCAACGCCTCCCATGACGTCCCACATCATGGCGGACTTGATGATGCTGTCGATACGCTCGGAGCCGTCCAGCACGAGGCCGAAACCGCCGTTGATGGACTTGCCGATGCCGACGCCGCCGCCGTTGTGGAGCGCGCAGAGGCTCATGCCGCGGGCCGCGTTGCCCGCGAAGCACTGCACGGCCATATCGGCCATAACATTGGAGCCGTCCTTGATGTTGGCGGTCTCACGGAAGGGGGAGTCGGTGCCGGATACGTCGTGATGGTCGCGGCCGATCATGACGGGGCCGATCTTGCCCTCGCGCACCATCTGGTTGAAGCGGAGCGCTATCCTCGTGCGGCCTTCGGCGTCCTGATAGAGTATTCTCGCCTGAGTGCCGACGACGAGCTTGTTCTTTTCGGCGTCGCGGATCCAGTTGTAGTTGTCCCTGTCCTGGAAGCGGCGCTCGGGATCGATGCAGTCCATTGCGGCGTGGTCGGTGGCGATTAGGTCGGACTCCTTACCGGAGAGGCAGACCCAGCGGAACAGGCCGTAGCCGTAGTCAAAGAGCATCGGGCCCATGATATCCTCCACGTAGGAAGGGAATATGAAGCCGTCCTTCTCGTCGCGGCCGTTCTTGGAGATCTCCTTGACGCCGGCGTCGTAAACGGCCTTCATGAAGGAGTTGCCGTAATCGAAGAAGTAGGTCCCGGCCTGCTTCAGCGCGCAGATAGCGTCGAAGTGACGCCTGAGCGACGCGTTGACGGCCTTTTTGAAGGCCTCGCGGTCGGTGTGGAGCAGCTGAGTCCTCTGCTCGAAGGTGTAGCCGACCGGGCAGTAGCCGCCGTTATACACGTTATGGCAGGAGGTCTGGTCGGAGAGCAGGTCGATCTTGAAGCCGCGCTTGACGGCCGCCTCAAGAAGATCGACTATGTTGCCGTGATATGCTATGGAGATGGTCGTGCCGTTCTTCCTGTGCTCCTCGGCAAGGGCGAACACCTCGTCGAGATCGTCGAGTATGACGTTGACCCAGCCCTGATCGAAGCGGGTCTCGATGCGGCTGCGGTCGACCTCGGCGAAGATGCCGACGGCGTTTGCGATATTGGCCGCCTTGGGCTGAGCGCCGCTCATGCCGCCGAGACCGGACGATACGAACACGCGGCCGGTGAGGTCGCCGGATTCGGGTATGCCGAGATACTTGCGGCCTGCGCCGAGTATGGTGTTGAACGTGCCGTGAACGATGCCCTGCGGGCCGATGTACATCCAGCCGCCCGCGGTCATCTGACCGTAGTTGGCGACGCCCATCTCCTCCGCGACTTCCCAATCCTCCAGATTATCGAACATGCCGACCATCATGGAGTTGGTGAGTATTGCGCGGGGCGCTTCGGGCTTGGAGGGGAAGAGACCGACGGGATGACCGCTCTCGAGAACAAGGGTCTGATGGTCGGTGAGCTCCTCCAGATACTTCTTTATGAGGCGGTACTGGAGCCAGTTCTGACAGGGCTGGCCGGTCTCACCGTAGGTAACGAGCTCATAGGGATAGAGCGCGATCTCGAAATCGAGGTTGTTGTCGATCATTACCTGGAACGCCTTGCCCTCGATGCACTTGCCCTTGTACTCGTCGATGGGCTTGCCCCAGATGCGTCCTTCGGGACGGTAGCGGTATGCGTAGATGCGTCCGCGGGTCTTCAGCTCCTCCAGAAACTCGGGAGCGAGCTTTTCATGGAGCTCCTCGGGCACGTACCTTAACGCGTTGCGGAGAGCGAGCTGCGTCTGCGCTTTGGTGAGGCGGAAGCCCCTGTCGGGAGCGCGGCGCTTGCCCTCTTCGAATTTGGGATACTCGGGCAGGACCGCGTCGAGCTTGATGGTCATTGCCCCTGCGATGCTTTTGTTTTCCATGGCATTGTTCCTTTCCGATATGATCGATCTTAATTATTTCAGTTCGCCGACTATTCTCTCGGCGGCGGGGACTATCGCGTTGGCCTTAATGAGTTCGTCCGCTGCCTTGAGGTTCGGATACATGACGACGTCGGTCTCGATGGGCGCGATCCTCGTTTCGAGGAGGTCGTAAACGGCCTTGGTCGCGGGGGCCATATGTCCCCTGCCCTCCTCGCTCCTGAGCCAGAGCGCCTGATGCGCTGTGACGAGCTCTATGCCGATGACCTTCTGCGCGTTGTCCAGTATCATGCGCGCCTTCCTCGCGGCGGTGGTGCCCATGGAGACGTGATCCTCCTGATTTGCGGAGGAGGGTATGGAATCGACGCTCGCAGGGTGGGCGTATACCTTGTTTTCGGAGACCATGGAGGCCGCCGAATACTGCGCGATCATGAAGCCGGAGTTGACTCCGCCGTGCTTGGTGAGGAACGCGGGGAGCCCGAAGGAGAGCGCGGGATTGACCATGCGCTCGGTACGCCTCTCCGAGACGTTGGCGAGCTCCGAAACTGCGATGCCCAGGAAGTCGAACGCCAGAGCCATGGGCTGACCGTGGAAGTTGCCGCCGGAGATGACCTCGTCCTCATCGGGGAATATGATGGGGTTGTCGGTCACGGCGTTGATCTCACGGGAGACGGCCTCGGCGACGTATCTTATCGCGTCGCGGCTCGCGCCGTGGATCTGGGGGACGCACCTTATTACGTAGGCGTCCTGCACCTTGTCGGGCTGAGTGCGCTTGGCGAGCTCGCTGCCCTCAAGGAGCTTCAATAGGTTCTCCGCGACGTCCTTCTGGCCCTGATGGCCGCGGACGTCGTGCACCTTGTGGTCGTAGGCGGCCTTGATGCCGAGCTGCGCTTCGCAGGTCATGGCCGCGGCGATATCCGCGGTCTTCATGAGGTCAAGCGCGTCGATGGTCGCAAGGGCGCCGACGGCTGTCATTATCTGCGTGCCGTTGATGAGAGCAAGGCCCTCCTTTGCTGCGAGCTCTATTACGGGGATGCCGGCTTTTTCCATGGCCTCACGCCCGCTCATGCGGACGCCCATGTATTCGGCCTCGCCCTCGCCGAGCATGACGAGCACCATATGCGAAAGGGGCGCAAGGTCGCCGCTGGCGCCGAGGGAGCCCTTTTCCGGGATTATGGGATGCACGCCCGCGTTGAGCATGTTGAGCAGAGTCTCTATTGTGGAAAGCCGGATGCCGCTGTGGCCCCTCGAAAGGGCGTTGCAGCGGAGCAGCATCGCGGCCCTGACGGCCTCCGTGGGCAGGGGTTCGCCCATGCCGCAGGAATGGGAGATAATGAGGTTCCTCTGCAGCTGCGCCGTCTCATCCGCGGGGATGAACGTATCGGAGAACTTGCCGAAGCCGGTGGTGAGGCCGTAAATGACCGCGCCTTCTTCGAGCTTCTTTTCAACATAGGCCCTCGCCTTGTTGACCGCCGCCTTCGCCTCATCGGACATGACGACCTTTTCACGGCCGCGGGCTACCGCGGCGACCTGCCGAAGCGTCAGGGATCTTCCGTCGATTACTACTGCCATACGTAAAAATCCTTCTTCCTTATGTTTTTTAGGATCAACCGATTTATTATATCGCACTTGGGTAAAAAGGTCAAGCGCCGGGGCGGTATATTGCGCCGCGTCAAGGCCGGCGCGAGCCCCTTCGGAGCGTCATATAAGCATGTGCGTGTACATATGGTTATATGAGAAAAATCAAGGAGGCGGAAATGGAGATAAGACGCAGAAGAAGGCCTTCGCGGCGAAAGAACGGCGCGTCGTCGGGCGGCGGCGTGAGGGCGCTCATACTGCTCATGATATTCGGCGCGGCGGCGTACCTCATTATCGGCACGGGCGTCGGGAGGAAGCTGCGCGAGAGCAGGGCTTATTCGCTGCTCTCCGGTCTCCGGGAAAAGATAGCGGCGACGCAGGTGCCCTCGTTCGAGCCGCGCAACACGCTGTTTACCGATCTCACGCCCTCCCCCACCGCTCAGCCGACCGGCGAGACGGCCTCCGTATCGCTGCCCGCGCTAGACGTTTATATGCTGCAGTTCGGCATCTACGAAACGGCGGAGGCGCTTGCGCCGTACGCGGAGGCGCTTCGTGCCATGGGCGCCGCGGGTTACACATACGACGACAGCGGCAGTCTGCGCCTGATCGGCGCGGCGTACTCGACCGAGGAGCAGGCGGAGAGCGTCAGACAGCGGATGATAACGGAAGGACGATCCTGCACGGTGTTTCGGCTATCGCGCTCCGGAGCGGAGCTGCTGATCACCGCGCCGCAGGAAAGACTGCTGCCCATACGAACGGCGTTCTCCCTCGCGTCGGAGGTCGTGGGCGAGCTCGACTCGCTCGTTATAGATTTCGACGCAATGACGCGGAGCATCGAATACGGCATGGGGCGGCTCGCGGAGATAAGACAGAACATCATGAACGCGCTTGCCGGGATCTCCGACGGCGCCGAGACCAACGGCACGCTCGGGATGCTGTGCGGGTATTACGCGGACGTCACCGGCTTCATCGACGCCGCATACGGCTCCTCGGCCTCGCGCGCGGAGTTCACATCCGCGCTGAAGGAGCTGCGGATAAAGGCGGCCGTGAGGTACGCTTCGCTGCTCGAGGGGATCGGCGGATGACGCTCCATACAGTAGAATTGTTTTCACTCCGCCTCGGCGCAACAAACACGCTTTGTAAAAATATTACGTCGATTAAAAAGTTTCAAAATATACAAACAAAAATACATCCGAAGCGAAGAAAATGAAAAATCTATACGACATCAGTATTTTATATCGAAGTTTACACATTTTTAATAAAAATGTGAAAATATCGCTTGACAAACAATTTACATGCTATATAATGTGAATATCTTTACTGGAAGGGGGTTTCTGTATGATAATCAAAGACGTCTCGGCAGCTGAGCTCGAAGTGATGATCAAAATATGGGAAGCAAACAGGCCGACCACGATCAAGGATGTTTGGCAGGCGATAGGTGAAACAAAATGGACTTACCAAACAGTACAGACCTTCGTCAATCGTCTCCATATGAAAGGATTCATCGAGATGGTCGGGAAACGGGTCAGGAGCTTTGAATACGTTCCCTGCGTGACCCGCGCCGAATACATAGCTCTTACGAAGGGGCATCTCTTCAACGGCGAGCCGGGCGCATCCGTATCCGATCTTGTCAGAGCGTTCTATGCCAACGGCAACGTGACCGATAGAGACATCGACGATATCGCCGCATGGCTCGGGGAGGTCCGCTGAGCCGATCTCAAAGCAAAATAAAAGAGACCCGCAGCGGCGCATCCGCCAAAGGCCTCTTTTTTTGTTAAGAAAAGAGCCGCGCTGCGCGGCTCTTTATTATTCTCATTCCTTGAAGAACTCCGTCAGGCGGTCGATCGCGACAGCCGTTTCCGTTCCGTCGGCCATGCATTTGACCTTGACCTCGCCGAGAGCCAGCTCCTCGTCTCCTATCGCGACGGTGTAGAGGGCGCCGAGCTTGTTGGCGTATTTGAACTGCGCCTTGAAGCTCCTGTCCATGTGATCGAACTCCGCGGATATCCCCTCCCGCCTCATCTGCTGTGCGAGAGCGAACGCCTTTCTGCGGGGCTCGTCGCCGAACGCGGCGAAGTAGACCGTCGTCTCGCCGGGCTTCGGGAACTCGACCCCGTTCGCCTCCATGACGGCGATAAGGCGCTCCATGCCCATACCGAAGCCGACGGCGGGGATCCGCTGCCCGCCGAGCTCCTCTATGAGGCCGTTGTAGCGGCCGCCGGCGCAGACAGCGCCCTGCGCGCCAATGCGGTTCGAGATGACCTCGAACACGGTGCCCGTGTAATAGTCGAGGCCGCGGACGATATCGGGATCCAGCACGTATTCGGCTCCGGCGGCGTCCAGACAGGCCTTAACGCCCTCAAAATGCTTCCGGCAGTCGTCGCAGAGATAATCGACGGTGCGGGGGGCGTTTTTCACTATCTCGCGGCAGCGCTGCTCCTTGCAGTCGATTATCCTCATGGGGTTCTTTTCGAAGCGGCTGCGGCAGGTCTCGCACATTTCGCCGAGGTAGCCGGAAAGGTACTCCCTGAGCGCGGCGTTGTAATCCCTGCGGCACTCGGGGCAGCCGATGCTGTTGATGTGCAGCACGAGATCGCGCACGCCGAGCCTGCGGAACAGATCGAGCGCGAGGAGTATTACCTCCGCATCCGTTTCCGGAGCGTAGGAACCGACGGTCTCGATGCCGAACTGGTGATGCTCGCGCAGTCTGCCGGCCTGGGGCTTCTCATAGCGGAAGGTCGGGGAATTGAGGTAATAGAGCTTCTGGGGCATGGGCTCGTTGAAAAGGCGGTTCTCGAGGAACGCGCGCACCATGCCCGCGGTGCCCTCGGGCTTGAGGGTTATGGACCTGCCGCCCTTATCCTCAAAGGTGTACATCTCCTTCTGAACGATGTCGGTGGTGTCGCCGACGCCTCTTAAAAACAGCTCTGTATGCTCGATTATAGGGGTGCGAAGCTCATGCGCGCCGTAAAGAGCGCAGACCTCGCGCATGGTGTTTTCGATATAGTGCCACTTGTGGCTCTCGGCGGGCAGTACGTCCTTTGTCCCCTTCGGGGCCTGAATCTGCTGCATTGTATCCTCCTGCGCTGAATGAACAGCTTATTCTATCTCGATCGGGACGCCGAATATCTCGGTGACGGCGTCCTGTTTTATTATTCCGTGTTTTTTTAGGTCGAGCTCGACGGTGACGGGGGCTATCGCGCTCTTGGCCGTGTCGTTGATTATCTGCTTCATGGCGGGGATGCAGGCGTAATCGTACATGTTCGAGCTCAATCCGTCGAAGCAGATATGGAGCACGCCGTCCTCCACCCAGTGCGCCTGCGAAGTCTCGATAGCGAAGTAGAGCGTCTGGTCGACGTCCATCAGCGCCGCGTGGAGCTTGTTGTACAGCTCGTCCCCGTCGGGCGTGGCGTCGGGCACCTTGACGACGGAGTTCTCCGGCTCCTGCGCCTTTGCTGCGGGCTTTTGGGGCTCCGGCGCATCGTCGCGTGCCGATGCGGTCTGCACATTCTCCACAGCCGCGGAAGCGGCAGCGGACGCGGCCTTCACCGCCTCCGAGGAGACGTTTTTGAGCTTGGCCTCGAGCTCCGCAAGTCTGTCCCTGACCGCAATGAACGAGTCGGAATCCTCCGGCCTTATTACGCGGAGCAGCGTGCTCTCGACGAGCGCGCGCGGAGTCGTGACGAGCTTGAGGTCGAGCTGGAGCTTCAGGAGCTCCTCCACTGCCCTTTCGGCCCTCTCCTTGGATATGCGGTCCGCCTGCTCGCGGTAGTCGCGCATCATCTCGTCGGTGCAGTCGAGTATGTCGCGGCAGTCGCCGCAGATCTTTGTAAGGAGCAGAGCTCTGAAATGCGCGGCGAGATCGAGCGCGAACACACCGAGATCACGTCCGCTTGTCACCACCTCGCTCACGCGGCGCATTATGCCCGCGGCGTCTGAGGAGATGACTGCGTCGGCCATTTTGAAGAGGAAGCCGGTGTTGACGCTGCCGAGCACGCTCATAACGTCGTCGGCGGTTACATTGCCGCCGCAGAACGAGAGGCACTGATCGGCTATGCTGAGACAGTCGCGCATGCCGCCCTCGGCCGCTCTCGCTATCGCGATAAGTCCCTCGTCGTCGATATGCGCGCCGATGGACGCGAGCGACGCCTTCATGGAGCTGACCATGTCGGAGACCGACAGACGGCGGAACTCGAACCTTTGGCAGCGGGAGACTATCGTCGCGGGGAGCATCTGAGGCTCCGTTGTGGCGAGTATGAACACCACGTGCGCCGGCGGCTCCTCCAAGGTTTTGAGGAGGGCGTTCGAGGCGTTCTTCGTGAGCATGTGCGCCTCGTCGATTATATAGACCTTTGTCTTAAGATGCAGGGGTGCGAACTCCGCCCTTTCGATGAGCGCGCGCATCTCCTCCACGCGGGAGTTGGAGGCGGCGTCCATCTCGATTATGTCGACGTTGTTTTCGGAAAGGCAGGCCTCGCATTTGCCGCAGGGCTCCCCGTCGACGGGGGACAGGCAGTTGATGGCCTTTGCGAGTATCCTCGCGGTGCTGGTCTTGCCCGTGCCACGGCTCCCGCAGAAAAGATAGGCGTGCGCGACCCTGCCGCTCCTGATCTGGTTGAGCAGTATCGTCGTAATATGCGGCTGTCCGATTATCTGCCCGAACTTTTCCGGGCGGAACCTGCGGTAAAGGGCGCTGTAAGCCATCTGTCAATCCTCTGCCTTGCCGTCGCGGAACTTTATGACCTCGTTTACGCCGTCGGTCCAGAGCCTTTCGATGTTGTAATACTCCCTCTCCTCGGGATAGAAGATATGGAGGAGCACATGCCCGAAGTCAAGCACTATCCAGCGGCCCTCGGTATAGCCCTCCTTGCGGCGCAGATGCAGACCCGTCTCGGGATATTTGTCGAGCACTTCGTCGCATATGGCCTTGACCTGTATGACGGACGTGCCGCTGCAGATCACGAACCAATCGGCGACGATGGTCTTGTCCGCGACGTCGATGGCGATTATGTCGATCGCCTTTTTGTCGTCGAGTATCGAGAGCAGCTTGATCACCTGCTCCCTCTCCTCCGCCCTTATGCGAAGCTCTATTTCATTGGGGAAGATGTCGTTATCCATTCTGTTCCTCCGTATTTGATGCGATCTCATCGGCAAGGTAATCCATGACCGCCTGTGTGGAGGGGTTGATCGCCCTGCCGCTCTTAAGTGTGTAATCGGCCGAATGCCGCATGACGAGCAGCATCGCCCTGTTGATGTCGTTATACGCAATGTCCCTGATCTCGTCCACGCCCTCGAAATCGCGGCTGGGCTCGATCTTGTCGGCTACGTAGATTATCCTGTCAAGCATGCTCATACCCACGCGGCCGAGCGTATGGTTCTTTATCGCCTGCAGTATCTCCGGATCCTTTACGCCGTATTCCTCGCAGGCGAGGACCGCGCCAAGACGGGAATGTATGAGGTAGGGATTGTTTTTCTCCTCCTCGGTGAGGTCGTAGCAGTGCTCGGCGCAGTATTCCAGCAGTTCCTTGTTCGGGAGCTTTATGCAGTCGTGCAGGAGCGCCGCCATCCTCGCCTTTTCGGTATCGACGCCGTGGCGGTACGCGAGCTTGACCGCCTCGCACGCGGTGAGCATGGTATGATTGAGGCGCTTGCGCTTCAATATCTTCGAGAGGCGGGAACGGATACCGATGATCTCCGGCGGCATATAGAGCGCGTTCGTGTACATGTACTGCTCCGTATGCATGGGGACCATGGTATCCACGGGTATCGCGGACCACATGCGGCGGCGGACCTCCGTGGAGGAGATGAGCGGCCCGCCGAAGCGGGAGAGTATGACCTTCCCGCCGAAGCGGCTCTCGATATCGTCGGCGATCGCCCGCATGTCGCGCTTCTCATCCGGGCGGGAAACGGCGGCGAGCTTTGCCATGGAGAGTATCCTCTGCGGCTCGCGCCAGAGGGGGAAGCTTTCGAGCATGTCCCCTCCGACGATGAGGAAGAGCTCCGCTCCGCGGTACTGGCCCTTGTAATGCGCGATGGTGTCGACGGTGAAGCTCTTTCCCTCGCGCTTGAGCTCGACGTCGGAGGCGAATATCCCGTTCTCGTGCTTCAGCGCGGATTCGAGCATGCGGTATCTAACGGAGGCGGGTGTACGGCCGGGATCGGGCTTGTGGGGCGGATCCGCGGCAACGACCATAAAGAGCTTGTCTAAGCCAAGCTCGTCACGAACGAAACGCGCCGTCCAGATATGCCCCAGATGGACCGGGTCGAAAGTACCCCCGAATATACCTATCTTCATAATAATTCATTATACATTATTATTTTCCGTTTGTGAATAGCTTTCCCGAAAATCGGAAAGAAAAATAATATGGCGAAGTTCGCGGACGACAATCGAAAAAAGATAGAGAAGATCTGCCGCACGACCTTCCGCGGGGGCAGGCGGGCATTCGCGTTCGCCGCTGACACGGCGGCGCTTTCCGCGGCCGTATTCGGTGGGCTGTGGCTCTCCGTAAGGCCGCGCTTCGCGAACAGGACCGCCGCGCTTTTCGCAGTGACCGCCGCCTTTCTGACTGTCGCCGCGGCATACTGCGCGGTAAGGCGGGAGCGCTACGCGCGCCACGTAAAAAAGCTCATGAGCGAGGCCGAGAACGACGCGGCGAAGGCAAAGCTCCTGCTCGATCCCGAAGCCGCGTATTCCGGGATAGAGGACTCTCCCGGGGTCAGAGTGTACCGGGGAACTGACACCCTCACGGCTGACGACGCAAGGCGGCTCGCCGAGGGGTGCGGGAATGGGCTCACGATCGTGACGTTCGCGGAGCCGACTGACAGGGCGAGGGAGCTGATGGCGGCTATGCCAGCCGGCGTGAAGTCGGTGACCCCGCTCGAATACCTGGGCGTCGAGGCGAAGGCGCTCTGCCCCGTCACCCGTAAGGAGGCGGAAGCCGCATTGCTGCAAAAGCATGCGGGTCTGCTGGAAAAGCCCGACGTCAGGGGGCTTTTCGCTCTGACGCGCGAGCGCGCGTTCAAGTACTTCTCCGTCGGCGCGGGGCTGATCCTGTTGTCCTTCCTTGCTGGATCCAAGCTCTATTTCCGCTCGATGGCGTTCGTGTGCTTCTGCATTGGCGCGGCGGCGCTCCTGCGCTCCTCGGTAAAGCAAAACAAAAAGGCCGGATGACCGGCCTTATCCCTATCGGTAATTCACTCGACGAAGTCGAACTCCCATTCGCCGAGGCGAATCGTGCTGCCCTCGACCGCGCCCTTTTCGCGGAGAGCGTCGACTATGCCCTCCTTCACGAGCAGCTGCTGGAAGCGGCGCATGGAGATCTCGTCGTCGGCGTTGGTGGTGTCGAGTATGTACTCAACCGTGCCGCCCGTCACCGTGAACACGCCGTTCTCGGCAGTGATCTCGAAGCCCTTTTCGTACTCGTTCTCCTGAATGAGGTCCTCCTCCTCGAAGGCGCGGGTCTTCGGGAGTGTCTTGAGCTTTGCAAGCACGGCGTCGAGAAGCGGCTCGAAGCCCTGCGCCGCGGCGGCGGATACGGGGAATATCGGGATATCCTCCTCCGCGAGCTCCTCCCGCAGGCGTTCGAGGTTCTCCTCCGCGCCGGGGATATCCATCTTGTTCGCCGCTATGAACTGCGGCAGCGAGTGGAGCGCGGGGCTGTAATCGTACAGCTCGGAACGGATGGTGTAATAATCCTCCACGGGATCCCTGTCCTCCGAGCCGGAGATATCGATTACGTGGACGAGCATGCGCGTGCGTTCGATATGCCGCAGGAAAGCCCGGCCGAGGCCCGCTCCCTCCGCTGCGCCCTCTATGAGGCCGGGTATGTCGGCCAAGACGAAAGTGGAATCGTAGCGCTTGACAACGCCGAGGTTCGGCGTCAGCGTAGTGAAATGGTAGTTCGCTATCTTCGGCCGCGCGCTGGTAACGACTGAGAGTATCGTCGATTTGCCGACGTTCGGAAGCCCGACGAGGCCCACGTCCGCGACTGTCAGAAGCTCGAGCTCCACCTCGTATTCCTTCAGCTTCTGCCCGGGCTGGGCGTATTTGGGCGCCTGTTTGGTGGGCGTGGCGAAGCGGGCGTTGCCCTTGCCTCCCCTGCCGCCCTTCAGGACGCATTTCTCATAGCCGGAGCAGCTGACGTCGGCGATTATCTTGCCGGAGGCGACGTCGCGAACGCGCGTGCCCACGGGCACCTCCACCCTTATATCGGCGCCGTTTTTGCCTGTCTGCATGCGCGGACGGCCGTTTTCGCCGCGCTCGGCGCGGAAATGCTTTGTGAAGCGGAAATCGAGGAGCGTGTCCTTATTGTCGCCCGCGACGAACCAGACGCTGCCGCCCATGCCGCCGTCGCCGCCGTCGGGGCCGCCCCTGTTGACGTATTTTTCGCGGTGGAAGCTGGAGCAGCCGTCGCCGCCGTCTCCCGCCTTTATGAATATGTGTATCTTGTCTACGAAGTTCATTTGTCGCCCTCTGATTCCTTATGGTATCTGCAGAGATCCTTTATCATACAGTCGGCGCACGCGGGCTTTTTCGCGGAGCAGACCCTTCTGCCGTGGAATATAAGCCAGTGATGCGCGATCGACCACTCCTCCTGCGGTATGGCCTCCATCAGCTGTTTCTCCGTCTCCTCCACGTTTCGGGCTTCGGCAAGGCCGATGCGGTTGCTCACGCGGAATACGTGCGTGTCTACGGCTATCGCAGGCACGCCGAACGCGTTAGAGAGAACGACGCTCGCCGTCTTGCGGCCCACTCCCGCGAGGGATTCGAGCCCTTCCCTCGTCGAGGGGACTTCGCCGCCGAACCTTTCCGCTATATCGCGGCAGGCGGAGACTATGTTCGCCGCCTTGTTGTGATAGAAGCCGCATGAACGGATGTACGGCTCTATCTCCGCGGGATCGGCCTTGGCGAGGTCGGCGGGCGTCGGATACGCCCGGAACAGTGCGGGGGTCACCTTGTTGACCTGCTTGTCCGTGCACTGCGCGGAGAGTATTGTAGCTATCAGCAGCTCATAAGGGCTCGTGAAATCAAGCTCCGGAGCCGCGTCGGGATGCTGTTCGGCAAGCCCGTCGAGAACGGCCCTGCGCCATACGTTGATATCTTTCTTCTCTGCTTTCGTTTCCATACGCATAATCTACCATATTTCGGCCGATTTGTCCACAGCGATATTTACGTCATCTGCCCATTATGCCGTTCATGAGCTTCATCGGGTCGCCGCCCGCCATGGCGCTCTTCAGCTGCATGAGCGTCCTTATCATGTTGAGACTGTTCATCGCCTCCCTCGGGAGCATGCTCTCCATCATCTGCGGCGCGGAATATGCGCTCTGCCTCGGCTGCGGCTCATAAGCGGGCTTTTGGGGCGCGGGCTTCGGCCTGACCTCAAGACTGTCGAAAGCTATGCCGAATCCCTCGGCTGCGCGGCGTATCTCGTTCGGCGCTGCGAAGGGCAGCATCGCCGCGAGGAAAGACCGCACCTGATCCGTGCCCTGCTCCTCGCGGATGCGCCTCGCGAGCTTAAGAAGCGGGGACGGCTCCTCCGCAGGCTGCCCCGAACCCGCCTGCCGCGGGACGTTCCTTGAAGGTATCCTCTGCATAAACGCACCTCCCGTCTCGATCCATTATATTCCAGCGGCGGTCAAATTGTGAGAGCGCCGCATAGAATGGAGTATCGAAGAAAGGAGCCGATATGAAAAGGAGCTTGAAGGACAGCATAAAAAAACGCCCCGAGGAAGCGCCGCAGGTGAGCGAGAGCGTAAAAAGGGACGTGAGCTATTTGATGAACGAATACTCCGGCAGGAGCGAGGACGAGCTCATGAGGGAGCTCATCGCGGCCACGGGCCGTCAGAAGGCCGAGGGCCGTTTCGACAGCGCGGGGCTTGAAAAAAGCGTCCGCACCATACTGCCCATGCTCAACGCCGAACAGAAGCGGAAGCTTTACGAAATACTGGGAAAGATCTGACGGTCACTCCCTTATGAAGCCCTCCTCCGCGAAATAGCGGTGCAGGGTGCAGGTCATGCCCCCGTTGGAGAGCTTTCTGCGGCGGTCGGCCTTTTTGCCGTATATGCGCTCAAAATCCTTGTGGGACGTGATTATGTTTTTGTCCCAGTGCGGGAGCGAGTCGAAAACGCGGCGCATCTCGCGGTAGAGCTTTTCCGCTTCGCGCTTTTCCATAAGGCGCTCGCCGTAGGGCGGATTGCAGACTATGATCCCGCTCTCACGCGAGGGGGCGAGATCGGAGACCGACCTGATCTCCCAGCTGAGGTTCACGCCGGCCTTTTTGGCGTGCTTTTTGCAGACGTCTATGGCGTGCGGGTCGATATCGCTGCCGCAGATATCGGGTGTGATATCGACGACGAGATCCCTCGCCTGCTCCCTCGCAAGAGCGAAAGGCCTGCCATCCGCGAATCTCCAGTTCTCAGCCGAGAAGGTCCTGCCCATGCCGGGCGCCATATTGCGCGCGATCATTGCTGCCTCGATGGGCATCGTGCCGGAGCCGCACATGGGATCGCAGAGCGGGATATCGCGCCTGTACCGAGCGAGAAGCACTATAGCGGCGCCGAGCGTTTCCGCTATCGGAGCGGCGACGTTCCAAGTCCTGTAGCCGCGGCGGGAGAGCCCCGCGCCGCAGCAGTCGAGCGCGACCGTGACCTCGTCCCGAAGGAGGCCGACCTCGACTATTATCTCGTCCCCGTTCTCCGGGAGGGAGTTCACGCGGTACGCCTCGAAAAGAGAATCGACGATCGCCTTTTTTGTGATGCTCTGGCAGTCGGATACGGCGAAGAGCTTGCTCTTCGCGGATTTTCCGTTGACGTGGATGAAGTCGTTCCTGCCGATGAAATCCTTCCACCTTATTGCGCGGACGCCGGAGTAGAGCTCCTCGAATGTGACGGCGGTGAACTCGCCGACTATCATGAGCACGCGTTCGGCGGAGCGGAGCCAGAGGCAGGCGCGGGCCATGTCGAAATAATCGCCCGTGAAGACGATCCTTGCGTCGCTGACGGATTCGATATTCAGGCCCAGCGCGCGCAGCTCGTCGGCCGCGACGGATTCGAGACCCATTTTGCAGGTGACCAAAAACCTCATTCCGGATCCTCCCCGTTCATGTCCCCGGCGGCAAAGTCGTTCAAGACCGCGGTCACGATCCTGTTGATAGCGTTCATGATGCGCCTGTGCGTCACGCCGTAGCGCTCCGCTACGTCATCCCTCGCGGGGATGCCGCACTGGTTGCAGGCGAGATACTCGACTGCGGCGGAAAGCGCGGCGGACTGCTCGTTGGTGAGGCGTTTGAAAACGCCGCGGGTATTTGCGATGAAGCGCTCGACTATTGTCGCCGCGGTATTCATGACCTCGCCGCTGTAGAACTGGCCAGCCTTTTCCGCAAACCGCGGGAAAATGTCGCAGTACTGCTTGGGAATGCGAACGTCGGACAGGTCGATGATATTTACCCTTCCCTCGAGCAGAGAGCCGTCGACGACGGCGAAGAAGGGCTCCGGCGCGCCCATGCGCTTCAAAATGCCCATTGCGTCGTTTACCACAGTGCGGCCTGCGTCGACGTCGGCCATGACCTCCCTGACGAGGTGCTGCGCACGGTTGTCGTTCGCGGCGCGCAGAAGGTTCAGCATCGCGTGGGTGATATTGAACTCGTGCAGAGTGAAAGCCCACCTGACGGTTTCGCGGAAGTCCTCGTCCGCGTCCCACTTGTACATTATCTGATCGGCGGTGAGCCCCTTGTTGTCAAGGAGCTTTTTCGCCATTTCGATTATCCTGTCGAACGGGAGCTGATACTGGATTATGGGCTTCTCCTTCGCGAAGCCGCCGCCCTCCAGCGCCTCCAGACAGCGGGCCCTGTGATACCTTGCGATAAAGTCCTTGCTGTCGATGCGCATGAGCTTATCGTATACGTCGGCCGCCTTCTTGTAACGGCCGAGGGCTATGAGCGATACCGCAAGGCGGTGATTGACGAGGGTGTCGTAGGGGAGCTGTTTCGCGAGCCGTTCGGCGAACCTCAGCGCGAGGTCGTAACAGCCGGTCTCGAGCAGAGCGCCGTTTATGCGCAAAAGCTCCTCCGGCAGCTCGGAATCGCATTTTTCGAGGCGCTTGCAGACGCGCTTTATTTCCAGCTCGTCGTTCTTCGCCCTTGCGAACATGAGCTTCAGTCCGAGCGCGCGCCAATGCTCCGGGTCTATCTCGAGCAGATGGTCGATATGCCTTTCGCCCTCCTCGTTCTCATGTGTGCAGAGGCAGGCCAGAGCGAGGTCGTAGAGCACCTGCTTATCGTCGGGCTCCTTATCGTTGAGCTCGCGCAGGAGACGCGCCGAGCCGTCGAAATCGCTGCGGTCGAAGCGCTCGTGCGCGAGGTCGAGCTTGTCTTCGAACTCCGCGACGGCCGCGTCCTCCAAAAGGGGCTCCTCGGGCCGCACGGAATCGATGTAATCGAGCGCGTCGAGTATGGCGTCGGTGCGGTCGGATACCTCGTCCGTCATGTCGAGGAAACGGTTGAAGCAGCCCTTGGCGCCCTCGAATTCGCCCATGCCCATCAGGTTGAAGCCGACAATGCAGTATGCGTCGAGCTTGAACAGGTCGTCCGTATGCATGTATGGTATGAGAAGGCGGTTCGAGTCGTTGAACCGCGACATATCGGTCAGCACCTGCGCCGCGGCAAGGCGGGTTTCGGTATCCCCGCTGTCCCTTTTCAGCGCCTCATTGTACATGGCGATGGCGTTTACGGGATCATTTTGGGCGCGCTTCGCGTCCCCGCGCTTTGCGTAAAACGCCGGGCCCTGTGGGAAGTGCAGTATCTTGCCTCCCATGCCGCTGTCGGATTTTCCCTTTATATCAGTCATCGGCTCCGCTCTCCTCCGCCGCCTCGTTGAGCAGCGAAACGAGCTCATCCTTCGTGAAATTATACGTCCTGTTGCAGAACCTGCATTTGAGCTCGGCTCCGCCGTCCTTTTCGATCATATCGGAAAGCTCCGCGCGCCCCAGAGATATGAGCGCGGATTCTATCTTCTGCCTGGAGCAGTCGCAGACGAAGGAGGGCTCGATGCTTTCGGTGATCTCCGGGCGGAGGCCGCCGAGAACAGAATCTATCGCCTCTTCGAGCGACGCGCCTTCCTCGAGCATGCGGGTGAGGCGGGTTATCTCCCCCGCCCTTTCCTCTATCGCCGCGATATCGGCTTCGGGGCAGAAAGGGAGCGGCTGCAGCATGAGGCCGGAAGCCGCCCTGACGGCGCCCGTCGCGGGATCCACGCGCACGCCGAGATAAACGAGCGACGGCTGCTGCTCGCTGACGACGAAGTAGTTGGCGAAATCGTTCGCGATCTCACCGTCGGTGATGGCGCATCTGCCGACGTAGGGCTCCTTGAGCGAAAGGTCCCTTATCACGCGCAGTTCGCCGTTTTGGCCCACGGCGCCCGAAACGTCGAGCTTGCCGTTATCCTTGAGCGGGAGTTTGACGTCCGGCAGGTCTGCGTAGCCCTTGACCCTGCCGCCCTCCTTGCCGACCGCCACGAATCTGCCCGCGGCGCCGTCGCCGTCCAGTATCACGGTCAGGTTGTCGGAGGCGTTCTTGAGCTGTACGCTCATCATGGCGGTCTGCATGAGCAGGCGGCCCAAAGCCGCCGTGCAGACGTGCGAAAGCCCGTGCGCCTGCCTTGCGGCTTCGACGAGCTGTTTCCCGCTGATCGCGGTCATATTGACGCTGCCGTCGAGGAGCAGCCCCCTCAGCACCGTATCGCGTCCTCCGACGGTATTATATCCGTAAGATCCGTTGTCTGTCATATTTTCCTCGCTGCGAATTGTATCCTTTCGTCCTCTTCCTTCGGGGCCTCCCCGGTCATGAAGGAATAAGCGGCGGGCTCGAAGCCCGTCTCGCGGAGCCAGGACGTGAGCTCCCTTACCGAATGGGCGCGCTGGATATGCGTTTCGTCGAACCGTTCATAGAGCGCGCCTTTCTTGACGAAGAAGGAGAGCTCCATCCTTATTAGCTTTGTCTTCTCGTCGTATGTATTCTGCCACAAATAGGCCCGTTCCTCACCGTTGTCCGTAAAGCAGTTGTTCCCGAGCACGCGGGAGAGCTTATACCGCGACGAAACGTCGAACAGGAGGAGCCCGCCGGGCTTCAGCGCGGAGTTCGCCGCGGTGAAGAAACTCATTGCGTCAGCGCGGCTCGTGAGGTAGTTCACGCCGTCGCAGCAGGATACCACGCAGTCTACCTTTTTATGGCAGGAGGCTGTGCGCATATCCATATTGACGAAGCGGAGACGGCTCGCCGGGACGCCCGCCTCCCTCTGCTTGCGTTCGGCGACCATGAGCATCTCGTCGGAAATGTCGGCGGCGGTCATGTTGAGCCCGCGGGAAGCGAGTCTTATGCTCATCTCGCCTGTGCCGCAGGCGCATTCGAGCACGTCGGCGCCTTTCGGGATGAAGCGCATAAGGTAATCCGCCCAGCCGCCGCGGTCGACGTCCGACATGAAGCCGTCATATAAAGCTGCGAGTTTTTCGTACTGCATAAGCGGATTATAGTACATAAAATCGGCTTTGGCAACCGCGTTTTGATCGAAGCCGCAAAGCCGATAAGTTATCACAATGGGAACTTACATGCGATAGATCTTGTATCTGCCGCGTCTTCTCGGGTTGCGGCGCCTCGTCCTGCTGGTGGCGAGGAGCCGTATCACTATCACGAGCGCTATTGCGAGAACGGCGATGAGTATCCAGAACAGCAGGCCGTCGCCGCCGCTCCTGTGCAGGTAAAGGCCGTTCGAGACGAGCTGGAAACCGGTGCCGTTCTCATAGAAGGTCCAGACCATGTTGTCCGTAACTTCGGAGGTGATGAGCTGATCCTCTTCGACTACGGGGACAGCCGCGAGGCTGCGGCCCTTCTTGACCGACTGGAGCGCGCGCCCCATGGAGACTATGACGTAGCTCTCCCCCGCTTCGGCCTTGTCGGCCAAAACGTAGGTGATATTGCCTTCCTCATCGGCGGTGCGCTTGTAAAGCTTGAGCTCGTAGCTGACGGCGGGCACCTTTGCGGAGCGGAAGACCTCTCCGTCGCAGAAGAGGTAATGCCAGTTGAGCTCCTTCATGGTGAACATGGTGTTCTGGTAATAGACCCAGACCGTGTACTCCGCGTCGCCGCCGTTCTTGCTGACCGTGAGGTTGCAGACGTCGCGGCTGTTGGAGGTATTGTCCTTTATTATGGACGATGGCGATTTCGTGTTGGCGGCGGAATCCGAGCCGACGGCGGAAGTCGCAATGAGGTCGCCCGTATAGAAGGGCTGACCGTTGCAGAGGAGCGTCGCGGTGCCGAGCTTATCGCCGATCGAGACGGGAGCCCTCGCCGCTTCGGGATCTATCACCGGCTCCTGCCATGAGAAACTGCTCTCGGTGATGCCCTGCAGATCGGACAGCGCGCCCTTTATCTCGACCCCGGTGAGGTCGACCTCCGCGGAGACGACTCCGTTCGCGGGATCGTTGGGATCGTAGCCCGTAGACTGTACGTTGAACGCGCCGGATACGTTGAAATGCGCCATATCGTACGTAACGTACTGCGCAAAGCCGAAATCGAACAGCAGCTTTGCATTATGGAAGCGGTAATACGGGCTCGTCACGTAGTTGTTGGGATCGCCGAACAGCACGGTGATCAGCGTGACGCCGTCCTTTTCCGCCGCCTCGACGAGGCAGTAGCCGGCGAAGTTGGTCTCGCCCGTTTTGCCGCCGATCGCGTACTTGTAGATATTGTCCTCCCAGTCGATATCGGGCTTCGTGAAGAGGAGCTTGTTGGAAGTCTGTATGGTCTTCGTGAATCGGCCGTTCGCCTCTACCACGGTGTATTCGAGGGTCTGGATTATCTCGCGGAAGGTCTCGTTGCCGAGGGCGTACTTCATCAGCAGGGCCATATCGTACGCGGTGGTGTAATGCTCGTCGTTGTGGAGACCGTGCGCATTGGTGTAATGCGTCTGGGTCATGTTGAGCTCTTCGGCCTTCTTGTTCATGAGCTCGACGAACGCCTCCATGGAGCCGCAGGTCGCGACGGCGAGGCATGCGCCGCAGTCGTTGCCGGAGCAGAGCATGAGTCCGTAGAGCATATCGCGTATGGTCACTATATAGCCGTGCTTGAGGCCGAGGAGCGAGCTCTGGGAATAGAAGCCGTTCTCCGCCTCATAACCGCACTGATACTGTCTGTCGAGGTTCTGACAATTCTCGAGGGCGACCACGCAGGTCATTATCTTGGTCGTGCTGGCGGGGTAGGCGCGGGTATAGGCGGCCTTCTCGTAAAGAACGGCGCCCGAATCCGCCTCCATCAGTATGATGTGCGGCGTGGTTATCGCGTCGAGCTGGGATTTGCTTGCGTAGCCCGCCGTCGGCAGCATCGCCGTAAAAAGCACGACAAGACAAACAAAAAAGTATGTCAGTCTTTTCACTGGAAATTGTCCCCCACCTTTAGGTTTACTTGTTATTTTAACACGTTTTTTGTCTTATGTACACCCCTTGTTTTCAAAAACTCATAATTATTGCATATTTATTTTTACTCCGGTATTTGTTATAATATATGTACCGAAATAAGGAGGCTTTCCAATGAAATACAGGGTCAGGACTAACGGCATGGGCTGCAAGCACTGCATTGCCCGCGTAACAAAGGCGATGGAGGCGCTCGGCGCGAACATCGTCACCATGGAGCTCAACGATTTCGTCATCGAGTACGGCGGCGACACCGCGGGAGTAAAGGCCGCGATTGAGGCGCTGGGCTTCGGCGTCGTATCGATAGAGGAGGCATGATGTCCGAAGGTCGCGTGATCGTCGGTCTCTCGGGCGGCGTCGATTCGTCCGTAGCCGCGCTCCTTTTGAAGGAGCGGGGTTATGACGTCGTCGGCGTTTTCATGAAAAACTGGGAGGAAAAGGACGAGAACGGCGTCTGCACCGCCACGGCCGACCACGACGACGCGATGCGCGTTGCGGACAGCATAGGCATACCCTGCTACACGATAAACTTCACGCAGGAGTACATGGACAGGGTGTTCAGCTATTTCCTCGACGAGTACAGGAAAATGCGCACGCCCAACCCGGACATACTCTGCAACACTGAGATAAAGTTCAAGGCGTTCCTGGAGTTCGCTCTGGGCATGGACGCCGACTGGCTTGCGACCGGGCACTACGCTCGGCTCGACCGCGGCGGCGAACGGCTGCGCCTCCTGCGCGCTGCCGACGCGGGCAAGGATCAGACGTATTTCCTCGCCGGGCTCAAGGAGGAGCAGCTTTCGAGGGTGCTCTTCCCCATCGGCGGCATCGACAAGAAGGAGGTCCGCCGCATAGCCGCGAAGGCGGGTCTCGCCACCGCCGCGAAGAAGGATTCGACCGGGGTCTGCTTCATCGGCGAGCGCAATTTCAAGCAATTCCTCATGGGCTTCCTGCCCGCCTCCCCCGGAGACACCGTTGACCTTACCGGAAGGGTCATAGGCCGCCACGACGGCCTGATGTACTACACGATAGGTCAGCGGAGGGGTCTTGGCATAGGCGGCAAGGATTTCGGCACCGGTGAGAGCTGGTACGTCGTCGGGAAGGATCTAAAGGGGAATCGGCTCATAGTCCAGCAGGGCGAGCACGAGGAGCTCTTCTCCACTTCCCTCACCTGCGACAGCGTGAGCTTCGTTACGAAGCCGCCCCGCATGGAGCGGTTCCGCTGCACGGCGAAGTTCCGATACCGTCAGCCGGATCAGGGCGTGACGGTGACGCTTCGGGACGGCGGCTGCACGATCGACTTCGACGAGCCGCAGAGAGCGATAACCAAGGGACAGTGGGCCGTGCTTTACGACGGAGAGGAATGCATCGGCGGAGGCGAGATCGACGGGATAACGCCGCTCAAGCCGCTGCCTGAAATATTCAATATCTGAAGGAGGAACGATCATGGAAAACATTGCAAAATACATCGACCATACCCTGCTCAAGCCCGACGCGGGCATCGCGGCGATCGACAGGATCTGCGCGGAGGCGATCGAGCACAATTTCGCCAGCGTCTGCGTTAACTCCTGCCACTGCGCCTACGTAGCCGAAGCTTTGAAGGGCAGCGGCGTCAAGACCTGCTGCGTGGTCGGGTTCCCTCTGGGCGCGGCAATGACGGAGGTCAAGGCCTTCGAGGCCGCCTGCTGCGTGGAGCGCGGCGCGGATGAGGTCGATATGGTGATCAATATCGGCGCGGCCAAGGACGGCGACTGGCGCTTTGTCGAGAACGACATACGCGCGGTCGTACACGTGGCTCACGACGGCATCAACGGCCGCACAGCGCTCGTCAAGGTCATCATCGAGACCTGCCTGCTCACCGACGAGGAGAAGGTACACGCATGCGAGGCCGCGATGCGCGCGGGCGCCGATTACGTGAAGACCTCGACCGGCTTCTCCACCGGAGGCGCCGTTCCCGAGGACGTAGCCCTTATGCGCTCCGTAGTCGGAGACGAGCTTGGGGTCAAGGCCTCCGGCGGAGTACGCACCCCCGAGGACGCGGAAAAGATGATCGCCGCGGGCGCTTCCCGCCTCGGCACATCGAACGGCGTCAAGCTGCTCGGATAACTGAAAAGCGGTATCGGACCGGCGCATTTTCGGATGCGCCGGTTTGCTGTAAAAATATATTTTCAAAACACGGAACCCACGGCGTCCACGATGCGTTATAATGTATGGCCGGCGGAGGGAACGACATCCGCCCGCCGGCAACGCTACGATCGGCTTAAAGCCGAGAAAGGAAGTTTATATGAAACGCATTATTACCGTCATCATCGCGGCGCTGCTCGCCGCAAGTCTCGCGGCCTGCACGGGTCCCGTCAAGCCCGCAGAGCCCACCGATAAGCCCGTGGAAACGGAGCAGGTCACCGACGCCCCCGCTACCGAAGAGCCCACAGAAGAGCCCACCGCGGAGCCCACCGCGGAGCCCGTTGTCGACAACGACTCCTATTATACGAAGCTCGAGGTCGGCATCCCCTACGAGGCCGATATCGACCTTGACGGCGCTCCCGACACCATCGTCATAAACAACGTCCGCGAAGGCGAATACGATAACGATTACACCATCACCGTTACCAGGGCCTGCGCTCCCGACAAGCCCCTTAAGTACTCCATGACCCACTGCTACGACGTGTTTGCCTGGGTGCTCGACTGCGACAAGGATGACAACACGCTCGACGTCGTTTTCTCCTATGATTACGACAGCGACGACTGGACCTGCGCCGCTATCCGCATGAAGGCGGACGGCAGCGACCTCGTCAATTTCGAGGACTACATGGCGATCCCCGAGATCCCCGCGTCCTTCAGCGGCGAGCAGGGCTTCGTGACCTACACCCGCTTTGACATACTCGGCACTCACGATCTGAGCGCGTATTTCACGGTCGACGATTCCGGCTTCGTATTCGCAAAGGGCGGCGAAGGCCTCACCGGCCCCTTCAGCGTGTACTCCTACCCCGTATATGAGGGCGAGGATTACTCCACGCTCACCCTTCTCAGGGAGATGGAGGTATACCCCGTTGACGAAAACGGCCAGCGCACCGGCACTCGTACGGTCCCCGTCGGCGATACCGTCACGCCCGTACTGACCGACGGTGAGAGCTTTGCCGTCGTCAGACTCTCCGACGGCACCCTCGCCGAGATCGACGTCGAGGTGACCACAGGCGACGACTGGGGCATCTTCATCAACGGCGTCAACCAGGACGAGTACGCCGAGATCCCCTATGCCGACTGACGAAAGGCATGAAACGGGCCCCCGCAGATGCGGGGGCCTTTAATATATGTTTTTCCGTTTGTATTAGTCTATTGAAATGACGGGCCGTCTCGTATAAAATATAGACAAATGCAGCGATATGGGACGGTATTTGATCTTGACGACGGTTATTAAGAGAATTGGCGCTTTTTTATCGAGGAAGGACGTTGACATGACCGAGGGGAAGATAGCCCCTCAGCTCATCACTTTTGCCGTGCCGCTCCTCCTCGGGAACATTCTTCAGCAGCTATACAATACGGTGGACACTTGGGTCGTGGGCAATTACGTCAGCGACTCGGCTTTTTCCGCGGTCGGTAACGTCGGCCCGATAATCAATCTTCTGATAGGTTTCTTCATGGGCCTTTCGACCGGCGCGGGAGTGGTGATAAGCCAGTACTACGGCGCCAAGCAGGAGGACAAGGTCCGCTCCGCCGTGCACACGGCCGTGAGCATGACGCTGATACTCGGCGCGCTGTTCACATTCATCGGTATTATAATGGTGCCGACCATGCTCGGCTTTATGCGCATGCCGTCGGACGAGATCCACAAAGCGGCGGCGCGCTATCTGACGATCTACTTCTCCGGCATGATGTCGCTCACCATGTACAACATGGGCTCCGGTATACTCCGCGCGGTCGGCGATTCGCTGCGGCCCTTCTACTTCCTCGCTGTGTCGGCGGTGACGAACACCGTGCTCGATCTCGTTTTCGTGCTCGTGTTCGGCATGGGCGTCGAGGGCGTGGCGCTCGCGACGGTGCTCGCGCAGACGCTTTCCGCCGTGCTGATCCTGATCACCCTCTCCCGCATAGACAACTGCTGCCGGCTGAACCTGAAGGAGCTGAAGCTGCATTTCGATATCCTCGGCAAGATACTCAAGATCGGCATACCCGCCGCTCTGCAGATGGCGATAACGTCGTTCTCCAACATATTCGTTCAGCGCTACATCAATTTCTTCGGCGACGACTGCATGGGCGGATGGACGGCCTATTCCAAGATAGACACTTTCCTGCTCCTGCCGATGCAGTCCATATCCCTCGCCTCCACCACATTCGTCGGTCAGAACCTCGGCGTGAATCAGGTCGACCGTGCGAGAAAGGGCGTGCGTACCGCGATGCTGCTCTCCATCGGGAGCATGCTGATACTTATGGCGCCGGTGCTGATATTCGCGGAGCCGCTCGTCACGTTCTTCAACGACAACCCGAACATAGTCAAAAACGGCGCGCTGTTCCTGCGGCTTATGAGCCCGTTCTACGTGTTCTGCTGCATAAATCAGATATACGCCGGGGCTCTGCGCGGCGCCGGCGATTCGAGAGCGCCGATGTTCATAATGGTCGGCTGCTTCGTCGTTTTCAGGCAGATCTACCTGTACATCATGGCGAATTACCTCGGCAACCCGATGCTCGGTATCGTGTTCGGGTACCCCGCGGGATGGCTGCTCTGCAGTCTGACGACGTTCCTGTATTTCCGGTTCAGTCACTGGGAAAAGCACAGGATAGTAAGCTGAAAGTCAATTTCGCATCACTTTTGGAGGAAGCTTTATGAACGTTTCTGCCGATCACGTATCGACCGTTTCCATGCTGTGCATGGGTGCCGCGGGGCTGCTCGCGTTGCTTATACCCTTTGCGCTGCTCATCTATTTCAGAAAAAAGAAGGACGCCGATATCGTCCCGTTCATCGCAGGCGCGGCCGTATTCGTGCTGTTCGCGCTGATACTCGAGGGCGGTATTAACTACGCGGTCTCGCGGACGAGCTTCTTCGAAAAGCTGCAGAATAACGTCTGGCTCTACGCCGCTTACGGCGGGCTCATGGCGGGCATTTTCGAGGAGTTCGGCAGACTGTTCGCGTTCAAGGTCCTGCTGAAGAAGCGCATGGGCAACGACGCGAACGCGCTCATGTACGGCGCGGGTCACGGCGGCATGGAGGCGATACTCGTTTTCGGCGTCACTATGGGCGTCAACATCGTCCTCTCCCTCCTCATCAACTCCGGCAACATTGGGGCGGTCTTCTCCGACATGCCTAAGGAGATCGCGCCGCAGGTCGAAAAAATGCTCGGCGAGCTCTGCTCGAATCCCGGATGGGCATACGGGCTCGGCCTTATCGAGCGGATCATCTCTATCGCCGCGCATATCGGTCTGTCTGTCATCGTGTGGTTCTCCGTCAAAAGGAAAAAGCCCGCACTGTTCATACTCGCGCTGCTCCTGCACGCCGCTATGGATTTTATCACCGCGGTATGCACGCAGAAGCTCGAGCTTTCCGCTCTGAAGACCGAAGTGGTGCTGCTCGTGTGCGCCGCCGCGATCTGCCTGACAGCGTTTGTCGTTTGGAAGGGCTGCCGTGAAAAGGATACTGCCGAAGTATAAACCGATAAGCAAAAAGCGGAGGCGCCGCCTCCGCTTTTTTGTGTCGTTTCAGTCCGCGAGCCTGCCGCAGCACTTCTTGTACTTCTTTCCGCTGCCGCAGGGGCAGGGATCGTTGGGGCCGACCTTCTTTTCGGCGACGAAGACCTTGGAGGCCTTCCACTCCTTCAGTATCTCGGCGCGCCTTTCGGCTGTCAGGACCTCATCCCATTCGGGGAGCTCGTAAAGCCAGGGGGCCTTCGCCTCATACATGTTGAAGAGGAGCTTTTCGTAGTCGATATCGAGGGTGATCTCGGTATCGTGGTCGATGCTGCCGATGTCGAGCTCGGTATTCAGGCTGCTGTTGATGCCGTCGAGGAAGCCGATGAAGCGGGTATGATCCCACTCAAAGCCGTCCGCAAGGGTGTCGAAGGTGCCGAAATACGTAGTCTCGTGGTCGGAGAGGAGCACGCGGTATAGCTCCTTTTCCTGCTCGAAATACTGTTCCCAGAAGAGGTCGTTGTCCTTCTTCGAGCGGGAGGGATCCTGCGCGAGATCAAGCCATTCCTGATAAATGCTCATTCTGTCGAACCCGCCCCGAAAGGGGCGTCCTCCAATCAGGCGAGGAGCTTCTCAAGATTCTCTTTGATCTTGAGTATGAAGCCCTCGGTGGTCTCGATATGCTTGTCCTCCATGTCGGAGAGCAGCGCGAGGTCCTTGGTCATATGACCGCTCTCGATGGTCTCGAGGGAGGCCTTTTCGAGCATGTCGGCAAAGTGCATGAGCTCGGGCAGACCGTCCTTCTCGCCCCTCTTCCTGAGGGCGCCGCTCCACGCGAATATGGTCGCCATGGAGTTGGTGGAGGTGGTCTCGCCGGCCATGTGCTTGTAATAGTGCTTCGTTACGGTGCCGTGAGCGGCTTCGTACTCATAGTTGCCGTCCGGGGAAACGAGCACGGAGGTCATCATGGCGAGGGAACCGAAGGCGGTGGCGACCATGTCGCTCATAACGTCGCCGTCGTAGTTCTTGAGAGCCCAGATGAAGCCGCCGTTCGAGCGGATGACGCGGGCGACAGCATCGTCGATGAGGGTGTAGAAATAGGTGATGCCGAGCTCGTCGAACTGGGGCTTGTACTCCTCGTCGAAGATCTTCTGGAAGATATCCTTGAAGGTGTGGTCGTACTTCTTGGAGATGGTGTCCTTCGTGGAGAACCAGAGATCCTGCTTGGTGGCGATGGCGTACTGGAAGCAGGCGCGGGCGAAGCTTTCGATGGAATCGTCCTTATTGTACATGCCCATGAAGACGCCGGGGCACTTGAAATCGAACACGGTCTCATCGCAGAGGACGTTGCCTTCCGCATCGGTGAACTTGATCTCCGCCTTGCCGGGGCCGGGTACGCGGAACTCGGTATCCTTATAGATATCGCCGTACGCGTGACGGGCGATGGTGATGGGCTTAGACCAGCTCCTTACGGAGGGCTTCAGGCAGTCCATGGTGATGGGGGCGCGGAAAACGGTGCCGTCGAGTATGGCGCGGATAGTGCCGTTCGGGCTCTTGTACATCTTCTTGAGGTTGTACTCCGTCATGCGCTGCGCGTTCGGGGTGATGGTGGCGCACTTGACGCCAACGCCGTACTTCTTGCAGGCGTTGGCGGCCTCGATCGTGATCTGATCGTCGGTCTCATCCCTCTTGACGAGGCCGAGATCGTAATACTCGGTCTTGAGGTCAACGAAGGGGAGGATCAGATGCTCTTTGAGCATCGCCCAGATGATGCGGGTCATTTCGTCGCCGTCCATCTCTACGAGGGGGGTCTTCATTTGGATTTTGGCCATGATAAAGAAATCTCCTTTTCAAAAGCGATAATGATTGGCTGTTCGGTTTTATGAGCCGGCGGAGCTGGCGCCGCGCCGCTCAAGCGGGGAGAAGCTTACGCTTCGGGGATGAGGGGAAGCTCGGAGGTGCAGTGGGGGCACCTGGTGGCGTCGTCCGCGATCTCGGACTTGCAGTACGGGCACTTGCGGGCGGGCTTTGCGGGCTCCTCTTCCTTCTTGCCGATCTCCTTGAGCTTGTTGATGCCCTTCACGACGAAGAAGAGGATGACGGCGATGAGAATGAAGTTGATAATGACGCCGATGAGTTTGCCGTAGGTGAGGATGTTCGCGCCGACCTCGGTGGCCTCAGAAGCGGTCATGCCCTCCTTAAAGCCCTCGCTGGCCTTAAGAAGGATGTACTTCTCGTTGAGGGTGGTGGTCTTGAAGATAAGACCGATGAGGGGCATGAACACGTCGTTAACGAGGGATGTGACGATCGCGCCGAACGCGCCGCCGATGATGACGCCGATGGCCATGTCCATCACGTTGCCCTTGAGAGCAAACTTTTTGAATTCTTTGAACATAGTTTTACACCTCCGTTTTTGGTCAAGTATATCTTATACCACTTTGCCATATTTTTCAATACGGAAAAAGAATATAAATTATAGCGCGAGCAGTATCGCCGAGAGCGCAGACACGGCGCAGAGCAGCGCCGCGCCGACCGCCGCCGACCTCTGCCGCGTCCTTGCGCAGTGCACAAGATACGCACCGCTGTAAACGAAGGCGAGGATATCGCAGACCCAGACGAACGCCATTTACTGCATATCCTCCTCTATGTATTTTTCGACGTTGAGCACCGTCACGATAAACTCCGGCTCGAAGGCGGGATATCGATCCTTCCATGCGAACGCCTCCCATTCCGCGGGCGTCTTCATCAGCTTCGAGGCCTCCGTGCCGAACCGCATCGCGTCGCTCGAGGCGCCGCGGCAGATGAGGAAAACCGCCTTAAGGCGCTCCTCGCAGTACGAGCGGAAGCTGCCTTTGAGCCACGCATCGGCCTCCTCCGAGGAGATCCTTTCATCCTTCTGACGGACGCCCGCCTTGAGCGTCACATCGACGATGACGCGGAAAGCGCCGTCCGGCGTGAAACAGGCCGTTCGTTTATGTCCGCCGGGCGATATGCCGACCGATATCGCCGTGCCCTCCGCCTCTCCCCCGCCCGTGTAGACGAGGTCGACCACGGCGGTCCTCAGCTCGCCCAGACTGACGTTGAGCCAGAGCGTCTCCTCCCTCGTGAGCGTCCCCGTCATGCGCCAGCCGGAGAACAGCGCCGCGCCGTTCACGAACGATTTGAGGCCGCCGACCCTGTCGCCCTTCTGCGCGTCCTCAAGCGGGTCCCCGCCCTCGCTCTCCGCCTTCTTCTGCTCCATGTCGGTTATGAGTTCTCCGTCGTAGCCGCCCAGCGCGGAGCTGTAATCGAACCTGCCCTCCGAGCAGGCCTCTATCAAACGGGATACGCTCATGAGCGTATCCATGCCCGTCTTCTCCTTGTCGAGCATAAGCGCGGTCTGCAGCTTTGTTATGTTAGCGTCGTTGTTCGCGAAAAGCCCGCCGATGAACTCATACGCCTCGTTCTCCGCGACTATCACGACCGCGGAGGTGCGTATCTTCAGCGTATCGAAGGATGTGGTGACGAGCTCGCGGAGAGCTCCCGCTTCAGCCGGCTCTCTGCCCATCACAATAAAGCCCGTGCGGCTGAAATTGAGCGAATAAGGGATATTGCCCTCGATCTCGCCGACCGCCTCGAATATGCTGTCGGCCTCGCACGCGAGGGTGATCGCCCCGCCCTCCCCGGAGGTGTTCTGCTCCGAAAGCTCCCTCTGAAGGGCGAACGTGTAATAGTATTTCTTTTCGACGCCGCTGTCGACGCCTATTGAGATGACGTACCCGTACGCGTCGAGCGAAACGGGCGACAGGCACCCCGCGAGACTCAAAAGGAGCACCGCCGTTATCAGTATCAGTCCCATTGCTTTTTTCACTCTTTCTCCCTTCTGCGAAAGCGCGGTATCGCGAGCACGGCCGGCGCCGCCGCGGCAAGCCAGCCGTATTTCTTAACGGCGGAATCGACCCGGCTCACGGAAGCGAAATCCCTCAGCACGCCGAACATCACAGTAAACAGCAGCGCCGCCGAAAGCGCCGCCACGGCGGGCGTCACGTCCCGCATGGCGAAAGTCCCCGCGAAGAGGCGCGAAGCGGCGTAAATGCAGTATGCGGCGGATATCACGGCGCCGTTGAGCCAGACCATTATGAATAGCTTGTCGAGCCGCAGCGCGTAGCTTTGGGCAAGGCTCAGGAAATTGATGCGGTAGAGCGGCATGAGCAGGCCCGAAAGCACCCTGTACGGGTAGACGAGGCCTATCGCGAGCTGAACCGCGCAGGCGGCGAAAGCCGCGGCGGCAGCCGAAACCGCCGCTGTCTTTCCGGCGTTTTCGGCGCCGTTCAATCCGCTGCCGCAGACGGTGAGCGCGGCGAGCGGCGGGATGAACATCAGCGTTTCAGACGCGGTGAATGAGACGAAAGAACCGGTGCCGCCGGAGTACAGCGGATACAGGCGGTATGTCTCGAAACTCGGCGCGGCGGAGATCGCCGCGGCGGCAACGGACAGTGCGATGAAGCCCGTGAATATCACGGCAAGGCGGCCTATGCTCTCGAAGCCCTTCCATGCGATGAACACCGTGACGGGGATCACGAATGAGAGTATCGCCGGATACGATACGCCGTCGTAGACAAGGCGGTGCAGGACCTCCGTGAAGTTTATGAGCGGCCTCGCGGCGCAGTAAACGAGCGCGGCGACGAGCGGGAGCGCGGCAGCTGGCGCGAGGACTCCGCCCATGGTTTTCCGCATATGCGAGGCAAGGTCGCGGCTGCCCGTTTTTTTCATTGAGCCGACTATGAACAGCACCGGCAACAGCGACACGAGCATCGACAGCGGTATCGACAGGTAGGTCAGGTTCCCGTTCTCGTATGCGAACGACGGATCCAGCGCGAACACGCCGCACGAGAAGAGCGTCAGCGCGGAAACGGATATCCCCTCCGCCCATCCTATCCTGCCCTCGTTCATCCTCATTGCTCGCGCCTCCTTATCCTTCGGTCATAAGCGGTGTTGAGCTCGTCGTCCGCCGCCTGCCCGGAAAGCGGCCCGCGCAGGACGAGCGGCTTTGTGCGGAACGTCCTCGGCGCGAACGGGGCGAGGAACGGCACGCCGAAGCTCTTGAGCCCCGCCGCGTGAGCGACGGCCAGCAGCGCCGCCGCGACTATGCCGAGCAGCCCGCCGAGCCATGCGGCTATCACAATCGCGAGCCGCAGATACGACGCCGCGATCTGCGTCGGATAATCGGGCACGCAGAAATTGCCGAGACCGGACGCCGCGACAATGATAAGCACCACAGAGCTTGCGAGGTTCGCCGTGACAGCCGCCTGACCCATTACGAGGCCGCCTATTATGCCTATCGCCTGACCTATGCTGCCGGGGACCCTCTGCCCCGCCTCGCGTATCATCTGGAAGATGAGGAGGAGTATGAGCATCTCGACGCCTATCGGCTCGAACACCATTCGGCGGGAGGCGATTACCGTCGAGAGCACCTCCGTCGACAGCACGCCCTGATGGTACAGCGCCAGAGCAAGGAAATACCCGGGCAGCAGCACCGAAACGACCGCTCCCGTGAAGCGTACGACGCGCAGCACCGTGCCGAGCGGACGCCGCATGTAGATATCCTCCGGGCTGTCCATGAGCGTAAAGAATGTCACGGGCAGTATCAGCGCCTGCGGGCAGCCGTCGAGTATTATGCAGACGCGCCCGCGCATAACGTGGAGCGCAGCCCTGTCCGGCCGCTCGGTCGAGAGCATCTGCGGTATCGGCGAAAGCGGGCAGTCCTCCGTCATCTGCTCCAGCATGCCGCTCGATGTGACTGCGGCGAGGTCGACCCCGTCGAGCCGCCGTTCGACCTCCGCGAGCAGGCGTTCGTCCGTCACGCCGCGCCGCCATATCACAGCGAGCTTGACGTTGTTGCGCCCGCCCGAAGCACGCTGACGGACGACGAGATCCGGCACGCAGAGTATGCGGCGTATCAGCGTGATGTTCGTCCTGAGCGATTCGGTGAAGCCCTCCTTCGGGCCGCGCACGACCTGCTCGTTCTCGGCCTTCTCCACGGCGCGCTTTTCGAATCCGCGCGTCTCCGAGAGTATGCATTCCCTTTGGCCCTCTATGAATACAGCCGTCATGCCGCCCAACACGCTGTCGAGCGCGAGGGAAAGATCCCGCTCCGTCGCGGACTCCGCGATCTCGACCGCGCCGTTCAGAAGGGCCTTCGGGTCTGTATCCGTTCCCTCGAGGCGTATCAGCGGGCGCAGCAGGAATTCGTTAACCTTCGCGTCGTCCGCCATGCCGTTCATGAACACGACGAGCGCGGGCGTCCTCCCCGCGATGAGGAAGCGCCTCATGATGAGATCGTGATCGACGTCCGACGAAAAGCGCCGCTCAAGCTCCTTTTGCAGCTTTTCTATGGAACGCGGTATCCTTTCGGGGATGTCCGCGCGCGTATCCGCCGCCCCGACCGGCCGTCTTTTGCCGAATACGGGCGGCTCGCCGCTCTCCGTTTCGTTGAGCTCAAAGCGATCGTCCCCCTTGTCGAAGGCGAATATGCCTCCCTTGATCCTGTCCGAAAATGTCATTTTGTCCTCCGAGGCGGAAAAATCCGCCCGTTTTGAAAAAGTATTTGCGTTATTCTTCAAATATATTAGTGAATATACTGTATTTACGGCCGTTTTTACATTATAATTAAAGAGACTGAAAGCAGTTGCACCAACTGTTAACACATACAAGGAGGTAAAAGGTTTTGAAACAGCTTATGCTCGGCAATGAAGCTATTGCCAGAGGCGCTTGGGAAGCGGGCGTTCGCGTATCCAGCGCTTACCCCGGAACCCCCAGCACGGAGATCAACGAGAACATCGCAAACTATAAGGAGATCTACTCCGAGTGGGCGCCTAACGAGAAAGTGGCCGTCGAGGTCGCTCTCGGCGCGGCCGTCAGCGGCGCGCGCAGCATGGCCTGCATGAAGCACGTCGGCCTTAACGTTGCGGCCGACCCGTTCTTCACTGCCACCTATACCGGCGTCAACGCCGGCATGGTCGTGATCGTCGCCGACGATCCCGGCATGCACTCCTCTCAGAACGAGCAGGATACGAGGCTTCTGGCCCGTGCTTCGCACGCTCCCTGCCTTGATCCCTCCAACAGCCAGGAATGCAAGGATTTCATGAAGCTCGCTTACGAGATCAGCGAGGAATACGATACTCCCGTCATCGTAAGGCTCACCACCCGTATCGCCCATGCCCGCACCCTTGTCGAGGTCGGCGAAAGGGTGCTCCCCGAGCTCAAGGAGTATAAGAAGGATATCAAAAAGTACGTCTCCATGCCCGCCAACATGATCGGCCGCCATAAGGTCGTCGAGGCGCGCGAGCTGAGGCTAGGCGAAGACGCCAACACCCTGTCCGTCAACCGCATCGAGTGGGCGGACCGCAAGGTCGGCGTCGTCACCAGCGGCGCGGCTTACAACTACGTCAAGGAGGCAATGCCCAACGCTTCCGTTTTGAAGCTCGGCCTCGCCTACCCCATGCCCCGCAAGCTCATCGAGGAGTTCGCCGCGGGCGTCGAGACCCTTTACGTCATCGAAGACATGGAGCCCTTCTACGAGGACACCATCAAGGCGTGGGGCATCCCCTGCTCCGGTAAGGACAAGACCGGCGTACAGGGCGAGCTGTTCATGCACAAGATCGAGGAGAAGTTCATGGACGCCGAGCCCGTCGGTCCCATGAACACCACCGACATCCCCAACCGTCCTCCCGTGCTCTGCCCCGGCTGCCCGCACCGCGGCCTCTACTACGTTCTGGGCAAGCTCAAGCTGACGGTATGCTCCGACATCGGCTGCTACACTCTGGGCGCTCTGCCTCCCCTCTCCGGCGTCGATACCTGCGTCTGCATGGGCGCTTCGATCGGTATGGCGCACGGCATGGAGAAGGCCCGCGGCGCAGAGCAGGCCAAGCGCACCGTCGCCGTGCTCGGCGATTCGACCTTCTGCCACAGCGGCATGACCGGCCTCCTCAACATGGCCTACAACCGCTCCGTCGGCACCGTCATAATCGCGGATAACTCCATTACCGGCATGACCGGCCATCAGAACAACCCCGCCAACGGCAAGGACATCCACGGCGATCCCACCACCGCGCTCGACATCGTCAAGCTCTGTGAGGCGATGGGCGTCGCTTCCGTCCGCATAGTCGATCCGTTCGACCTCAAGGAGACCGAGAAGGTCATCAAGGAAGAGGTCGCGCGCGACGGTCTCTCCGTCGTCATCAGCCGCCGCCCCTGCGCACTCATCATCAAGCAGACCAACAAGCCCGTCGTCAACGATCCCGACAAGTGCGTCGGCTGCGGCATGTGTCTCAAGGTCGGCTGCCCCGCGATCATCAAGACCGAGACCGGCGTCAGGATCGATCCCACCCAGTGCGTCGGCTGCGGCATGTGCACACAGCTCTGCCATTTCGGCGCTCTTAAGGCTGCGGAATAAGAATTGGAGGTACTATTATGTTCAATATCGTTATAGTAGGCGTCGGCGGTCAGGGTACCCTTCTCGCCAGCAAGATACTCGGCGTTCTTGCGATGAACAACGGTTATGACGTCCGCGTCAGCGAAGTCCACGGCATGAGCCAGCGCGGCGGCAGCGTCGTGACCTACGTCCGCATCTCCAACGATCAGCCCATCTACTCCTCCATAGTCGAGCAGGGGCAGGCGGACGTCGTACTGGCCTTCGAAAACCTCGAAGCCGTCCGCGCCCTTCCCTACATGAAGAAGGAAGGCACCATGATCATCAACACGCAGGAGATACTGCCCATGCCCGTCATCACCGGCGCAGCCCAGTATCCCGCGAACTGCCTTGAGCGCACCAGGGACGCCGTCAAGACCGTCGAGCTCAACGCCGTCGAGATTGCGCACGAGTGCGGCACCTACAAGGCGGCCAACGTCGTCCTTATGGGCGTTCTCGCAAAGTCCCTCCCCTTCTCCGAGGAGGAGTGGAAAAAGGCCATCACCGCCTGCGTAAAGCCCAAGTTCCTCGACGTCAACCTCATGGCCTTCGACAGGGGTTACAATTACTGATGGAATACGATTTCACTACAAAAATAGACCGGTCGAACACCGGCGCATTCAAGTATGACATCATGCCCGAGCACTTAAAGCGCTCGGGCATTGTCCCAATGACGGTAGCCGACATGGAGTTTTCCGCTCCTCCCGCCGTGAACGAGGCCGTGATAAAGGCCGCGCGCCACGGCTGTTACGGCTACACAGGCCCGCAGGGAGAGTATCTCGACGCCGTCAAACACTGGCAGAAGACGCGCCACGGCTGGGACGTCGAGGATGACTGGTACGTCGTTACGAACGGCATAGTGCAGGCGCTGGGCATCGCCGTACGCGCTTTCACGAAGCCCGGCGACGGCGTGCTCATCTGCACCCCCGTCTACCACCCCTTCTACGGAGCGGTAAGGGACAACGGGAGGTCCCTCGTCGAGAGCCCGCTCTGCGTGCGGGACGGCCGCTATTATATGGACTTCGACGATATCGAGCGCAAGGCCGCGGACGAAAACATCAAGCTCATGCTCCTGTGCAGCCCGCATAATCCCATCGGCCGCGTTTGGAGCGAGGACGAGCTTTCGCGCCTCGCCGCCATATGCAGGGAAAACGGCGTGCTCGTCGTCAGCGACGAGATCCACAACGACCTCATAATGCCCGGCGCAAAGCATACCGTTTTCGCCTCGGTGCCCGGCGCCGCCGACAATTGCATCGTCTGCACCGCGATATCCAAGACGTTCAACCTTGCGGGGCTGTCCTGCTCCAACATATTCGTCCCCAACGGAGAACTGCATAAGGCGTTTTCCGAGCAGGCGCACAGGGACGGCTGCGGCTGCGTGCCCTATATCGCGAGATTCGCGACCATCGCCGCGTATAACGACTGCGCGGACTGGCTCGACGAGCTCATCGGCGTCGTGAACTCCAATTTCGGGCTGCTTTACGGCTTCATTGAGGAGCGTCTCCCCATGATGAAGGTCACCCGCGCCGAAGGCACCTACCTCGCATGGATCGACATGCGCGCGCTCGGCATGGATCACGAGGCGCTCAACGACTTCATGATCAACAAGGCGCTGATTGCCGACAACGACGGCTTCATGTTCGGCGAGGCGGGGAACGGATTCCGCAGATGGAACCTCGCGCTGCCCGAAAAAGAACTCGTATCCGCCCTCGAGCGGCTTGAAAAGGCCGTCTCGGAACTTTGAGAATGTTAGACCTTTCAACATTGAACCCGCCGCAGAGGGAGGCCGTCGAATCGACCGACGGTCCCCTTCTCGTGCTTGCGGGGGCCGGCAGCGGCAAGACCCGCGTGCTGACATACAGGATAGCGAATCTTATCGAAAACCACGGCGTAAGACCGTGGCAGATACTTGCGCTCACCTTCACCAACAAGGCGGCGACCGAGATGCGGGAGCGCACGGAAAAGCTCACCGGCGTCGACGCGAAGGATATGTGGGTGACGACGTTCCACTCCTTCTGCGCGAAGGTGCTGAGGTTCGATATCGACGCTCTCGGCGTTTATACGAGCCAGTTCACGATTTACGACGACGGCGACCAGAACACCGTCATTTCCGACATACTGAAAAAGCTCGGCGTCGATGAAAAGCGCGTGCCGAAGGGCTACGTGAGATCGCTCATCAGCGAGGCCAAGAACAGCTCCGAAAGCCCGGAGCGCTACCTTTCCGAGGTCGGAGACGTATCCGGCCGGGTCGTGGAGATCTACCGCGAGTATCAGCGCCGCCTCACGGCTGCCAACGCGGTCGATTTCGACGATCTGCTGACGCTGACGGTGAAGCTCTTCGAGAGCTGTCCCGAGGTGCTCGAAAAATACCGCCGCCGCTTCCGCTACGTGCTCGTCGACGAGTATCAGGACACCAACCTCATACAGTACGGCATCGTCCGCCTGCTCACAGAGGAGAGCAGGAACATATGCGTCGTTGGCGACGACGACCAGTCGATATACGGCTGGCGCGGAGCCGACATCCGCAACATACTGGATTTCGAAAAGGATTTCCCCGGGGCGAAGGTCGTCAGACTGGAGCAGAACTACCGCTCCACAAAGCCCATTCTCGATAAAGCGAACCTTGTGATAGGCAACAACAAGGGCCGCAAGGCAAAATCGCTCTGGACCGAAAGGAAGAGCGGCGAGCCGGTCGAGCTCATCACCTGCGACAACGAGCGTGAGGAGGCGTACTTCATCGCGAACATCATCGCGCAGGGGCACAGGCGCGGCCGCAGCTACAACGATTACGTCGTGCTCTACCGCACGCACGCGCAGAGCCGCGTGATAGAGACCACTCTCCAGCAGAGCTTCCGCATACCCGTATCGCTCATCGGCGGCACGCGGTTCTACGAATACAAGGAGGTCAAGGACATACTGGCCTACCTGCGCCTCGCCGCCAATGCCAACGACGACGTGGCCTTCCGAAGGATAGTCAACGTGCCGAAGCGTAATATCGGCGCGGCTACAATATCGGAGCTCGCGTCATTCGCCGGGACGATGGACGTTTCGCTTTTCAACGCCTCGACAATGGAGGGCTCCATCCCCCAAAGGGCCGCCGCGAAACTGCGCCCGTTTGTCGAGCTCATGGCGGACATATTCGCCGTGCGTCGTGAGAAGCCGCTCGACGAGCTGTGCGAATTCGTGATAGAGCGCACCGGCTATATGGAATACCTTGCCGAGCAGCAGGACGGGCTTTTGGAGACCCGCGTCGAGAATATCGAGGAACTGATCGGCGCCATGCGCGAGCATATGATCGAGAACGCGGGCTCCGACGCAGACATGCTCCAGTCCTTCCTGGAGAACGCCGCGCTGCTCTCCTCCTCCGACGATATCTCCGAGGAGGACGGCACCGTGAAGCTCATGACCATGCACTGTGCGAAGGGACTGGAGTTCCCTGTCGTTTTCATGCCCGGCATGGAGGAAAACATATTCCCCTCTTCCCGCTCGCGCGAGGAGGAGGGCCGCCTTGAGGAGGAGCGCCGCCTCTGCTACGTCGGCGTCACCCGTGCGAAGCAGAAGCTCTACCTTCTCAACTGCCGTTCACGCATGCTGTACGGCGAAAGGATGATGAACCAGCCCTCCCGATTCCTGACGGAGATGGAATTGGTCGAGGACGACGGCATGACCGGGATGCGAATGCCCGGCTCGTTCGGCAGGAGCGCGGGTCATCCCGCTCAGCACCGGAGCGAGCCGAGGGCCACCTACATAAAGCCGCGGCCCGCCGCGCCCGCGCAGACGAAGCCGGCTTCGCCCTCCTACGGCGGATTCGGCGCCGCTCCCTCACCCGCCCCGTCTGCGGGCGGCAAGGTGCTCGTGGGCTCCGCATACAGAAAGATGCAGCGCGTCGTGCACGACAAGTTCGGCAGAGGCGTCGTGACGGACGTATCGGGAACCGGAAATACGCAGACCATTACGGTAGATTTCGAAAAGGTGGGAGTCAAGCGGCTCGCCGCCGCATACGTCTCCATGAGATCGGAGGATGAATGATGGATAAGGTCAAGCGAATGAGAGAGCTTGCGGAAACGCTGAACAGGCTCGCCAAGGCATACTACGAGCAGGACGCCTCCCCCGCGAGCGACGCGGAATACGACGCCCTTTTCGACGAGCTCGCCGCTCTTGAGGCGGAGACGGGCACCGTGCTGCCCGATTCGCCCACGCACAGGGTCGGCGGCAGCCCGCTTAAGGTTTTCGAGGAGCATGAACACATCCGCCGCCTCTGGAGTCTCGACAAGGTCAAGACATTTCCCGATCTTCGCGAATGGGCGGCGAAATGCGGCGAGGATCAGCGCTTCATACTTGAATACAAGTTCGACGGACTGACTATCAACCTGACCTACGACAAAGGCGAGCTCGTCTACGCCGCAACGCGCGGCAACGGCATTACGGGCGAGGGCATCACCGCGCAGGCGAAAACGATAAGGAGCATCCCGCTCACCATACCCTACAAGGGCAAGTTCGAGGTGCGCGGCGAATGCTACATGCGCGTGTCCGTTCTCAACGAGCTGAACGAGACTTCTTCCGAACAGCTCAAGAACCCGCGCAACGCGGCGGCCGGCGCGATAAGGAACCTCGATCCCAAGGTCACCGCATCCCGCAGGCTCGATTTCACCGCGTACGACGTGGGCTATATCGAGGGGCGCAGCTTCCGTTATCAGACGGAGATGCTCGCATTCCTTCGCGAAAACGGCTTCCCCGTTAACGATTTCGGCTTCGTAGGCGATATCGAAAGCGTGCTCGGCGAGATAACCGCCGCCGAGGAGCGCCGCTTTACACTGGATTACGATATCGACGGCATGGTCGTCAAGCTCAACGACATGGAGCTTGCGGAAAAGCTCGGCTACACCGACCGCTTCCCCCGCGGGGCGATCGCCTTCAAATTCGCCGCGCAGGAGCAGACGACCGTTATCGAGGACATCACATGGGAGGTCGGCCGCACGGGCAAGCTCACGCCGCTCGCGCACGTCGAGCCGGTCGAGCTCATGGGTGCCACCGTCAGGAAGGCGACGCTCAACAACTACGACGACATCAAGCGAAAGCGCGTCGGTATCGGCTCGCGCGTGTTCATTAGGCGTTCGAACGACGTGATACCCGAGATACTCTCGAGCGCCGACGAGGGCGAGCCCGAGCATCCCGTGTTCCCGCCGGCGCACTGTCCTTACTGCGGGGCGCATACGGAGCAGCGCGGCGCGCACATATTCTGCACGAATTCGCTCTCCTGCACGCCGCAGATCACGGCGCGTCTTGCACACTTCGCGTCCCGCGATGCGATGGATATCGAGGGCTTTTCCGAAAAGACCGCACAGCTCCTAATCAACGAGACGGGGCTGCGCAATATCCCCGAGCTCTACGAGCTCACCGAGAGCAGCTTCCACGGGCTCGCCGGGTTCGGCGACAAACGCGTTGCGAACATACTGTCCGCCATCGAAAAGAGCAAGGACTGCGATCTCGCATCGTTCATATTCGCGCTCGGGATACCCAACGTCGGCATAAAGACCGCGCGCGATATCGCCGCTGTGTTCGGCACGCTCGAGGCGTTCAGGAACGCCAGGCGAGATGAGCTCGTGGCGATACGAGACGTTGGCGAGATAGTCGCCGACAGCATAATCGACTTTTTGAACGACGAGTCGCTTTCCGCGCAGATCGATAAGCTCCTCGCGCTCGGCGTCCGCCCGCGCGAGGTGAAAAAGAGCGCCTCCCCCGCCCTGCTCGAGGGAAAGACGCTCGTCGTCACCGGCATGCTTTCCCGCATGGACCGTCACTCGATCGAAGCGCTCATCGAGGAGCTCGGCGGCAAGGCGGCCGGCAGCGTGAGCCGCAGGACGGATTACGTCGTCTGCGGAGAGAACGCCGGCTCCAAGCTCGACAAGGCGCGCGAGCTGGGCGTACCGGTGCTTACGGAAAGCGAATTCTTCGGCATGATCGGGAAATGATGCGATATGAGGATCGGTAAACTCACAAACGAACAGCTTGACAGACTGATACTATCGAAGTTCCGGCACACAAGGAGCGAGGTCGTCTGCGCTCCTTCCGTCGGCGTCGACTGCACGGCGGTCGCTTTGGAGCGCGGTCTCGCCGTGCTCTCCTGTGACCCGATAACGGCGGCGGAAACGGGCATTGGCCGGCTGACGGTCAACGTCTCCTGCAACGACGCGGCCGCCTCCGGCGCGGAGCCGATCGGCCTCATGGTGACCTTCCTGCTCCCGCCCTCCGTCACGGAGGAGGAGATCGACGCGCTTGCCGACGAGCTCACCGAAGCCGCCGCCGCGGCGAACGTCGACATAATAGGCGGGCATACCGAGATAACCCCCGCCGTCACGAGGATCGTGACCTGCGCGACAGTTATCGCGCAGCCCGTCGGGCCTGAGCTCATCACGCCCAAGGGCATGAAGGACGGCGACGACATAATACTGACGAAGCACGCGGGCCTTGAGGGCGCGCTGATACTCGCGGACAAACTCCCGGAGGACGCGCAGCTCCTCTCCGACGAGGAGAGAGCCGAGGTGCGCTCGTTCGTCTCGCTCACGAACGTCGTGAAGGAGGGGCTTTACGCCGCCCGAAACGGCGCGCACGCAATGCACGATGTGACCGAGGGCGGAGTCCTCGGCGCGCTGTGGGAGATGAGCACCGCTTCCGGCTGCGGCATTGATTTTGTCAGGAGCAGCATACCCGTTCATCCCGTGACGGGAAAGCTCTGCTCCCATTACGGCATCGACGTTTACAAGCTCATATCCTCCGGCTCCATGCTGATCGCCGCAGAGGACGGCAAAAAGCTCGTGAGAGGGCTTAAAAAGCTCGGCGTAGACGCCGCGGTGATAGGCAGGGCAAACGCCGGATCCCGATTTGTTCGGGACGAGGCAGGCCGCATAGTCGACCCGCCCGAGGCGGACGAGATCTACAAGATATGAACGCATAAAAACGATCCTCCCCAAATCCGGGTAGGATCGTTTCGTTTTGTTCTTTTACCTTATGCCAACGCGGCTGAAAGCGAGATCCAGAGTCTGCTGCGCCTTTTCGGCGGCCTGCTCCGCGCCCTTCTTCAGGACGCCGTCCAGATACTCTCTGTCGTCCATAATGCGGCGGTACTCGCTCTGTACGGGCTCCAGCTCCGCTATTACGGCCTCCGCAACGGCGGCCTTCAGCCTGCCGTAGCCGCAGCCCTCGAAATCCTTCACCGCTTCGTCCATGGTCTTGCCGGTGCACGCGCAGAAGATCGTAAGGAGATTGTTGCAGCCGTAGCGGCCCTCCGCATAAGCTATAACGGGCTCGCAGTCGGTGACGGCCTTCTTGAACTTCTTGGTGATGACGGCCGGATCGTCGAGCATGGAGATATAGCCGTTGGGGTTGGTGTCGGTCTTGCTCATCTTATGCTCGGGATCCTGCAGGCCCATTATGCGGGCGCCGAACTTGGGCATAACGGGCTCGGGCACGACGAAAGTATCGCCGAAGGCGTTGTTGAACCTGATCGCGATGTTGCGGGCAAGCTCGACGTGCTGCTTCTGATCGTCGCCGACGGGCACCTGATGCGCGCCGTAGATGAGTATGTCGGAAGCCATGAGCACGGGGTACGTGTAAAGGCCGGCGTTGATGTTGTCGGCGTGCTTCGCGGATTTGTCCTTGAACTGGGTCATGCGGTTGAGCTCGCCCATATAGGTCACGCAGCCGAGCAGCCACGACAGCTCCGCGTGCTGATGCACGTGGCTCTGTATGAAGAGCGGGCTCCTGTCGGGGTCTATGCCGCAGGCGATGAGCAGCGCCGCCATGGAGCGGGTCTGCTGCCTGAGCTCGTCGGGATCGTTCCTGACGGTGAGCGCATGCAGATCGGCCACCATGTAATAGCAGTAGTTGCCGTCCTTCTGCATGAGGTTCCAGTTGCGGAGAGCCCCTATGTAATTGCCAAGCGTGGGGATACCCGTGGGCTTGATGCCGCTCAAAATGATCTTTTTGTCCATTTCGGAACCCTCCTTTTCGGAATTATAGTTGTACCATTATAGCACAGTTTGGCGTGATTACAGCCGCCGGAGCAAAATATATTATCGCCCTTCCGAAAGAAAGACGGGCCGCTTCCGCAGCCCGTCGCTTTATGCCTTTATTCAGATGCCCATTTCTTCCTTGACTTCCTTGAAGCACTTGACCGCGAAGTCGAGGTCCTCCTTGGTGTGGCCCGCGGAGACCTGCGTCCTGATCCTGTCCTTGCCCTTGGGAACGACGGGATAGCAGAAGCCGACCACGTAAACGCCCTTATCGAGCATGCGGCGCGCGAACTCCTGCGCGATCTTCGGATCGTACAGCATTACGGGCACGATCGGGTGGGTGCTCTCGATCACGTCGAAGCCGATCTTGCCGAGCTGCTCGCGGAAGTACTTGGTGTTCTCATGCACCTTGTCGCGGAGAGCGGTGGACTCGTTCAGCATGTCGATGACCTTTATGGACGCCGCGCAGATGGCGGGAGCCAACGTGTTGGAGAAGAGATAGGGACGGCTCTTCTGACGGAGCATGTCGACGATCTCCTGACGGGCGCAGGTGTAGCCGCCGGACGCGCCGCCCATGGCCTTGCCGAGGGTGCCGGTGATGATGTCGACGCGGCCCATTACGCCGCAGGCCTCGTGAGTGCCCTTGCCGTGCTCGCCCATGAAGCCGACCGCGTGGCTGTCGTCGACCATAACGAGGGCGTCGTACTCATCGGCGAGGTCGCAGATGGCGGGAAGGTTGGCGATGATGCCGTCCATGGAGAATACGCCGTCGGTAGCGATGAGCTTTATGCGGCAGTCCTTGGCGGCCTCCAGCTGAGCGCGGAGATCGTCCATGTTGTTGTTCTTATAGCGGAACCTCTTGGCCTTGCAGAGGCGGACGCCGTCGATTATGGAGGCATGGTTGAGCTCATCGGAGATGATGGCGTCTTCCGGCCCGAGAATGGTCTCGAAGAGGCCGCCGTTGGCGTCGAAGCAGGAGGTGTAAAGTATGCAGTCGTCCATCTCGAGGAAGTCGGCGAGCTTGCGCTCCAGCTCCTTGTGGATCTGCTGCGTGCCGCAGATGAAGCGTACGGAGGAAAGGCCGTAGCCCCACTTTTCATAGCTGGCCTTCGCGGCGGCGATTATCTCGGGGTTGTTGGCAAGGCCGAGATAGTTGTTCGCGCACATGTTGAGGACGCATTTCGCCTTCGTGGTGTCGATCCTTGCGCGCTGCTCGGTGGTGATGATGCGCTCCTCGCGCCAGGTTCCGGCCTCGCGGATGGCGTCGAGCTCGCTGCGGAAGATGTTGTAAGCCTGTTTCATGATCGGAACTCCTTTATTATGAATGGATTTTTGATTACTTGGTCCAGTCGAGCACGACCTTGCCGCTCATACCGCTGTTCATGGCCTCGAAGCCCTTTTCGAAATCGCGGTAGTTGAAGCGGTGGGTCACCATCGGGGTCAGGTCGAGGCCCGCCTCCGCCATGGCGCCCATCTTGTACCAGGTCTCGAACATCTGGCGGCCGTAGATGCCCTGCAGCGTGAGGCCCTTGAATATGACCTCGTTCCAGTCGACGGAGGTGCCGGGCTTGGCAATGCCGAGGAGGGCGACCTTACCGGCGTTCCTCATGGCGGAGATCATCTGGTTGAGGGCAATGCCTGAGCCGGACATCTCAAGACCGACGTCGAAGCCCTCGGTCATGCCGAGCTCCTTCATGACGTCCTCAAGGTTCTCCTTGGTGGTGTTGACGACCCTCGTCGCGCCCATCTTCTTCGCCATGCCGAGGCGGTAGTCGTTGATGTCGGTGACGACGACCTTGCGCGCGCCGTTCTGACGGCAGATACCGGCGGCCATCATGCCGATCGGGCCGGCGCCGGTGATGAGCACGTCCTCACCGATCACGTCGAACATGAGCGCGGTATGCGTCGCGTTGCCGTACGCGTCGAAGAAGGAGATGATATCCTCCGGGATGTCCCAGGTAATGGGGATCACGTTGCGCGCGGGGATGCAGATATACTCGGCAAAAGCGCCGTTCCTCTGAACGCCGACGCCTTCCGTCTTGGCGCACAGATGGCTCTTGCCGCTGCGGCAGTTGCGGCAGAGGCCGCAGGTGATGTGGCCCTCGACGGAGACGAGCTGACCGATCTCATAGCCTTCAACGCCCTCGCCGAGCGCGGCGATCTCGCCGACGTATTCGTGGCCGATCGTCACAGGGGGCTTGACGTGAGCCTGGCTCCAGGGATCCCAGTTGTAGATGTGAACGTCGGTGCCGCAGATAGCGGTCTTATGCACCTTGATAAGCACTTCACCGTGGTGTACCTCGGGAACGGGTACCTGCATCAGGGTGAGGCCCTTGAATATGACCTCGTTCCAGTCGACGGAGGTGCCGGGCTTGGCACTGCCGAGGAGGGCGACCTTACCGGCGTTCCTCATGGCGGAGATCATCTGGTTGAGGGCAATGCCTGAGCCGGACATCTCAAGACCGACGTCGAAGCCCTCGGTCATGCCGAGCTCCTTC